>JBOGCG010000027.1:0-423628 GCA_051656625.1 Sarcina sp. | reverse complement strand
AAATTATATTTTTCTTAGTTCTACTAGTGCACAACCCTGTATTATAGTTATTCCATTTTTATCACAGAAATCCATTATTTCTTTACTTTCTGCTCCTGGTTGCACTAAAACATATTTTATTCCAAGTTCCTTCCCTTCCATTAAATATTTAATTCCATCTCTAGCATTGATACAAAGGTCTATAGCCTCTATCTCAAAGGGAACATCAGAAAGTTTTTTATAGGCTCCCTCTGAAGCTTTATGAACTCCTGCCACATTATAGCCCTTTTCTTTAAACTTATTTAAAATCATAGATGCATATTTTTTGCTATTACCTACATCTCCTATGACCACCCAATTTTTAAATTTAGAAATTAAATCTTCTGCTTTCATTTTTTTCTCCTTAGTATATATTTTTTATTATTTTTTCTCTACTCAGTTTAAAATATGTGTTTTATTATTTTTAAGTTATAAAAAAACTTTATTAAAGTAAATCTTTATTCACCTTAATAAAGTCTTATTTTATTTATATACTGCTATTAAAAACTTAATTTTTATTCCCTTTGATGAGAACATTTCTTCATGCTCTGTTCTAATATTACCTTCAAAATCACTGTTATGTAAATCTCTTGTAATATACTTTATTTCAAATCCTGATTCTTTGAAATATTCTAAAGACTCTTCAAATAATTCATCATCATCTGTTTTAAATCTTATTTCTCCACCCTTTTTAAGGAATGTTTTATAATTCTCAAGTTGTCTTGTATGAGTTAATCTTCTTTTTTTATGTCTATCCTTTGGCCAAGGATTACAGAAGTTTATATAAATTCTATCAATAACATCACCATCTCCGAAGGCTTCTGTTATTATGTTAATTTCTTGAGCCATTATTTTTACATTGTCTATATTTTCTATATTAGCTTCTTTAAAAGCTTTTTCTATATTTCTTTTTGCAAGAACTATAACCTCATCTTTAATATCTATTGATAGATAGTTAGTATCTTGATTTTCTGAAGCTAAAATAGCCATGAAAGTTCCCTTTCCGCCACCAAGTTCTAAATGTATTTCTCTATCTTTATTTTTAAATGTTTCTTTCCACTTACCTTTATTTTCTTTTGGATTTATTATAAAAAAATCACAACTTTCAAGTTCCGGTCTAGCCCAAGGCTTTTTTCTCATTCTCATATTTTTTTATCACTCCATAATCGTTTATTCAGACTCATTATACAGATTTATAACCTTTCTATCAATGATTAGTTGAAATTATTTATCCACTTATATATAATTAGGCTAAGTAAATTATGTTAATATTTCTTGAATTTAGTTTACTTTTTTTTACGAAAGGATGATGTTTTATGTACACAGCAGAATATTTTATAGATAAACTTAATTTAACTGCTCATGTTGAAGGTGGTTTCTATAAAGAAACTATTTTATCTAAAGAACAAATTAAAAGAGAAAATGGTGATGAAAAAGATTTATTTAGTAGTATTTACTTTCTTTTAAAAACCGGTGAAGTTTCCCATTTCCACAGATTAAAATCAGATGAGATGTGGTACTATCATGCTGGTTCTGCACTTACTATTTACATGATTTCCCCTGAAGGAGAACTTATTACTAAAGAACTTGGATTAGATATTTCTAAAAATCAAAGTCCTCAAGTTTTAGTTCCTAAAGGCTATATTTTTGGAAGTGCTATGAATAAGGAAGGTTTCTCCTTAGTTGGATGTATGGTTGCTCCTGCTTTCAGCTTTGAAGATTTTGAACTATTTTCAAGAGAAGAGCTTTTATTTATTTTCCCTGATTACAAAGAAATTATTTTAAAGCTTACTAAATAATTCGAGGTTTATGCGATGATTTTTGACAATAAAATAGATAAAAAAACTTTTATATCCAAAACAGCAATTTATATTTTGGCTATCTTAGGTTTTTTTGCAGCTTGGAATTTTTTAGGTTCTGATAATGCTTTTGTTGGAGTGGCTATTGTTCATGGGGCCACTATGCTTTTTGATAAAGATCTTACAGCTAACCCCTTTAAAAATATGGGAAAATTCTTTGTAATCTATTTATACATTGGTATTTTCCCATTTTTAGCCTCTCTTAATATTTACATAGGGCTTATAATTAACTTTTTAGCATTATTTTTTATAACTTACTCCCTTGTTTATGATTTAAAAAAATCTATATGGGCACCCTTTGTTTTAGGATACTTATTCCTTTTAGTTAATCCAATTCCAATATCTGATTTACCAAAAAGATTACTTGGATTATCACTTGGATCATTATTCCTAATTATCACACAGCTTATAGTTAATAAAAATAAATCTAAAAAAGTTCTGCAAAAAAGCTTAAGGGATTTAGTTTTTGAAGTTTCTTCAAAAATAATACTTTTATCCCGTGGTGAAAATCTTACTAAAGAAGAAAAGAAAATTAGTTCTGCCATTGAAAATATAGTTAATATAATTAATGAAAGAAAATCCAACTATTTTTATATTAACTCCATTGATAATATTAGACTTAACTTTTCTCTTTACATGGAAAGACTAAATTATTCACTTTATGAACTTACTCATAATTTAGATGATGATTTATACAGAGCTTTCTTAATAGATTTATCCATACTTTTAAATAAAATACTTCTTTTTGTTGAAGAAGATAAAGCAGATGAAATGATAATAAAAGAAATTGATTTCTTTACCTCTTCCTATGAAAAACTTTTAAGTTATGATTATTCAGCTTATGAAATAATTCAAAATATTTCAATGCTAAGATTTTCTATAAATAACTTTAACGAAGTAAAGGATGAACATAGAAAAAGTAAAGATTTAAATAACTATTTAAAAATTTCAAAAAAATCTGCCTTTCAAAGCATATTAAAATTAAACTTTAATGCAAACTCTATAAAGTTTAGTTATGCTTTTAGATTATCCTTTTTAATTTCTGTTTCTTATTTTGTAGTACAATACTTCAAAATACCTTTTGGAGAATGGATTACAATTACACTTTATGCTGTAGTTCAACCCTATGCAGAAAATTCAAAGGAAAGATTTTTACAAAGATTTATTGGTACCACTGGAGGAATCCTTTTATTTGTCTTTATAATATTAGTTTTCCATTCAAGTGCTATTCAAATAATAATCTTCCTAATTCTTTATTATGTTTACATGTTCTTAAAGGATTATGATAAAAAAATCATTTGTATAACTGCTATAGTTCTTGGTGTGTTCTTTATGCTTGGTAAAAATCCCTATGAGGCTATATTCTATAGATTCTTCTTTATGGCTGTTGGAATTTTTATAGGTTACCTTGGAACTAAGTACATAATGCCTTTTGATAGTGAAGTAGCTTTAGGTAATTTTACCGATACTTACTGTAAGCTTAGTGAAGAAATGCTTAATGAAGGTTTTGAAAAAAAGATTGATTTATCACTATTAAACACTTTAAGTGATAAAATTTTTATTGGAAAACTTTTAGAAGATAAATTAATTTTAAATAATAGTAATGTTAATAGTACTATTATTAACCAATTTGTCTATAATGAAAGAATTTTAAATAACAATATTTATTTTTTATTTTTCTCTCTTTATAATTATTCCTTTAACAGTGAAGAAATTGATGGCTTCAAAAAATCTTTAAAGGAAATTTATGAAAAGACTTTAAATAAAAATTATAAGGAAGATGAACTTTTAGAGCTTTTAAAAGAAAGAGTTAAAGTTACTTTTTCAACCCTTGAAGATGCAAAATCTAAATTAATTTCTATTAATATTTATAGAATTTTACTTAGATTCGAAATTTCAAATTCCTTATCAAAAGAAATAAAAAAACAACTAAATTAATTAAAAGGCTTTATCAGATTTTGATAGAGCCTTTTAATATTTGAAATAAAAAAAAGCCATGTAAAAACATGGCTTGAAATTATCTTCTATTATTTTGCTCTTTTTTAGCTTTTCTACAAGCTGGGCATCTTCTTGGTTCGTTATCGAATCCTTTAGCTTTGTAAAATTCTTGCTCTCCAACTGTGAATACAAATTCAGCTCCGCAATCACAACATACTATTTTCTTATCTTCCATTTTAAATTACCTCCTCGTTAAAGACCATTGGATTTAATAAATTCTCTAACTAAGGAGAAACTTATTTACCATGACTTTAATCTAATTAATCGCTATCTCTAGCTTGATTAAAGTATACTACAATTAAATGTAACATACAACTATTTTTTGGGAAAATATTCTGAGTGAATTCTACATTTTTCTAGGTTATTAATAGAATTTATACTATAATAATATTTGTCAGTTATTTGCTAATTTTATTTGATATTTTAACAAATAAGCTATAATAATATTAATATAAATTAATTTAAAGGAGCGATTTTAATGTCTGTAAATCATGGAGCTAACATTTTTGATTTAAGTAAAAATCTTGGCTTAAAAAAAGAAAGTTTAATGGATTTTAGTTCTAATATAAATCCCTTTGGTTCTTCTTTAAAAGCAAAAAATAAATTAATAGAAAATATAGATATGGTTTCTTTATACCCTGATCCTAGTTATAAGGAATTAAAAAATTCTATTTCTAATTATTGCAATTGTAATAGTAAAAATATAATTTTAGGTAGTGGTGCAACAGAACTTATTTCTTCTTTTATAAAAATAGTATCTCCTAAAAAGGCTATTCTTTTAAGTCCATCCTATTCAGAATATGAAAAAGAATTAAAAAAGCATAACTGTATTATAAAGAATTTTTTTGCAAAAAAAGAAGATAACTTTATAGTTAATATAGATAATTTTATTAAAGAAATAAATAAAGAAAATGCTGATTTAGTTATTATTTGTAATCCAAATAATCCTACTGGTTTTGCTTTTTCAGCCTTAGAAATAGAAAAAATACTTAAAAGCACTAATAGTTTCATTATGGTAGATGAAACTTATGTAGAGTTCACTGATTTAAATGTTTTTTCTTCAACATCTCTTGTAGATTTATATAAAAAACTTTTTGTAATAAGAGGTACTTCTAAATTTTTTGGTACTCCAGGTCTACGCCTTGGTTATGCCCTAAATTCTAATCCTATCATATTAGATGAATTCTCTAAAACTTTAGACCTTTGGAATATAAATATTTTTGCTACTATAATGGGAGAAGAAATGTTTATTGATAATAATTTTATCCTTTCAACAGCTGAAAAAATAAAAAAAGAACGTGAATTTCTACTTGAAAATCTAGCTTCTTTAAATGGAATAAAAGTTTATAATAGCTTTGGTAATTTTATTCTTTGTGAAATTACAGATAAAAAAATCACTTCTACCGCTTTATATGAAAAGCTAAGTGAAAAAGCTATGATCATTAGAAATTGTAAATCATTCCCTAGCTTAGATGACTATTTCTTTAGAGTTTGTATTTTAACTCCAAACTCTAATAAACTTCTAATTGAAAATCTAAAAAATATTTTTAATAATTAGTTTTAATAAAAAAAGCTTAGGTTGTTTAAATTTATACAACCTAAGCCTTTTAAATAAATAACTTTATTTTATTGTTTCAACTATTTCGTAATTTAAAATTATTTTGCTTTCTTCTTCTTTTAAATATTCTAATCTTGCAAGAGATAGACTTTTATTATTTAAAGTTGAATTTTCAAAAAGTTCTATAGCAGCTTCTTCTTTTTCAATAAACCCTAAAATTCTTTCTTCCCCTTCTAATGTTTCACCTACTATAATATAACTTTTTTCATTTAAAATTTCTGCCTCTTCTTTAAGATTTTTTAATCTTTCCTGATAAAAGTCTTCTATTTCAGATTTAATTAGTAAATATTCCTCTTCTGAAATTATGTAAGGTATTTTTTTATTTTCGTCAAAAATATCTATTTCCCCTTGCTCTTCCATCATTCTATTTAAACTTTGGAAAAATTCATATTCCATAAGTTTCTCACAATTTTTTTTACACTGTTCTGATTGTTTTCTATAAAAAGTTAATCTTTTTTCAATTCTACAGCCTCTTATTAAAGCACCTTCTATTCCTGTTAAATCAGCATCTTGATTTCTCATAAATATAGCATCATCTATGTAATCTGAAAATTTTTCTTCTTCTTCTATATTACTTAAAACTCTTTCTACAGTTTCACTTCCAACAGCTTCTTTAAGCATAGCCTCTATTCTTTCTTGATTTTCTAAAGATTTTTCACTATTATCAGATAAACCATTTGGTCCTAATATTTCAATTTTCACTGTTTTCTTCTTATCTGAATTATCACTAAAGACTTCATCAACAATTCTATTAACATCTTTATTTTCATTGGAAACAGAATCTTCAAATAAGCTATCTATAAGTAAATTATCTACCTTCATTTTCCTACCTCTTTTGACAAATTTATAATATATTTATATATTAACATAATTACTTTAATATTTCTTTAAAGAAAATAAAATAAGAATGCTAATATTATATAAATTCCTATTAAAATAGTACCCTCAAGCCAATTTGATTCTCCATCAATAGCAACTTTATTTGCTATTGCCACCGCAGCTATTAAAGCTACAAGTTCATAGGCTGTAAATATTAAATTCATTGGCTTAAAAAATAAGCTTATAAATACAAGTATTGGTGCTACAAAAAGTATTATTTGAAGACTTGAACCTAAGGATATTTCCACTGCTACATTCATTTTATCCTTTATTGCCATTATCATAGCAGTACTATGTTCAGCTGCATTACCTATTATAGGTATTAAAATAAGCCCTACAAAGCTTTCACTTATTTTTAGCATTTCAGTCATAGGTGTAACTGAACTTACTAATACTTCACTTTCTAAAGCTATTAATATGGTAACTAAAATCAAAACTCCTATAGAAAGCCAAAGACTCCATCTCTTTTTTACCTTTTCATCCTCTTCAATATCTTCTATTTCTTCTATCAAACTTTCTTCTACATAAATATCTTTATGTGTTATTAATGAAAAAATTATACTTAAAACATAAACTATAAATAAAACCACTGAAATAAATAAAGAAATCTTCTCCGTATTCATTATTATAGATTTATCTTTTAAGTTATAAAAAAAAGCTGGAAGTACTATTGCTATCACTGAAAATAATAACATAGTTGATGTAACTTCAACTGCTCCCTTATTAAATTTCTGTCTTTTATGTTTTAATCCTCCTGCAATCATACTAGCTCCTAGAACCAAAAGTGTATTTCCTAGTATAGACCCTGCTATAGATGCCTTTACTACAGAAAAAAGCCCTGCTTTAATTGCAAAAATTGAAATTATAAGTTCTGTAGCATTACCTAAACTAGCATTTAAAAGACCACCTATTCGCTCACCTGTATAATAGGTAAGTTCCTCTGTTGCTTTTCCTATATAAGCTGCTAAAGGAACAATAGCTAAAGCTGATAATAAAAATATTAGTGGTTCAGATAGATGGATAATTTTACAGATTAAACTTATAGGAATAAATATAAGCATTAAGTTTAAAAATTTCATTAATCTGTCGCTCCCTTAATTTAAATTAATAAGTTCTATCACTGAAAAACTTTTCTTTCTATTATTCCTTTATAAATTAAAAATTATCCATTTATAAAAATAAGACTGCATAAATTTTTATAATTTAATACAATCTTTTTTTTATTATAAAGCATTTAAATTATCTAGCATTATTTTTAAAGAATCCTCTAATATTTTCACATTCTCTCTTGGAATACCATTAAATATTATAGTTATAAATTCTGTACTAGCTTTTTCTAAACTTTCTATAAGCTCCTTTGAATTTTCTACTATTTTTAATCTTGCTATTCTTTTATCTTTCCTATCTTTTTCTAGCTTAATTATTCCTTTACTTATAAGCCCATCAATAGTTCTTGATATCATGCCCTTTGAAATACCCGAATATTCTACTATGTTTTTTGCTGTATTTTGTTTACTATTTCTTTTTAAAAACATTAATATCTCTATTTCGTTCTGTGATAATCCATATTCTTTAGTATTTTCTTCTAAAAACTTTTTATATAATTTTTTTGCTTTTCTAAAGTTTATTATTAATTCATCCTCAGTACCTTTATTAATGTTTGCTAAATCCATAGACATTCCTCTCTCAGAAAATTTATTCCTAGATAATTATATGATAAAGCTTTTTTCAAGTAAACATAATTTCTTTTTTTTAAGCTACTGTTTTTATTTAATTAATGTTTTTTGAATTTTTTTCAATAATATTTTATAATAATTTAAAAGGGGGGAAAAAAATGAATAAGATTTATAATTCACCTATAATTTCTTACTTGATATTAAATTTCTTTGGTTTTTCTTTAGCCATTCTTTCTTATTTCTTTGAACTTCATATAATTTTTATAATTGCTATATTAAGTATTCTTGGAAGTATCAATGTAAGTATCATAACTAATGGTAGAACTTTAAATAAAGCAAAAAGAATTTTTCTTAGAATTTATACTTCTTCCTTAATTTTAGCTTTCATAGGCATTATCATGTTTATCAAAACAGGGAATCATTTTTATACCATTACATAATTTTATAAAATAAAAAAAGCCTTAATGGCTTTTTTTTATTTTTCTTCTATTAATCTACATTCAATAAAGCTATCCGCTAATATTGGAGACATTTCAAGCTTAAATTTATCCTCTAACTTTGAACCCTCAAAATTTATTATAGTTATGTTCATGTTAGGCTTTCCTACTATCTCTATTGCTCTTCCCTTATTAAATATTATAGGTCGTTCTTTAAATGATCTTATGGCTGCTCTTACAACATCATAAATAAAGTTTTTACGTATCTCTCTAGCTACACCTAACCCATGAATATTACCTACAGGAATTATTCCTATTTCCATGTCTTTTTTAGCTTTATATAAACCACCATAGCCTATAGACTCTCCTGCTTTTACTTTATAAGTTGCTTCTACAGTTGCGTAATAATCAAAGGTTTTTTTGAATCCATTACCTAAACCTATATATCCATACATTATGTTTCCTGCTCTTACTGCAGTGGTAAAGGCGGCTGCTTCTCTTAACTTACTATTATTTATTCCACTTGAAGCTAAACAATGTATGTATTCATATTTTTCTCTATATCCTTCAGTGAATTTCTTAAATAACTTTATTTGTTTTAAAGTATATTCAACATCAGCACATTTATGAAGATGAGTATATAGCCCTTCAATTTTTACATTAGGAAAGTTTTTTTCAATTTTTTCAATAAAACCTTCTAAATGTTGAGGTTTTATCCCCATTCTATTCATTCCTGTATCTAAGTATATTTGTACTCTATAATTTTTTTTACTATCTATGTAATTTAAAGCCCCTTCATTATCTAATGTAAATATTAAATTTTCTCTTGGGCTTTTAAAAACCTCTCCCTGAGATAATGGTGATAATAATAAAACATCTTTATCCATTATATCTATAGCATCTTTAAATTCTCCTACAGCAAGCATATCAACTTTATCTTTTATATAATCTCCAATGTTCTTACTACCAAGACCATAGGCATTAGCCTTAATAACACCTATAACTTTTTTATTTCCACTTAATTCTTTTACTTTATTTATATTATGATTTATTTTATTTAAGTATATTTCACAGAAAAAACTCATCTTATGACTCCTTTTCTTTATTATATCCTCTATTTTTTTAGACTTTCAACATTCCTTAGAATTATACCAAAAATAAAAAATTAATTCTAGTATGTTCAGTTGATTATCTACTTATAATAAAGCTTTACATAAAGTCATCTTCTTTTAATTTATCAATTATAATTTCTGATAAAATTTTAATTTTTTCTTTAATTTCTAAATCTAAATTCTTTTTATAACTTATAAAAAAATCATAATTTATTTCATAAAAATTATTTTTCACTTCCTTTAATTCACCAGTTTTCAATTCTTTTTCAATAGCTATTTTAGGAACAAAGGCTAATGTATCCTTTTGTTTTATATACTCTTTTATTACCTTTAAAGAATTAGTTTTTAAATTCATTTTATTTAAAATATCCATATTAAAAAATTCATTGGTTACAAACTCATCATCATAAAGAATAAGAGTGTAATTCTCAATATTGTCAATCTTTAACTCCTTTTTAGATACCAAAATAAATTTATCACTACCTAAGTAACTAGATTCAATATCTTTATCTCTAATTAATTCTTTTCCTATAATTATATCAAACTTATTACTAAGTAAAGCTCCCTGTTGATTTTCTTTAAAATTGCTATCAATTATTATATTAGAATTTTCAAAAAGATTTATTATTTTAGAACAAAATCTAGATAATAAAACATTAGACTCAACATTAGTTACTGCTAATTTCACTTCTTTTTTTTCATTTTTTTTATTATTAATTTCTTTCATCAAACCATTATGAAGATTTAAAATTTCCTTTGAAAATCCAAAAACCACCTCTCCATATTCAGTTAAATTAACACCTTTGTTACTACGTTCTAAAAGTTTCACTCCAAGTTCTGATTCAAGCTTTAAAAGTTGATTACTAAGTGCTGGTTGAGAAATATGTGATTTCTCAGCTACCTTTGAAATACTTTTTAACATAGCTACCTCTGAAAAATATTTTAATCCCTCTATATTCATAATTTATCCCCTTTGTTAATGTAAAGTTTATTACACTTTATTAATTTTCTACTAGAAATTCCTCATCTATTAATTTAAAATTCTCCTTTAATCCATCTGTTAAATAAATCTTTTTATCCTTAGTTATAAATATTGCTTCCACTGAATCTATATTTTTTACAAACTCAATTCCCTCTTTTACTCCCTTTGTAAAAATAAGAGTTGATAAGGCATCTCCATCTATTGATTTATCTGTAACTAAAGTAACCCCTGCAATATCACCCTCAAAAGGATAACCTGTTTCAGGATTTAAAATATGATGATATTTCTTTCCATCCTCTTCTATATATCTTTCATAAATCCCACTAGTTACAATAGATTTATCCTTAACAGTTATAGATCCTAAAGCCTCACCTCTATCAGTAAAAGGATTTTGTATTCCTATAGTCCAATCCTTCCCCTCTGCTTTCTCTCCTACGGCATATATATTACCACCAATATCTATTATAGCCTTTGTTACTAACTGTTCCTTTAAAAGCTTAGCAAGTTCATCCGCTGTATATCCTTTAGCAATACTTCCAAGGTCTAACATCATCCCTTTATCCTCTAAAAATACTTCCTTACTTTCTTCATTTAGTTTAACTTTTTTATAATCTATCTTCCCTAGTGCTTCTTTTATTTCAATTTCACTTGGCACTTTAGCCTCTGGAAGGCCTATACTCCAAAGTTTAACTAAAGGTCCTATAGTTAAATCATAGGCTCCACTAGATTTTTCTGAATAGTCTACAGCTTTTTCTATTATAGTAAAACTATCATCGCTAACCTTTACAGGCTTTTCACCTGAATTTTCATTAACTTTATCTATCTCTGTTCCTAATTTATTTATACTTAATATTTCCTCTAACTCTTTAACTCTATCAAAGGCTTTATTTAATATTTTTTCACTTCCACCTTCATATAAGGTAACCTTCACTGAGGTTCCCATAAGTACCTCTGTTTTTGAAAGTTTTTCTTTATTTTTTTCTTCTACTTTCTCATTAGAACAACCTGCAACCATCGTTAAAAGAAAGACTGGAATAATAAATAATCCTGCTAATTTTTTTCTACTTTTCATTTTATCCCCCTTAAATTTTATAAAAAACCAACCGCTAATTTATAACTAAAATAAACTATATCTTAAATTGGTTTATAAAATTAATTCTTACATTAATAAGTTTTAAATAGTTTCAAGAAATTCCCCTAAATTATTTCTTCCATATAAAATTATATAATAATATTATAGTTTTTTTATAGAATTCGACGTTTATTAACAGTAATTTTATTTACTCTTAAAAAATAACAAAAAAATAGCACTATGTTCCCATAGCACTATTTTTTATTAAAAAACTATTTTTTAGCTTCTACTAAAGCTTTATCAGTTTTTCCTTCTTTTGCATTAGCTATTGCTGCTTCTGCTAATTGCTTAGCAAGTCCACTTGTACCAGTTGCCCCTGTTACTGTATCTATTTCAGCACTTTGCTTATCTTTTATTTGCTTTTCGATAGCTGGCTCAGCTTCTTTAGGGTTTGTTCCTGATACTTCTTTCATTTTCTTGTTATATTCTTCGTTATCTCTTTTATTTACATTATCTTTTTCGCTATATTCATTGTATTTAACATCGCTGATTTTTCCATCTTCACCAACTGTTATTACCATTTTAGCTTTATTTCCTTTATCATCAGCAACCTTAGTTTCTGCTTCATAAGTACCTTTCTTAAAAGCACCTGCTACTTCTTGTCCTGCTGCTGGCTTATCATCTTTTTTATCTTCAGCTTTCTTCTCTTCTCCTCCACATGATACTAATGAGAATGCAACTAAAGATGCACATACTGTAGCTATTAATTTCTTTTTCATTTTAATTTCCCCTTTCACCCAAAACATTGTAATTCTTTTCACACTATGAATTATACAATTTTTTTCACCAATTTTATCCCCTTTTTTTCTTATGCTATATAACTTTTTTCTATAGTAAAATTAATTTTTTATCCATGTTCAAATGAAATTATAAATATTATAATTATACAGAGAAATATCTCGAATTTTGTATTTTTGGAGAATATTGTTATGAAACTATTAAGAAAATGCGACATACTTTTAATATTGTTTTTAGTTTTTATATCTTTCTTACCTTATTTTTTATTTTTAAATTATACAAAAAAAAATTATAATTCTACCTATGCAGAAATAAAAGTTGAGGGAAAACTTTTTAAAACTATAAATTTATCAGCCCATAAAGGATTAGAAACTTTAGAATTAAAAACTAAAGAGGGAGTTAATAAAATAATCATTAAAGATAATTCAATTTCTATAGAAGAAGCTCATTGCTCAGATTCTATTTGTATAAAACAGGGCTTTATTAAAAAAGTAGGAGAAAATATTATTTGTTTACCTCAAAAAATAATTATAGAAATTAAAGGGGAGGAAAGTGATAATTCTGAAGAGATGATTTTATCACAATAAATATAATATGGTTAGAAAAAATACTACAAAATTAATATATATGAGTTTACTTGTAGCAATGGCTTTAATACTCTCTATTTTTGAAAACATGATTCCTGTTCCATTTATAACACCTGGGGCTAAACTTGGACTAGCTAACTTAGTTATAATGATAGCTATTTATAGTTTGCCTAGATATAGAGATGCTTTTGCAGTTTTATTTTTAAGACTTTTTATGTCTAGTCTATTTGGTGGCTCTTTTTCTATGTTAATCTATAGTGCTTCTGGAGGAATATTAAGCTTTATAGTAATAATCTTTTTCAAAAAATTTTTCTCAAAGTATCTATCTATAATTGGAATTAGTGCTGCTGGAGCTGTTTTTCATAATATAGGACAACTCTTTGCTGCCTCCCTAGTTTTAGGTAACTTTGGAGTGGTTTTATATTTACCTTTTCTTTCAATGGCAGGTATAGTCACTGGTATATTTATAGGTATAACAGCTAATTATTTATTAGAACATATAAATAGAATACCTACATTAAAAAAAGCTTTATATAAATATTAAAAGGGACAATAATGTCCCTTTTATTTTTTAAATATTTCTTTTTCCATTTCCTTTAAAAGTTCTTTATCCATTGCTTTCAAATCTTTTAATCTATAGGCTATTCCTAAACTGTCATATTTATTTGCTCCTAATACATGGTAGGGTAAAAGCTCTATCTTTTCTACATTCTTTATTCTATCAATTCTTTCTTTAAGTCTTTGTAAATATTCCTTAGAGTCAGTTATTCCAGGTACTACAACCTGTCTAATCCAAAGTTTTTTATCAAGTTTTTCACAGACTTCTAAAAATTCCTCTGCTTTATTTATATCTCCAGCAACTAAATTTTTATAGCCTTCTTTATCTAAATGTTTTATATCAAACATAATAAGATCTACATAGGAAAGTATTTCTTCATAATTTGAAATTCCAACTCCAGCTGTATCTAAGGTTGTATGTATATCATTTTCCTTACAAAGTTTCAAGGCTTCAAGTAAAAATTCTGGTTGTAAAAGTGGCTCTCCCCCTGAAAAAGTTACTCCACCACCAGAAACTTTAAAGTAATTTTTATATCTTTTTATTTTTTCAACTAAGTCTTTAGCATCAATTTCTTCACCAGCCTCTAAAGCCCAAGTATCAGGATTATGACAATAGGCACAGCGTAATTTACAGCCCTGCATAAATACAACAAATCTAATTCCTGGTCCATCTACAAGCCCCATAGTTTCCACTGAATGTATTCTTCCTTTAACCATAAAATCACTCCTTAAAATAAAGAGGCTGTATCAAAACTTGACACAACCTCCTCCTAAAATAATTAATTATTAAATTTCACCATGGAATGTTCTGCTTATAACTTCCTGTTGTTGCTTTCTAGTTAATCTAGTAAAGTTAACAGCATATCCTGAAACTCTTATTGTTAAACTTGGATACTTTTCTGGATTTTCCATAGCATCCATTAATGTTTCTCTATTAAATACATTAACGTTTAAGTGATGAGCTCCTTGACCAAAGTAACCATCTAGTAATCCTACTAAATTAGTAACCCTTCCCTCTTCATCTTTTCCTAAAGCATCTGGTACTATTGAAAAAGTATTTGATACTCCATCTTCACAAACTTCATGATAAGGTATTTTAGCTACTGAGTTAAGACTTGCTAAAGCTCCACTAGCATCTCTTCCATGCATTGGGTTAGCTCCTGGTGCAAATGCCTCTCCTGCTTTTCTTCCATCTGGAGTAGCCCCTGTTTTCTTACCATAAACTACATTTGAAGTTATAGTTAATATTGATAAGGTATGCTTAGCATCTCTATATAATGGATGTTTCTTAAGAGCATTTGAGAATTTTGTAACAACCTCTACAGCTATATCATCAACTCTATCATCATCATTTCCGTATTTAGGGAATTCACCTTCAATATTAAAATCTACTGCTACTCCATTTTCTCTTACTGGTATAACCTTAGCATATTTTATAGCACTTAATGAATCAGCTACAACTGAAAGACCAGCTATACCAAAGGCCATTAATCTCTCTACCTTTGTGTCATGAAGAGCCATTTGACCTGCTTCATAAGCATATTTATCATGCATACAGTGAATTACATTCATTGTATCTACATAAATTCTAGCTACTTCTTCTAAAACTTTAGCATAGTTAGCTCTAATTTTATCATAATCTAAAACTTCATCATTTATTGGCTCAATTCCTTCGATTACTTTTTTACCTGTTTTCTCATCTATACCACCATTAATAGTGTAAAGTAATGCTTTAGCAAGGTTTGCTCTTGCTCCGAAGAATTGCATTTGTTTACCAACATTCATAGCTGATACACAACAAGCTATTGCGTAATCATCACTATACATAGCTCTCATAACTTCATCATTTTCATATTGAATTGAATCAGTTTTTATTGAAACCTCTGCACAGAAATCTTTAAATCCTTTTGGTAATCTATCTGACCATAAAACTGTTAAGTTTGGTTCTGGTGCTGGTCCTAAATTTATTAAAGTATGAAGGTATCTGAATGAGTTTTTAGTAACTAAAGACTTTCCGTTTATACCCATACCAGCTATTGATTCTGTTACCCAAGTTGGATCTCCAGCAAATAAATCATTATACTCAGGAGTTCTTAAATGTCTTACAAGTCTTAATTTAATGATAAATTGGTCTATCATTTCCTGTGCTTCTTGCTCTGTAATGATTCCTCTAGCTAAATCTCTTTCCATATATACATCTAAGAAAGTAGAAGTTCTTCCTAAAGACATTGCAGCTCCATTATTTTCTTTAATTGCAGCTAAATATCCTAAATATACAGCTTGAACAGCTTCTTTAGCAGTTTCTGCTGGTTCGCTTAAATCTACTCCATATTTTTGAGCCATTGATTTTATAGCTTGAAGTGCTCTTATTTGCTCGTTTACTTCTTCTCTTCTTGTAATTAACTCTTCTAACATATCACCTTTTAAGTTATCTAAGTCTTTTTTCTTTTCTTCTATTAAGAAATCTATTCCGTATAATGCAACTCTTCTATAGTCACCAATAATTCTTCCTCTACCATAAGCATCTGGAAGACCTGTTAAAAGACCTGCTGATCTTGCTGCTCTTGTTTCCTTTGTATAAGCATCAAAAACACCTTGGTTATGAGTTTTTCTATACTCATTGAAATGTGCTTTTATAGCTGGATCTAAAGTGTATCCATAAGACTCAAGAGAAGTTTCCACCATTCTCATTCCACCATATGGGTTTACTATTCTTTTAAGAGGTGCATCAGTTTGAAGCCCTACTATTACTTCATTATCTTTATCTATATATCCTGCTTCATAGTTATCAATTCCTGATACTCTATCTGTAGCAACATCTATTATTCCTTTTTTAATTTCTTCAACTATTAATGCTTTGGCCTTATCCCAAACTTTATCTGTTTTTTCAGTTGTACCAACTAAAAAGCTTTTGTCCCCATTAAATTCTTTATAGTTTTTTTGTATAAAGTTCCTTACATTTATTTCTTCAGTCCAAACTCCGCTGTTAAAACCTTCCCATTGTTTATACATAGCTAAAAGCCTCCTTAAAAATACCAAATTTATTTGATTATTAATTATTAACTTTTTTTCTTAACTATTAATTAAATAGTAAATTTGTCAACTATACTGTAACATTTAACTTTTTCCTTGTAAATTGCTAATAGTAAACTATCACCATTTGTTCATGAATATTTTGTCCCTCATTAACATTGTTAAAACAAATGAAATTTAATTACTAATTATTAGTTAATTTATAGATTAAAATTTTCACAATTTAATTATACCATATATTTACTTAATTTCTATTTTTCTGAAAATTTAGACTTTTTATAAAAAAAAGCTAAATTGCTTAACTTTTTCGCAATTTAGCCTTGTTTTTATTGAATTATTTTTCCTGGATTCATTATATTTTTTTCATCTAAAGATTTTTTTATGTTTCTCATCATAGCTAAAACTATAAAACTATCAGCTTCGTTTAAATATTCTTTTTTAGCATAACCTATAGCATGCTCCCCTGAAACTTTTCCTTTAAATTCATTAGCCTTATGATACATAAGCTCCATGGCTTTATTAAGTTTTTCTCTCCAAAGTTTTTCATCTAATTGATCTCTTAATATATAAATGTGTAAATTCCCATCTCCAGCATGTCCAAAACTTTTTATTCTTATGTTAACTTCCTTTTGAACTTCCTTTGTAAACTTAACAAAATCTGCTATTCTATTTCTTGGAACAACTACATCAACTTCATCCATCTCTGTTGTAGAATTATGAATAGCCTTTAAGAATGAACCTCTAGCAGTCCATAACTGCTCCTGTCTTTCTTCTGTATCTGCCATATAAACATTTTTCGCCCCTGCTTTTAAACAAGCCTCAGCTATCTTTTTATATTCACTATACATAGTTTCTTTAGAGTTTCCATCAACCTTTAATATTAAATATGCTCCAGCCTTTTCCACTGGTAAAGCAACTCCTAAGTACTCTGCTGAATCTTCTAATATTTCACTTTCTACAAATTCCATTGCTGTTGGAACTATTTTAGATTTAATTATTTTAGGTACTGCACTTATTGCATCCTCTAAGCTCTCAAAAGGTACTATCATACTAATTACTTCTTTAGGTAAAGGTAATAATTTAAGCATAGCTTTAGTTATTATAGCTAAAGTCCCCTCAGAACCAACTATTAAATTTCCTAGGGAATAACCTGAACTATTCTTAACTACCTTCCCACCTATATTAATAATATCTCCAGCTGCTGTAACCACTTCAAGACCTCTTACATAATCTCTAGTTACTCCATATTTAACAGCTCTCATACCACCTGCATTTGTACTTATATTACCAGCAATTGTAGCTGTTTTTTCACCTGGATCTGGTGGATAAAATAAATCTTTAGCTTCTACATAAGTATAAATATCCTTTAGTAATACCCCTGGTTCCACTGTTAAAGTTAGATTTTCCTCATCAAGTTCTAAAAATCTATTCATCATAGATAAATCTATTACTATTCCTCCACAAACTGGAACTGCTCCACCTACAAGACCTGTTCCTGCCCCTCTTGGAGTTACAGCTATTTTATTTTTATAAGCAAAAGACATAACCTTTGAAACCTCTGCTGTACTTTTAACTTTAACCACTAATTCAGCATTTCCTTGTACAGTATTAAGTTCATCATGGTTATACTCTGCCGGAATATTATAATCATATAAAACTCTACTATCATCCTTAATTATAAATTTAATCATCTCATAATCCATTTTAGAAACTTTTTTATAACTCATTTTACTTACCTCTCTACTAATTAATTTTACTTAATAAACTAGGAATTACTTCATATAAATCCCCTACTATACCACAATTGGCAATTTCAAATATAGGAGCTGTTTTATTGCAATTAATAGCTATTATATTTTCTGATTCTTTCATTCCATCGGTAAATTGTGCTGCACCAGAAACTCCAACAGTAACAATAAGTTTTGGTTTTACTTTAGTTCCACTTATTCCAACCTGTTTCTCATGTTTAGCCCAACCCATTTGTACAAGAGGTCTTGTAAATGCTATCTCTCCACCTAAAGCCTTTGCTAATTTTTTAATTAACTCTAAATCATTTTCAGTTCTAACACCTTTTCCTGCTACCACTAAAACTTCTGCTTTATCAATAGACATTGTTTCTTCTATCTTATAACTTTTTAATATAGTTTCAACTGACTTACTTAAAAATTCTTTTACTTCTTCTTTTTCTATAGTGCCTTCTTTTTCTAGAAAACTATTATTTAATTTATTTTTCTTTTTATTTAAAGTTGCTATTTGTAATTTGCCCTTTGATAAAAGCTCTATTTTTTTATTGCCTATAATTTTAAAATCAATAAATTGATTTTTTTCATTAATATTTAAATTTTCACAGTTTGTAAGTACAGAACTATCAAAATAACCTGCTATTCTTGAAACTATGCTTTTTCCTAAATCATCATTATTCATTAATAAAAATCTAATTTGATTTTTATTAATAAAATCTTTAACTATTTCTGAGTAAATTGTATTATCAATAATATTTAATTCTTCATCTTTGTATAAGAATAATTTATCGGAATACCCTGAAATAAGTTTAAGAATTCTTTCATCTTCTTTAGATCCTATTATCACTGAAATATTTTTTCCTTTTATTTCTTTAGCTAATTCATTTGCCTTTTTCACTAGCTTAAAGTTATCTTCAAAATTCTCCTCATCATCTAAATTCATTACAGTTAATATAGTTTTTTCATTAAATATAGCCATTTTAAAATCTCCTTTTATGCTAAAATTTCTAAACTTTTAAGTTTATTTTCTAATGCCTCTGTAAGTTTTAAAATAGAACCTTCATATATTTTATTTTTATTCTCTTCAGAATAATTTTCATTTTTAGCTTCATAGTGCTCTACACTACTAATAATTATATCTGAACCTTCTTTTCCATAATTCTTTTCATTGCCTTTAATATCCTTTATTGAAAGTTCTTTAATTTCTTGTTTTTCTGCTCTTAAATGGTCTAAATAATTAGGAAATCTAGGTATTCTTTTTGTTTCTCTAACAGTTAATACTAATGGTAATTTAGATTCTATCTCTAAAATATTATTGTCCATTGATTTACTTAAAACTATTTTCTCTCCATCAATAGCTACAATCTCTAAAACATTCTCTATAAGATTTTTATTAATTTTTTCTGAAACCATTGCTCCAACTACAGCTGCCTTACTTTCTGAGGAAAACTCTCCAAATAAAATCAAATCAAAATCATCTAAAGTTTTAATAGTATCACTTAAAGCCCTTGCAGTGGCTATAGTATCTGACCCTTTTAAATTATCATCAGTTAAGATAATTCCCTCATCAGCTCCCATTGCTAAAGCTTCTGTTACAGCTGCTTTTTTCACATCCTCACCCATAGTAAGAACAGTTACAGTTGCATTATATTTATCCTTCATTTCTAAAGCCTGTTCTAAAGCATATAAATCATTTTTATTCATTAATAGCTTTATAGTCTCTCTTTCAACAATGCCCTTTGAACTTATACTTTTAATATCTTTTATTACTTCCTTTACACAAACTAAAATTTTCATAAATATAAATCCTTCTTTCTTTTTTTAAAAGAATAATATTTATTATTTATTAATAAATATTATTTATCTTTATATTAATAGCTTAATAATTGTTCAGACCTATTTCAATAATATTTTTTATTTTTATACATCTAACAAAATATTAATTAAATTTTTTCAAATTATTAATATTTATACATTTATAAATAATGATTTTCCATGGATTATTTATACAAATTAAAGGTTAAATTTTTAATTTTTATACATTTTATTCTAAAATGAAATTATTTACAATTAAAAAAGAACCTACAATGTAGACTCTTTTTATAGATGTCTATATTATAAGTTCTCTATTTTATCTAAATAATTATTTTTATTTTATATTTCTACTTCCAGGTTTTATATATGGTGTTCCTTCTTTACATAGTGGACAATTTTCTGGATCATAGCTTTCTATATCTAATTTTATTGAACTATACATTGGGAAATCTGTAACATTTCCTGATGTTCTATCTACTATACATATAACTGCAACTACAATTCCACCTAATTCTTCAATTACTCTTGCTGCTTCTTTAAAGCTTTTTCCTGTAGTAACAACATCTTCTGTTATTATAACTTTTTGTCCTTTTTCAATGGTGAAACCTCTTCTTAATGTCATTTCTCCATTTTCTCTTTCAGTGAATATAGCAGGTTTTCCAAGTTGTCTACCTAGCTCATAAGCTACTATAACTCCACCCATTGCTGGTCCTACTACTAAATCACACTCTATGTTATCTTTTATAAGTTTATCTTTAACAACAGCTAAAACTTCAGCAGCCTTATCAGGATGTTGTAAAAGTTTTGCACATTGACAATATCTATTTGAATGTCTTCCTGATGATAGTAAAAAATGTCCCTCTAATAATGCGTCTACCTCTTTTAAAATTTCTATAACCATAAAAATACCTCAACTTTCAACTTATTATATTTTAATTATTTCAAATTTAATTTTACTCTTTAAATAATTCCAACTATCTCATTTATACTTTTTAAGCCTTCTTTTTTACAAAAATCTTCAAGACCTAGTATAATTTCTTTTCCTGCTGTAGGATTAACAAAATTCACTGTTCCTATTTGAATTGCTGAAGCTCCTGCCATCATAAATTCAATGGCATCCTCTGCTGTCATTATTCCACCAAGTCCTATTACAGGAACATCTACAACCTTTGATACTTCATGAACCATTCTTAATGCTATTGGCTTTATAGCTGGTCCTGATAATCCTGCAAATTTATTATTAAATATTAATTTTCTTTTATTTATATCTATTGCCATAGCTTTAAAAGTATTTACCAGTGAAATTGAATCTGCTCCACCTTCAACACATTTTACTGCCATATCGCAAATATCCTCTGCATTAGGTGATAGTTTAACCATAAGTGGTTTATCTGTTAATGCCCTAACCTTACTTACTATGTCTTTAGCCACATCACCTTTAAGTCCAAAGGCCATTCCTCCAGCTTTAACATTAGGACAAGAAATATTAAGTTCAATAATATCCACTGAAGTATTATTAAGCTTTATTATTCCCTGCTCATAATCTTCTATTGTCCCTCCACCTAAATTAGCAATAACATTAGTTCCTAACTTTCTCATTTTAGGTAATTCATTTTCTATAAAAGCATCTACTCCTGGATTTTGAAGACCTACAGAATTCATTATTCCCTCTGAGGTTTCATATATTCTAATCCCGTCATTACCAGCCTTTTCATTTATAGTTAGTCCCTTAGAACTTATTCCCCCTAAAATGCCAACATCATAAAAATTGTTATATTCTGCACCAAAACCAAAGGTTCCTGATGCTGCTATTACTGGATTCTTAAAATCTACACCATTTATATTTACCTTTAACATAAAATCTCACTCCTAAAATTCAACATCTAATCCATTAAATACAGGACCATCTTTACAGGTTCTTTTATTTCCCTCTTTTGTTTTACAGGTACATACAAGACAAGCACCTACTCCACAGGCCATATGTTTTTCCATAGAAATATAAACTTCCACTTCATTTTCTTTGCATATTTCTACTACTTTTTTCATCATGATTTCTGGACCACAGCAAAGTACTGTATTATAATTTTTTATATTTTCTAAAAGAGGTTCTGTTACAAACCCTTTTATTCCAGCTTCACCTGAATTAGTTGTTATAAAACTTTTAGAAACATATTTTTCTATTTCATCATTTAAATAAACTTTGTCCCTAAAACCACCATAGAAATCTATATTTTCATTTCCAAAATTACTATTTAATTTTTTAGCTAGTTCAAGCATTGGAGCAACTCCAATGCCTCCACCAACTAAGGCAACCTTTTTATAATCTTTATTACTATCAAATCCATTTCCAAGAGGTCCTATTAATTTTATTTCCTCTCCAGATTTTAAAGATTTTAACTCATCAGTTCCCTTTCCAACTACTGCATAAACAAATCTTACTTCTTGATCCTTTGTTTCACAGACACTTATTGGTCTTCCTAAAAAAGCCTTTTCCCCTTTAAGCATATAAAATTGTCCTGGTTTTATATCTGTTTTATGGGAAACCCACATAGAGAAAATTCCTTCAGAAATTTCTTCATTTTTAATAATTTTACTGATTAAATATTCCATAGTGATTCTCTCCCCTTTATGCTCTTACATTTTCTACAGCCGCTCTTATTTCATCTCTCATTCTAATGGCTTCTTTTCTTGCTGCCTTTGCAAAATTTTCAGAGTCTTTATCCGCTCTATAGGCAAGTAATATTTTTCTTGAAGAGTTTACAACTCCACCATTACCATCCTTTAAATACATTGCAACATCTGTTGCCTTTCCACCTTGTGCTCCATAACCTGGAATTAGGAAGAACATTGTATCTAATTCTTTTCTAATTTTTATAGCTTCCTCTACATGAGTACATCCTATTACTCCACCGATAGGACTATATCCACAGTTTCCAACAAAGCTCTCGCCCATAGCTTTAAGCTTTTCTCCAACAATATCATAAACCTTTTTCCCTGAAGCTTCTTCTATATATTCAATATCCTCTGCTCCCTTATTTGAAGTTCTAACAAGTGGGAAAAGACCTTTTTCTCCAGACTCTATATAAGGAAGGTAAGGTTCTATACTATCCATTCCCATATAAGGACTTAAAGTTATAAAATCTGCTTCAAAGTCTCCTTCAAAATGTCCCTTAGCATACATAGTAGCTGTAGCTGCAATATCACCTCTTTTTATATCAGCAATAGTTATAGCATTTTTTTCTTTTATATATTTTAAAGTTCTTGAATAAGCTTTTAATCCTTCAAGCCCTAAAGCTTCGTAATAAGCTATTTGAACTTTATAACAGGCTACTACATCTAAAGTTTCATCTATTATTTCCTTATTGAAATTAAATAATGCTTCTTCTATAGATTGAAATTTATTTTTAAACTCTTCTGGAATATAGTCAACACTTGTATCAAGTCCTAAGCAAACCACTCCATTTTCTTTTACTTTCTCATATAATCTATCTATTATTGCCATTTTAAAATTCCCCTTTATAAACAACTTTTCCATTTTTAACAGTTAAAACTACATCTCCACTTAACTTAATACCATGGAATGGAGTATTCTTACTTTTTGATGTTAATTCCATTCTATTTACTTCATACTCTTTATTTAAATCTATTAATACTAAATCTCCATCAAAGCCTGGAGCTATTTGACCTTTATTGATTCCTAAAAGGCTAGCAGCATTTCCACTCATAAGCTCACTTAGTTTAGATAAACTAATTCCTCTTTCCTTTACAAGCTTTGTATAGCAGATTGAAAAAGCAAGCTCTATTCCAGTCATTCCTGGAGCACCTTTTTCTTTATCCTCTTCACTATGTGGAGCATGATCTGTTCCTATACAATCCACATATCCAAGGTTTATAGCTTTAATAATAAAGTCTACATCCTCTTTTTTTCTTATTGGTGGATTTACTCTATAGTTACTTATAGTTTCATCTAAGAATATATGATGTGGAGTTACTTCACAACTAAGATTAACCCCTTCATTTTTACCCTCAATTATATATTTCATAGCCTCTCTTGTACTAACATGAGCCATATGAAGTCTAGCACCAGTGTGCTTTGCAAGTTCAATATCTCTCCAAGTCATTACATTTTCAGCAAGTCTCATGTCAACCTTTGAAAAGTTTTTATCCTCTGCATGGGACATTATAAGCCAATTATTTTTCTTAGCTATTTCCATAGCCTCATAAATAACCTTTGAATTATCTACACCTTTTCCATCATCTGTAATTGCTTTTATATAATCAAGACCTTCAAATTGCTTTAAATGATCTAAAGTTTTTCCATCTAAATTTTCCGTAATAGTTGGACATTGGAATAAATCTACTAGTCCAACCTCTCTTCCCTTTTCATTTATTGAGTCTACAATTTCTTTACTACTAGCAGTTGGATAGGTATTTCCCATTAATGTAACTGTAGTATACCCTCCTCTTACAGCAGCCTTTGAACCACTTTCTATATCCTCTTTATAAGTAAAACCTGGATCTCTAAAATGGGCATGGGTATCAATAAAAGCTGGCATTAAAGCTAACCCTTTACCATCAATAATTTTTTCTGTGGTTATATCTAAATCCTTGCCTAAAGTTTTTATTTGCCCTTTTTCTATATATACATCACCATAGAAATTATGAGTTGAATCTATAACCTGAACATTTTTTATTAATAAATCCATTTTTTCACCTACTTTTAATTTTATTTTATATTTTTACCTATAATATTTTCTGAGCTACAGAATTCACATAAACATGAATTTGTTTTATTTCCCATAGGTTTAAAACTAGGTCTTACATAATCCTCATGGTTTGTTATACATTTTGGATTAGAACATTTAGTTAATTTAATTATGTTTCTTTTTGAATTTATCATTTTACGCCACTCCTAACTTTTTAGCAATTAATGCCATTCTTACATACATTCCAAATTTAGCTTGCTTAAAATACTTTGCTCTTTCATCATTATCCACTTCATAGGTAATTTCATTAACCCTTGGTAATGGATGCATAACTATTAAATCTTTGCTTCCAAATTTCATTTTTTCTTCGTCTAATATATAAATATCTTTTAATCTCTCATAGGTTTCTAAACTTTCAAATCTTTCCTTTTGAATTCTAGTCATATATAAAATATCTGCTTTTTTTATTCCTTCTTCAAGGCTTGATATTTCTTCATATTCTATATTATTTTTTTCTAAAATTTCCGTTTTTATATAACTTGGTAATTTTAACTCCTCTGGAGAAATTAAAATAAATTTATTTCCTTTATATCTTGATAATGTTTTTATTAATGAATGTACAGTTCTTCCATATTTTAAATCCCCACAAAAGGCTACTGTATTTCCTTCAAGGGTATTTTTATACTTTCTTATTGTTACTAAATCTGTTAGGGTTTGTGTTGGGTGTTCGTGACCACCATCCCCTGCATTAATTATTGGAATTTCTGAATAAATTGAAGCAACCTTTGCAGCTCCTTCAAGAGGGTGTCTCATTGCTATTATATCTCCATAGCAATTTACTGTTTGAATTGTATCTCTTAAGGATTCTCCTTTTGATACTGAACTTGCCCCCGGTTCTGAAAAACCTATTACTTGACCTCCAAGTCTTAGCATTGCAGTTTCAAAGGATAGTCTGGTTCTTGTACTTGGCTCATAAAAAAGAGTTGCAAGTATTTTACCTTTACATAGATCTGCATAATCCTTTGGATTATCTATTATTTGATTAGTTAACTGAAAAATTTCTTCTAATTCTTCTAAAGTTAAATCCTGTGGTTCTATTAAATCTCTTTTCATTCTTTTCACTCCTTTTTAACCTCGCAGTGTTAAAATTAAAGAAGCCTAAGTTATATTAGATTATAAAAAAAGTCTTCCTTTTTTTATAAGGAAGACGCAATTACTCTAATTAAAACTAAGATAAAAATATTATCTAAATATAACTTCCTTATTGACCTCTCTGGATCAAATTAAAGGTTTCTTAAATTGTCTTAATTCTACCAGTTAATTTATAAACTGTCAATAAAAAAAGTTCTATATTATTTTTTTCTACCGTAAATTATATAAATTTCTTTTTCATCTATTATTTCTTTTATTTCGAAGTAATTTTTTAAAAGTTCTACATTTTCATTGGCTGGTTTTAATCCTAAAGAAATTTCACTAGCCACTCTTTTATGATGACCATTTAAATCCCTTCTCCCCATGCCATGACAAATTACAAACTTACCCTTTTCATCTAAGATATCATAGATATGCTTTATCATTTTTTCTGGTTCTAAAAAATGTGGAAAAGCATTATAAACAATTATATAATTAAATTTTTCATTTTTTATATTAAATAAATCTTCATTTTTAAATGTAATTCTTTTATCACTATATTTTTCTTTTGCCTTCATTATCATATTTTCAGCTATATCTATAGCTAAAATACTTTTAGGATTAAACTCTAATAAGAACTCTTCTAAAACTCCGGTCCCACAGGCAATATCTAATATTTTAGAATTCTCTTCAAGCTCTGAAACTTTTAAAATCTTCTTTATTTTATTTTTATCAGCCCTTGATTCTTTATCCCAAGTTAAAGCTTTCTCATTGAAAAACTCTTTCATTTTATCCATTATAAACCCCAGCTTTCTTTAATAGTTTAGCTAAATAAGGAATTAAAACAACTTGAATTATTATTCCTGGGAAACCAACAACAAATACAGAGGTTAAACTTCCTAGTATTGCTATATGATGTCCTTTCATTCCTAATAGAAATACAAGTAAAATAGCATAGATAATATTACTTATTATTTCAGCTATTATTACATTTACAAAATTATTTGTTTTATTTCTTAAAATACCTGTTATACCCCCCATAATCCCAAGCTGTACCATCATAGCTATTGCAATTGGGAACATTGGTGGCATCCCTGTTAAAACTGAAGATAATAATGGTGTTAAAATACCAAGTACTAAACCATATCTCCAACCTAAAATAAGTCCTGCTAATAAAATAGTTAAATCCATTGGTGAAAATAACTTACCTGCTCCTGTCCCAAAAAGCATAAAGAAATATGGTAAAACAATTCCTATAGCTAATAAAATCCCTGCTGTGGTTAAATTTTTAGCTATAGACCTTTCCTTATTCATAAAATTTTCCTCCTATTATCTTATCTTTTGTTTCTATCTCTCTTACTAATTTAGCTATTTTGCTAATATGATTATTTTTCTAAATATCTTTTACTTAATTTATATTATGTACTTTTATTATTTTTGTTTAGTATAATTGAGATAGTTTTTTCATTTAGTATTATATTATCAATTATATAAAGAAACAACTAAATTAGCTAAAATTTATTATAATCATTAATTTCACTTTCTTTTTTTAATTATTATTTACCTTAATGAATTTTAAAATTCATTATCGGTATTTGATTTCAACAAAAAAAATCATTTATTTTTCAATAAAACTTCTTTACTAAAAAATAAATGATTTTTAAAAATTCACTTTCTATTCTAATTCATTTTCATAAATTTTTTTCGCAACCAATACAAGTGATTCTTGCATATAAGTTATCTTCCAAAAATACACTACTCCAAAGGTTATTCCTATTAGAAAATATAAAGGAATAAAACTTATTTGTAATATTACTAATTTTATAAAGGTTTTTCCTAATAAACTAGATATCTTACTACAGTTAAATTTACCTTCTTTTACATAGGATACTATAGATAACAGTATGATCGCACAACCAAATTCTCCAATTATTAATCCTACTATACTAAAGAAAGGATTTATTTTTATTAAAAATAAATTTATTATCTGTACTATAGCATTTATAACTAAGTATACTAAGTAAATTTTAAAATTAGGAATTGCATCTCTTATTCTTTTTTCCTTTCCATAGGCTAAATTTACTGCCCATAAAATAAACCAAGCGCCAAAAAAGCTAAGTACTACTAATGAAATAATTCCTATAAGAATACCTAAGGGTGTTCCCTTCATCAATTGTTCTAATGGCAAGGCTAAAATAAGTAATGGAACTAAGTATAACCATATCCCTGGAAAATAATAATTATCATCTTTTCTTAAAAGTGCTTTTGCTTCATCTTTTAAATCTTTTATTGTAAACATTTTCCCCAACTCCTTTACTATATTTCAACTATAGTAAAAGTTTTCTTTTATTACAAATTTAAACTTTTATGAACTATTTATTTTATACTTTTTTTTCTTTCCTTTTATTTAAATTCAACAGCCAAATTCCACTATTTAAGAATATAAAACACTGTTTTTTAAAAATTTAATAGATTTCACAGAATTAATTTTAAAATTTCCTTACTTTTTCATTAACTTTTTAATTATCTATATACTTATCTATTTATTTATGTAAAAATATCAATGTAATATTTGTTAATTTTAGGAAGGAAATTATTTATGAATTTTTTTAAATTTTTATTTAAAGAGAGAGAAGATGTTAGAAATTGTCTTATTCTAATCTCTTTATTTTTTTTACTTTATCTCTGATTTTAAATTAGTAAATTTTATTTCTAATTTATCTACAACAAAAAATCCATTCCCTGTAGAAAACTTTAAATTAAATCTTTTTAACTTTGATCCTATAATTTACTACATTAGCGGTGGTGGAACTATAATTCATCCCCTATTCTCTTTTCTTACTTTAACTATTGGAAAATTAGCAGTAACTATCGGGGGCAATTTTTCTATTTTAATTATAAATAGTTTATTTAATGCTCTTTCAGTTACACTGTTATATATTTTTTCAGTTAAAAATTCTGTTGAAAGAAAGTTCGCTTTTATTATTGCTGCTATTTATGCTGTTATTTCCTATAGGTTTATAACCTCTTTTATTCCTGATTCCTATGTTTATGCAGAATTTTTTATTATACTTTCCTTAGTGTACATAACTTACATGAAAAAAGAAGAAGTATACAATGTTTTTGTAGTAGCTATTTTAGCTATTTTTAATTTTGGAATTACTATAACTAATATTGTTCCTTTTGCACTGGGAATATTAATTAATAAACCAAAATTTTCTGTAAAGAAATTGATAAAAAAAATATTTTTAAGTATTTTTATATTTTTTATCCTACTTTCAATTCTTACAGTGATTCAACATTTAATTTACGGACGTAATTGGCTCACTGGTTGGCAAAACTATTTACAAGCTGGTGGTACTGCTTATAGTGAAACTTTTAATTTTTCTAAACATTCTAAAATATTAAGACTTTTAATCGCTTCCCCTATTATTTTACCAGTAGTTACTTTAATAGATCCAGGAATAATGGCGGTTGTAACAGATTTAAATATAAATCTAAATATTTTTGAAATATTATTTTTTATAGTTTTTACTATATTTTTAATAGTAGCCATTTTAAAAAATTTAAAAAACTCTGTTTTTTATATACTTCTAACCTTTATTATTTGGAATGTTTTTATACACTTCATAAAAGGATTCGGACTTGTAACCTTTAATTATGATATGTATCTTTATGCTGGTCATTATATAGCTATTTTATTTATGATTATTTCTTTAGCTTTTAAAAATGATTCTAGTAATAAAATTTTCAAAAAATCCGCTAAATTATCTATCCTTGAAAAATTCCCTATAAAATCTTCTGCATTTTATGTTTTAGTTATAGGTTTTATATTTTTACTACTTACTAATCTTTTTAGATTAAATGATCTTTTGAATTTCTTACAATCAATTTATTAAAATAAAAGAGTACTTTAAAGATTTCTTTCTTAATCTTTAAGTACTCTTTTTTATAACAAATCCCAAGACTTAGAGGCTACTTTATAATATATCTTGTTAGGAATAAATTTTAAACATTGATAAATTACTCTATTAGAAAAACCAGGTATAACTACTACCTTTAAAGGTTTTTCTATTTTTTTTAAAGAATATTCAGTAACTTCATCTGAACTCATCCATCTTATTAAACCCTTATTCTTCAACTTTTTTTCATCCATTTTTAATTTTGAATGAAAATCAGTTCTAGCAAACCCTGGGCATAAAGCTTGAACTCTTATATTATCTTTATTAAGTTCCATAGCTAAACTCTCTGAAAAGCTTATTAAAAAGCCCTTTGTTGCACAATAGATGGCCGAAGTAGGAAAAACATTAAATCCAGCTAGTGAACTAACATTTATAATATATCCTTTTTTACTTTCTTTCATTTTATTAGCTACAATATGACAAAGCTTTGTAACTAATAACATATGTAGTTTCATAATATTTTCTTGATTTTCATAAAGATCCTTTGTAAAAGAATCCTTTGCACCATGACCTGCATTATTTATAAGAAATTCTATATTATCCTTGGTTTTTATATATTCTATAAATTCTTTTAATTGCTCTTCCTCAGTTAATTCTAAAATCTTTACTTCCACTTTAACTTTATATTTTTCGCTTAGCTCCATTGCAACCTCTTCAATTATAGCCCTTCTTCTACCAGTAATAATTAAATCATAGCCTCTCTTTGCTAATTTCTCTGCAAAGGATTTTCCAATTCCACTAGTTCCACCTGTTATAATAGCTACTTTATTCATTGTAAAATTTTACTCCTTAATTTATCTTTAATAACAATTAATTTTATCTATTTAATTTTTTAATTATATCATAAAATAATTTTTTTAATTTTTAATCTTCACAAAACTGACACATTTATTCATTATAATAGATATTAATAAATAATAATTATTAAATAATATTAATTATAGAATTGGAGATAACTATGGATTTAATAGCAATACCTTTAATTATCCTTATGTCTTTAGCCATTATTTTCTACACAATTTCAGTTTTTGCCTCTATGGCTAAGGGACAAGTTTCAAAAATACATATGGGGCTTATGCATTTAGCAATTCTTCTAGTAATAATAGGACTTTTCTATATGAGTGGAATTTCCTCTAAATTAAGTTATACTTATACTTCCTATAATTTAATGTATATTCATCAAGGATTAGGTGCAATAGCTACAATAGTTCTTATAATTCATGGAATTATATTAACTATTGCTCGTAGAAAAAGTAAAAAGACTTTTTTCTCTGTAAAAAAATCTTTCAATGTTACAAGTTTCATTTTATGGTTAATTTGTATAATTTTCTATCTAATCACTTTATATATAGGAATATTAGCTTCAATAAAATAAATCATAAAAATAAAAAACACAGATGAATTTTAATAGACTTTCATCTGTGTTTTTATTTAATAAATTACATTTAATATTTTTATTAATGCCAATTCATCATTATATTATCCCACATCATTTTTCCTGCTTTAGCAAGAGTTACTGTTCCATAAACTGAATTAGGAATACCATTTGACATTACAGTAAAAGCAAAATTCCCCTTACTTAGGCTTATAAGTTCAGTATCATTTTCAACAGCTAACTTATCACCTGTTTTACTTGAAATATCATATTTAAGATTATCTGGTATATATAAAGCTAATTTATTTTTTATTTGTTGTCTTCTTAGAATATCAATAAGCATTGTTGAATTATTTTCGTTTAAATAAGTACCTTTGTAAAGATGCTTCCACATTAAAGATAAATCATAAGCACTCGTTATATTTTCTATTTCTTGTTTTTCCCCTCGTTCATCACAGGTCTTTCTATTAAGCTCAGTGTTTTTTAGTCCCATTTCTTTTATAGCAGCATTAATACTTTCCATAGTTAAAATATCTATTAATTTATTAGTTGCAGTATTATCACTTTGTATAAGCATTGCAACTAAAAGTTCAAAAATTGTATATTCTCTTTCATTAAACTCATGGATTATTCCTGTTCCATAAACTTTATCTTTACCTTCTATTTTTACTTTATCTAAAAAGCTTATGTTACCCTTTTCTTCTTCTTTTATTACTGCTATAGCAATAGGTAGTTTCATGCATCCTGCCGCTATCATCTTAACGTTTTCATTATATCCATAGACATAACCACTAGATAAATCCTCAAAGAAAAAACTATAACTACCAATTCTTGATTCTAAATATTTCTTTATTTCCTTCATAATACCCACCAGCTTTCTTATTCCTATATATGGATTTTACCATATTTTTAGAAAATTTTGAAGTGTCTAACTGTTATATTTTGTTAATTTATAGTAAATAATTCTTTTTCAGTAAATTTTAATAATTCACCCTATTATTTTATTCCTTTTTCCAAATTTTATTACTATTTTTGCAAAAAAAATGCCAAAAAAAAAAGCCCACAATTTGTGAGCTTTTTTAATTAGTCCTCTAAGTTAGCTATTAAGTTAGCTATCTCTTCAGCAGCTAAAGCTTCGTCATCACCATTAGCAATAACTGTTACTTGAGCATCTTTACCAACAGCTAATGATAAAACACCAATTAAGCTTTTTATGTTAGCTTTTTTACCGTTGTACTCTAAGCTTACATCAGATTTGAATGATGAAGCCTTTTTTACTAATAAAGTTGCAGGTCTAGCATGTAAACCTGTTGCATTTTTAACTAATACCTCTTTAGTTACCATTGCACACACACCTCTTTACTCATTTATTTACATTAACAATCTATTATGCTAATCATATTAATTATAATAACTTTTTAACTTAATTTCAAGCTAAATTAACTATTATATCAAATTATTGACAAAATCTTTTATTGCTTTTAACCCTTTTTCTATATTTTCCTCACTAGTTGCATAGGATAATCTTATATAACTATCCGCTCCAAAAGCCACTCCTGGGACAACTACCACTTTTTTTTCATCTAATAATCTATTAGAAAATTCTAAAGAATCCTTCATGTTAACTTTTTGTAAAATCTTTGAAATATCAATAAATGCATAAAATGCACCCATTGGCTCTATATAATTAACATCTTTAATTTCTTTAATTAAAGTTGTCATTTTTTCTTTTCTTAATTTAAATCTTTCAATCATTTTTTCAAGTTCTTCCTGATTTCCCCTTAAGGCCTCAACACAGGCATATTGAGCTATAGTATTAACATTAGATGTTGTATGACTTTGTACATTAGTCATTATCTTTATAACATCCTTAGGACCTGCTGCATATCCTACTCTCCATCCAGTCATTGAATAAGCTTTAGAAAATCCATTTATAACTATAGTTCTTTTAAAAGCATCCTCAGATAAAGAAGCTATGCTTATATGTTTATTTTCCTTTGAATAGATTAATTTTTCATATATTTCATCAGAAATAATAAATAAATCAAATTTTTTAGCTATCTCTGAAATTTCTAAAAGTTCTTTTTCATTATATACTGCTCCAGTTGGATTATTAGGACTGTTAATTATTATGGCTTTTATTTTTTTATTTTCATTTATAGCCTTTTCAATCTCACTTTTAGTTATTTTAAAATTATTTTCTCTTAAAGTTTCCACAAATACAGGAACTCCATCTGCAAGCTTAATTAGCTCTGGATAACTTATCCAATATGGTGATGGAACTATTACTGCATCTCCTTCATTTAATATAGCTTGAAATACATTAGCTAAACATTGTTTAGCCCCTGTTGAAACAATTATATCTTCTTTTGAATAATTAAGATTATTATCAATCTTTAATTTCTCAATAATTGCTTCTTTTAAATCTACTATACCAGAAACAGCAGTATATTTTGTTTTCCCTGAATTCATTGCTTCTATAGCTGCATCTATTATATTTTTAGGTGTATTAAAGTCTGGCTCACCTGCCCCAAAACTTATTACATCTTCTCCTTCTGCTTTAAGTTTTGCTGCTTTTGCTGTTAATGCTAAAGTTAAAGAAGATGCTATTTCAGATCTTTTCTTTGATAATTCCATATCACTGCCCCCTTTAGATAATTATAATAAAAATATAACATTTATCTTAAAAGAAGTAAATAACATAAACTAATTAACTTTTTCCCGTCATTTTTTAATTTTTTTAATTAAATATATGCAATTTAAAATGCATATATTTTATTTCTGCTATACTATTTGCAAAATAAAAAACTGCATCAAGATAACAGTTTAACTCTAATCTTGATACAGTTTTTTTTCGTATTTCCTATATTTAAATTAAATTTATATTGGTTTTACAATAAGCTTGATAGCTGTTCTTTCTTCACCATCTATTTCTATATCAGTAAATGCTGGTATACAAACAATATCTTTTCCACTAGGAGCTACAAAGCCTCTTGCTATTGCAATTGCTTTAATTGCTTGATTTATTGCCCCTGCCCCTACAGCTTGAATTTCTACTATATTTTTTTCTTTTATTATTGCAGCTAATGCGCCTGCCACTGAGTTTGGATTTGATTTTGTTGAAACTTTTAATACATCCATTACTAAAAAACCTCCCTAGATATCGTTTTCATTTTATGTCAATATACACTACAGTTTTTTATTCCCTTTTATATATATTCTACAAAGCTTTACAAAATCCTTTTTTATTTTAAAATTTTTTTTTATTTTTTTAAATAAAAAAAAGATGCATTTTTTAATAAAATGCATCCTATAATTTAACTCTAATTTAATTCAAATTTTTTATTTTGCGTAGTCAACTGCACGGGTTTCTCTGATAACATTGATTTTAATTTGTCCAGGGTATTCAAGTTGTTCTTCAATATCCTTAACAATATTTCTTACAAGTTCCACAGCTCCCGCATCATCAACTTGATCCGGTTTAACCATAATTCTTATTTCTCTTCCAGCTTGAATAGCAAATGACTTTTCTACTCCCTCATATGAGTTAGCAATCTCTTCTAATTTTTCTAGTCTTTTAATATAAGCTTCTAATGTTTCTCTTCTAGCTCCCGGTCTTGCTGCTGATATAGCATCTGCCGCTTGAACTAATATAGCTTCTATACTTTGCATTTCCATGTCACCATGGTGAGCACCTATAGCATTTACCACTAATGGAGATTCATTATATTTTTTAGCAAGCTCTGCACCAATTAATGCATGAGGTCCTTCATATTCTTGGTCTACCCCTTTACCTATATCATGTAAAAGCGCTGCTCTTTTTGCTATAGTTGGATCTATACCAAGTTCTGAAGCCATAAGCCCTGCTAAATGTGATACTTCTACAGAATGTTTTAAGACATTTTGTCCGTAACTTGTTCTGTATTTTAATCTACCTATTAATTTTATAATTTCTGGATGTAATCCATGAACTCCAGTTTCAAAGGTTGCTTGTTCCCCTTCTTCTTTAATGTCATTTTCTACATCTTTTTTAGCTCTTTCAACCATTTCTTCAATTCTAGCTGGATGTATTCTTCCATCTACAATTAATTTTTCAAGTGCCATTCTTGCAACTTCTCTTCTAATAGGATCAAAGCTTGAAAGTATTACAGCTTCTGGAGTATCATCAATAATTAAATCAACTCCTGTTAAAGTTTCTAAAGTTCTAATATTTCTTCCTTCTCTTCCTATTATTCTACCCTTCATTTCATCATTTGGTAAAGCAACTACATGTACTGTTGTTTCAGAAACATGGTCTGCTGCACATCTTTGAATAGCTGTAGTGATTATTTCTCTAGCTTTTTTATCAGCTTCTTCTTTAGCCTTAGTTTCTATGTCCTTAATCATCATAGCTGTTTCATGTTTAACTTCTCTTCTAACTTCCTCTAATAATATCTCTCTGGCTTCATCTGTAGACAGATTTGATATTCTTTCAAGTTCGTTTCTTTGTTTTGAATATAATTCATTTACACTTGCTTCTAAATTTTCAACTTCTAAAACTCTTTTATTTAAACCATCATCTTTCTTTTCTAATAATTCTGATTTTTTATCTAGAGCCTCTTCCCTTTGAATAACTCTTCTTTCTAGTCTTTGAATTTCATTTCTTCTTTCACGAGATTCTTTTTCTAGATCTGTTCTAAGCCTGTGTGCTTCTTCCTTAGCTTCTAATATTGCTTCTTTTTTCGTAGCTTCTGCTTCTTTTTTCGCGTTTTCAACAACATCCTTAGCTTCTTTTTCTAAAGCATCTAATTTTGTTTTTGAACCCTTTTGTATTAAGTAAAACTCTATAACTCCTGCTACAACTAGCACTGCTACTACAGTTATCACTGAAGTAAAATTCATAATCAAACACCTCCTTGCGTAGGCATAATCTATAAAGCAAAAAATTTGGCCTCTATAAAGGTGTCATATTTATTCTTACTGTTATATTGAATATGATAAACCAGTATTTGTTATCATTGTATAGTAAATCTGCTTTTATGTCAAGTTATTCACTATATTTACATAGTTTTAGTATTGCCTATTTTTCACTGGGTTAAACAATTACATTTTTAATCTATTATTTAACTAAATTAACTTAATTTTAATTGCTTTAAAAGAAAAAAAGAAGCCCTAAAGCTTCTTAAATTTTCTAATTTTTTTCTTCAGTAGTTTCCTCGTTTAAAATGTTAAGAGGCATACCATATTTTTCTCTTATTTTATTTTCAATCTCTAAAGCAACCTCTGGGTTATCTTTTAAATATTGTTTAGCATTTTCTCTACCTTGACCAAGTCTTATATCACCATAAGAGAACCAAGCTCCACTTTTTTGAACCATTTCTTCTTTTACTCCAACGTCTACTATGTTTCCCTCTTTTGAAATACCTTCGTTGTACATAATATCAAATTCCGCTTGTTTAAATGGAGGTGCTACCTTATTTTTGATAATTTTTATTCTTGTTCTATTACCTACAATGTTATCAGCTTGTTTGATTGAATCTATTCTTCTAACATCCATTCTAACTGATGAATAGAATTTTAAAGCTCTACCACCTGGTGTTACTTCTGGATTTCCAAACATAACTCCAACCTTTTCTCTAAGTTGGTTTATAAATACTGCTACACAGTTTGATTTATTAATTGTTCCTGATAATTTTCTTAAAGCTTGAGACATAAGTCTAGCTTGAAGACCTACGTGAGAATCTCCCATTTCACCTTCTATTTCAGCTCTTGGTACAAGTGCTGCAACTGAATCTACAACTATTACATCTATTGCACCTGAACGAATTAAAGCTTCAGCTATTTCTAAAGCTTGTTCCCCTGTATCTGGTTGTGAGATCACTAGACTATCAATATCTACTCCTAGTCTTTGTGCATAAGCAGGATCTAAAGCATGTTCTGCATCTATGTAAGCCGCTGCTCCACCCTTTTTTTGAGCTTCTGCCACTATATGTAATGCAACTGTAGTTTTACCTGAACTTTCAGGTCCATATATTTCTGTTATTCTTCCTCTAGGAACTCCACCAATCCCTAAAACTCTATCTAAATCTAGACATCCAGTTGAAATTGCTTCAACATTCATTCCACCGTGATCGCCTAGTTTCATTACTGCGCCTTTTCCAAATTGTTTCTCTATTTGACCCATTGCCATCTCAATAGCTTTTAATTTATCATCATTTATTTTTACCATATAAAAACCTCCTATAGAACACTTGTTCCTATATTTATTATAATTTATTCTTTATATTATGTCAAATGAAAAGAATGAAGTTATCACCTAATTTTTGGTAACAACTTCATCTTTAATTATTAACTATTTATAAATTTTTATACTATTCATTTGTGCTTATAACAGTTTTATTTTTAACAAAATAATCTACTCCTGAAATTATAGTTATAACAACTGAAATATAGAATATTATAAGTGGTATATATTCTATAAGTGCCACTGATAAATTAGTTGACATAAGTCTAGTTCCAATTGAAGGTATTGCTATAATACTTTGTACTAATAATAGTAGTATTATTGCTACCATTTGAAAAACTGTTTTTAATTTTCCCCAGTTACTTGCTGCTATAATTTTTCCATTAGCTGCTGCTAGTGTTCTTAAACCTGTTACTGCAAATTCTCTTGAAAGTATTATTATTACTGCCCAAGCTGGTATTATTCCTATTTGCACTAAAGATATTAAGGCAGCTGTAACTAAAAGTTTATCTGCTAAAGGATCCATAAATTTCCCAAAATTAGTTATTTGATTTCTTGATCTTGCTATATAACCATCTACCTTATCTGTTATAGATGCTATTATAAATATTACAGTAGCAATTATCACACCATAATAATTATTATCTAAAATCATGAAAATAACGAAGATAGGAACCAAAAATATTCTTAATAGAGTTAGTTTATTTGCTAAATTCATCCTTTACAACTCCCATCAAATCATAATCTAAGGCTTCTGTAATCTCAACAGTGTAGAAGTTACCTTTTTCTAGCTCTCCTCCTTTTATATAGACTTCACCATCTATATCAGGAGCCATTTCAAAGCTTCTACCCATATAGTAATCTCTATTTCTATTTTCAACTAAAACCTTATAAGTTTTACCAACTTTTTTACTATTAATTTCTTTAGATACTTCAAGTTGAGTAAGCATTGCTTCTTTTTCTCTTTCTACTTTAACTTCCTCTTCTACTTGGTTATCCATAGTAGCTGCTGGTGTATCTTCTTCTCTTGAATATTTAAATACTCCTACTTTATCAAGCTTTATTTCTTTTAAGAAATCTTTAAGTTCATTAAAGTCTTCATCTGTTTCTCCTGGGAACCCAACTATTAATGAAGTTCTTAAAACAATATTATCTACTGCTGCTCTTAATTTTTCTATTTTAGAAATTATTTCTTCTTTAGTAGTTTTTCTACCCATTCTTTTTAAAACATTATTACTTATATGTTGAATTGGTAAATCTAAATATTTACAAACTTTATCATTTACCTTTATTTCTTCTATTAATTCATCATAAATTTCTTCTGGGTAACAATAAAGTAGTCTTATCCATTGAATTCCTTCTATTTTAGAAAGCTCTCTTAAAAGTAAATGTAAAGTTTGCTTTCCGTTAATATCCATTCCATAGTAAGTTAAGTCTTGAGCTACTAAAATTAATTCTTTTGTTCCTTTTTTAGCTAAAGCCTCAGCTTCTTTTAATATATTCTCTTCTAATCTACTTCTGAATTTTCCTCTAATTTTAGGAATTATACAGTATGTACAGAAGTTATCACAACCCTCAGCAATTCTTATGTATGCTGTTGACTTTTCTGTTGTAACTATTCTTATCCCTTCATTTATAGTTTTATCATTTTCACTAACAGATAATATTTTTCTTGGATCTTTAATAAAATCTTCTATAAGCTGATCTATTTTAGCATAGTCATTAACGCCCATCATTATATCAACCTCTGGCATAAGTTCCATAAGATCTTTACCATATCTTTGTGTTAAGCAACCAGTTGCTATAAGTAATTTACATTTGTGCTTATGTTTATATTTAGCCATGTCTAAAATTGTATTTATTGACTCCTGTTTTGCTGTCTCTATAAATCCACAGGTATTAACAATTAAAACCTCTGCTTCTTTAGGGTCATTAGTAAGCTCATAATTACTTTCTATTTTTCCAAGCATTATTTCTGAGTCCACTCTATTTTTATCACAGCCTAAACTGATAACTCCAACTTTGTATTTTTCCAAAACTATTCCTCCTGAATGTATAAAATCTTAAATTGCATATTATTCTAATTCTTTCACTTAATAATATACCCTCTTTTATGAATATTTAATATCATCTATATTATTAAAAAGAATTTTTATAAAATAACTAGAATATATATAAATATAATTTTAAATCTCTTTAGTTATTTAAACAAGTATTTTTTCTATATACTCTCTAATTCTTCTTTAGTTTTAAGTACTTGTCTTGGTTTACTTCCATCTCTCCCAGATATTATTCCATTTTCTTCAAGTTGCTCCATAATTCTAGCTGCCCTATTAAATCCAACTTTTAATCTTCTTTGTATAAGTGATGCTGATGCTTGTCCGGATTCAACAACCAATGTTATAGCTTCATCTAAAAGTTCATCTATATCATCTCCAGTTTGGCCATTTCCACCACCCACTGCTGCTGAATTTATATGTTCTAAAATTTCCTCTTCAAAGCTTACATCCACTTTATCATCAGAATCCTTAATATGACTAACAACCTGTTCAACTTCTTCCTCTGAAATAAATGCTCCCTGTACTCTTAAGTTATTTGATTCCCCTATAGGACTAAATAGCATATCTCCTCTACCTAAAAGTTTCTCTGCCCCTGAACTATCAAGTATAGTTCTAGAGTCTATTTGACTTGAAACTGCAAAGGATATTCTTGATGGTATATTTGCTTTTATTACCCCAGTTATTACATCTACTGAAGGTCTTTGTGTTGCAAGTACTAAATGCATCCCTGCTGCTCTTGCCATCTGTGCTAATCTACAAATAGAGTCCTCAACATCATTTGGACATACCATCATTAAATCTGCAAGTTCATCTACTATTATAACTATATAAGGAAGTTTTTCACCTTCACCTTTTTTCTCTATAAAGTTATTATATGATCCAACATTTCTAACACCAGTGTCTGCAAATAATTTATATCTTTTATTCATTTCATTTACTGCCCAATTTAATGCACCAGCTGCTTTTTTAGGTTCTGTTACAACTGGAATTAAAAGATGGGGAATTCCATTATAAACATTTAATTCAACAACCTTTGGATCTACCATTAAAAGTTTAACTTCCTCTGGAGAGTATTTATAAAGTACACTTACTATTAATGTATTTATACATACACTTTTTCCTGACCCTGTAGCCCCTGCAATTAAAAGATGGGGCATAGCACTTAAATCTGCCACAATGGATTTACCTGTTATATCTTTTCCAAGTGCACAGGCAACATTAGCCTTGCTTTCTTTAAACTCTTTAGATTCTATTATCTCTCTAAAGTACACAGGTGTTTGCTTTTTATTTGGAACCTCTATTCCTATAGCTGATTTTCCTGGAATAGGTGCTTCCATTCTTATTCCACCTGCTGCAAGTCCTAAGGCTATATCATCAGCTAAATTTACTATTTTACTAACTTTAATACCTGCCTTTGGTTGTATTTCAAATCTAGTTACAGAAGGACCCTTTGTAACCTGTAAAATTTCTGCATCCACACCAAAACTTTTCAATGTTTTTTCCAATTTCCCTGCATTTTCTAAAAGTTCTTTTTTATCTGCACTATTCATTTTTGAATCATTATTAATTGTTAAAAGCTCTACAGTTGGAAAACTATAGTTTTCTTTTTTATCTCTTGTACTACTAATTTTATTTTCTATTTCTTTATTTACTGAAGCAACAACTTTTTCCTCAAGCTTTTTACTTGATTTCTTCCCTTCTTTACTTTCCATCATTGGTGTAGTAATATCTAAATCCCCTATTTTATCAATAGTATCTTTAACAGGAATGGCTAAAGTATCTTCAACCTCTTCAGTATTTAATTTAGAATTTCTCATAAAATCTAATATTTTCATTTTATTATTGCTTTTAACAGGTTCTTCTGTTTCTTTTAAAGCATCTAAATAATCTCTTTTAAAAGGTGCTGTATCTTCTATAGAGGGTTCTCTAATAGTTGTTTTACCTTTAGAAATTATGTTATCCTGTTTTTTCTTAACTTCTTCTAGAAGTCCTTTTATATTATAATTAAACACTAATATAGAACAAATTATATATATTGTAATAATTAAAATATATAGACCTATATAACCTATTAATTTATAAATAGGAAATACCACTAAAAATGTCACTATTCCACCATGCCAAATATAGCCTCCTGAACTTGCTGCCACTATATTTTTTATAGCTTGCAGAAAATCCCCTTTATAAAATGTTCCTAAATCTAATGTTTCTAAAAGTATCAATGTTCCAATAATAAATCCAGTTATTCCCCAGTATTTTCTTGAGATAACTATTTTCTCTTTCATAAAGTAATGTCTAACTGCCATTACTATAAGATATATTGGAATAAAGAAAGCTCCTACCCCCAATAAAGAAATAAATATTTCTTTTGATATGTCACTTAAATATCCTGCTTTATTACTATACAAACTAAACATAAAAATAAGTGAACAAGCGATAATTAAAATCCCATAGATTTCATTATTATCTTTTGTTTTTTTAGTTATTTTTTTGGCTTTTTTCTTTCCATTGCTACTAGTGGCTTTTTTCCTACCACTATTGCCTGTATTGCTTGCCATCGCCAAAAATCACCCCACTTTTCTTTTAATAAAACTTATATATCTAACTATAAATTAAAAACTATAAAAATTCTATAATATATTTACATTTTCCAAAATTAACTAAACAATAAATAAACCATAGGTTTTTCCTATGGCTTTTACCCTTTTTCCTTAGTTTTTTTTGCTTTTTTAACTTTTTTAGCTTTTTTTAAGGTACTTTCTTCAATTAATTCATTTAATTTATCTAAAGCTTCTCTAATTCCGCCTGTTTCATTTATAAGTCCACAATCAACTGCATCATTACCTATAAGAATAGTCCCCATATCATTTAACAAATCATTATTTCTCATCATTAAATCTTTTAAAACATTTCTTTTTATATCTGAGGTTTTTATAATAAAATTATCTATTCTTTCCTGCATTTTTTTAAAATACTCAAAAGTTTGTGGAACCCCAATAATAAACCCATTCATTCTTATTGGATGAATTATCATTGTTGCTGATGGAGAAATAAAAGAATAATCTGATGCCGTAGCTAAAGGAACACCTATAGAGTGACCACCACCTATAACTAAGGACACTGTAGGTTTACTTAAACTTCTAATTATTTCTGCCATTGCAAGGCCAGCCTCCACATCACCACCAACTGTATTTAATACAAATAACACTCCTTCAATTCTAGGATTTTGTTCTAAATCTATAAGTTCAGGAATCATTTGCTCATATTTAGTTGTTTTAACCTGTGCTGGTGCCTCTGCATGACCTTCTATTTGTCCTATTATAGTTATAACCTGAATGTTTTCTCCCTTTTCATTAGATTTATCTATAATACCTAATTCTTTTATTTCTTCTACTTTTTCACTTTTATAGTTTTTTTCTTCTTTTTCATTATCTTTACCCATAAATAAGCCCTCTCTTTCTAAAAATATTTTTAGCAAAGAGAAGACTTTTTATTCTCTATAAAAAAGCTTTGTGTAAAGATTTTATAGCCTGTTTAACCTTTGGAGTTTCAACTAAACACCAAATTGTCATATGAGAGTCAGCACTTTGAAGAACATCTATCCCTTCATTATCTAATGCTGATACAACATTTGCTACTACACCTGGTATTCCTCTCATTTTAGAACCTACCATTGCAATCTTACTTAAGTTTTCAATTAAATTATATTTAATTTTATGCTCATCCATAACAGCTTTAAATAAATCTACATCCTCATCTGATATAGTAAAAACTTTTTCTTTCGGAAATATATTCACAAGGTCAATACTTATATGTTTTTTCCCTAATATATCTAAAGCTACTTTATATTTTTCTTTATTATCTTGGTTTTCTAAAAGGTCAAGAGAAACTTGAATTCTACCACCTTGATGTGTTATTCCCACAATAACATTTTGACTTTCAAGGTCTCCTATATTATCAATTACAGTACCTTTACAATCTGACATTGTGTTTCTTATAACTAGTGGTATATTACCTCTCATTGCAGCTTCTACAGCTCTTGGATGTATAACCTTTGCTCCTTGATCTGCAAGTTCAAAAATTTCTGCATAACTAATTCTATCAATTAATTCTGCATCCTTAACTATTCTTGGATCAGCTGTCATTATTCCATCTACATCTGTAAATATTTGAATTTCTTTAGCCTTTAAAGCAGTACCTAAGAATGATGCAGTAGTATCACTACCACCTCTGCCTAAAGTAGTAAAGAATCCTTCTCTATCAATTCCTTGGAATCCAGCTATTACAGGTATTTTTCCAGCTTTAACTATATCAATGATAGTTTTAGTATTAATATCTATAGGTTCAGCTGAACTATATTTATTATCAGTAAGTATTCCTGCTTGTCCACCAGTTAAAGGAACAGCTTCAATTCCTGCTTCAAGTAATTCATTACTCATTACTACAGTACTTATAATTTCTCCACAGCACATAAGCATATCAGTTGCCATTTTATTCTCTGATTTAAACTCACTGCTAATTAAAGATAATAAACTATCTGTAGCATAAGGATCACCTTTTCTTCCCATAGCTGAAACTACAACTACAGGTTTAGCCCCTAAATTTAAGGTTTCCTTAATTTTCTCAATAACCATTTTTCTTCTCTCTTTAGTGGATACTGAAGTTCCACCAAATTTTTGTACTATAATTTCCAAAAAATCACGCCCCTATATATTTGCTTTGCGTATAAACTCCTGTTCTACATCTAAAATTATAGTTTTAGCTCCTATTTTTTTTACATATTCCCAATCAACTTCATAGTAATCATTATTGCTAAATAATCCAAATTTAGAACTTCCTATATTAAGTAACAAAAGCTTAAATTCGCCATTCTCATTTATTATTATATCATTAGTTGCAAGAGTATTGTATTTTTCTCCATCATTTACATTAATTATTTCATATCTTTCCATTTCACTTAAATATTTAACATTATCCATATAACATCCCTCCATATTTAAAAAAATATGTTACTAGACTTTTAAATATGAATTTATTTAATAAAATTACTTATTTTCATAATTAAATGTAAAATAAAAAGGCAATACTATTGCCCTTCTAAATTTATTCTGCTTCTTTTGCTGCTTTTTCTTGTTCTTGAAGAAGAACATCTTTTCTTGAAAGATTTACTCTTCCTTGTTGGTCTATTTCAGTAACTTTAACTAAAATTTCATCTCCAACAGAAACTACATCTTCAACTTTATTAACTCTGTTTACATCTAACTTAGATATGTGAACTAAACCTTCTTTATTTGGAAGTACTTCTACAAATGCTCCAAATTGAGTTATTTTAGTTACTTTTCCTAAATAGATTTCTCCAACTTTAACTTCTTTAGTTAAACCTTCTATTATCTTAATAGCAGCTTTAACTCCAGCTAAGTCCTCTGAAGATACGTAAACTAATCCATCTTCTTTAATATCTATTTTAACGCCAGTATCAGCTATAATTTTATTTATAACTTTTCCACCAGCACCAATAACATCTCTTATTTTATCTGGATGTATTTTAAGAGTTGATGTTTTTGGAGCAAATTTAGAAACTTCTTCTCTTGATGAAGGAATACATTCATTGATTTTTTCAATAATTTGCATTCTTGCAACTCTTGCTCCTGTTATAGCATCTCTTATTATAGTTTTTGATAAACCATGAATTTTAGTATCAACTTGAATTGAAGTTATACCCTTTTCAGTTCCTGCAACTTTAAAGTCCATATCTCCAAAGAAATCTTCTATTCCTTGAATATCAGTTAATACTTCTTCTTCAGATAAATCATCTGAAGTTATAAGTCCCATAGCAATACCTGCTGCTGGTCTTTTTATTGGTACACCTGCATCTAAAAGTGCTAATGTACTAGCACAAACTGAAGCCTGTGATGTTGAACCATTTGAACTTAATACCTCAGATACTAATCTAATAGTATATGGGAATTCTTCTTCTGAAGGAATTAGTGGTTCTAAAGCTCTTTCAGCTAAAGCTCCATGACCTATTTCTCTTCTTCCTGGTCCTCTTAATGGTCTTACTTCTCCAACACTGTATGCTGGGAAATTATAGTGATGCATGTATCTTTTTGAATCTTCTTCACTAATACCATCTAAAATTTGGAATTCTCCAATTCCACCTAATGTTGCAACAGTCATAACTTGAGTTAATCCTCTTGTAAATATTCCTGTTCCATGAGTTCTTGGTAGAACATCTACTTCACAGTTTATTGGTCTAACTTCATCAAAAGCTCTTCCATCTGGTCTTAAATGTTCTTTTAAAAGCATATGTCTTACAACTTTCTTTTGAAGGTTATAAATTATTTCTCCCATATCCTTTTGTAATTCAGCATATTTTTCATCACTAAATTTTTCAGCAATTCTCTCTTTTACAACATCCATTGCTGCATTTCTTTCATCTTTATCTTGAATATGCATAGCTTCGCTAATCATATCAAAGGCAAATTCTTTAACTTCTGCTCCAAATTCTTCGTTTGCAGTATAAAGAACTGGTTCTTTTTTCTCTTTTCCGAATTTAGCCATTACTTCTTCTTGGAATTTTATAATATCCTGTCCTTTATTAAAACCAAAGTCTATAGCATTTATCATAGTTTCTTCAGGTATTTCATTTCCACCTGCTTCAATCATCATAACTCTATCTTTAGTTACACAAACAGTTAATTCCATTTCACTTTTTAATCTTTCTTCTGATGTAGGATTAAGTATAAATTCTCCATCAATTAATCCCACTTGAACTGTAGCTACTGGTGTAGTGAAAGGTATACTTGACAGGCATAATGCTGTTGATGCAGCATTTGTTGCTAATATATCTGGTAGGTTATCATTTTCTACTGATACTACTGTACACACAACTTGAACGTCATTTCTATATCCTTTTGGGAATAATGGTCTTAAAGGTCTATCTACAGCTCTACCATTTAATATAGCTCTATCTGAAGGCTTTCCTTCTCTCTTTAAAAATCCCCCTGGAATTTTTCCAACTGAATATAATCTTTCTTCATATTCAACACTTAATGGGAAAAAGTCTATTCCCTCTCTTGGTTTTTCTGATGCATTTACATTTGTTAAGATAACAGTATCTCCATAACTCATAAATATAGCAGCATCTGAAAGCATTCCTACTTTCCCAAATTCAACCTTTAGGGTTCTACCTGCTATTTTAGTCTCATGAACTTTATTCATACTGAGTCCCTCCTTTCGGTACTCTTGGTAAATGTTTATAATTTTAATATTTTTAAAATAATAGAGCGGATTAAACCCGCTCTACTAAATTATCTTCTTAATCCTAACTCTTTAATTATAGCTCTGTATCTTTCGATATCTTGCTTAGTTAAGTAGTTTAATAAACCTCTTCTTTGTCCAACCATCATTAAAAGACCTCTTCTTGAGTGGTGATCTTTTTTATGAGTTCTTAAGTGATCAGTTAATGAGTTTATTCTTTCTGTTAATAACGCGATTTGAACTTCTGGTGATCCAGTGTCTCCTTCGTGTCTTGCGTGCTTTAATATTATTTCTTGCTTTCTTGCTTTATCCATTGATAAACACCTCCGTATAATTATCCCCATAGTTCCAAGAAATAAGACGGTACCCTTAAATCATAGGACTAGGTTCTTTATGATTATATCAAAACTAAATTTTCTTGTAAATAAAGTTTTACAAAATAATTTTTATTTTTCTTTCATTAGCAAAATTTTTATCCTTTTCTAGTTGATTCTTAAGTTCATCTAAGGAATTAAATTTTTCATGAGTTCTCATCTCTTCAATAAAATAAACTCTTATAAATTTACCATAAATAAAATCAGAAAAATCTAGTATATAGGTTTCCACTGTTATATTATTGCCATTTACAGTAGGATTATTCCCTACAGATGTAATCCCTTTATATATTTTACCATCAATTTCTACATTGGTATAATAAACCATTAATTTAGGTAATAACATTTTTTCTGTTATTTTTAAATTAGCGGTTGGAAAACCTATAGTTCTACCTATTTCTTTTCCATGAACTACTTCTCCTTTAATTGAATATACTCTTGTTAAAAGTTCATTAGCCTCTTTTAATTGCCCCTCTTTAATAAGGTTTCTTATAAGGGTTGAACTAACTACCTTTCCATTTTCCTCAAAAGCATTCATTACATGAAGTTCAAAGGAATATTTTTTGCTTAATTCCTTTAATAATTCAATATTTCCTTTGTTTTGATGACCAAATCTATAATTAAATCCAACAACAATTCCTTTAACATTATATTTTTCAACAATATCCTTTATAAATTCTTCTGGATTTAATGACATTAATTTTTTATTAAATTCTACTAAACAAGCTATATCTATATTGTTTTTTGATAAAATTTCTAATTTTTCTTCATTGTCCATTATTATTTTAGGTGCCTTAGCAGAATCAATAATTTCTAAGGGATGATTTTTAAAACTATAAACCATACTTAAACCATTATTTTTATCTCTTAATTCATTAACTTTTTTTAATAAAGTTAAATGCCCCTTATGTAAACCATCAAAACTTCCTAAAGCCACATATACATTTTTATCAAATTTACCCTCAAAGTTTTCATCTAATAAAATCATCTTTTTTCCCTCTTACATTAATAATTTCTCAATTTTAAAACCTTTTTCATTTTTCTTTCCTAAGCCTAAAAGATTATTATCTTCATCATAGACTCTATAAAGTTTTCCTAAAGCTATATCTTGCCCTTTATATATTTTTTTATTTCCTACTGCCACTCCATTTATAAGAAGTTTTTTAAAATTATCATCCACTGTAAATTTAGGATAACTTATTAAAGCATCTTCTAAAGTTACTATGTATTCTTTGATATTTTCTTCATTAAGATCTTTAATATTAACTGCATCTTCTATTTTAAATTCTCCATTTGCAATACGAACTAAAACTGTCATTGTAGCTCCTACTTTAAGTTCTTCTCCAATATCAAAACAAAGACTTCTTATATAAGTTCCTTTAGAACAATCTACATCCATAGTTACAAAGGGTAAATCAAGGGAAATATTACTAATTGAGTTAATTGTAATTTCTCTTGCTTCTCTTTCAACTTCAATTCCTTTTCTAGCAAGTTCATAAAGTCTAACTCCATTTTTTTTCAAAGCTGAAAACATTGGCGGAACCTGTTTTATTGTTCCTATAAATTTATTTATAGTTTCAAGAACTGCATCTTCAGTAATTTCTGAAGTGGAAGCTTCTCTTATCACTTCACCTTCTAAATCGTAAGTATTAGTCACTAACCCCAACTTAAAAGTAACTCTATAAACTTTTTTATTTTCCATTATATATTCAATAATTTTTGTTCCTTTTCCAAGACAAACAGGAAGAACCCCCGAAGCCTCTGGGTCCAATGTTCCTGTATGCCCAACTTTTTTTTCCTTTGCATATTTTCTAATTTTAGCAACTACATCAAAGGAACTTTGTCCAGTATTTTTACATACATTTATTATTCCATTCATTTATATCAACTCTTTTTCTAATTCTTCTATTATAAGTTTTTTAGCTTCTTCCATAGTTTTATTTTTTATAATTGCTCCTGCAGCTTTAGTGTGTCCACCACCGCCGAAACTTTCAGCAACTTTTCTTACATCTAAACTATCTTTTGATCTAAAACTTAATTTTATTCCATCAGCTGATTCTTTAGCTAAAATACAACCTTCTGTACCTTTTATTTTATTCCCAAAGGATACTATATCTCCTGAATCTACTTTTTCAAAATTCAATTTATTTAGCATTTCTTCTGTTATCTTCATAAATACAACTTTCCCATTACAAACTAATTCCATTGCTTCAAGAACCATACCAGTAAGTTTTAATTTTGAAAATTCTTTATTATCAAAAAGTTCTCTATGAATTTCATCATGGGTAATCCCTATTTCTATTAAATTTCCTGCAATTTCATGAGTTCTTTTTGTAGCATTAGAATATCTAAATGAACCTGTATCTGTAACTAAAGAAGTATATAAAGTTCTTCCTATCTCTCTTGTTATTTCTATATTTAATTCATTTAATAATTCATATATTATTTCAGCTGTTGCCGCTGCATTTGTATCTGTATAGTTTAAATCCCCATAATTATCATTAGATAAATGATGGTCAATATTTACAAGCTTTCCCTTAAAATCTTCAAGTTCTGCTGAAATTCTTTCATAATTTCCGCAATCTACTACTATAACTGCATCTGTTCCCTTTGATGGTTTTGAGTTTTCCCCTGTAATTTCCTCAGTATATGGGAGAAAGCTTAGATTATCCTCTGGAATATCCTTTGAGATAATATAAGCTTCTTTACCAAAATTTCTTAGCCCTTGAAGCAGTGCTAAAGCACTGCCTAGAGCATCACCATCTGGAGAAACATGAAAAGTTATAGCAATTTTATTAACTGATTTAATAAAATCCCCTATTTCATGTAATCTCATTTTTTATTTCTCCTTTATTTTATCTAATAAAGAATCTATATACATACCATTCTCTATAGATTTATCAAGTTCAATAATTATTTCTGGAGTATGTCTTAAATTGATTCTGTGACCAATTTCTTTTCTTATAAATCCAGCTGATCCCTTGATAGCTTCAAAAGTTTCTTCTTCTTCCTCTTTTTTAGTTGAGAAGATACTTAAATAAACTTTTGCATATCTTAAGTCTTTAGTAACTTTAACATCTGTTACACTTACCATAGCCTTTATTCTTGGATCTTTGATATCATTTCTAATTATATCACTTATTTCTTTTTTAACTTCTTCGTTAATTCTTCCGCCTCTGTAATTAGCCATAAATTTTCACCTCTTTTAAAGTTCTTTTCTTACTATAGCTTCCATTGTAAATGCTTCTACAATATCTCCCTCTTTTAAATCATTGAACTTTTCTAGGCTTAATCCACATTCATAACCAGCTTTAACTTCTTTAACGTCATCTTTAAATCTCTTTAATGATGCAAGTTTAGTTTCAACAACAACAATACCATCTCTGATTAATCTTACATCAGAATTTCTTGTTACTTTACCATCTAAAACATAAGCTCCAGCTATTGTTCCTACATTTGAAATTTTATAAATTTGTCTAATTTCAATGTTTCCAAGTATAACTTCTTTATATTCTGGATCAAGCATTCCTATCATAGCCGCTTTAACATCTTCTATAGCTTCATAGATAACTCTATAAGTTTTAACTTCTACACCTTCGTTATCAGCTGATGTTATTGCATTAGCTGAAGGTCTTACGTTGAATCCTATAACTAAAGCATTTGAAGCTGCTGCAAGAGTTATATCAGTTTCTGTGATTGCACCAACAGCACCATGTATTACTCTTACTCTTACATCATCAGTACTTAATTTTTCTAAAGAACCTTTTATAGCTTCTACAGAACCTTGTACGTCTGCTTTAATTATAACTGATAATTCTTTTACTTTACCTTCTTTTATTTGGCTATATAAATCTTCAAGAGAAACTCTGTTAGCTGAGTTGAATCCTGCTTGTCTTTGACTTTCTACTCTAACTTCAGCCATTTGTCTTGCTGTTTTTTCATCTTTAACAACTATGAATCTATCTCCGGCAGCTGGTACTTCTGATAATCCTAATATTTCTACTGGAATTGAAGGACCTGCTGATTCAATTTTTTCTCCATCATCATCAAACATAGCTCTGATTCTTCCGTAAGTATTTCCTACTACTATAGAATCTCCAGTTTTTAAAGTACCATCTTGAACAAGTAAACTAGCAACAGCTCCTCTACCTTTATCAAGTTTAGCTTCTATAACTGTACCTTTTGCTTTTCTATGTGGATTAGCAACTAATGCTTGTATTTCAGCTGATAAAACAACCATTTCTAATAATGTTTCTAAGTTTTCACCTGTTTTAGCTGAAACTGGAACTGCGATTACATCTCCACCCCAATCTTCAACTAATAAGTTATGCTCACTTAATTCTTGTTTAACTCTATCTATATTAGCTCCTGGTCTATCAATTTTATTAATAGCTACAACCATTGGAACCTTTGCAGCTTTACAGTGGTTTATCGCCTCTGCAGTTTGTGGCATTATACCATCATCAGCAGCTACAACTAATATAACAACATCTGTTATTTGTGCTCCTCTAGCTCTCATAGCAGTGAAAGCTTCATGTCCTGGTGTATCTAAGAATGTTAATTCCTCACCATTTACATTAACTGTGTAAGCACCGATATGTTGAGTGATTCCACCTGCTTCTTTATCAGCAACTTTTGCTCTTCTAATAGCATCTAATAATGAAGTTTTACCATGGTCAACGTGTCCCATAACAGTAATAATTGGTGGTCTTTTTTCTAAGTTTTCAGTTTCAATTTCTTCTTCTTCAAACTCATCTAATTGATCATCAACTTCTTCTTTATAAGCTGTTACTTCAAATTTTTCTGCAACCTTTGAAGCTGTATCAAAATCTATTTCTTGGTTTATAGCTGCCATTACACCTTCAAATATTAAAGTTCTAATAACTTCATTTGTTGGTTGCTTTAATTTATCAGCTAATTCTTTAACTGTAATAGTTTCACCAATTTCGATAACTTCTACTGGACCATCATCAACTGCTTCGTCCTTTTTGTTACCTTTTTTCTTTTTCTTCTTTTTAACATTGTTAACTTCTTCTTCGATTATCTCTTCATATTCGTCAACAATACTTCCATCTTCTCTAATACCTTTAATAAGTTCTTTAATAAGTTCAGCATCCTCATCCTCGATGATACTCATGTGGTTTTTAACCTCAATGCTGAATTCATCCATTAATATCTTTATAAGACCTTTACTTGAAATTCTTAATTCTTTTGCTAATTCATATACTCTTATTTTTGACATATATTCACCCCCGAAAAATCTATAGTTTAAAATTATATTTCATAAGACAATAATTTCTTTGCCATATTTAAATCCATAATTCCAACTATGTTTATTTCTGTTTTTCCTATACTGTATCCAAGCTCTTCTTTAGAAAACCCATCTATATATGGTATTTTATGTTCTATGCAGAGCTTTAAAAACTTCTCTTTGGACCTGTCAGATAAATCCTTTGAAAATAATATTAAGTGAATTTTTTTCTTACCTATTATTTCTTCACATTTGTTATAACCATCAACGGTATTACCTGCTCTTTTTGCTAAGCCTAAAAAGCTTAAAAATTTATCTCTCATTAGCTATTTCTTCCTTTAGCTTTTCGTAGATTTCTTCGCTTATATTACTTGATAAGCTTCTGTTTAATCTTTTAGCTTTAAATGCCTTTTGAAGACATTCTTCACTTTTGCAGATGTAGGCTCCTCTACCAGCTTTTTTCCCTGTTAAATCTACGGATATATTATCCTCTTTATCTTTAACAATTCTAATAAGCTCTTTTTTAGATTTCATTTCCATACATCCATTACACATTCTCATTGGAATTTTTTTAGTTTTCATAATTATCACCCCTAACCTAGAGTAATATTATTCAGCTTGTGACTTGCTTTTAATGTCTATTTTCCAACCAGTAAGTTTAGCTGCTAATCTTACGTTTTGACCTTCTTTACCTATAGCTAATGATAATTGAGAATCTTCAACTATAACTTGAGCTGATTTGTTTTCTTCATTAACATTAACTTCTAGTACTTTAGCTGGGCTTAAAGCATGTTTTATATATTCATCTGGTTTTTCACTCCATTTGATGATATCTATTTTTTCATTTTTAAGCTCGTTTACTATGTTTTGAACTCTAACACCTTTAGGTCCTACACAAGCTCCCATTGGATCAACTGATTCTTCATTTGAATGAACAGCTATTTTAGTTCTTGATCCAGCTTCTCTTGCGATGCTTTTTATTTCAACAACACCTTCATAGATTTCTGGAACTTCTAATTCAAATAATCTTTTAACAAGTCCTGGATGAGTTCTTGATACTAAAACCTGTGGTCCTTTTGTTGTATCTTTTACTTCTACAATATATAATTTTAACATTTCATTAAAATTATAAATTTCTCCTGGCATTTGTTCATTTGGTCCAAGAATAGCTTCAATTTTTCCAAGGTCAACAAAGGCATTTCCTTTATCTTTTCTTAGAACAGTTCCTACTATTATGTCATGCTCTTTTTCTGCAAATTCATTATAGATTATGCTTCTTTCTGACTCTTTAATCTTTTGAATAACCATTTGCTTTGCAAGTTGTGCTGCAACTCTTCCAAAGTTTTTAGGTGTTACTTCTATGTCCACCTTATCTTCTATTTGGAAAATTGGGTTTATTTCTTTAGCTTCTTCAAGAGTTATTTCTGTTGAATCATCATAAACTTCTTCAACAACTTCTTTCTCAGCATAAACCTTTATTGTTCCTTTGGTTAAATCTCTTCTTATTTTAACATTTTGAGCTTGACTTGAATAATTTTTTTTATAAGCTGCAATTATCGCTTCGTCTAATACTTCTAATAATTCTTCTTCACTTATTCCTTTTTCTTTAACTATCTCTGTTAACGCTCCTAGAAATTCTTCATTCATTGCAGTTATCCTCCTTAAACTAGATCTCTCCTTGTAGATTTGCTTTTTTTATTTTATCTTTAGGAATGTTGATTTCTAAATCTCCTACTTCAACAACTATTTCATTTTCATTTGCTGATTTTAGTATTCCTTCATATTTTTTCTTACCTTCTACTGGCTTTGAAAGAATAATTACTACTTTTTTAGCTATAACTTTTTCAAAATGCTCTGTGGTTGCTAGTATTCTATCTATACCTGGTGATGAAACTTCTAAAAAGTCAACATCAACTCTTTTTTCCATTTCTTTTTCATCGAAAATTTCATTTATTCTTCTGCTTACAGTTTCACAGTCTTTAAATCCAACTCCACCATCAGCTTTATCTATATAAAATCTTAAATAATTAGCATTATTTTCTTTAACATATTCAATATAGTATAACTCATAACCAAGTTCTACTATCATAGGTTCGAATTCTTTTATTAAATCTTCAACCATTAATTCTTTTTTCATCATTCTTCCCTCCTTATTCAATTTTTAAATATTAGCATCAAATCTCGCTTTTGGAATCCATTTACAATTTAAATGAATTCCAAAAATCTTTTCAATAGCCCTTTACAGATATGTAAAAACGCAACCTTTTAAAGTTGCGTTTAAACAGAAAGAGCGGGCATTTTTCCCACTCGTTAAATCTAAGCTATTTGCATAATACTTTCAGTTACTATAATAGCATAGTAATTAATGGATTACAAGTTTAAATTTATTGTATCCCCTAAAAGTAGCTTTAAAAGGAAAGTAACAGGAGCTATTACTTCCCTTCATAATTAAAATTTCTTCTATATATATAAGTATTATTAACTTATTATCTATTTAATATACTAACTCCTTTTTATTTTAACCAAATAAACTTATTTGATTTGTGTTTTGCATTCCCTTTAAACAACCATGGTTATCTAAAGTTTCAATTACAGTTTTAGAAATTTTAGCTCTTATTCTTAAATCTTCTTTAGAAATAAATTCACCATCTTTTCTACATTCTACAATAGCTTTAGCTGCATTATCCCCAACCCCTTGAAGAGAGTTTAAAGGTGGTCTTATTCCATCTTCCTCAATTTTAAATTTCATAGCATCCGATTGATATAAATCAACCTTTTTAAATTTAAATCCTCTTTTACACATTTCATAGGATATTTCAAGAATAGTTAAAAGCCCCTTTTCCTTTACTGAAATAGCATTTCCAAGAGCATATAGTTCTTCCATTTTAGCCTTTATAACAGCTTCTCCTTTACAGATAAGTTCAGCATCAAAATCATCTGCTCTTACTGAAAAATAGGTTGTATAATAAGCCTCTGGATAATAAACTTTAAAATAAGCTATTCTTACTGCCATCATAACATAGGCAACAGCATGACCTTTAGGGAACATGTATTTAATTCTTTTACAGGATTCAATATACCAATCTGGCACATTATTCTCCTTCATTATTGTCTCATCCTCTTCACTAACACCTTTACCTTTTCTTACTTTTTCCATTATGGTAAAGGCTGTTTTTGGTGGAAGTCCTTTATACATTAAATAAACCATTATATCATCTCTTGTAGATATACAATCTTTCAGAGTAGTGTATCCTTCTTTTATGAAATACTGAGCATTATTCAGCCAAACATCTGTACCATGGGAAAGCCCAGATATTCTCACAAGATCAGCAAAACTTTTAGGTTGAGTATCCACAAGCATCTGTCTAACAAACTTTGTTCCAAACTCTGGAAGACCATAGCTACCAACTTCACAACCTAATTGTTCTTTAGTAACTCCCAAAGCCTCTGTAGATGTAAATAAGCTTATAACTTTTTCATCATTAAGAGGTATTGTTTTAGGATCTAACCCTGTTAAATCCTGAAGCATTCTTAAAACGGTAGGATCATCGTGACCAAGTATATCAAGTTTTAAAAGTCTACCACTTATTGAATGATAATCAAAATGAGTTGTTATTATATCAGTACTCATATCATCTGCTGGATGTTGAATAGGGCAGAAATTAAATATTTCATTATCTCTTGGAACAACCATTATTCCACCTGGATGTTGCCCAGAGGTTCTTTTTACTCCAGTACATCCAATAGTTAATCTTTCTACCTCAGCTTGAGATACTACTATATCTCTTTCTTGCAAATATTTTTTTACATATCCATAGGCAGTTTTCTCTGCTACTGTACCTATAGTTCCTGCTTTAAATACATAACCTTCTCCAAAAAGAACCTCAGTATATTTATGAACTACACCTTGATATTCTCCAGAGAAATTAAGGTCAATATCAGGTTCTTTATCACCTTCAAAACCTAAGAAAGTTTCAAAAGGAATATCATGACCATCTTTTATATACTCTGTTCCACAATCAGGGCAAATCTTATCTGGAAGGTCCGCTCCTGAACTTATTGATCCATCTGTAAAAAATTCTGATTTTTTACAATTAGGACAAACATAATGAGGTGGAAGCCCATTAACTTCAGTTATATCTGACATTGTTGCAACAAAGGAAGAACCAACAGACCCCCTTGATCCAACTAAATAGCCATCCTCTAAAGATTTTGCCACTAACTTTTGAGCTATAAGATAAAGTACTGCATATCCATTATTTATTATAGAGTTAAGTTCTTTATCTAATCTCTTTTGTACTACCTCTGGAAGAACCTCACCATAAATTGAATGAACTTTATCTAAAGTCATTTTCTTAATATCCTCTTCAGCTCCATCTATTTTTGGAGGGAATGTTTCATCTGGTATAGGTTTTATATTTTCTATTTTATTTGCAATTTTTTGAGTATTATAAATTACTACTTCCCTAGCCTTTTCTTTACCTAAATAAGAAAACTCTTTAAGCATTTCTTCAGTGGTTCTAAAATATAATGGTGGTTGATGGTCACAATCACTAAAACCTTGCCCACCCTGAATCACTCTTCTAAAGGCTTCATCTGTAGGATTTAAAAAATGTACATCGCAGGTTGCTACAACTGGTCTATTCATCTCTTCTCCTAAATCACAGATTTTCTTATTTATTTCTTTAAGCTCATCATCATCTTTTACATTACCTTTTCTAACTAAATGTGCATTGTTCGCTATAGGTTGAATTTCAAAGTAATCATAATAATCTGCTATTTCTTTTAATTCACTACCAGTTTTCCCTTCTAAAACAGCTTTATAGAGCTGACCTCCTTCACAGGCTGAACCAATTATAAGTCCGTCCCTCATTTCGGTTAAAAGAGTTTTCGGAATTCTAGGTTTTCTAAAATAATGTTTTAAATGTGCATCAGAAACTATTTTATATAAATTTTTAAGTCCTTTTTGATTTTTAGCTAATATTATTATGTGATGTAAGGGTTGTTTTTTTATATCTACATTTTGTAAAAATTCTTTATTTAACTCTCTTAAAGTAGTTATCTCTAGTTCTTCTTTTAACTTTTTAAAAGATATCATTAAAATTTCAGCAGTAGCCTTAGCATCATCTACAGCCCTATGGTGATTTTCAAGGCTTACCCCTAAATATTTCGCCACTGTATTCAGTTTAACTCTTTTAAGCTCTGGATATAAAAATCTAGCTAAAGCTACTGTATCCATAACTTGATTATTAAAAGTTTTACCAAGGTCTTTTAAATTCTTCTTAATAAAGGAAATATCAAAGGCTGCATTATGAGCAACCATTGTTGAATTTCCATTGAATTCCATAAATTTAGGAAGTATTTCTTCTATTTTCCCAGCATCTCTTACCATATCATCAGTTATTCCTGTAAGGTCTATTATTGCAGCGGGAATCATTCTCCCCGGATTAACAAATTCACTAAATCTATCTATTACTTCCCCATTTTTTATCTTTACTGCACCAATTTCTATTATCTTATCATTTTTACTTGAGAAACCTGTAGTTTCTAAATCGAATACTACAAATTCCCCATTTAAATCGCCCTCTTCACCATTTATAACCATCGGTGTTCCATTATCAACTAAATAGCCCTCAACTCCATAAAGTATCTTTATTCCATTCTTTTTTCCAGCACTTTGTGCATCAGGAAAGGCCTGAACCACTCCATGATCTGTTATTGCCACTGCCTCATGACCAAATTTAGCTGCTTGCTTTACTATATCTCCCACTGAAGATACAGCATCCATCATACTCATAGTTGTATGAAGATGAAGTTCAACTCTTTTCTCTTCACTGGTATCCATTCTTTCAACTTTAGTCATTTTAGAAATATCTCTAGCCATTATAACCACTTCTTTTGCATAAGGGTCCATTGTAGCTTCTCCTTTAACCTTACAATAGAATCCCTTCTTCACATGTTCTAAAACCTCTGAATCTTTATTTTTCAAGAAACATTTTACAGCTATTGAACTTGTGTAATCTGTAATGAAGAATGTTAATATTATTTTTCCAGCTCTAGTTTCAAATATATCTGTTTTAAAGACTTCTCCAGTTACAGCTACAACTCCAGAACCTTCATTTATCTCTTTTATCTCTATAGATTCTTCTCTTATAGCTCTACCTAAAATAATATTTTCACTTTTAGGTACTGCTTCCTTTTGATAATCTCCAAAGGATTTTCTTTTTTCCTGAGGTTTAATAATTGTTCCTTCAGGCTTTTTAACAGTTTCACTTTGTCTTGTTTTTATTTCTTTTGCAAGTTCTTTCTCTGCTTTTAATTGAATATCTAAATGACTATCATCTTTTAATTTTTCATCATAAATAATTTCTATTTTACAATCTAAGTCAAAGGTTGATTTTATTACATTTTGTAGTTTTACATTTATATTATTTTTTTCATTATTTTTTACTAAATAACCATATCCAGATTTTATAATTATCTTATCTCCCTCTATTTCTCTTTTAGAATTTATTAAAAGAGGTTTCATTATAGGATAATTTTTTATTATTGAATCTATTATATTAAACCAATATTTTTCTGATACATCCTCAATGGTAGCATTTGATATATTTACAAAAATTACAAGTTCTATTTGAATGTCCATATCCAAAGCTTTTTTTATGTACTTTTCTATAAATAATTGCTTTTCATTACTTATTTGAGCTTTACTTTTTATAACTACTTTAAGTAAATTTTTATTTTTTACTAATTGAAACTTTTCAATTAAAAACTCTAAGTCTTCAAGTTCATCATTTTTCTTAATATTTTCATTTATTTTTTTTATAAATTCAGCACTCAAAAATAATCTCTCCTTTTTTATTTTTAAGAAAATTAAAAAGCCCTAAATCTCACTGTTAACAACTTTTAACCATAATAAGGTTTAAGCTCTAGACAAGGTATTTAGGACTTATTATTTTCAAGCTTTATTTTATAGCTCTTCTATAGTTTTAATTAGTTCTTCAACCAATTCTTCTTCTTTTACTTTCTTGTAAATTTCACCTTTTTTAAAGATTAAGCCTACACCTTTTCCTCCTGCTATTCCAATATCTGCTTCTCTAGCCTCTCCAGGACCATTAACAACACAGCCCATTATAGCAACAGTAATATTTTTCTTACAGCCCTCTAATCTTTTCTCTACTTCATTGGCTATACCTATTAAATCTATCTCAGTTCTTCCACAGGTAGGACAAGAAATAAATTCTATTCCACCATCTCCAAAGCCAAAGTTATTTAATATTTCCTTACCAACTTTAACTTCTTCTACAGGATCTCCTGTTAATGAAATTCTTATAGTATCACCTATCCCTTCAGCAAGAAGAGTTCCTATTCCTATAGATGATTTTATTGTACCTCTAAAAGGTGTACCTGCTTCTGTAACACCTAAATGAAGAGGATAATCAACTTTTTCAGAAGCTATTCTATAACTTTCTATCATTGTTTTTATATTAGATGATTTAAGTGATATAACAATATCCCTAAAATCTAACTCCTCTAATATTTTAACATGTTCAAGAGCACTTTCCACTATAGCTTCAGCGGAAGGCTTACCATATTTTTGTAAAAGTTCTCTAGATATAGAACCTGAATTAACTCCTATTCTTATTGGAATATTTTTTTCCTTACAGGCTTTAACTACCTCTTCAACTCTATCTCTACTTCCGATATTTCCTGGATTAATTCTAATTGCTGCTATTCCATTTTTAGCTACTTCAAGAGCTAATCTATAATCAAAATGTATATCTGCCACAACTGGAATATTTACTCCCTTTACAATATCCTTTATAGCCTCAGCTGCTTCCATATCTGGAACTGCACATCTAACTATTTCACAACCAGCCTCTTCTAAAGCTTTAATTTGTGCTATAGTAGCCTTTGCATCTCTAGTGTCTGTATTAGTCATTGATTGTATTGAAACCTTTGAATCTCCACCAATGAATACATTTCCTACTTTAACTTTTCTTGTTTTCTTTCTATTCATTTGCTCACCTCTTATATATTAACCGGGAAAATAATATCTTTTAAAATTACTACAAGCATAAGAGCCATTAAAAGCATAAACCCTACCATATTTACATAACCAACAACTTTAGGTGGTATTTTCTTTCTAGTAACAGATTCTATTAATAAAATAAATAAATGTCCTCCATCAAGTGCTGGAAAAGGTAATAAGTTAAACACACCTATTTGAACACTTAAAACTGCCACTAAAGATAGTAAATTCCAAGCTCCAGCCTTCGCTGCTTCACTTGACATTTTAATTATAGTTATAGGTCCACCTACATCTGTTTTAAAATTAGCCTCTCCAGTTACTATCATTTTTAAAGACATAAATGTTTGCTTTACTAATGATACTATTTGTTTTCCAGCTTCTTTTACTCCATCTAATATAGTAGGATTTTTCACTCTTTGAAAATCTATCCCAATAATATAACCACCATCAGTATTTGTTGGAGTTATATTTTTAGTTATTTTCTCGCCATTTCTTTCTAACTTTACATCTACAGCATTACCTTTAGCCATAGCTATTCCCAAATTTAAATCACTTGTTGTAACAATTTTATTTCCATTAACCTCTAAAATTTTATCTCCAATCATAAGACCTGCCATAGCAGCAGGAGACTCTTCAATAACTGTACTTACTATATTTTTTTTAAAACCAAAGTTCATTGTTATCATTACAAATATTACAATTGCCAAAAGAATGTTCATAAAGGCACCAGCAGCAAAAACCATAGCTCTTGCTAAAGGTGATTTATTACATAATGCTCTTTTATCTGTACTTTGTTCTTCATCATCTTCATTTTCTCCTAGCATCTGAACATATCCCCCTATTGGAAATGCTCTAATACTATAAACAGTTTCCCCTTTATCTATGGAAAAAAGTTTTGGTCCCATTCCTATAGCAAATTCTTCTACTTTAACACCATTTAACTTAGCTGCAACAAAATGACCCACTTCATGTATTAATATAATAACTCCAAGCCCAAGTATTGCAAGAATTATATATAACATTTAACCCCTCCTAATTTAATTTTTCCCCCAAATTTTATAAATTATATTTCTTATAAATATATTCCCTAACTTCTTTATCTTTATTAATTACATTTTCTAGGGTTACTTCTCCCCTATACTCAAATATATTCATAGTTTCTTCTATTATGTTTCCTATATTTAAATAGCTTATTTTTCCCCCTAAAAATAATTCTACTAAAACTTCATTAGCTCCATTTAATATAGTTGGCATTAATTGCCCTATTTCTCCTGCTTTGTATGCAAGTTTTAAGCATTTAAAAAACTCTGTATTTGGAACTTCAAAATTTAAAGTAGCTATCTTTTTAAAATCTAACTTTTCTTCCACATTTCCTTTTCTTTTTGGATAGTTCAATGCGTACTGAATAGGAAGTTTCATATCTGGAACTCCAAGCTGAGCAATTACTGCTCCATCAGTATATTGAACCATAGAATGAATTATTGACTGTGGATGCACAACTACTTCAATATCATCATAAGGACAATTAAAAAGCCAATGAGCTTCTATTACTTCAAGTCCTTTATTCATTAGTGTAGAGGAATCTATAGTTATTTTTTTCCCCATAGCCCAATTAGGATGATTTAAAGCATCTTTAATTGTAACTTTTTCTAAATCCTCTAAGGTTTTTCCTCTAAAAGGTCCTCCTGAAGCTGTCAAAAGAATTTTATCTATTTTATTATCACTATTTCCTTGTAAACATTGGAATATAGCACTATGTTCTGAATCTACAGGTAATATTTTAACTGAATTCTCTTTAGCCAATCTCATAACAAGTTCACCTGCAACTACAAGTGTTTCTTTATTAGCTAAAGCGATATCTTTTTTTGCTTCTATAGCTTTTATAGTTGGTTCAAGTCCTATCATTCCAACTACAGATGTTACAACCATATCTACTTCTTCTAAAGTTGCAACTTTATTAAGACCTTCTATTCCGAAGAGTAATTCACATTCAATAGCTTCCTCTTCTAGTACCTTCTTTAGGTTATTATAAGATTCTTCATAAGTTATCGCCACTACCTTTGGTTTAAACTCTCTTATTATTTCAAGAGTTAAATCTACATTTCTATGTGCAGAAATCCCTAGTAATTCAAATTCTCCCTTATGATATCTTAAAACTTCCAAAGTTTGGATCCCTATTGAACCTGTAACTCCTAAAATAGAAATTTTTTTCATCTTATTATCCTCCTTGCCCATTAAGCACCTATGAACATATATAGTAAATCTATATATAATCTATATTTTAAATGATTATAAAGACAAATACAACTCAACTTTAAGAATTAAAAGAAAAGTTATTTTAAACTTATTTATTTATTTAAAGAAAAAAAATCTATTTAGCCACTTCTGTTGCTAAATAGATTTCCTTTATTTTATAATTGCAAATGCTATTGTTAAATAAAAATAAACTACTATTGATGAAAATAAAATACTATCAAATCTATCAAGAATTCCACCATGTCCTGGTATTAAATGACTATAATCTTTAACACCTACATATCTCTTAATAGATGATGCTGCTAAATCACCAAACTGTGAAAATACTCCACAGATAAGTCCTATTAAAGGATAATTCCATAGTGGTAATACAGTAACATTACAGTATCTTGATATTATAAATCCAAAAATACCACAAATGATTGCTGCTCCAACCATTCCACCAATAGATCCTTCTATAGTTTTTTTAGGACTTACTTTTGGACAAAGCTTATGCTTCCCAAAAAGTTTTCCTGAATAATAAGCAAATGTATCACAACCAAATGAAGCTATGAAAATAAGCCAAACTAAAAAGTCTCCTGCTTTCATTCCATTAACTAAAAAGATTAAGCTGAAAAATACACCTACATATATAAACCCTACCATGGTCATAGCTGAATCAATAAATGTATACTTAGTATTTATAACCGGTACACAAAATAAAACTGCCATTCCTATAATTATTATGTAGGATAAAATTGTAAAATTATTATTGCTTAAATAGTAACAAAGTAGCAATAAATATCCTATAGGCATTATAGCATTTATCTCTTTAACTTTTATTACTTTATAAAATTCATATATTCCTAGAACTGACAATACAGCTATTAAACCCTTTAACCAAATTCCGCCTAAAAATATAAAAATAATGAAAGGAGCCATTATTAAAGCCCCTAAGTATCTGTTATCAGACTTCATACTTTCAACTCCTTAGCTTTATTTAACTCCGCCAAATCTTCTATCTCTATTTTGATAATCAAATATAGCTACCTCTAAAGCATCACCATCAAAATCTGGCCAATTTATATTTGAATACCAAAATTCTGAATAAGCACATTGCCATAATAAATAATTGCTAATTCTTTGCTCTCCACTAGGTCTTATTATTACATCTGGATCTGGCATACCTGCAGTATCTAAATAATTTTCAAAACTACTCTCATTAAATTCATCTAAAGAAATTTTACCTTCTTTATAATCTTCCATAGCCCTTCTCATTGCTCTCATAAGCTCATCTCTACCACCATAGTTGAAAGCCACATTTAATACAATTCCTGTATTATTTTTAGTTTTATCAATAGCCATAGCTATTTCTTCCTGGCAATAATCTGGAGTTTTAGATATATCTCCAATTATTTTTATTTTTACGTTTTCTTCATGAAGTTCATTTATTTCTTTTCTTAAAAACTCCACTAAAAGTTTCATTAAAGCATTTACTTCATCTGCTGGTCTTTTCCAATTTTCAGTTGAAAAAGCATATAAGGTTAAATATTCAACTCCTAAATCATTAGCTCTTCTTAAAACCTTTTTAATAGCAGCCATTCCTGCCCTGTGTCCCATAGTTCTTGGTAGTTTTCTTTCCTTTGCCCATCTACCATTTCCATCCATTATTATGGCTATATGTTTTGGAATTTTTTCCATATCCAATTTAATTTCTTCAGTTTGATTTTCTTTTTTCCCACCGAAAAACTTAACCATTAAAGCCACCTCCTAATTTAAAGTAAAGATTTTAAAATAAAAAAACCTGCTAAAGAAGCAGGTTTTAAAAAAATTATAATGTCATAATTTCTTTTTCTTTAGCTAAAATGATATTATCAATTTCTTTTGAGAATTTATCTGTAATCTTTTGAATGTCATCTTCACCTTTTTTAACATCATCTTCAGTGATTTCGCCATCTTTTTTCATAGCTTTTATTTTATCATTTCCATCTCTTCTGATTGATCTTAAAGCTACTTTAGCATCTTCACCATACTTTTTAACTTTTTTAACTAAATCTTTTCTTGTTTCTTCAGTTAATTCTGGAACTAATAATCTTATTATAGTACCATCTGTTGAAGGATTAATTCCTAAATCTGATTTTAATATAGCTTTTTCTATATCTTTTAAAGTTTGTTTTTCCCAAGGTGTTATCACAAGTAATCTTGGTTCTGGTGATGAAACATTGGCAACTTGACTTATAGGACACATACTTCCATAGTATTCAACTTCTATCTTGTCAAGCATTTTTGCATTAGCTCTACCAGCTCTCATTGTTCCTAAGTTCTCTGATAAAACCATTATAGTTTTACCCATTTTTGTTTCTAATGATTTCACTACATCTTTCATAAATTAAAACCTCCTATTTCTTTGAAACTAATGTTCCTATTTCTTCTCCCATTATAGCTCTTCTGATATTCCCTTCATCATCTAAAGCAAATACTATTATTGGGATTTCATTATCCATACATAATGATGTTGCTGTTGAGTCCATAACTTGAAGACCTTGCTCTAATACGTCTATATATGATAGTGTATCATATTTTTTAGCATCGCTATATTTATGTGGATCTTTATCGTAAACTCCATCAACTTTTTTAGCTAAAAGAATTACTTCAGCTTCTATTTCAGCTGCTCTTAAAGCTGCAGTTGTATCTGTTGAAAAGTAAGGATTTCCTGTACCTGCTCCAAAGATTACAACTCTTCCTTTTTCTAAATGTCTCATAGCTCTTCTTCTTATAAAAGGTTCTGCTATTTCTTTCATCTCGATAGCTGTTTGAACTCTAGTTTTTACACCTAAGCTCTCTAATGAATCTTGAAGTGCTAAAGCATTTATTGAAGTTGCAAGCATCCCCATGTAATCAGCAGTAGTTCTATCCATATCTCCACCGCTTCTTCCTCTCCAGATGTTTCCACCACCAACAACAGCACCTACTTCTATACCTAAGTCAACTAGTTCTTTAATTTCTTTAGCAATTCTTTTCGCAACTTCAAAGTCTATTCCAAATCCGTTTTCTCCTGCTAAAGCTTCTCCTGATAGTTTAAGCATTACTCTTTTATATTTACAAGCTTCCATTTTTATTCCTCCAACTTTAAAAAATCCTTTTATTTTTAAAAAAAGAGAACACTAAAGTGTTCTCTTATTCTTTTTATTATTCTTATTTTGCTCCCATTTTAGCAACTTCTTCTGCAAAGTTTTCTTCTTTCTTTTCGATACCTTCTCCTCTTTCGAATCTAGCGTATCTTACGATTGAAACTGGAGCTCCGATTTCTTTTGATTTTTCTTCTAATAACTTAGTTATAGTTAAGTCACCATTCTTAACCCAAACTTGCTCTAAAAGACATACTTCTTTGAAATATTTTTTAATTCTTCCTTCAACCATTTTATCAACGATTTTTTCTGGTTTACCTTCGTTTAATGCTTGAGCTCTGTAAACTTCTTTTTCAGTTTCTAAGCTTTTAGTATCAACTTCAGCTGATGATAAGAATAATGGGTTCGCAGCAGCGATTTGCATACAAATGTCTTTAGCTAAAACTGCTAATACATCTGATTGCTTTTCACAAGCTAACTCAACCATAACACCGATTCTTCCAGCACCGTGGATGTAATCTTGAACTAATCCATTTTCAGCAGTGAATCTTTCAACTCTTCTTAAGTTCATGTTTTCACCGATTTTAGCGATTAATTCTGTTAATGTATCTTGAACTGTTTTTCCGTTTAACTCAGTAGCTAAAACTTCTTCTACAGTATTTAATCCTTTTTCTGCTACTAATTCAGCGATAGAATCAGCTAATGCAACAAATTCTTCGTTTATAGCAACGAAATCTGTTTCACAGTTTAATTCGATAACTGCACCTTTTTTCTTATCTGCTGAGATATAAGTTTTTACTATACCTTCTGCAGCTATTCTTCCTGATTTCTTAGCAGCCGCTGCTAATCCTTTTTCTCTTAAGAATTCAACTGCTTTTTCCATGTCTCCGTTTGTTTCAGTAAGAGCTTTTTTACAGTCCATCATTCCTGCACCAGTTTTTTCTCTTAACTCTTTAACTAATTTTGCTGATATCATTATTATTCCTCCTAACTAATTAATGGAAAAGGTACATGAAGCAAGCTTCATCTACCTTTAACAATCTATTACTCAGCGATTTGTTCGCCTTGTCTTCCTTCTATTGAAGCATCTGCCATTTTGCTAGCTATTAATTTAACCGCTCTTATAGCATCATCATTTCCTGGAATTACATAGTCGATTTCTTCTGGATCACAGTTAGTATCTACTATAGCAACTACAGGTATTCCTAAGATCTTAGCTTCTGATACAGCGTTCTTTTCTTTTCTTGTATCAACAACGAACATAGCTCCTATGTTATCAACTACTAAGTTTTTGATTCCACCAACGTTTCTTTCTAGTTTTTCCATTTCAGCTTTTAATTTAATAACTTCTTTCTTAGGTAAAACTTCGAATGTTCCGTCTTCTTCCATTTTGTGTAATGATTCTAATCTTTCAATTCTCTTTTTCATAGTTTTGAAGTTAGTAAGCATTCCACCTAACCATCTGTGGTTTACATAGTGCATGTTTGATCTTATAGCTTCTTCTTTAATTACATCTTGAGCTTGCTTCTTAGTACCAACGAAAAGAATTTCTTTTCCTTCTACTGAGATTTCTCTTAAGAAATCATAAGCTTCCTCTGCTTTTTTTACAGTTTTTTGTAAATCTATTATGTAGATTCCGTTTCTTTCTGTAAAGATGTATTGAGCCATCTTAGGATTCCATCTTCTTGTTTGGTGTCCAAAATGAACTCCTGCCTCTAATAATTGTTTCATTGAAATTACTGACATTTAAAAATCCTCCTTGATTGGTTAATCCGCCACTATCCTTTTCTTAAAAAGAATCCTTAAAACTTAAGGCACCACTTTTTAAAAGGAATAGCGTGTGTATTTTATTACCTTTGATAGTATATCACAGTGAAATAAAACTATCAACAAAAAATATTACTTTATTTCAATTTATTTTATTTTTTTTAATTCATCTAATAACTTATTGTTTAATATTTTGATATGAGTACCTTTCATACCTAAGCTTCTTGACTCTATAACCCCTGCACTTTCAAACTTTCTTAATGCATTTACAATTACAGATCTTGTTATTCCAACTTTATCAGCTATCTTTGATGCAACTAATAATCCTTCGTTTCCATTAAGCTGATCAAAAATATGTTCAACAGCTTCAAGCTCTGAATAAGATAAAGTTCCAATAGCTAATTGTACTACAGCTTTATTTCTTGCTTCTTCCTCTAGCTCATTTTGTCTTGCTCTTAATATTTCCATACCAACAACTGTGGCACTATATTCTGATAAAACTAAATCATCTTCATTAAAGTGTTCTCCAAATCTTGCTAGAAGTAATGTTCCAAGTCTTTCTCCACTTCCTATTATAGGTACAATAGTTTGTATCTTTTCTGATATTACACAGTTACCTTGCTCTTCAAAAACACATTGTCCTTGATTAGGTAAGTTTGGTAATGTATCCTGTATATTTAATAATTTTTCATTATAATCATTTGGGAATTTCTTATCATTTGATACTTTGTTTCTCATAATTTCGCAAGCAAAATTTTCTGAGAAAGAGTATCCTAATATATTTCCTCTTTTGCTTATAAGATATACATTACATTTTAAAACCTCACTTAGTAATTTACATAAATCTGCAAATCCCCCAGCTTCAGTTCCAGATTTTTGTAGTACTCTAGTTAGCTTTCTTGTTTTATTAAGTAATGTGGACATGAAACTCCTCCTTACAAATGTACCAATCCTTATTAATTCAAATTATTTAGAATATTCTAAATAATCACTATTAAATATAACATAGCAGTAAGATGTTTTCAAGGACATTAGCCTATGTTAGAAAATTAATTAGGTTTATTTTTCTTTTTCAGCTGTTTCCTCTTCTGATTTTACTTCTATTCTTTCTTTACATTCTTTATTGCTACATTCTAGGTAGTTACCCTTTGTTTTAGAATATTTCTTAACCATGAACTCTCCGCATTTTGGACATTTTTCCTTTGCTGGTTCACTCCAACTTACGAAATTACAATCTGGGTAATTAGAACATCCATAGAATTTGTTTCCTTTTTTACTTCTTTTAATAAGTATATCTCCACCACATAATGGACAACTAGCTTCTACCTTTTCAACTATTGGTTTAGTATTTTGACAATCTGGATATCCTGGACAAGCTAAGAAATCTCCAAATCTTCCATGTTTTATTACCATCATTCTTCCACATTTATCACAGGCAACATCACTTACTTTATCTTCAATTACTATTTTAGATATTTCTGCCTCTGCCTTTTTAATATCTTCATTAAGCGGTTTAAAGAATTCATCTACAACCTCTGCCCAAGTAAGTTTTCCTAATTCAACTGAATCAAGTTTACTTTCCATAGAAGCTGTAAAGTCAGCATCTACTATTTGTTTAAAGTATTCTGACATTATTTCATTTACTATTTTCCCAAGATCTGTTGGAGATAAAACTTTTTTCTCTCTATTTACATATTTTCTACCAACAATAGTTCCTATAGTAGGAACATAAGTACTTGGTCTTCCTATACCTTTTTCCTCTAAAAGCTTAACAAAAGATGCTTCTGTATATCTACTAGGTGGTTGTGTAAAATGTTGTACTCCTTTTATTGAGTTTAAATCTAAAGTTTCATCTTCTTCTAGATTTGGAATTGCAACATCATCCTCTTCATCTGAAGTTATATATTCATATAATTTCATAAATCCATCAAATTTAATATTTGACCCAGTAGCTCTTAAGATATATTCTCCATTCTTAATTTCTACACTATTAGTGTTTAATATACAATCATCCATTTGACTTGCTACAAATCTTTTCCAAATTAATGAATATAACTTATATTGATCTCTTGAAAGATTTTTTTCAGCAATTTCTGGAGTTATTTCAACATAAGTTGGTCTTATAGCTTCATGGGCATCCTGTATATTTTTCTTACCTTTAAATACTCTTTCTGTTTTAGGCACATATTCTTCACCATAAGTATCAATTATAAAACTTTTAGCTTTTCCTTGAGCATCTGTTGAAATTCTAACTGAATCTGTTCTCATATAAGTTATTAAACCTACAGTTCCATATCCTTTTATTTCAACACCTTCATAAAGTTGTTGTGCTACAGACATAGTTTTCTTTGTCATATAATTTAATTTTCTACTAGCTTCCTGTTGAAGTGTACTTGTTGTAAAAGGTGCTAAAGGTTTTTTATTTCTAGTTCCCTTTTTCACAGATTTAACAAGGTAAGGATTAAGATTTAATTCTTCAATAACTTTATTAGCATCTTCTTCCTTATCCATTACAACTTTCTTTTTATTCTTAGTTGCTAGTTTTACAGGAAAACTTTTCTTTTCTTTTTTTAAATTTATATCTACAGTCCAATATTCTTTTGGCTCAAACTTTTCAATTTCTTCTTCTCTGTCACAGATCATCTTAAGTGCTGCTGATTGAACTCTTCCTGCACTTAATCCCCATTTTACATTTCTCCATAATAATGGACTTATTTCATAACCAACAAGTCTATCAAGAATTCTTCTTGCCTGCTGTGCATCCACTAAATCTTCATTTATTGTTCTTGGAGTTTTTATTGAAGCTTTTACAGCCTCTTTTGTTATTTCATTAAATTCTATTCTACATTTTTCTTTGCTATCAAGCTTTAATATGTTAGCTAGATGCCAAGATATAGCTTCCCCTTCTCTATCAGGGTCGGTTGCTAAATAAATTTTATCACTTTTTTTAGCAAGTTTTCTAAGCTTAGTTAAAAGCTCACCTTTTCCTCTAATTGTTATATACTTTGGCGTATAATTTTCTTCTATATTAACACCTAACTGACTTTTAGGTAAATCTCTTACATGTCCCATTGATGCTTCAACTACATAATTTTTTCCTAAATATTTTTCTATAGTTTTAGCTTTTGCTGGTGACTCTACTATTACTAACTTTTGACCCATAGTAACCCCCGAATTCCGGAGTTTGCACCCCCTTTTAAGTATTCATAATATTTTGGCAAAATAGTTTCCTGTCAACCCAATAATTTCGTTATTGAATTGCATTTCAAATAATAACTCATTAATGATAGATATGTCAACATTAGTTTCTCTTTTAATTTCTTCTATATGTCTTGGATTTTCTTCTAATATCTTTAATATTTTTAATTTTAACGGATAATTTTTTCTATTACTAGTCCCATTTTTTACATATTTAATATTAAAGTGAAAAAACATATTTTCAATATTATTATATATTACTGCCCCATCTGAAATTAATTTATTACAACCTTCACTAAGAGGAGAATAAATACTTCCTGGAACAGCAACAATAGCCTTTCCCTGTTCAGCTGCATAACTTGCTGTTATAGAAGCTCCACTTTTAATTTTTGACTCTATCACTAAGGTTCCTTTAGATATTCCACTTATTAATCTATTTCTATAAGGAAAATTAAAGGGATAGGGTTTTTCATCTGGTAAATATTCAGTTAATATCACTCCATTTTTTACAATTTCTAAAAATAAATTTTTATTAGCCTTTGGATAATCAACATTTATTCCAGAACCTAATACAGCTATATTAAAAACATCTTTTTCTACAGCTAATTTATGAACCTTACTATCAATACCTAAAGCTCCTCCACTTATTAATCCAACATTTTGTGAAGAAATAGCTTCTACAATATCTTCAGTTACATGAAGTCCATATTCTGTAGCTTCCCTAGAACCTACAATTGCTATAAAATCCAGTTTATTTATCTTTTCAATTTTCCCTTTATAAAACAGAGCAAAGGGCTTATCTTCAATAAAGTTTAGTTGCTTCGGATAATTATCTTCTCCGTAAACTACCACTTGAAAAAATTTATTTTTCAATCCCTCTTCTATTTTTTTGATTTTATCACTATTTAAAGAAATTTCAAGTATTTTTTTATAATTTTTTTGACTTTTAAATAAATCCTCTCTATTTTCGTATATTTCTTTATAGCTATAACCTGTTTTTAAAAGCATTATTTTCTTTTCTCCTAATAGAGGTATTGCAATAAACCATAACTTATATATCTCTTCACTAATCATAATATTTCTCCTCTTATATTTTTTCTATATCCTATAGCTTCATATATATCTACTTCCTCTATTTCATCCCTATTTTTTAAATCTGCTAAAGTTCTTGAAATTTTTAATATTTTATGGAGTATTCTTGTGCTAATTCCAAATTTATCATAAATTTCACCTAATAATTTTTCACATTTTTCATCAATTCTTATGTAATTATTTATTTCTTTAAAAGGAATTTCAGAATTTCTTTTAAAATCACTGTTTTTAAATCTTTTTTCCTGCCTTTTTATTGCAATAGAAATAATTTTCTTAGCTTCTTTTAAGGTTAAAATTTCTTCCTTTGAAATAATTTCTTCAAAAGAAACATATCCTACAAAAGAAAAAATATCTATTCTATCTTTCATTGCTTTTGACAATCTATTTTCATAGCGTTTTATTGAGTTTTCGCTACAACTACAAATTCTTCCTTTAACTCCACTCATATAATTTCCGCAAGGACAGGGATTATAGGCTCCTACAAGAATAAAGTTTGAAGGGTATGTTATGGTAGCTTTATTCCTTGAAATATTTACCTCGCCCTTTTCTAAAGGTTCTCTTAGGGCTTCTATAACTCTTCTATCAAATTCTAAAAGTTCATCTAAAAATAAAACACCTTTATTAGCTAAAGTAACTTCACCAAGTTTTAAATCTCTCCCACCACCTATTAAAGCAGCTTCAGTTATACTATGATGTGGATTTCTAAAAGGTCTTTTTTCTATTATTCCTGATTGTAATTCACCTTTTATACTATATATTTTTGTTACTTCTAATGCCTCATCAAAGGTCATAGGTGAAATAAGTTCCATCATAGCTTTTGCAAGTATAGTTTTCCCAGATCCCGGTGGTCCCTGAAGAACTATGTTATGCCCTCCAGCAGCCGCTAGTATTAAAGCTTTTTTTGCTCCAATTTGTCCCTTTATATTATCAAAATCATTTTTATTATGCCAAGAACTTTTATAATTTTTTATTTTTTCAGGAATTAAATTATCAAAATTTAAAAATTCTACTACAGAGATTAAATTATTCAATCCATAGATTTCAGTGGCTTTTATTACATTACATTCTTTTAAATTCCCTTCTGGTAATATAACCTTTTTTATCCCCTCTTCTTTAGCTTTAATCACTGCTGATAAAGCTCCTTTAACCCTTTTTATTTCACCATTTAAAGATAATTCTCCTAAATATATAAATTTTTCTTTATCCTTTGATTTAATTTGATTACTTTCTATTAAAATTCCAACTGCTATGGCTAAATCAAAGGTTGATCCTGTTTTTCTTATATCTGCTGGAGCCAAATTTATAGTTATTCTTCCTAAAGGAAAAGTGAATCCTGAATTTTCAATAGCTGCTCGAACTCTCTCCTTAGACTCTCTTACCGCTCTATCACCTAATCCAACTATATTAAATGTAGGAAGTCCCTTACTTATATCAACTTCAATATTTATTATTACCCCTTCTATACCCTCATAGGTTGCACTTTTTAATATTACTGCCATTACAACACCTCTTTAAAATATTTTATAAATCATCATTAAAGATTATTGTCCTTAATTAGATATTTTTAAACCTATATTGAATTAAATATTTTAATTTAAGTTAATAATAAAAATAAGGAAGTGATTTGTTTTGAAAAAATATAATAAGTCTATTGGTACCTACGGCGAGGATTTAGCAACTAAATTTTTAGTAGAAAAGGGATATAAAATTGAAAAAAGAAATTTTCATTGTAAATTTGGAGAAGTAGATTTAATAATAAAAAAGGATGATATTCTTGCCTTTGTTGAAGTTAAAAGTAGATTTTCTTCTGACTTTGGAAGAGGATTTGATTCAATTAATTTTATAAAAAGAAAGAAAATTATAAATGTAGCTACCTATTATCTAACAATTACTAAATCCACTAATTTTTTTATACGATTTGATAGTATTGAAATCAATTTTTTTAATAATAATTTAAATTATGAAATCACTTATTTGGAGGATTCTTTTAGAATTTAACTGCAAATATTTTTTTCAAATATTATCAATAAAGTATAGTAAATTTCATTAAAACTTAATTAAATAAAAAAGAACTATATCAAAATTTCAAAAATATTCTTATTTAAGTTTAAATAACCTAAAAAAGAATTATCCTTTTAAATTTGATATAGTTCCTCTTAACTTTATTATATTAAATTCTTTAGAAAACTTTTTCTATGAATAGTACAAGGACCATTTTCCTTTAACCCTTCAATATGAGATTTCGTTCCATATCCCATATTTTTTTCAAAATCATAAAAAGGAAATTCCTTAGCATATTCTTTCATTAAATTATCTCTATAAACCTTTGCTACTATTGAGGCACAGGCAATTGAAGCACTTTTTCTATCACCTTTTATAACATGTTTATTATCTAAGTTATAATTTTTTATTAAATATCCATCAGATAACACTAACTGAGGTTTTATCTTTAAAGAATCACAGGCTTTTATAAATATATTATTATTACAAAAAGCTATTCCTTTTTCATCAATTTCCTCATTTGTACAAAATGAAATAGAATAAGCAACTGCTTTTTCCTTTATCTTTTCAGCTAAAATTTCTCTTTTTCCCTCAGATAATAATTTTGAATCATTGATTTCTAAAATTAAATCCTCTAAATTATCTAAATCTAAAATAACCGCTGCTGAAACTATAGGTCCCGCTAATGGTCCTCTCCCTACCTCATCAACACCTGCAACTATTCTACCTTCTCCAAAGGCTCTGTCAAAATCATACATAGCTTTTACTCTATTTAATTCTTTATCAAAATCTAAGACTTTTTTCTCTAATCTTATTCCTAGAGCTGTTACATTTTTTCTTTTATCTGATTTTAGTAGATTTATTATCTCTCCTAAATTTTTATAATTTTCTTTATCTACAACTATTTCTTTGACTTTTTCATTTACAACTTTATAGCTATAGCTTTCTAAATTTTCCTTTAAATCTTCAAATAACATATTAGTTCTCCCTTTTACTGAGGTTTTTCTAAAGTTATGTTACCTATTTTTCCACCTCTAAACTCATCTAAAATAGTAACAGCTATTCTATTGTAATCTATGTTCTTTCCAGACATTATACAACCTCTTTTTATAGCTATTTTATCTAAATTTTCAAGTGGCTCTTCACTTAATTCTTCTAACTTATATCTTTCTTTTAACTCCTCTGGAGCAATTTCTGAAAGTCTTTCTACTAGCTTAAGAGCCAATTCTTCGATATCCATTATCTCATCTCTTATAGCTCCTGTAAATGCTAGGTTTAATCCAACTTCTTCATCTTCAAACTTAGGCCATAAAACCCCTGGAGTATCCATAAGTTCAATTCCTATAGCTGTTTTAATCCATTGTTTATTTTTAGTTACCCCTGGTCTATCACCAGTTTTAGCTATATTATTTTTAGCAAGCTTATTTATTAAAGTAGATTTACCAACATTAGGTATTCCTACAACCATAACTCTTGTTGTTATATTTACAAGGCCCTTAGCTCTTAATCTATCATGTTTTTCCTTTAATAAATTTAAAAGAGCTGGTTTTATAGCTTTAAGTCCATCACCTTTTAAAGCATTAATTTCTAAAACTTTAGTAGTCTCATTATTTAAAGCCTTTGACCACATATCATTTACTTTTTGATTTGATAAATCACTTTTATTTAAAAGTATTAATCTTGGCTTAGTTGTTACTATTTTATCTATTTCTGGATTTTTAGATGAATATGGTATTCTAGAGTCTCTTATTTCTATAACGGCATCAACAAGTTTTAAATTTTCTTGAATAAGTCTTCTTGTTTTTGCCATATGCCCTGGGAACCAGTTTATTGCCATATCATTCATTCCTTTCATTATGTAAAATCATTTACTTAATTTATCTATTTATCTCTTTATTAATTACTTTTTTAAATAATTTTAATTTTTTTGGATAATAAAAAACGGGACTATAAAAGCCCCTGTTTTCTATAATAAATTAAATTATCTTATTTTTAATTCTTTAACTTTAGCAGCTTTACCTACTCTATCTCTTAAGTAGAATAATCTAGCTCTTCTTACTCTACCTCTTCTTGTTACTTCAATCTTTTCTATGATTGGAGCGTGCATTGGGAAAGTTCTTTCAACACCAACACCGTAAGCTATTCTTCTTACTGTGAATGTTTCTCTTATTCCACCGTTTTGTATTTTTATAACTGTTCCTTCGAACATTTGAGTTCTTTCTTTTTCACCCTCTTTAATTTTAGCGTATACTTTTATAGTATCCCCTACGTTAAATTGAGTTAAATCAGTTCTTAATTGTTCTTTTTCGATTGCTTGAATTATGTTTTGCATCGTGCATTCCCTCCTTGAATTTAATTGACGTTCTTTAACATTTTCTATGCCAGAGGAACGCCCGTACTAGCACAAAGCCTATTTTATCATAGCTTTAGTGCATAAGCAATAGCTTTTAATTTATTTTTCTAATAATTTTTTGTCTTCTTTAGTTAATTTTAGATTATTAAACAAATCTTTTCTTCTCTCTCTTGTTATTAGAAGAGACTGTTTTCTTCTCCATTTTCTAATATTTTCATGGTGCCCTGATAATAAAATTTCTGGTACTTTATCTCCCTCATAATCTACAGGTCTTGTATATTGAGGATATTCTAAAGTTCCATCATAGAAAGATTCATCTGTAAAACTCTCTTCTCTTCCCAGTACATCAGGTATTACTCTACAAATAGAATCTATAACAGGAATTGCTGCCATTTCTCCACCTGTTAAAACAAAATCTCCAAGCGAAACTTCCATATCAAAGTATTTATATACTCTTTCATCTATTCCTTCATAATGACCACAAACAAAAACTAACTCTTCTTCTTTAGCAAGTTCATTAACTAAGTTTTGATTTATTTTTCTTCCTCTTGGACCTAAAAAGATTACCTTACCCTTATTTTCTTCTTTTACCGCTCTAATAGCATCTATAACTGGTTGTGGTGCCATAACCATTCCAGCTCCACCACCATAAGGATAATCATCAACTTTTTTATGTTTATTTGTACTATAATCTCTTATGTTAATTGCCCTTATATCTATTAATCCTTTATCCTTAGCTCTTCCTATTATGCTATGATCAAAAATAGAAAACATCTCAGGAAATAAAGTTAAAATATTAATTTTCATCCATCCATTCTCCTGATGGTTTTATTATAATTAAAGAATCTTCAATGTTAATCTCTAATACAATTTCTTTTAAAACTGGAACTAAAATTTCCTTATTTCCTTTAACCCAATAAACATCATTACTTCCTGTTTTTATAACTTCAGCTAATTTTCCATACTCAAAATCATTAGTATCTTTAACAGTACAGCCTAATAAATCAGTTATAAAGTAAGCATCCTTTGGAAGTTTTACTGCGTCTTCTCTTCTTACTTCTAAGTAAGGTCTTTTAAACTTTAATTTTTCCGCTTCATTCATTGAATTAATTCCTTCAAGTTTTAAAACAACCTTATCTTTTACATATTTAACATTCTCTATATTAACTTCTTTACCATTTAAATAAACTTTTTTAAGTTTATCAAATCTTTTTATATCATCTGTAAGTGGCATAACTTTAACATCACCTATTACTCCATGAGTGTTAATTATTTGACCAATTCTTAAAAATTCTTTCATTTTTTTCACCTCTTTTAAATTGAATTATAAATGAGTAAAGTTAAAATTTTTCTCATTTATATAAAAAGAGTTAGGTTTCCCTAACTCTTTAAACTATTTCAACTACAACTCTTTTGTTTTCTTTGATTGCGGCCGCCTTTACTACTGTTCTAATAGCCTTAGCAATTCTCCCTTGTTTACCTATTACTTTTCCCATATCTGATTTAGATACTGTAAGTTCTAGTATAATTGATTCATCCTTTAAACGCTCATTAACTGAAACCTCTGAAGGATTATCAACTAAAGATTTAGCAATAATTTCTACTAATTCTTTCATAATTTCAAACTGCTAATTAGCAGCACACCTCCTCAAAAACTATTTGCTTATTCCAGCGTTTTTGAATAATCTTTTAACAACATCAGTTGGTTGAGCACCATTGTTTAACCATTTAACAGCTTTTTCATTGTTGATCTTTACTTCAGCTTCTGGTTGAGCAACTGGATTATAGAATCCAATTTCTTCTATGAATCTTCCGTCTCTTGGACTTCTTGAATCAGCTACAACTATTCTATAGAAAGGAGCTTTATGAGCACCCATTCTTCTTAATCTTATTTTAACTGCCATCTTACAATTCACCTCCTTCAAAAAATAATTTATATATTAACTCATGAATGGCATTTTACCAAGCAAGCCCTTTTTAGGACTCTTTGATAATGATTTAAATTGCTTCATTTGCTTTTTCATCATACCATGCCCTTTAATAAGTTTATTAACATCTTGAATTGTTACACCAGCACCTCTAGCAATTCTTTTCTTTCTTGATCCTGAACCATTTAAAAGATTTGGATTTTTTCTTTCTCTATCAGTCATTGAATAAATGATGGCTTTAACCTTATCCATCTCTTTTTCACCACTAGATAGATCTAATCCTTCAAGTTCTTTTGAATTTACTCCAGGTATCATTTCCATAAGTTTTGTTATTGGTCCTAATTTTTTCATTTGCTCCATTGCCTTTAGATAATCATCAAAATTAAATTCTTGATTAGTCATCTTTTTAGCAAGATCTTGAGCTTCTTTTTCATCGATAGCTTCTTGAGCTTTTTCTATAAGAGATAGTACATCTCCCATACCTAGTATTCTTGAAGCCATTCTATCTGGATGGAAAACTTCTAAATCACTCATTTTTTCACCAGTACCTATAAATTTAATAGGTTTTTCAGCTACTTTTCTGATTGATAAGGCAGCACCACCTCTAGTATCACCATCTAATTTAGTTAGTATAACACCTGTTATATCTAAGTTTTCATTAAATGTTTTAGCAACATTTACAGCATCTTGACCAGTCATTGAGTCAACAACTAAAAGTACTTCTGAAGGGTTAACCACTTCTTTAACATCTTTTAATTCTTGCATTAATTCTTCATCTATATGAAGCCTACCTGCTGTATCTATAATAACTATATTATTACCATTTTTCTTAGCTTCTTCTATTCCTGCTTTAGCAATATCCACTGCTTTCACTTGATCCCCCATAGAGAATACCGGAATATCTATTTGCTTTCCAACTACTTGTAATTGCTTTATAGCAGCTGGTCTATATATATCACAAGCCACTAATAGAGGCTTTTTGTTTTGCTTTCTTAAATGCAAGGCTAATTTACCTGTCATAGTAGTCTTACCAGCACCCTGAAGTCCAACCATCATTATAACAGTTATTCCAGTTGATGAATAGTTAAGTTTACTTTCTGACACACCCATAAGATTAGTAAGTTCTTCATTTACTATTTTTATTACCTGTTGTCCTGGAGTTAAGCTTTCTAAAACCTCTTCTCCTAAACACTTTTCACTAACATTTGCAACAAATTCTTTTACAACTTTGAAGTTAACGTCAGCTTCTAATAAAGCAAGCTTTACCTCTCTCATGACTTCTTTTATGTCTTTTTCTGTTAATTTACCTTTTCCTTTTAACTTTTTAAATGCATCCTGTAATTTAGATGCTAAATTATCAAAAGCCATGTTCACCCTCCTATGCGTTTATAATCTCATCTATATTTTTTTCTAAAAGCTCTAAATCTTTATCTGTTAAAGCTTTATTTTCAGAGAACTTTTTAAGTATCTCTTCTTTTAGCATAAGTTTTTTATTATGCCTTTTCAATAGTTTGAGTTTATCCTCATAAGCTGATAATTGCTTTGAACATCTCTTTATTAAATCATGTGTTGCTTGCCTACTTGTTTTATTTATTTCAGCAATTTCTCCTAAAGATAAATCTTCATTATAATAAAGATTCATTATGTTAAGCTGTTTCTCAGTTAGTAAGGAACCGTAATAATCTAATAATATTGATATTTCAAATCTATCTTCCATCTAATCACCTTACTTACATATCATATATTAACAGAAGCAATGGTTACTGTCAAGTAAAATCACTTAACAGCTTTAAACCCATTAAACTCCTGATATAAAGCCATCTTTAGTAGAAATTCAAAATTTATTTAAAAATATTCTACAATTTTTTTATAAAAAAAACAACAAAAACTATGAAAGGAAATAAAAATACTTAATTCCTTATTTACTAAAGAATTGCATCAGCAAATTCCTTAGCATTGAACTCTTGAAGGTCTTCTACTCCTTCTCCAACTCCAATGTATCTCACTGGAATATTTAAAGTGTTTTTTATAGATATAACAACTCCACCTTTAGCTGTTCCATCTAATTTAGTTAATATTATACCATCAATAGGGCATGATTCCATAAATTGTTTAGCTTGAATTACTGCATTTTGTCCTGTAGTTCCATCTAAAACAAGTAAAGTTTCTTTTTCCCTATCTCCAAGTTCTCTATCTATTATTCTATTAATCTTAGCAAGTTCATCCATTAAGTTTTTCTTATTATGAAGTCTTCCTGCAGTATCACAGATTAATAAATCAACATCTCTAGCTTTCGCCGCTTGAACAGCATCAAAAACTACAGCTGCTGGGTCAGAACCTTCTCCATGTTTTACTATATCTACTCCAGCTCTATCACTCCATACTACAAGTTGATCTATAGCTGCTGCTCTAAAAGTATCTGCTGCTGCAAGTAATACTTTTTTCCCCTCTGCTTTATTTTTAGCCGCAAGCTTTCCAATAGAAGTTGTTTTCCCCACTCCATTAACACCAATTACAAGCATTACTTTCTTTTTACTTTCATCAACTTCTCTTTCATCCCCTTCTAAAAGCATCTCTTCTATAACTGCTTTCATAGCAGGTTTTACCTCTTGAGGGTCATTTATTTTTTCCTGTCTAATTTTTTTTCTAAGTCTATCAATAATTTCAACTGTTGTATCCATCCCAATATCAGACATTATAAGAGCTTCTTCAAGTTCTTCATATAAATCCTCATCTATTGTAATAGCTAATTTTAATGTTTCATTTATTTTATCTGTTAAATTATCCCTCGTTTTAGTTAAACCAGTTTTTAATTTGTCAAATAATCCTCCAAGCATATAAAATCTCCTTTTCTTTAAATTAGTTTTTATTTAAATCTACAGAAACTATCTTTGATATACCTTTTTCCTCCATGGTTACCCCATACATTATATCAGCAGCTTCCATAGTTCCTTTTCTATGTGTTATTACTATAAATTGAATATTCCCTGAAAATGCTTTAAGAAAATCTGCATATCTAGTGACATTAGCATCATCAAGAGCAGCTTCTATTTCATCTAAAATACAAAATGGTGTAGGTTTCATTTTTAAAATACCAAATAATAAAGCAATGGCAGATAGAACCTTTTCTCCACCAGACATTAGATTTATATTTTGAATTTTTTTCCCTGGTGGTTGAACTCTTATTTCAATATCTCCACTTAATTCATCAGTTTCATCTAAAATAAGTTTAGCTGATCCACCTTTAAATAATTCTTTGAAAGTTTCATCAAAGTTTTTATTTAAAATATTAAAGTTTTGTCTAAACATTACTCTCATTTTTGATGTCATTTCTTCTATTATCTCTAAAAGTTCTTCTCTAGAGTTTTCTAAATCTTCTCTTTCATCAGTTATAAATCTGTATTTTTCTGATATTTCTTTAAATTCTTCTATAGCATTTACATTAACCATTCCTAAAGCATTTATTTTGTTCTTTAAATAATTTATATTTGATCTATGTTTCTCAATACTTTCTATAGGAACATAATTTTTAATTTCATCTTCATAATTAGTATTATAATCTTCTAATAATTTTAAAGATAAATTTTTCATTTCACCTTCTTGCTTTGTAAAAACAATCTCATTTTTATGAAACTCCTCTTCTTTTTTAGCAAGTTCTAAGGTTAAATCTTCAATACGACCTTCTGAAATCTCTATTTTTTCTTTTATTTTACCTTTTTCTAAGTCATATTCTTTGCTTTTACTTTCAAGTTCTATTATATTACTTTCTTCTTTATTTATAAAATTCTTGTTTTCTTCTATCTTTTCTTTACTACTAACTCCTAAACTCTCTGACTCTGTTATAGTTATTTTCAATTTTTCTATAATTGATTTTATTTCTTCTATTTCAGTTGTTCTTCGTTTAAGTTCTGTAATTCTATTTATAACAAACTCTTCTAACTGGGCATTTTTTACTCTAAGAGTAGTTTCTTTTTCCTTTAACCCTTGAAGTTTATTTGCGATTTCCTTTAATTCTTTTTCTAGTGCTTCAATAGTTATTTTATTTCCAAGTTCCTCTTCATTAGTCTTATGAATTTTTCTATCTATAAAATCTATTTCTTCTCTTATTTCAATAATTTTATTATTAGAATTATTAAATTCAAGTTCTAAGGATTTTGATGAGGTTTTTATATTTACTATTTCTGATTCAACTCTCTTAATTTCATTTTCTATATTTAATAATTCTATATTTTTATCATAAATAGCTTTTCTAAATTCATCTTCTTTTAATTTTAATTCTTCTATAATTTTTTCAACTGAATTTTTTTCATTTTTATAACTATTAAAACTTTCCTTCGTTTTTTTTATTTCTTCTTCTAAAGATAGAATTTGATTTTTTCTAGATATTATTCCCATGTTTTTTTGATAAACACTACCACCTGTCATAGCTCCACCAGCATTCATTACTTCCCCTGATAAAGTTACAACCCTAAATTTATATCCTGTTTCCTTAGCAAAGATAATAGCACTATCAATATCTCTACATACCACAGTTCTACCAAGTATGTAATTTATAATATTATCATATTTAGAATCAAATTCAACAAGTTCTGAAGCTATTCCTAAATATCCATCTATAGACTTTAGTCTTTCTTGAACATTTATCTTATTTCCTTTTATTATAGAAAGAGGTAAAAATGTAGCTCTACCTAACTTATTTTTCTTTAAATATTCAATTATTTCTTTTGCTATTTTTTCATTTTCAGTAATTATGTTTGAAATACTATTACCTAAAGTTATCTCAATAGCAGTTTCATAACCTTTTTTAGTACTTAAAATCTCTCCAAGAACTACAGGTTTGCTATTATTAAGGTTTAATGACCCTGAGTTTATATGATTCATTATTTTCTTAACAGATTGATTATAACCCTCATATTGGTTCTCTAATCTATTAAGCATTTCTTTATTAGCTTCTAATTTATTTAAAATAGAGCTAATTTTTTCTAAAGTCTTGCTCTTATCAATAAGTTTTTGATTATTTTCTTCTAAAACTATTTTATTTTCTTTTTCCTTAGATTCGATTTCATCTTTCTCAACATTAAATTTACTTACTTTGTCTACTAAATTAGATTTAGTTACTAAATTTATCTTTAAAGATCCCTCTAAAGAAGAAACTTTAGATTTTATACCTTTTAACTTTTCTTCAGTATTAATTAAATTATTTTCTGAAATTCCCCTTTGATTATTTAAATCATTAAGAAGTTTTATTGATTTTTGATTTTTTAAAATAATTTCTTTAAGTTCTTTTTCTTTATTTATAGTTGATCTCTCTAAATTTTCTATAGAACTTTTTCCTTCAATGATTTTTTCTTTAAAATCACTATACTCTAAATTCTTTTTAGTAAACTCAACTTCTAATTTATTTTTTTCTTCGATTAATCCCTTAAGCTTTTTTTCATTATTAGAAATTTCTATTTTGTTACTTTCTAATCTTTCTTTAATGTTTTTCATTCTTTCTTCTAAAAGATTTATCTCTGATTTAGCATCTGCAATGGCATCTCTCTTTTTTATATATAATTCTTGTTTTTCAAGATTTTTATTTTCAAGATTTTCTAATTCTTCTTTTAAGACTTTAACTTTTTCTCTTGATTCTTTAAGTTTTTCTTTAACCTTTTCATTATCAAAATTTAAAGTTTTCATTTCTTCATTTCTTATAGTTATTTCCGCTTTTAAAATATTTATATTATTTATTATTAAATTAATATCTTTTGCCTTTAACTCATTTATAAGTTCTAAATATTTTTCTGCTTTTTCTTTTTCCTCTTCTAAAGGTCCTAATCTTTCTTCATAGGTAAAAATAATATCATTAATTCTAGTTAAATTTTCTCCAGTATTTTTAAGCTTTTTTTCCGCTTCAATCTTTCTTGATTTAAACTTAACTATACCTGCTGCTTCTTCAAGTAAAGCTCTTCTATCATCTGCCTTACCATTTAAAATAGCTTCTATTTTTCCTTGTCCTATTAAAGAATAACCTTCTTTACCTATTCCTGTATCCATAAATAGATTTACTACATCTTTCAATCTACATTGAGAATTATTAATTAAATATTCGCTTTCTCCAGATCTAAAAATTCTTCTAGTTACCTTAACATCTACAAACTCTATAGGAAGTTCTCCCTCTGAATTATCTAAAGTTAAAGAAACCTGTGCAAGACCTATAGGTTTTCTATATTCCGTACCAGTAAAAATTACATCTTCCATCTTTGATCCTCTAAGAGTTTTTACACTTTGTTCTCCTAGAACCCATCTTACAGCATCTGAAACATTACTTTTACCACTACCATTTGGTCCTACTACAGCAGTTATACCTTTATTAAACTTTAACTCTGTTTTATCAGCAAATGATTTAAATCCTCTTATTTCAAGAGATTTTAAAAACATATATTTTAATGCTACCTAAAACCTAATTATTTATTAGATTTTGTAGCTCCTCCTCCCTTTTTACTACTAATCTTATTTCCTAATATATATTAAATTTATTTAAAATAAAATTTATCCTTTATCATAGTATACACAGTATATCTTAACATAAAATAAGGGATAAAATCTATTTTTAAAGACATAAAAATAAAACTAGAGCTGCATTATTTAATACAGCTCCAGTTTTATAAAGAAATACTATATTCTTTATTATTATTTTTAACTAAAATTTCATCTAAAAGATTCTCTTCTTTTAAAATTTCAACTTTAATATTATGTTCTTTTAAATTTTCTTTAAGCTCTAAAAAATATTTTTTCTTATCTGCATAAAGTCTTGAAACTTTATTGTTGTGAATCTTTATAAAGATATCACCTTCAAAGTTATTTTTCATTGCTAAATCATATATAGCTTCATTTAACAAGCTACTCTCAACAAGCTCTCTAAAAGCTGGATGAAAGGGTCCTGCAACTATATCTTTTCCCTCTGCAATATTATCAGTTGGTTGTAATCCAATTCTTATAACATTTACATTAGCCTCTTTATATAAGCAATAGCATTCCTTTGCAATCTCTATACACTCTTCTAAGCTATAAGGTTTATATGTACCTTTTTCATACATATACTCCATAGGAGTATCTTTAATAGTTAATGCAGGATAAATCCTACATATTTTAGGATTCATAGCAATAGATTTTTTAGTTGTTTCTATATCTCTATCTCTATTATCCCCAGGTAGTCCAAGCATAATTTGATGACCTAATGTAAATCCATAATCATTTATAAGTTTAGATGCTTTAATAACATCCTCTGCACTATGTCCTCTTCTTGCTTCTTCTAATACCTTCTCATCTAAAGATTGAACTCCAAGCTCTATTATATCCACATTATAAAATTTCAAGTGATTTAAAATCTTTTCATCAATATAATCAGGTCTTGTTGATAGCCTAATAAAATCAATAAGCTTTTCCTCTTTATACTTTTTAGCCACTGCTAAGAGTTCTTTTTGCTTATTTATATTAATAGCTGTAAATGTCCCTCCAAAGAAAGATAATTCTAAAGTAGAATTTTCTCTATCAATGGTTTCTAAATACTCCTCTACTGTTCTTAGAACAAATTCTGCGTCTACTTTATTTTCAAGCTTATATTTAGGGCCTACAATTGAATCAATCTCTTCTCCTGTAATTTTCCCTTGATTACAAAATGCACAGTCATGAGGGCATCCTTCATGAGGAACGAAAATAGGTATTATATAATGTTTTTTTACCATTTACTTTTTTTCAACCTTTCCTAATGCTTCTTTTGCAGCATTTTGTTCAGCTTCTTTTTTACTATAGCCTTCTCCAGCTCCCATTTCTTCCCCATTAATTTTAACCTGGGTAAAGAATATTCTTCTATGAGGTGGTCCTTCGTACTTTATTAGTTCATAAACAATATTTACTTCGCCATTCTTTTGTAGAACTTCCTGTAGCCTCGTCTTAAAATCTAGTATTATTTCTTGATTGATTGCCTTTTTAATAATTTCATTAAATCTTTTTAAAATGAATTTTTTAGCTACTTCAAGACCTCTATCTAGATAGATAGCAGCAATAACAGCTTCTAAGCAGTCAGCTTGTATTGATATTCTACTTCTTCCGCCAGTTAACTCTTCACCTTTACTCATTCTAATTACTTTACCTAGTTGCATTTTATGAGCAACTTCAAAAAGAGAATTTTCACAAACAATAAGTGCTCTTATTTTTGTAAGTTCCCCTTCAGTTTTGTTTTTATAACTATTAAATAAGTTTTCTGTTATAGTTAATTGCAGTACTGAATCTCCTAAAAATTCTAATCTTTCATTGTATTTAACATCTTTAAATTGATTGGCAAAAGAACTATGCGTAATTGCAGTTATTAAAAGGCTCTTGTCTTTAAACTCCACTCCAATTTTCTTTTCTAGTTCTTTTACATTTATTTCCTTCACGTTAACCCTCACTCCTTAAAGGTTTATTCTTCAGGTTGTTTTCCTATAGCAAAGTTAATTATATTCTCTTATATAAAAATAATAAAACTTTAAGCTATCTTCTAAGCAATATATTAGTTAAATAAGCTAATCTTCTAGATTAAACCTTTTAACAAACTCAAGAATAAACCTATTTTATTCCAATTGTCAATAGAACAAAATCCCGCTAATGCGGGATTTTATTACTCTTCTCTATGTTCCTTAATATATTCAACAACATCCGCAACTGTTATAAATTCAGAAGCATCTTCATCTGGTATTTCCATTTCTAATTCTTCCTCTAAAGACATTATTAATTCAACAACATCTAATGAATCTGCTCCTAAATCTTCAACAAAAGTTGAATCCATAGTTATACTATCTTTTTCTACTGATAACTTATCAGCTATTATTTCTTTTACTTTATCAAACATTACGAAATCACCTCCTAATATCGACCTATATAGATATTATTATATAACTAGAATTTCGTCAATATTACATTAATATAATATTTTAATTTTATTGTAAAATTATTATAAAGATTCTATTTCGTTTTTAATTTTTTCTATTAATTTGTTATCATGGAATTTTTTAGCTTGACCTATAGCATTTTTAAATGCTTTAGCATCAGAACTTCCATGTGCTTTTATACAAATACCGTTAACACCTAAAAAAGGTGCTCCACCATATTCTTTATAATCCATTTTCTTTTTTAAATTAGAAAAGCTTTTTGCTAAGAATACCGCTCCAAATTTAGATACTATAGAACTCATAATCTCTTCTTTTATCATTGCTAAAATTGTTTTTGCTGAACCTTCATAAAGCTTTAATATTGTATTACCTACAAATCCATCACAGACGATTACATCTACATCTCCTGTAGGGACTTCTCTAGGCTCTATGTTTCCAACAAAATTAAGATTTTCCTCTACTTTTAGTAATTGATAGGTTTCTTTAGTAAGCTCATTTCCTTTTTCTTCTTCAACACCTATATTTACTAAACCTACAGTTGGATTTTCTTTTCCCATTACTGAATTGAAATAAACTTTTCCCATTTTAGCAAACTGTACTAAATACTGAGGCTTACAATCAACATTAGCCCCTGCATCAACTATCATAAAAGGTCCTGTTTTTCCTGGCATCACTGGTGCTAAAGCTGGTCTTTTTACACCTTTTATTCTACCTACAAGTAAAGTAGCACCTGTTAAGAAAGCTCCTGTGCTTCCTGCTGATAATACAGCATCACAGTCCCCTGCTTTAACTAAGTTTAAAGCTTTTACTAAGCTAGAATCCTTTTTAGCCTTAATAGCCATTGCTGGATGTTCATTAGTAGTTATTTTTTCAGTAGCATCTAAAAATTCAACTCTATTTTTATCATAATCATACTTTTCAAATTCCTTTTGAAGAAGTTCTTTCGGTCCTGCTATCACTATAGTAATATCACTAAAAGCTTTTAATGCCTCTATAGACCCTTCTATTTCTGCATAGGGTGCATTATCTGACCCCATACCATCTACGGCTATTCTCATCACAAACGCCCCTTTATTCTTAAATATAAAGAAAAGAAAGTCAAAAGACTTTCTTTACTATTCTGCATCAGTTGAAACTATTTCTTTACCTTTGTAATGTCCACAGCTTTTGCAAACTCTGTGAGCTAATTTCATTTCGTGGCATTGTGGACATTCTACGATACCAGGTAAACTAACCTTGAAAGTTTGAGCTCTTCTTGAATCTCTTTTTGCTCTATATGTTTTTCTTGCTGGATTTCCCATTGTTACACCTCCTTATTAGTGAACAGATCTTTAAGACTATCGAATCTTAAGTCGATATTATCATTATCGCAATTGCATGAAGATTTATTTAAATCCATCCCACAACTTTGACATAAGCCTTTACATTTATCTGTACAAAGTCTTTTTATAGGTAAGGTTGAAATTACATTATTCATTATTACTTCAAAGATATCTAAGATATCTTCTTCTACTAAAGCAATATCGTCATCTTCTTTATAATTATTTGAAAACTTCTCATTAAAATCAATATCAACTTTATATGAAAAATTTTTTAAACATCTAGAACATTGCAATTCTAAAGTAGTTTTTACGTTTCCTGCGATTTCAACAACATCTTCAATAACCTTTAAATCACCTTTAAATGCTATTGGAGCAATAACTTTTATTATCTCGCCTGAAACTATAATTTCTTTTCTTTCAAAAGTAAAATCTAAAACTTTACTTTTTTCTTTTTTTGAAGTCATTTCTGAAAATTTAAATTCCATATCATTCCAGTAGCCTCGCTACTTCTTCACACTCCAAACTATAATATAATTGCAAATAACACAGATACTATTATATAAAGTTGATATTTAAAAGTCAAGCTATTTTATAATTATTTTATTAATGCTAGGGTATCTTTAGCAATCATTAATTCCTCATTAGTAGGAATTACAAATACTTTAACTTTTGAGTCTTCAGTATTTATTTCTGCTATTTTCCCTCTTACTTTGTTCTTTTCTCCATCTACTTTAATTCCCATGAATCCTAAACTTTCACAGATTGTTGATCTTTCTGTTGCTGAGTTTTCACCAACACCAGCTGTAAATACAACTACATCAACTCCACCCATACTAGCTGCATATGAACCAATGTATTGAGTTACTTTATAACGGAACATATCTAAAGCTAATTGAGCTCTTTTATTTCCTGCTTCAGCAGCTGCTTCAACATCTCTAAAGTCACTACTTACTCCAGAAACCCCAAGAACTCCTGATTCTTTATTCATTAATTTATCAACTTCAGCAGCACTGTAGTTTAATTCATTAATTAAATAAGTTACAACTGTTGGGTCAATATTTCCACATCTTGTTCCCATTACTAAACCTTCAAGCGGAGTGAATCCCATACTTGTATCTACACATTTACCATCTTTAACAGCTGCTACACTTGAACCATTACCTAAGTGACAAGTAACTATTTTTAAATCTTTTATATCTTTACCCATAACTTCAGCAACTTTAGCAGATACATATTTATGTGAAGTTCCGTGGAAACCATATTTTCTTATATGATGTTTTTCATATAAATCATATGGAAGCCCATACATAAATGCTTTTTCTGGCATTGTTTGATGGAATGCAGTATCAAATACAACTACCATTGGTACAGATGGCATTAATTTTTCACAAGCTTCTATTCCCATTAAATGAGCTGGGTTATGAAGTGGTGCTAATTTACAAGCCTCTTGAATATCTTTTATAACATCTTCTGTTACTATAGCTGATTTAGTGTATTTTTCTCCACCATGAACTATTCTATGTCCTACAGCACTTATTTCATCCATAGATTTTATTACACCATTTTTCTCATCTATTAAAGCATCTAAAACTAGTTTAATAGCTACATTATGGTTTTCCATTGGAGTTTCTATTACATATTTATCTCTACCTTCAACTTTTTGAGTTAAAATAGAACCTTCAATTCCTATTCTTTCAACTAGTCCTGAAGCTAAAACTTCTTCATTCATCATGTTTATTAATTGATATTTTAATGATGAACTTCCGCAATTTATTACTAAAATATTCATTATCTTTATTTCCTCCTAGCACTTTTCTAAACTATAATTTATTTTTATTATTTATCTTCTGCTTGAGCTTGAACTGCTGTTAATGCAACAACATTTACGATGTCATCTGAACTACATCCTCTTGATAAGTCATTTATTGGCTTAGCAAATCCTTGACATACTGGTCCTATTGCTTCTGCATTAGCAAATCTTTGAACTAATTTATATCCAATGTTTCCAGCTTGTAAGTCTGGGAATATTAAAACGTTAGCTTTTCCTGCTACTTTACTATTTGGAGCTTTTTGATGAGCAACTTTTTCAACTATAGCTGCATCTAATTGTAATTCTCCATCTATATCTAAGTCAGGTCTTTGTTCTTTAGCAATTTCTGTTGCTTTTCTAACTTTTTCTACCAATTCATGATCAGCGCTTCCCATTGTTGAGAATGATAACATAGCTACTTTAGGGTCCATTCTACAAAGTTTTTTAGCTGTATCTGCTGTAGCGATTGCGATTGATGCTAATTGTTCTGCTGTTGGATTTGGATTAACCGCACAGTCTGAGAATAATAACATTCCACCTTCTCCGTAAACTGAATTAGGTACCATCATTATGAAGAAACTTGAAACAACTGATACTCCAGGTGCTGTTTTGATGATTTGAAGTCCTGGTCTTAAAAGATCTCCAGTTGTATGAACTGCTCCTGAAACCATACCATCTGCATGATTTAATTTAACCATCATTGTTGCAAAGTATAATGGATCTCTAACTATTTTTTCAGCTTTTTCCATTGTCATACCTTTATTTTTTCTTAATTCATAAAAAGCTGCTATATATTCTTCTAAATCAACTGATGTTTCTGGGTCTACAACCTCAACACCTTCTAAGTTTACATTTAGAGTTACTGCTTTATCTTTTATTTTTTGAGAATCACCTACTAATATTACCTCAGCTAGACCTTCTTCTACAATTTTTTGAGAAGCGATTAAGTTTCTTTCCTCGTCTCCTTCAGGTAATACTATTCTCTTCTTATTTGAACGTGCTGACTTCCAAATTTCTTTCATAAGTTCCATTGTTCATTTTCTCCTTTCATCTTTAAACGATTATTAAATATAGTTAAACATATTTATATCTCCCATATACTACTATACTCCTATACTATCATATTTTTCAACAAAATCTTAATTAATAAGTAAATTAAAAATTGTCTGAAAATTTCATAAACTTACATTTTTTTCTTTGACTAAATTAGATAAATATAGTAATGTAGTATAAAAAAATATCAATTGAAAGGAGATATCATGAATTTAACTGGAATTATTACAGAATACAATCCACTACATTTTGGTCATATTCTTCATTTAAATAAATCTAAGGAAATAACAAAATCCGACGGCATAATTTGCATTATCAGTGGTAATTTTGTTCAAAGAGGTCTTCCCTCTATAACAGATAAATGGAGTAGAACTAAAATGGCTTTAGATGCCGGTGTAGATTTAATAATAGAATTACCTACCCTATTTGCTGTTTCCTCTGCTGAATCTTTTGCTTTTGGTGCAGTATCAATATTAAATTCTTTAAATGTAGTTAATAATCTTTGTTTCGGTTCAGAAGAAGGAGATATTAACTTAATAAAAGAAATCTCTGAAATTTTATTTACTGAACCTTTAGAATTTAAAAATCTTTTAAAAGAGGAACTCTCTTCTAATTCTTCTTTTCCTAAAGCCCGTGCAAATGCTTTATTTAAATATTTATCTAAAAAAAACAAAAGAAATTTAGATAAAGAAATTTTACTTAATTTTCTAAATAGCTCTAATAATATTTTAGCCATTGAATATTGTAAAGCTCTTTTAGCTCTTAATAGCCCTATAAAGCCTTATACCATAAAAAGAGAGGTCTCTAACTATAATGATTTAGATTTAAGTAGCAACAAAATACAATCTGCTACAGCTTTAAGAAATAGCATCTATAAAAAGAATTTAATCTCTACAAAAGAATTTTTGCCAGATTTCTCTTATAATATTCTAAAAAACAAAGATCAATTTAGTGAAGCTAATAAAATTTTTGATTATATTAAATTTAAAGCTATAACTTCACCCTTAGAATTTTCTAATATTTCCGAGGCAACAGAGGGGCTTGAAAATAAAGTATTAAAAGAAATTTTAAATTCTAATAGCTTAGAAGAACTTACTGAAAATTGTAAAAGTAAAAGATATACTTATACAAAAATTTCCAGATTACTTTGTAATATTTTTTTAGGAATCACAAAAGATTTAGAACCTCTAAAGAAGGAACCTCCAAATTACATTCGTGTTTTAGGAGCTTCAACTAAAGGCTTTGAAATTTTAAAAGAAATTAAAAAAAATTCTGATATTAATATTATTACTAAAGTTCCAAGGGATATTACAGATCCCCTTTTAGCTTTAGATTTAAAAGCTACCAATCTTTATTCCTTATTAAATCCTTCTTTAAAAATCAATAGCGACTACTTTATAAGTCCTATAATAAAAAAATAGAAGAGATTGTATCAAAATGATACAATCTCTTCTATTTTTTATTTAAAGGTCTTCTTAATTCTTTTACATTATCTCTAATTTCTGCTGAAGTAGAGTTTAAATGTCCTGAAAGTTCTTCAGCGAATTTTTCCATATCTCTTTTCATATGTTCTAAAAGATTTGCTGTGCTTTCTTCTATTTCCTTTTCAAGTTCACTTAATACTTGATCTGCATACTCTCTTGCATAAATTTTTATTTGTCTTGCTTCACTTTGAGCAGCTGATTTAATTTCTTCTGCTCTTAATCTAGCCTCTTGGACTATATCATGATTTTGAACTTGTTTTTCTAAAAGTTCCATTGTTTGAGTTTTAGCAGCTGCAAGATGATCATTAGCTGAAGATAATATTTCTTCTCTTTTACCAATTACCCATTGTGCTTTTTTAAAATCATCTGGGTAATATTGTTTTATCTCATCTAAAACTTCAATCATTTCTTTTTTATCTATTACTACTTTTCCTGTCATTGGCATCTTTGAAGCACTACTAACCATATCATATAAATAGTCAATTAGTTCTAAAGATTGCATTCCTTCACTATCCATAATATTCCTCCACTAGCATTTATTTTACTTTAATTTTCTTTCTATAGCCTCTTTTACGTTCTTTGGTACAAAGTCATCTATATTACCATTAAAGCTAATTATTTGCCTTACTGCTGATGAACTTATATAAGAATAGCTAGGATTAGTTGACATCATTAATGTTTCAACATTATCCTTTAATTTTTTATTCATAAGAGCCATTTGATGCTCATACTCAAAATCAGTGCTATTTCTTAACCCTTTTATAATGACTTTTGCCCCTTTTTCTTCCATCAATTCTACTAATAAACCATTAAAACTTACAACTTCAACATTTTCAATATCTTTTACTGCCTCTTCTATAAGTTTTATTCTTTCTTCTAAATCGAAGAAACCTTTTTTATCTCTATTTATAAGCACTGCTACTATAACCTTTGAAAAAATTTTACTTGATCTTTTTATTATGTCTAGATGACCGTTGGTAATAGGATCGAAACTCCCTGGATATACAGCTTCAATCATAGGATTTATGCCTCCTCTAATTTATAGAAACAAACTGTAGTATTTCCATACTTTTTACTTCTTGTTAATTTTATATTTTCTGAACCTTCATAAATATCTTCACTTGTATCTATTTTAGTAACTATTAATCCCTCTGGATGTAACATTTTATTTTGATCAATTATTTTCATTGCCTCTGGAATTAAATCTTTAAGATATGGTGGATCTATAAATATTAAATCAAAAACCTTACCTTTAGCTGCTAATGATTTTAAAGCCATATAAGCATCCATATTTAATGTAGTACATACATCTTCAAATTTTAAATTTTCAACATTTTGTCTTAAAATTGGATATGTAACTGGACTTTTATCTACTAAATAACATTCTTTAGCACCTCTACTTGCTGCTTCAAGTCCAAGACTTCCTGTTCCAGAGAAAACATCTATTACTACAGCATCAGGAATATATCCCTGTATCATACTGAACATCGCTTCTTTTATTCTATCTAAAGTTGGTCTAGTTTCCATTGTTGCTGGAGAAAGTATTTTTCTTCCTCTTGCTTTACCAGAAATTATTCTCATCTTTCTGCCTCCTTAGTTTTCTTAAAATATATTTTACCATAACAAATAACCTCTAACAATGCAGAAGTTAATTAAAGCAAATAAACCTACTACTTCTAGCTAAATTTTTCTCTATTTCAGTTTTTAACTTCTCAGAATTTTTGTCCTTACTATTTATAAGAATTTTAGCCTCTTCATTTGCACATTTTAAAATTTTAATATCTTCTACTATATCTGAAAGTATAAATTCCTCTGAGCCATGCTGCCTCATACCAAATACTTCTCCAGCACCTCTTAGTTTTAAATCCTGCTCTGAAATATAAAAACCATCATTACTTTCTGTCATTATTTCCATTCTTCTTTTAGTAACATCATTTTTCGCATTTGCTATTAATAAACAATAGGATTTATACTCTCCTCTTCCAACACGACCTCTTAATTGATGAAGCTGTGCAAGACCAAATCTTTCAGCATTTTCTATTATCATTACAGAGGCATTTGGTACATTTACTCCAACCTCAATAACAGTTGTAGAGATAATTACTTTTGTTTCATCAGCCTTAAATCTGTTTATAATTTCATCCTTTTCCTTAGGTTTCATTTTTCCATGTAATATTTCCATAGGTATAGAACTAAAAACTCCTCCCTTTAATTCATCGTAAAGTTTTTCCACTGAATTAAGCTCAAGTTTTTCATTTTCTTCAATAAGAGGTGAAACTATATATACCTGTCTTCCCATCTTTATTTCTTCAAGGGCAAATCTATAGGCTGACTCTCTTTTTTTCATTTCTATTAGTTTTGTATCTATAGGTTTTCTTCCCGGTGGTAATTCATCTATTACACTTATATCTAAGTCACTATAAAGATAAAGAGATAAGGTTCTTGGAATTGGTGTAGCAGTCATAACTAATACATCAGCCATTTTATTTTTATTGATAAGTCTACTTCTTTGCTCTACCCCAAATCTATGTTGCTCATCAGTGACTATAAATCCTAAGTTTTTAAACTCTACATCTTCCTGTATAATAGCATGGGTACCTATAACTAAAAGAGGTTCACCCTCTTTAATTTTTTCCTTTATCCTTAACTTCTCTTTAGCAGTAGTTCCACCTGTTAGAAGCTCTATATCCACATCAAAGGCTCCTAATATTTTCTTTGCTTCATTGAAATGTTGATTAGCAAGTATTTCCGTAGGAGCCATAAAAGCTGCCTGATAACCATTTTTATAAACATTAAAAAGAGCTATTAAGGCCACTAAAGTTTTTCCTGATCCAACATCTCCTTGAACTAATCTATTCATTGGAGTGCTTCTTTTTTGGTCTATTAATATTTCTCTTACTGCCCTTGATTGAGCATTAGTTAAAGTAAAGGGTAAACTTTCCTTAAGCTTTGAAAGTTCTTTATCCATTTTAAACTCTATTCCTTTACTACCATTTTTAATCATCTGTTTCATAGTTAATATTTTTACAGAGTATGTAAAAAGCTCTTGAAATTTAAGTCTATCAATTGCTGCTCTTAGATTTTCTCTATCACTTGGGAAATGAATATTTCTTATAGCCTTATCTAAGTAACAAAGCTTATATTTATCAATTATTTCTTCAGAAATATTTTCTTTTATAGTGATTTCTCCAAGAATATTGTTTATATATTTAACTAGTACTTTATTATTCAAATCTCCCTTTAAAGAATAAATAGGAACAATCTCTCCCCTAGTAGCATCTTCACAGGCCACAATAGGATTAACTACCTCCATTTTTATTCCCTTCTTTTTAAAATTACCAATTAAATTATAGTCCTCTCCAACTCTAAAGGTTTTAATTACATAGGGTTGATTAAACCATACTGCTTTAACAACAAAGTTTTCATGTCTAAAACTAATAGTGGTCATCTTTTTACCTGTTTTAGTTCTTATAGTTCCTTCTATTGCCACTGCTTTACATCTTAAAATAGCTTTTTCTTTTTCAAAATCTAAATTCAAATTAAGCTCTGAATGTAAAAAATCATAATCTCTCGGGAAATATAAAAGCAAATCTAAAATAGTAAAAATCCCACATTTATTTAATTTTTCTGCTACCTTAGGCCCTACTCCTTTTAATGTAGTAATTTCACTATATATGTCCAAGTTATCCCCTCCTAAAGAAAAAAAGCGACAAAGTCGCTTTTTTATTTATTATTCAACTGCCATTATGAAGTAATATAAAGGTTGTTCTCCCTTATAACATTGAACATCATAATCACTATATTTTTCTTCTATTTTTTCTATAAAGCTTTCAACTTCTTCTTGTTTGCAATCTGCACCATAAAATACTGTTATAAGCTCTGAATCTTCGTCGCACATTTTATCAAGTAAAACCTCTGCAACTTCATAAGGATCTTCTCCTACTTCTTTTATTTTCCCTTCTAAAAGACCTAGAATATTTCCTTCTTTTATTTCAAGACCATCCATTTCAGTATCTCTAACTGCATAAGTTACTGATGCTGATTTAACATTTTCCATAGCTTCATTTAATTCTGATTCATTGCTATCAACATCTGCATCAGCATTAAACATAGTTATACAAGTAATTCCTTGAGGAATTGTTTTTGTTTCAATAACTCTAATATCTTTTTCTGATATTTCAGCTGCTTGTTTAGCTGCCATTATTATGTTCTTGTTATTTGGAAGTATGAAAATATGTTCTGCATTTAATTTTTCAATTGCATTTATCATATCCTCTGTACTTGGATTCATTGTTTGACCACCTTCAATTACATAGTCAACTCCAAGATCTTTAAATATATCTTTCATTCCTGATCCCATTGCCACTGATATGAAAGCATATTTTTTAATTTCTGTAGATTCTTCTACTACAGCCTCTTCAGCTTTAGCAAAATCCTCTGAGCTTGCAACCATATGTCTATGTTCTTCTCTCATATTATCAATTTTAATTTTTGATAATTCACCTATTGTTACAGCCTCTGCAAGAACTTTTCCTGGATCATTTGTATGAATATGAACTTTTATAACATCCTCATATCCAACAACAATCATAGAATCTCCTAAACCTTCAATTTTATCTCTAAAACCATTAGCCTTTTCTGCATCTCCAAGAATTATAAACTCAGTACAATATCCAAATTTAATATCCTCTGGATTTATAGTGCTTTGAGCACTTACTTCTACTGTAGCTTTAGTCTCTACTGTTGCTGGTTTATCTATTTTTAAATCATTTTTTAAAGCTTCAAGCATACCTTCAAGTAAAATTAAAAGTCCCATTCCACCTGAATCAACAACTTTAGCCTTTTTTAAAGCTGGAAGCATATCTGGAGTTTTATCAAGCATTATTTTACACTCTCTACAAACTTCCACCATTAAATCTTCAACATCTTTCGCTACAGATTTATGTGCTACTTCTCCAGCTGTTCTTATTATTGTTAAAATTGTTCCTTCTGTTGGTCTCATAACTGCTTTATAAGCGGCTTTGGCCCCCTCACCTATAGCTATAGCAAATTCTTCAGCTGAAACTTCTTCTTTTCCATCAAGACCTCTTGATATACCTCTTAATATCTGTGATAAAATAACCCCAGAATTACCTCTAGCACCCATTAAAGCACCTTTTGATAATTTTTTAGCCACATCTCCAATATTATTGCTGTTCATTCCTTCAATTTCTTTAACAGCAGCTTTGAAAGTCATTGACATATTAGTACCTGTATCTCCATCTGGTACTGGGAAAACATTTAGTGAGTTTACAAAATCACTTTGTGATTCTAATTTATTAGATGCATTTTGCATCATAGCATAAAAATGCTCCCCACTTATATTTTTATATTTCATTCTATTTTACCTCCTAGACTCTTACAGCTTGAACATTAACTGTTATAGCTGATACCTTTAAGCCAGTATAATTCTCTACATTATATTTTACTTTTTGAATTATGTTATTTGCGATAACTGAAATCTTTGTTCCATATTCAACCATTATAAATAGTTCTATAGATAAATTTCCGTCTTTATGATTTATTTTTACACCCTTTGACAGGTTTTCAAGCTTCATTAGTTCCCAAAGACCTTCAGTGGCACTTTTTGATACCATTCCAACAACACCATAACATTCCATTGTTGATAGACCTATAATTTTTGATAAAACATCATCTCCATAGGTTACATTGCCTTGTTCATTTGAATATCCAATCATGCTGATTCCTCCTCAACTATTCCATATAATATATTCTATATTAAATACTGTTAATATTCAAGAATATTATTTGTTAATAACCTTCCTTAACTTTTATTAATTTCCTTTTTATTTTAATATTCTTTAATATTTTACTTGCAATATCCATATTATTTATGCTAGAATAATATTTGTCCTATTGAAGATTTATCTTCAAATGAAGGAGGTGTTTTAAATGGCAAGAAGATGTGAAGTTTGTAACAAAGGTGTTGTTGCAGGAACTCAATACAGTCACTCACACAGACAATCAAAGAGAACTTGGGCTCCAAACGTAAAGAAAATAAAAGCTATCGTTAAAGGTACACCTAAGACTATAAACGTTTGTACAAGATGTTTAAGATCAGGTAAGGTTCAAAGAGCTATATAGGTCTTTGATAAAAATGCAATTGTCTCAATTGCATTTTTTTGTTGCCTAAAATAAAAAACGATACCTTCTATATTTATTATAGAACAAAAAAGCTACCTAAAATTTAGGTAGCTTTTTTTTAGCTATGTATTAGCTATTTCTTCTTTCTGAAAATCCTTACTATTCTTCCCATAAACTTTGGAAGCTTTATAACTGTTATTCTCATTTAAATTCACCTTTCTTTTAACTTACTATAATATATATTATGCAAATTAAACTCAAAATGTTCCTTTAATCTTGAGAATATATAATAATTAATGTTCCTTTTGCAAACTCTACTTTTATTTCTCTATCTTTAAATTCATTTGAATTACAAATCCCTTCAAAAGGCATCAAATTATAATTTTCTAAAGGATATTTACTACCAGTTAAATTCAATTTTTCAACCATTCCACCATAGGCATAAAAAGAAATATATTTCATAGACTTATCAGTTAACTTAATATTTTTATCTGTCATAGTTAAAATATTTTTCTCATCTATAATATAAGCCCTTATATTTCTATCTAAAGCTTTTTTTAAAAGTCCAACATTTCCAAAGAAATGATCCAGTCTTCCACCTGTCATTCCTAAAAAATAAATTTCTGATGCACCAAATTCTATGGCTTTTTCAAGAGCTAATTCTCCATCTGTATAATCTTTTTCAGGAGGAAAGCTAATATAGTTAAAACTTTCTATAATTTCTTTTTTAATTTTAGTGGAATCAAAATCTCCTAAAACAAAATTAGGTTTTATTGAAAATTCTATAAAAACATCTAATCCACTATCTATAGCTATTGTATATTGAGTTTTCTCCATATATTCATCAAATAATTTTTTAGATGGCTTTTCTCCCCCACCAACAATTAAAAATTTCATTTTAAGCTAAAACTCCTTTTAACTCTTTTATATTTTCTTCTATTTTATCATCTTTAAATACAGCTGACCCAGCAACTATAACATTTGCTCCTGCATCTACCACTGATTTTATATTATTTATTCCTATACCACCATCAACTTCTATTAGTATATTCTCATTGCCTTGCTCTTTAGCAAGAGTTTTTATTTCTTTTATTTTATCTAAAGAATGTTCTATAAAGCTTTGTCCACCAAAACCTGGATTTACTGACATTATAAGAACCATATCTAAATTTCCTATAACATCTTTTAACAAAACTGTTGTTGTTCCTGGATTTATTGAAACACCTGCTTTAACTCCTTTAGATTTAATATATCCAATAGCTCTATCTAAATGTCTTTCAGCTTCATAGTGAATTGTAATAATATCTGCTCCTGCATTTACAAATTCATCTATATATCTTGAAGGCTCTTCTATCATTAAATGTACATCAAAAACCATATTAGTTATAGGTCTTATTGCTTTTATAATAGGAAATCCAAAACTTATATTAGGAACAAAACTTCCATCCATAACATCTATATGTAAATATTCTGCTCCGCCCTCTTCAACTCTTTTAATTTGACTTTCTAAATTTAAAAAATTTGCTGATAACATTGATGGTGATAATTTTACCATTTTATCTCACTCTCCCATTTAATATTTCCTCTAAGGTTCTTATATAAAAATCATATCTTAATTTATTTATGATTCCTTCTTCTACTTTTTCCTTAACAGCACAACTTGGTTCTTTATAATGGTTACAACCTCTAAATTTACAATTAGCCTCATAATCATTAAATTCTGGGAAACAATACTTTAATTTATCTCTATCTAAAAAGTTTATATCTAAAGTTGAAAATCCTGGAGTATCAACAAGATATCCATTTTCTACTTCTATAAGCTCACTATGTCTTGTTGTATGTTTACCTCTTCCAAGCTTTTTGCTAACATCTCCAGTTTCCATATGCTCTTTATCTATTAATGAATTAAATAAAGTTGACTTCCCTGCCCCTGAAGGACCACAAAGAACTGTTATATTATCATTTATTCTTTCCTTTAAACTTTCTATACCTTTTCCCTCTTTAGCATTAATAAGTAATACTTCATAACCAATAGAATTTATATCTTTTTTTATATTTTCAATTTCTTCATCTGTACAAATATCAATTTTATTTAAACAAACTATAGCTTCAATATCGTTATATTCACAAAGAACTAAAAATCTATTTAAAAGTTCTAAATTTATATCCGGATTTTTAATAGCAAAAACTACAAAGGCTCTAGTTACATTTGCAACAGTTGGTCTTATAAGTTCAGATTTTCTTTCAAAAATCTTTTCAATAACACCTTTACCTTTTTCTATTTTTATATCTACTAAATCTCCTACCATTGGTTTTAAAGATTCATATCTAAACTTTCCTCTTGCTTTACATTCTATAATACCTTCTTCAGTTTTTATATAATAAAAGCCACCTATTCCTTTTATTATTCTTCCTTCCATTTTGCCTCCTTTATTTTTTCATTTTAGTTACCTATACTTATAATAAACAAAAATCCCTATAAAATGCAAGAAATCCGAGAATAAATTCTCGGATTTCTTTTTATTTTAATGACTAGCTGCTGCTGAACCAGTACCTGTTCCAGTTGTTGATTGTTCTGTTGTTGGTTTTTGTTGTGCAGCTGGTTTTGTTGGCTCTTTGTGTGTTGTACTATCACCTGGTTTTGTTGTTGTTGTATCACCTGGTTTTGTTGTTGTGTCTCCACCTGTAGATCCACCTGTACTTCCTCCAGTTTCTCCACCTGTAGCTCCACCTGTACTTCCACCGCCTGTAGTTCCACCTGTACTATTATCATTATTGTTACTATTATTATTATTGTTGTTATTATTATTGTTATTGTTATTATTACCTGTGCTTCCACCAGTTGATGGTTCTTCTGGTTTTGTAGGTGCTACATAATTACCATAATAATTTACTGTAACTGATGAACCAATTTTAACATTATAACCTGAACTTGGATCTTGACTATAAATTAATCCATTTTGACTTGCAGAAGATGCTGCTTCTCCCTGTATTGCATTTATAGTTAACCCTAATTTATTTAAAGCATTAGTAGCTGCTTGTATAGTCATTCCTTCTAAACTTGGAACTTGAACTGTACTAGCTCCCTTACTTACAATTAAATTAACTGTTGATCCTTTTTCTACTTTAGCTCCTGCTGCTGGATTAGTACCAATAACCTCTCCTTTTGCAACAGTATCACTATAGCTTTCAGTAACTGCTCCAACCTTCAATCCAAGGTCGCTTATATTTTGTTGAGCCTCTGCAATAGGTAAATTACTTAAATCCTCAACTGTTAAAAGACCTGGACCTGTACTTACGTATAAAGTAATTGTACTACCTTTTTGAACTTCTGCTCCAGCTGCTGGATTAGTATTAAATACCGTTCCTGCCGTTGCATCATTAGCTTCATTGTTAATTACAACTTTAAAGCCATCTTTTTCTAAGGTTGCTTGAGCCTGTGTACCACTTTGATTTATTACACTTGGTACTTGAAGTTTTTCATTTGAAATTTTCTGTCCTGCCACTTTACCACCTAGGAAAATTCCACCTGCAATTACTACAATGGCTGCAATCACTACTAATATTCCTATTAATACTCCTTTTCCGCCTTTTTTCCTAGATTTTTCTTCTTCGTACTCATCATATTCATCATATTCATCATCATCTTGATCATGATGATTATAATCTGTATATTCTTCTTCCTCTTCAGCATCCTCGTCTTCATCTTCATCTTCTGATTCCTCATAAAGAGGTGTACTTTGATAAATAGTATCATCAACACTAACAGGAGACATTACTCTTGTATACTGATCTTCATCCTCTGATTCATCTATTTGTGCATTAGGATTTTCTTTTAATCTCTCTAAATCCATTTTAACTTCTACTACACTTTGATATCTTTTTTGAGGATCTTTTTCCATACATTTTAAAATAAGTCTATTTAAATTATCTGATATTTGTGGATTTAAATCCTTTGGAGGTACAACAGACTCCTGTATTTGTTTTAAAGCAACTGTTACAGCTGAATCTCCATCGAAAGGAACTTTCCCCGTTACCATTTCATAAATAACTATTCCTAAAGAATAGATATCTGTTCTAAAATCTATATAAGCCCCTTTTGCTTGCTCTGGTGAAAAATAGTGAGCTGAACCCATAATTGTATTGGTATGGGCTAAAGTTGAAGAATCCATTGACTTTGCTATTCCAAAATCAGCTACTTTTACAATTCCATCACCTGTAACTAATATATTATGAGGTTTTATATCTCTATGAACTATATTATTTTTATGAGCGCAAGCTAAAGCAGCTGCAACTTTTATAGCTATTATTATAGCCACATCATTTGGAAGACTTCCTCTTTCTTGAATTATTTTCTTAAGAGTTTTTCCTTCTATAAATTCCATTACTATATAATTTAAATCATCCTGGTTACCAACATCTAGTACATTAACTATGTTTGGATCTGAAAGAGTAGCAATAGCAGTAGCTTCTTTTTTAAATTTAGTTATTACTTCATCATTTTCTTTAAATGATTCTTTAAGAACTTTTACAGCTACAAATCTATTAAGCTTTAGGTCTTTAGCCTTGTAAACAATGGCCATTCCACCTTCTCCTACTTTTTCAAGGAGTTCATATCTGTCTCCTAACAACTTATAATTCATATTAATTCTCTCCTCCAAAAACAAGAACTGTTATGTTATCTTTCCCGCCTTCGCTTTTAGCTTCTTCAACTAGTGTTTTACAAGATTCTTGTAAATCATAAGATTCATTAATTTCATTAAAAATGAAACTTTCCTCTACATCATTACTTAAACCATCTGTACATAAAACGAAATAATCATACATACCCTTTGGTACATCATAAATATCTACATCTACAGTTTCATTAGTACCTACTGCTCTAGTTATAATATTTCTTCTTGGATGCTTTTTAGCTTCTAAAGCAGTTATACTTCCTGAATCTATAAGTTCTTGAACTAATGAATGATCCTTTGTTATCTTTTCTATTGAGTCCTCATTTATTCCATAGCAAACGCTATCTCCTACATTAACTATTTGAACTACATCATCAAGTACTAAAGCAGCCACTATAGTAGTTCCCATACCAGATAGCTTTTTTTGATTAGCTGCATGGTTATATATTTTTGTATTAACATCTATAACAGCATCAGCTAAAATTTCTTCTTCCTCATATTCTCCAAAGTTTTCTTTTATAAACTCTATTATGCCTTCTACTGCCATTTCACTAGCTACTTCACCAGCATTATGACCACCCATTCCATCGGCTACAATTAAAAGTTTATACTTTCTTCCTAAATGATAATCTCCATAATCTTCATTGATTTGTCTCACATTTCCTATATCACTTAAAAATCCTATCATAAACAAACCATTCTCCTTTTCAAATCTACTTAGATTTCAGATAGCTTCTTCTCAGCTGCCCGCAGGCTGCATCTATATCAGAACCTTTCTCTTGTCTTACAGTAGCTTCTATACCATAATTATTAAGTGTTTTTCTAAAATCTTCTATAGCCTTAGGTGTTGATTTCTTAAATGAATTTTCTTTAATTTCATTTACAGGAATTAAATTAACATGACAAAGTGTTCCTTCTATTAATTTACCTAGACTTCTAGCATCTTCTTTACCGTCGTTCACTCCACTAACTAGAGAATACTCGAATGTTATTCTTCTATTAGTTTTTTCAACATAGTAATTACATGCATCTAAAATTTCTTTTATAGAATATTTATTTGCAATAGGCATTATAGCCTTTCTTTTTTCATCTGTTACAGCATGTAAAGATATAGCAAGTGTTACTTGCATTCCTTTATCTGCCATATGGTATATTTTAGGTACAATTCCACAGGTTGATAATGTTATGTGTCTTTGCCCTATATTAAGACCATAATCAGCATTGACTAATTCTAAAAATTTCATTACATTGTCATAGTTGTCTAGTGGTTCACCACTTCCCATTAAAACTATATTAGAAATTCTTTCACCTAAAAGATCCTTAGCAATTATTACTTCACTAAGCATTTCTCCAGCTGTTAAATCCCTAACTCTTCCCTCTAAAGTTGAGGCGCAGAATTTACATCCCATTCTGCATCCAACTTGAGTAGATATACAAATAGTATTTCCATGTTTATATTTCATTATAACACATTCTATAATATTTCCATCTTTAAATTTTAATAGAAATTTCTTGGTACCATCTATTGAAGACATCTTATCTAAAACCTCTGGAATATCAATTGAAAAGTTCTCTTCAAGCTTTTCTTTCATTAACTTAGGGATATTTTTCATTTCTTCAAAATTATAAACCCCCTTATATATCCAATCAAATACTTGCTTTGCTCTAAAAGCGCTTTCTCCATTTTCTTTCATCCAAGATTTTAAATCTTCTAAACCAAAATTTAATATGTTTTTCATTTAATTTATCTCCATTTTATATTTTCTTTAGTTTTGCCATGAAGAATCCATCCATAAATTCATTTGGTAATATAGTAATAGAACCATCAATATTATATATAATATTATCGCCTTCTCCTATAAATACCTTTTCTACCTTACAATCCTTATTATTATCTAAGAATCTTTCTATTATCTCTTCATTTTCTCTTTTATTTAAAGTACAAGTTGAGTAAACAAGTTCTCCACCTTTTTTAAGGTAATTCCATGCATTGTCTAATATTTCTTTTTGTACTTTTATTATATTTTGAAGCTCTCTTGTACTTTTAGTCCATTTTATTTCTGGTTTCTTTCTTATAATTCCAAGACCTGAACATGGAACATCTAAAAGTATTTTATCTGCATAGGCAATATATTTAGGATTAAGAACTGCTGCGTCCATTATTTCACATTCTATATTTTCTATACCAAGTCTTTTTATATTTTCTTTTATAAGACCTATTTTATGGTCATGGATATCAAAAGCTAAAACTTTACCAGTATTCATCATAAGCTCACTTAAATGAGTAGCTTTTGTTCCTGGTGCACTACATAAGTCCATAACTGTTTCACCTTCTTTAGGATCTAAAAGAGGTGCTACAAGCATTGCACTTTCATCTTGAACAGTGATTAACCCTTCTTTGTAAAGTTCATTATTTTCAATTGAACTTCCTTTTCTTATAATTATAGCTTCTGGACAAATTGTTCCTTCTTCTATACCATAAGTTTCTTCAAGCTTTTCAAAAACAGTATCGTAATCTTCTTTTAAAGCATTAACTCTAACTGTTAAAGCAGGTGTCTTATTTAAACCTTCTAAGATTTGCTCTGCTCTCTCTTTACCATATTGCTTAATAAACAATTCAACCATCCATTTTTCAAAAGAATATTTATAAGCTAATAGGTTACTACCTGTAAAGTCATCAGCAAAGTCTCTTTTTTCATTTCTTATATAATTTCTTAAAACCCCATTAACAAACTTACTTAATCCCATTGATGTATCTTTAGCTAAGTTTACTGCTTCATTCACTACAGCATAATCTGGTACTCTATCTAAATATCTCATTTGATAAATAGAACTTCTTAATATATTAAGAACCTCATTATCAACTTTTTCTATACTTTTTACAAAACTTTCGATAATTATATCAATTGTTCTTTTATATTTTATAGTACCGTAAACTACTTCTGTTATTAATGCTCTATCTTTAACATCAATATCTTTTCCTGCAAGTCTTTTGTTTATTTCTATATTAGAATATGCTCCATTGAAAAAAACTTCATCTAATATTTCTACTATTAATTTTCTTGTATTCATAAGTTACCTCTTATCTATTAGAATTTCTATTACTTATTGCAAGTAATCTTAATAATTGTGCTATTGCCATTAACGCTCCTGCTACGTAGGTTAAAGCTGCTGCACTTAAAACAGCTTTAGCGCCTTTGATTTCCTCACCCTCTAAAATACCCATATTTGAAATATTCCTAATAGCTCTACTTGATGCATTAAATTCAACAGGTAAAGTAACTACTTGGAAAATTACAACTGCTAAGAATAGTATTATGCCGATATTTATAAGTATTGGTACACTCATAAATATTCCCAAAATGAATAGAATCCATGATGCACCATTTGAAAAATTAACAACTGGAACCATAGAATTTCTAAAACTCAAAGCAGCATAACCCTCATAATGTTGCTGTACATGACCAATTTCATGAGCTGCAACACCAATTGCTGCTAGTGATGTTCCATAATACACATCCTTAGATAATCTAACTGTTTTCACTCTTGGATCATAATGGTCTGTTAAATTTCCTTGAACCATTTCAATTTTAACATCAAAAATCCCTGCATTATTTAAAAGAGTCCTTGCAACCTGTTCACCTGTATATCCTCTATAACTTCTAACTTGATTATACTTATTAAAAGTTGAACTTACTTTAAACTGTGCATAGGCTGCTATTATTATAGCAGGTAATAATATTAAATAGGTCCTATCCCAATAAAAATATGGCATTTATACATCCCCCCCTAAAATATAGTATAAATTATTTTTTAAAAATTTACAGTAGTTTCTTTCCTATTTCTATATTGTTTCCATTTATAAATTGTTCTACCATTAAAGGCTTACCATTTGGGAACTGTAATTTCTTAATAATCAATTCTCCATCTATGGTTGAAACTACTATACCATTTTTATCAACTTTAACTATTGTTCCTGGTTCTTCTTTAGCTTTATTTTTCACAAAATCACTTTCATAAACCTTCATCACTTTATCATCATAAACTGTTGTTGCTATAGGCCAAGGATTCATTCCTCTTATATGATTATGAATTACTTCAGCACTTTTGTTCCAATCTATTTTTGCAAGCTCTTTATTAAGCATTGGTGCATAAGTACTTTCTTCATCATTTTGCTTTATTGGAGTTATTTCTCCCTTTGAAACTTTTTTTATTGTCTCAACTAAAAGATTTGACCCTGAAGATTTTAATGCTTCATAAAGTTCACCTGAAGTCATAAATTTAGTTATTTCAACTTCGTTAGTAAGAAGCATATCTCCTGTATCAAGACCTACATCCATAAGCATAGTTGTATTTCCAGCAATTTTTTCACCCTTTATTACACTCCATTGAATAGGAGCTGCTCCTCTATACTTTGGAAGCAATGAACCATGTAAATTAATGCAACCAAAGTTAGGTATATCTAACACTTCCTTCGGAAGTATTTGACCAAAGGCTACGACTATTATAAAATCTGGATTTAAAGTTTTTAAATATTCTATAGCTTCCCTGTCATTTCTTATTTTTTCTGGTTGAAGAACTTCGATATTATGCTCTACAGCAATTTCTTTTACAGGTGAAAAAGCTAACTTTTTCCCCCTCCCTTTCGGTCTATCCGGTTGAGTATAAACTGCTTTAACTCCAAATTCTTTTATTAAAGCCTCAAGTGATGGCACCGCAAAATCTGGCGTGCCCATAAATACTATATTCACTTTCATTCCTCCTATCTTACATGATCAATAAATAAAATTCCATCTAAATGATCATATTCATGTTGAATTACTCTAGCTAAAAAATTAGTAGCTTCTAAAGTAAATTCTTTACCTTCTTTATCTAAAGCCTTTATTTTAATATAATCGGCTCTATTAACATCTTCTTTTTCTCCTGGTAAGCTAAGACAACCTTCCTGCCCTAACTGCTCTCCTGACTTTTCAAGAATTTCTGGATTTACAAAAATTCTAATTCCCTCTCCATCTTCAGCATCTACAACAAATATTCTTTTTAATATTCCAACTTGAACTGCTGCAAGACCTACTCCTTGAGATTGATACATAGTTTCTATCATATCTTCAATTAAAACTTTTGTTCTGTCAGTTAAATCTTTAACTACCTTACTGTTCTTTCTAAGTATCTCATCACTATCAACTCTAATATTTCTAATAGCCATAGCTTTACCTCCTATATTAAGTTATTTGGATTTATATCCATTGTTATTCTTATTTCATTATATATGTCCTTTGAAATTTCATAAAGACTATTTTTTACAATAGCTGCATTTATATCATTTATATTTCCCTTTAAAAGTATTTGCCATCTATATAAATCCTTCACTTTCCCTAAAAGTGATGCTGAAGGCTCATATATTATTAAATCATCAAATTCTTTCAAAGTAAATTTTAACTTATTCCAAATTTCTTTACTTACATCCATTAATCTATTGTAATTTTTCCCACTTAAATTTATAACCATTAATTTTGAAAAAGGAGGATAATCCATAGCCATTCTAAGTTTAATTTCATCTGCAAAAAACTTTTCGTAATCTCCATCTCTTGCAGCTATTAAACTATAATGATCTGGGCTGTAACTTTGAACTACCACTTCTCCTTGTTTTTCTCCTCTTCCTGCTCTTCCACTAACCTGTGTTATAATTTGAAAATTCTTTTCACTGGATCTATAATCAGGAAGATTTAAAGTTGTATCTGCTGCAATAACTCCCACTAAAGTTACATTTTCAAAATCTAGTCCCTTTGCAACCATTTGTGTTCCTATTAATATATCAGCCTCTCCATTTTTAAACTTGTTATAAATTTCTTCATGGGAATTTTTCTTCCTTGTAGTATCTACGTCCATTCTTAAAATTCTAGCTTCTTTAAAATATTTTCTTGTAGTAGCTTCTACCTTTTCTGTACCTGTTCCAAAATATTTTATATATTTACTTCCACATTTAGGACATAAATTATCTATTCTTTTAGTCTTACCACAATAATGGCAAACTAAAAAACCATTTTTATGATAGGTCATAGCTATATCACAGCTTTCACATTGATAAACAAAGCCACAACTTCTACAGGAAACAAAGGTAGAATATCCTCTTCTATTTAAAAATAATATTATTTGTTCTTTTTTTTCAAGTCTATCTTTTATTTTAAAGTAAAGCTCTCTGCTAAACATAGATTTATTATTATTTTTAAGTTCCTCTCTCATATCCACAATTTCGATTTTAGGGAGAGGTTTTTTATTCACACGGTTCTTAAGTTCAACTAAATTATAATCTCCCTTAAGTGCTTTATAATAACTATCAAGACTTGGAGTAGCTGATCCTAATACCACTTTAGTCCCCTTTATTTCTTTTAAAAATAAAGCCACCTCACTGGTATTATATTTAGGATTCATTTCTGATTTATAACTACTTTCATGTTCTTCATCTATTATTATAAGCCCTAAATTTTTAAAAGGTAAGAAAATAGCTGATCTAGCTCCTATAACTACCTTTACATCTCCTCGATTTACCCTTTGCCATTCATCATATCTCTCTCCATCTGAAAGTTTACTATGAAAAATAGCAACATCTCTTCCAAATCTTCCTTTAAATCTTTCAATCATCTGTGGTGTTAAAGCTATTTCCGGAACTAAAACAACAGAATCTTTATCTTCCATCATCATAAAACTTACAATATTCATGTAAACTTCTGTTTTTCCACTTCCTGTAACACCTTTTAATAAAGAAACCTTATTTGAATTAATTATATCATCATAAGCCATTTCTTGCTCTTCATTTAATCTTCTTGGAGGATAATTTTCAAATTCTCTATTATCACTTCTATCCACTATAATATCCTTAGTTATTATAGCTTCTAGTCCCTCTAATTTATTAATCATATAGGTAGAAATCCCAAAATTTCTATTAAGCTCTGTTTTACTAAAGCCACCACTATAATTTTTTATTTCTTCTAAGGCTTTTTTCTGATTATCATTTAACCCATCTACATACTTATTAAAAAATACAATAGATTTTAATTTTTCTTTATTTCCACTCATAATTTTAGGAGGAATCATTACTCTTAATGCATCTATATATTTACATAAATATTTTCTTCTTAAGAATTCTATCAAAAGAAAATTATCTCTATTTAAAAGAGGCTCTTTATCTCTAATAGATTTTATATACTTATATCTTATATTATCATTCTTTTCTTCTCTATAAATATTAAAGACAAAACCTTCAATAGGTCTATTTCCCATACCAAAGGGTATTAATACTCTATGACCTACTTTAAGATTTTCTTCCATCTCTTTTTTAACTTTATATGTAAAAATTCTATCTATAGAAACAGCCTCACTATTTACTACTATATCTGCATAAATGTCCATTATTCTCACCTTTTTACCTTATAATAAAAAAGGGGGCATTTTAGCGCCCCTTTATTAAGTCAAATATATTTTTAGCTACTTCCCTTTTACTCATCTTTTCTAATGATACTTTGAAGCCTTCTTTTCCTATAATTGTAACTTTATTATCATCTGATGCAAAACCTGTATCTGAGGATAATATATTGTTAGCTACAATATAATCTAAATTTTTTCTTTTAAGCTTACCTTCAGCATTTTCAATTAAATCGTGACTTTCAGCAGCAAAACCTATTATTATTTGATGTTTTTTTTGCTGTCCTAAAGTTTGTATAATATCTCTGTCTTTAATAAGCTCTATATTTAAATCATCAGAATTCTTCTTAATTTTCTTCTCACTGTACTCTTTAGGTTTATAATCTGCAACTGCAGCAGATTTTACTATTATATCAGCTTTATCAAACTTAGTTAAAAGGGCATTATACATTTCTTCGTTTGTAGTTACATTGATAACCTCTACGCCAAAAGGCACTTTTAAATTGCTAGGGCCTTTTATTAAAGTAACCCTTGCACCTCTATCTCTAGCTTCTTTTGCAATTTCATAGCCCATTTTTCCTGTGGATTTATTTGTTATAAATCTTACTGGATCAATATTAGCTACTGTTGGTCCTGCTGTAACCACAACATTTTTATCTTCTAAATCCTTTGAGGCATTTAACATTGCTAATGCATATTCAACTATCTCTTCGGTATCTTGAAGTTTTCCCTTTCCAACATCACCACAGGCAAGTCTTCCACTTGCTGGTTCAATAAACCTATAGCCATACTCTCTAAGTTTTTTCATATTATCTTGAACTATTCTATTTTCATACATATTTGTATTCATAGCTGGCGCAAAGACTACAGGAGCCTTCGTTGCCATAATAGTAGTTGATAACATATCATCAGCAATTCCATTTGCTACTTTCCCAATTATATTAGCAGTAGCTGGAACAATAAGCATTAAATCTGCCTTTTGAGCTAAAGAAATATGCTGAATTTCAAAAGCTTTAGGCTCTTTAAACATATCAACTATTACTTGATTTTGACTTAAGGATTGAAATGATAATGGAGTAACAAATTTTGTTGCTGACTCCGTCATTATTACCCTTACCTCAATATCATGCTTTCTTAATCTGCTAACTACATCTAAAGCTTTATAAACAGCTATTCCTCCTGAAACACCTAAAACAATGCATTTATTCTCCATAGCTATTACTTCTTTCTAATATTCTATTGATTCGTAAGTTACTGTACCTTGATCTATTTCTTCTACAGCAATAGTTAATGGTTTATGAGAAGCTGTTCTTACAGTTACTTCTGCACCCTCGATTATTTGTCTTGCTCTTTTTGAACTAGTGATAACTAGTGTATATCTATTGTCTACCTTTTTTAATAATTCTACTATTGATGGATTAATCATAGAGTTGTTCATGAATAATATCCTCCTTTGAATCTAAAATTGTTTCTTTTAATCTATCTACTCTACATTTTTCTGCTGTTAAAACACTTTCTATCTTATTAACAGCACTTTCTACTGTATCATTTACTACAGCATAATTATATTTTGAGACATAATTTATCTCTTGATAAGCTGATTTGAATCTAGTCATTAAGCTTTCAGGAGTTTCACTACCTCTTTTTATAATTCTTTGCTTTAGTTCTTCCATTGATGGAGGTAATATAAATATAAATACTCCATCCTCTGATTGTTCTTTAACTTTTAAAGCTCCTTGTATATCTATTTCTAGAATTACATCATGACCTTGATTAAGGATTGCTTCAACATTTGATTTTGGAGTTCCATAATAGTTTCCATAAACCTCTGCATGTTCTAAGAAATCCCCTTCATCAAGTCTTTTAACAAAAGTTTCTTTTGCTAAGAAGTGATAGTTTATTCCATCTACTTCTCCTTCTCTAGGCATTCTTGTAGTTGCTGAAACTGAAAGCTTTATTTCTGGATGCTTTTCAAGTAAAGCCTTACATATAGTTCCTTTTCCTGCTCCTGAAGGCCCAGATATAACAATTAATACACCTTTATTTTGTTGCTCTCCAAAAGTCATTATTCATCAACCTCTTCTACAACTTCTTCTTTAGTTGATAATCTGTGAGCTACTGTTTCTGGTTGAACAGCTGATAAAATAACATGATCTGAATCAGTTATTATAACCGCTCTTGTTCTTCTTCCGTAAGTAGCATCGATAAGCATCCCTCTATCTCTTGCTTCCTGTATAATTCTCTTTATCGGTGCAGATTCAGGACTTACTATAGCAACTAATCTGTTAGCTGACACAATATTTCCAAAACCAATATTTATTAGTTTAATGCCCATTTTTTTCCTCCTAATTTATTCTATATTTTGTACTTGTTCTCTGATTTTTTCTAAAATATTTTTTATCTCAATAACTAAATTAGTTATTTCTAGATCTGTTGACTTAGAAGCTATAGTATTAGCTTCTCTATTCATTTCTTGCATTATAAAGTCTAATTTTCTACCAATTGGCTCATTTAACTCTAAAGTATTTTTAAGATGTTTAATATGACTATTAAGTCTTGTTATTTCTTCATCAATAGCTGCTTTGTCAGCAAATAAAGCAATTTCCATAGCAAGTCTGTTTTCATCTATTTCAACTTTATCCATTAATTCTTTAAGTCTATCTTCTAATTTAGCTTTATAACTACTAACTACTTTAAAGGAGTTTTCTTCTATAGAATCCACAATAGTTTTAATGCTATCTGCTTTTACTATTATATCTTCTTTTAGTTTTTCTCCTTCAAATTCTCTCATATGTACCATACCTTTAAGAGATTCTTTTAAAAGAACTTCAATTTCTCCCCAGATTTCATCTAAAGATTCCTCTTGTTCTTCTACTTGGATTATTTCAGGATGTCTTGCAATTAGAGAAAGACTTAAGTCATCTTTTAAATCACTAAATTCTGATTTTAAATCCATTAAAGCATCTTTATAACTTTTAGCAAAGTCCATATTTAATTTTACTATAGATTGACTTTTCCCATAGTTTTTATAATTAATAAATAAATCTACTTTTCCTCTACTAAGCTCTTCTTTAACTTTAGATCTAATTTTTTCTTCAAGAGACATCATAGACTTTGGCATTCTTATATTTATATCCATATATCTATGGTTAACACTTTTCATTTCTAATGAAAATATTCTTTCATTATCTTCTTTACTACTAGCTCTTCCAAAACCAGTCATACTCTTTACCATCCTTGAACCTCCTTAAACTCAGTATGTAATTAATTTTAAACTATAAACCCAATTCCAGTCAATGTTTTGTTTACATTTTATTAACATTATTCACAAATAATTATTTAATCAAAAGCAAAAAAAACTTAACCGAAGTTAAGCTTTTTATTTACCTTTTAACTAAGCAAAAAGAGGGATAGCTAATTTAAATAGGAATACCGCTCCTAAAATTATCATTACCATTGATATTTTCTTCTTTTCCTTAGAAAAAATATTATTTATTAAGTTTAAAGCTACATAAACAAGAACTCCTATTGTTAATCCATCACCTATACTATAAGTTAATGGCATTAAAGCTATTATTAAAAATGCTGGAAGTGCTTCTGTAATTTCTGAGAAATCTATTTTTAAAATACTTCCCATCATTAAATATCCCACATATATAAGAGCTGGTGCTGTTGCACAGCTTGGTATAGCTACAAATATTGGAGAGAAGAACATTGCTACTAAGAAAAATCCACCAATAACTACTGCTGTAAGACCTGTTCTACCACCTTCTTCTACCCCTGCTGCACTTTCAACAAAAGTTGTTACAGTAGATGTTCCCATTAATGCTCCTGCTGTAGTTGCTACTGCATCTGCCATTAAAGCTTTTCCTGCATTTGGGATATTTCCTTTTTCATCAAGCATATTAGCTCTTGAGGAAACTCCAACTAAAGTGCCTATAGTATCAAAGAAATCCACAAATAAAAATGTTAAAACAATTATTATAAAGTTAAAAATATGCTCTGTACTACTTAAAAAAGAAAAATCAATTTGTCCTGCAATTGGTGCTATAGATTCAAATTTAATTAATCCTGCTGGAAGAGAGATATTATAAGCTGTGGCTGAAACACCATTTATAATAGCATAGCCCCAAGCTAAAATTGTAGAACCAACTATTCCAAACAAAAGTGCACCTTTAACTTTTTTCTTTTCTAAAACTGCTATTATAACAACTCCAACCAATGTTATTAATACTGGTGGCGAAAAGAAATTACCTAGTTCAACTAAAGTAGCCTCACTTTTTACTACAACCCCTGAACCACTTAATCCAATAAAGGCTATAAATAATCCAATTCCTCCTGTTACTGCATACTTTAAATTTAAAGGAATAGAATTAACTACTGCCTCTCTCACTTTAAAGAAAGATAAAATAATAAATATAATACCCTCAACAAAAACTGCTGTTAATGCTGTTTGATAAGGAATTCCTTTTCCTATTACCACTGAAAATGCAAAGAAAGCATTAAGTCCCATACCTGCTGCTAGCCCAAAAGGTAAATTAGCATAAAAACCCATAATAAAACAACCTAAAGCTGCTGATAAACAGGTTGCAGTTACTAATGCTCCAACTGGCATTCCTGTTTCCCCTAAAATAGATGGATTTACTGCTATTATATAAGCCATAGCTAAAAAGCTAGTCATTCCAGCAATAAACTCTCTTTTAAAACTTACATCTTCCCCAAAATAGTTTAAAAACTTCTTTTTAAAACCCACTGAATTATTCATATTTTCCCCCTAAAATAAAAAAAATAAGCTCCCCTTAGATTGATCTAGGTCAAGCTTATTTTATAAATATAAAATAATATTTAAAATTCTCTTTAAAATTCACCAGTTTTAAAGACAACTAAAATTACTCGAAGATCATCTCTACGAATATTATTTTATATTTTTCAGTTTTATTTGTCAACAGTTACGAACTATTTTTTCTATTTTTTATTTTTAATTCGTATAACTCTCTTTTTCAAAACTCTTTTTAATATATTTATAATCATATTTAGCACTTAATAATAATAAAAGTTTTATTCTTATTTTTTGACTTGGCATTGATTCACCAAAAATTACACCCATATCTCTAAGTTGTTTTCCTCCACCTAAATAACCATAGGTGTCACAAACTCTTCCTTCAAAACATCTTGAAGTTAAAACCACTGTTATACCTTTTGCAATGGCTCTTTCTATTGGTTCAACTAAAGTAGGAGGAACATTCCCTCTTCCTAAAGCCTCTAAAACAATTCCTTTATAATTATTTTCTATTGCTAAATTAATAAAATCATTTTCCATCCCTGCAGCACATTTAATTATAGCTACCTTTTCTGTTATTGAATCAACTGGTATATAACAATCATCAGCTACATCTCTATAAAAAATAACTCTGTTATTATCAACTATACCTATAGGACCAAAATTAGGTGTTCTAAAGGCATTTAAAGCCATTGAATTTGCCTTAGTTACCTCTGATGCACTATTTAATTCACCATTAAAACAAATAAGAACTCCTCTTCCTCTAGCTTCCATTGAAGCTGCTGTACAAATAGAGGCAGTTAAATTCGCAGGTCCATCATAACCAAGTTCTGAACTACTTCTCATAGCCCCTGTTATAACCACTGGTTTTTTAGTATTTATAGTTAAATCTAAAAAATAAGCTGTTTCTTCTAAAGTATCTGTTCCATGAGTAACAACAACTCCATCAATATCCTCTCTTTTTACAATATTATCTACAAACTTTGAAAGTTCCATCATAAGTTCTATAGTCATATGAGGACTTGGTAATGATGAAAAAGTATGATCTTCTATTTCAGCATAATCCTCAATTCCTCTAACCTTAGCCATTATTTCTTCACCAGTCAAATTTGGTACTGCTGCATGTATTTTCTCATCAACTTTCATTGATATTGTTCCACCGTTAAAAATTACTGCTATCTTTTTCATTTTAGTCACTCCCGAATATAAATATTACATAATCCTTTTTCTTTCGCCTCTCTAAATTATACTAGAGTTTTTTTAAATAATCTATTTAATTTTTTATTAAAAGAATCTGTAATATATTTTATTTTTCGGTTTTTTTCTTTTTATTTTTGTTTTTATAAAGTAAATCTATTGCTTTAATAAAAACTACCGCAATTATCCCTCCATATATTACCGCCCCCTCAAGTGCTCCAAAGCCAAAATTCCTCCCTAATTTAAAACAACTATCATATAACATTTCTAGCAAATCAACTTCCTCCTTATATAATATTTATAAAATAAAATTGACGGGACCCTTTAGTATAAAATATTTATTGTTTAGATTAATAATAATTTTCATTATTTTAACCTATAAACAATATAAATATTTCATCCAAAAAGCCTCGTCATTATTATCATTCATTATAGAGAAAAATATTAGTATTTTTCTAAAAAATTAGAAAATTATACAAATTAAATTCCCATCACCCTCATTAATGATTTTTTGAAGGGTTTTTTGTATTTTTGTTTGTATATTTTCCGGCATCTTATATAGCTTATTTTGAAGTCCTTCTTTTACAAGCATTTCAAGAGACTTTCCAAACATATTACTTTGCCATAATTTTTCTGGATCGCTTTCAAATTGTTCTAGTAAAGTTTTAAACACCTCTTGAGTTTCTTTTTCTGTTCCCATAATTGGGCAAATTTCTGTTTCAATATCAGCCTTTATCATATGAAGACTTGGTGCACTTGCTTTAAGTTTAACTACATATTTAGAACCCTGTTTATCTATATCAGGTTTTTCAAATTTCATCTCTGATAATTGAGGTGCTACAAGTCCATAACCTGTTTCTTTAACATCTTTTATAGCAGCCTCTACCTTATCATACTCAACCTTTGAATTTCTTAATCCTTTTATTAAATGCAATAAATCACTTTCATCAGTTAAATCACAATCACAAATTTCACTGATTATTTTATAAAATATCCCCTTTTCAGGATTCATAGATACTCTAGCCACTCCATTACCTAAGTTCATCTCTACAATATCTAAAAGTCCTAGGAAATCTTCTTCTTTGTATCTATCAAGACACTCTCTAATATCCCTAACTTTAAATATGTTTTTGCACATATCTTTTACTATGTTCAAAAAGTTTACTTTCAACCAATGAGAAGGGCTTAATTTCTCAATCCACTCTGGCATATCTATGTTTACTTCTTTAATGCTAAATTCTTTTAAAACCTTTGTGAATATGTTATTTATATCATCTTCTCCCATAGAAGAAACATCCATTATTTGAACAGGTACATTGTATTTCTGCTCAAGCTCAATTTGTAATTCCTTTGTTGATTCATCATGTGGCTTTGATGAGTTAAGTACAATTATAAAAGGTTTATTAATTAATTTTAGCTCTCCTATTACCCTTTCTTCTGCTTCTAAGTAATCTTCTCTACTAATCCCTGTTATACTACCATCAGTTGTTACAACAAGTCCTATTGTGGAATGATCTGTTATTACTTTTCTTGTTCCTATTTCAGCAGCATCTTCAAAAGGTATTTCATAGTCAAACCAAGGAGTTGTAACCATCTTTGATTCTTCCCCCTCCATATAACCAAGGGCTCCTTTTACAATATATCCCACACAATCTACCATTCTTACATTAAAAGTTATTCCCTCTTCTAGTTTAACTTCAATAGCCTCATTTGGTATAAACTTTGGTTCAGTTGTATGAATGCTTTTTCCTGATCCACTTTGTGGAAGTTCATCCTTTGCTCTTTCCTTTTTATAAGTATTTTCTATTTTAGGTATAACCATAAGATCCATAAATCTTTTTATAAATGTTGATTTACCAGTTCTAACAGGACCTACTACACCTACATATATATCTCCTTGGGTTCTCTCTGCGATATCTTTATATATATTAAATTCTTCCAAAGATATATCCCTCCTATAATTATTTATTATCCATATATATATATTAAAAATATTAAAAAAGTATACTGTTTTTTTTAATTTTTTCAAATTTTTTATAATAAAAAAAACAGCAGAAATTCTGCTGTTTTTTCTTAGTATATTTCACTTTTTTTATCTCTACCCATAAGTTTTTCTATGGATTCTTTTACATCTACATTTTCAAAAAGAACTTTATATAAAAGATCTGTTATTGGCATTTCAATGTCACTACCTATTGTAAGTTCATGGAATGCTCTACAGGCTTTAACACCCTCTACAACCATTCCAACCTCTTCAATTGCTTCATCTAATGTCTTTCCTTGACCTATGAGAATTCCTGCTCTTCTATTTCTTGAATGCATACTAGTACAAGTTACTATTAAATCACCCATTCCAGTAAGTCCATAAAAAGTCTCAGCTTTTCCTCCAAGGAACATACCAATTTTACTTATTTCCCACATTCCACGGGTCATAAGAGCAGCCTTTGAATTGTCTCCATAACCTATTCCATCACAGATTCCAGCTGCTAGAGCAATAATATTTTTCACTGCTCCTCCAATTTCAACACCAACAATATCATCATTTGTATATATTCTAAAGTTTTTATCCATGAATAAATCTTGAACCTTTTTGGCATACTTCATTTCTTCCGAACTAGCTACTAAAGTTGTAGGTATTCCCTTTGCAACTTCCTCTGCATGACTTGGCCCTGATAAAATCACTACTTTATTATCCGGAAGTTCTTCTTTAATAACTTCTGATAACCTTAAGTTCGATCCTTCTTCTATCCCCTTTGCTATATTTATTAGAATTACATCCTTAGATATTTTTCCTTTTAAATTTCTAGCTACAGTTCTAATTACATGAGAAGGCACTGCTAAAACTACATAGTTACTATTATGTAAAGCTTCTTCTAAGTCTTCATAGGCTGTTACATTCTTAGGAATTTCTAAACCCCTTAAATACCTATCATTTCTTCTGTTTATATTAATATCATCTATCACTTCTTTATTTCTATCCCATAAAGAAACCTGATATCCCTTGTTCGCTAAAAGTAAAGATAAGGAAGTCCCAAAGCTTCCTGCTCCAATAAAGGTTATTTTATCCATAAATAATTACTCCTTTCTTTGTCTGTACTCTATTTGAAGACCTGTTCCTGTAAAATCAAAACTATCTCTTAATTGATTTTCTAAATATCTTAAATAAGAGAAGTGTGATGCATTTGGATCATTTACAAAGAATATGAATTTTGGTGGACACACAGCAACCTGTGTAGCATAGTAAACTTTAAGTCTCTTTAAAGCTACAACTGGTGGTTCTTTCATAAGTATTGCTTTATTTATAACATCATTTAAGATACCAGTTCCTATTCTCTTTGAGTAATTTCCATAACACATTTTAGCCATTTCTAAAACTTTATGAACTCTTTGTCCTGTTAAAGCTGAAATAAATAAAAATGGTGCATAGGATAAGAATTTAAGACTTGATTGTAGGTCTTTTTGGTAGTTAACCATAGTTTTTCCATCTTTTTCAATTAAGTCCCATTTATTAACTATTACAAATATAGCTTTATTAAGTTCATGAGCATAACCTATTATCTTTTCATCTTGGTCTGTTACACCTTCAGTTGCATCAATCATTAATATACAAACATCTGCTCTTTCAATAGCTGCATAAGTTCTAATAACTGAATATCTTTCAATTTCTTCTTTAACTTTACTCTTTCTTCTAAGACCTGCTGTATCTATAAGAGTAAATTTACCCTGTTCTGTTTCTAAATAACTATCTATAGCATCTCTTGTTGTTCCTGGAACGTTACTTACGATAACTCTATCTTCACCTAATAATTTATTTATTAGAGATGATTTACCAACGTTAGGTTTTCCAACCATAGCTATTTTGATATTTTCTTCATCTTCATCGCCATCATTTTCTGCTGGAAAATGCTTAACCACTTCATCAAGCATATCTCCAAGTCCTAATCCTTGAGATGATGATATTGGAGATGGATCACCAATACCTAAGTTGTAGAATTCATACATAGCATCTTCATCTTTGAAGTTATCTATTTTATTTACTACTAATACTACAGGCTTTTTACTTTTTCTAAGCATTGTTGCAACCTCTTGATCAGCTGCTGTAAGACCTTCCTTACCATCAACTATAAACATTATTACATCCGCCATCTCTATTGCTATTTGCGCCTGTCTTCTCATTTGCTTTATTATTACATCTGAACTTTCTGGCTCTATACCACCAGTGTCTATCATTGTAAATGCTCTGCCAATCCATTCTGATTCAGCATATACTCTATCTCTAGTTACTCCTGGAGTATCTTCAACTATTGATATTCTTTTTCCTGCTAATCTATTAAATAATGTAGATTTTCCTACGTTAGGTCTTCCTACAATTGCAACCATAGGTTTGCTCATTTTACATTCCTCCTCGTTGTTATTCTATTTAAGGTGAGTGAAACTTCACTTTTTTAACTAATTATCCGTAAAATAATATAAAGATTTTTTATTTATTAAATAAAAAATAAAAATCCTGTTCTATAGCTAAATTCCTCTTTTACTATCATTATGTTATATTACATTAATTATAAGATGTAGTCAACTAATTAAGGACATTATAGCTTTCTTTACTTAAAATTATATTATGTGCAGGAAGTTCAATTTTAAATCTTGTACCCTTTGAAACCTCACTTGCCACAATTATATTTCCTTCAAAATTGTTAACTATGTGTTTTACAATAGCAAGTCCAAGCCCTGTACCTCCACTAACTCTAGATCTCGCTTTGTCAACTCTATAAAATCTTTCAAAGATTCTATTTAAATGCTCTTCTGACATTCCTACTCCATTATCTTCAATCTCTATAACTACTTTATAACCAACATCTTTAACTTTTATCCATACAGTACTATTTTCCCCTGCATATTTTATAGCATTATCTACAAGATTTAATATCATCTGCTTAAATCTATCTACGTTTCCATATAACTCTTGATTAGATTCATTTATTAAACTAATTTCCATAGACTTCTTTTTAGCATTCCCTTCAACTATTAAATAGATATTATCTAATATTTCAGTAGGACTAAAAATTTCTTTAGGTATTTTATTATCTTTATTTTCAATCTCATATAATGAAAGAATATCTTGAATTAATCTTGTTAATCTATCTGATTCCTCTTCAATTATTCCTAAAAACTTATTTCTTATTCCCTCATCATCAACAGCTCTTAAAGTTTCAGCAAATCCTCTTATAGATGTTATCGGTGTTTTTAGTTCATGGGATACATTAGCTACAAAGTCTCTTCTCATATTTTCTAAAATTTTATAATCTGTTATATCCTCTATGGTAATAACTGTTCCACCTCTATTTATTCCCTCTATAATTTGATCTATTTTTACTTTTACATACTTCTCTGTAGGTTTATTCATTATCAAATCGGCCTTTTCAACCCTACTTCTAATGGCTGAAAGTATATTTTCATCCTCTATTACATCTGAAATATGCTTTCCTATTAAATCCTCCACTCCTAATTTAAACATTTCCTTAGCATGGGGATTTATTAAGATTATTCTTTCTTTTTTATCTAAAGCAATTATTCCACTACCAATACTTTTTAAAATAGAAGTAAGCCTTACCTGTTTGCTTACTAATTCTTCCATAGTATCCTCTAACTTATCAGCCATATTATTAAAGGATATTCCAAGACTTCCAAGTTCATCATTAGTCTTTATTGTAACTCTTTTATGGAAATCTCCCTTTGATATCCTTGATGCAATGAACTGAAGTTCTTCAATAGGTTCAATTATAGTATTTATAACTCTACTTGTTATAACACTACCTATTATCAAAGTAACCACTAAAGCATAAAAATAATATTTCATGTCTTCACTATAAATTAAACTTGTACTATTTTCATTATTTATAACTACAATAGAATCTCCATTTTTAAGATTTTCTTCTGAAAAATCTTTATTTTCTTCCTGTAACTTAGCCTTTAATAAATTAAATTCTTTTTCACCCTTATTAAAAGAATCAAAAAGTATTTCTCCCTCTTTACTCTTATAAATAACTCTTATTTTTTTCTTTTCTCCTTCTAAAAGAATTTTTTTTATTTCTTCAATATTATCTTCTCTAGAACTATCATTGGCATCTAAAAAATAAATCATAGTTTTATTATATTCTTCAAGTAACTTCTTTGAATATTCTGAGTAGTTATAATTTGAAATAAACATAGAAAAACTAGTTATTATAGCTAAAGAAAAAAGTATCACTAATATAGTAGAGGTTATTATCTTTTTTTTCATCCCCTAATTCCTTTTCCCCCAAATTATTTATTAATTAATTTATTCACTTATGTAAACAAAAGAAAATAATCTTCCTGATTGTTCCTTAAATTTTCTATAACTATGCAATTTGTATTCCTCATTACAATTAGTACATAAATTTAAAGAACTAATATTTTCTTCCCTTACAAGTCCCTCTAATTGTTTTCTAATTGCTGTTTCTAAGCTTAACATTCTACCTTTGGATGTCTCTTCTCCATATTTTAAATTAAACTCTTTACTTAACTCTTCACTTACCTCATAACAACAGTTGCCAACATGAGGTCCTATAATTACATTAATTTTATCTGCTCCATAAACTTCTTTCATTCTTTCAGCAGCTTTTTTACTTATATCTCCAATTGTTCCTCTCCAACCACTATGCACCGCTGCTATTACTTTCTTTTCTTTATCATAAAGTATCACTGGCACACAATCCGCTGCAAAAACTCCTATAATATCATTGATTTTATTAGTTAAAAGTCCATCCCCCTCTTTTTCTGTTACAGAGGAAACCTCTTTTAAATCAAAAATTATATCACTATGAATTTGATTAGTATAATGAACTTCCTTAACTTTAAATAAATCCTTTAAATCTCTTAAATTCTTTTCCCCCTCTTCTGTTTTCAATCTATAACTAACTTCATTTTCTGCTGTTGAAAATAACACATTGATATTTCCATCAGATATTTTTATAAACTCTTTATTTCCTAAATTAATTAATTCCTGTTTCATAAAATCCTCCTTTAAAATTAATTTATAGTAAAATTCTCTACTTAAATTTTATCATATAATATGTTAAAATTCTTATAATATTTCATAAGAAAAGAAGATAACCACTAAAAATGGTTATCTTCTTTATTAGTCTTTCATTAAATTCTTTATCTCTTCCATAAAGGTATTTATATCCGTAAACTGTCTATATACTGAGGCAAATCTTACATAAGACACCTCATCTATCCCTTTAAGTCTATCCATTATAAGTTCACCTATATAATCAGATTTAATCTCTGAAAGCATTTGATTACTTAATTTCTTTTCTATGTAATCAGCAATATCTTCTATTTGTTTTCTTGAAACCGGTCTTTTTTGGCAAGCTTTTATAAGCCCAGTTACTATTTTTTCTTTATTGAAATTTTCTCTTGTTGAATCTTTTTTAATAACAAGTATCGGTATATCTTCTATTTTTTCATAAGTCGTATATCTTTTACCACAACTCAAACATTCTCTTCGTCTTCTTATGGAAGTGCTGTCATCTGATGCTCTTGAATCCACAACTTTACTTTCTTCATAAAAGCAATAAGGACATCTCATTTTATTCACACCTTTCTTCCTTTAGATGTAAATATATTATACATTTTTTTCTGCTTAATTTCTATATTTCTCGCAAGATTTTTTCCTTTAAATCTACTAATATGCAATCCATTCCAACTTTTTTAACATCTTCCCAAGGAATTTCTATAAATTCTTGCTTAGAAAACCAACTATCTTTACCTACTGGAAGTATTAATGCTAGCACTTTATAATTGTCACAGTCTACTTTCACATCAATGATAGTTCCTAATTTTCTGCCTTCATTTATATCTATAACTTCTAAAGCTCTAAGTTCTCTTAAAGAAAATAATTTTTCTTCCCCAATTCTATTTTCCACTTTGATTCACCTCTTTACAAAAATAACCTAATGTAGAACTTAATATTATCCTTTAATATTATGTTATTCCACATTAGATTATTCCTTTTACACATATTTTCTCATATGTTTTAAAGCCATTTTTTCAAGTCTTGATACCTGTGCCTGTGAAATTCCTATTTCATCAGCAACTTCCATTTGAGTTTTCCCATTGAAAAACCTAAGATTTAATATTAACTTTTCTCTATCATTAAGCTTTTTCATAGCCTCATTAATAGAAATATTCTCAAGCCAATTATCATCTTGATTTTTCGAATCACTAATTTGATCCATTACATATATAGCATCTCCGCCGTCATGATAAATAGGTTCAAATAAAGAGACTGGGTCCTGTATTGCATCTAAAGCAAAAACTACATCTTCTCTTGGAATATTAAGTTCCTTTGCAATTTGAGATACCGTAGGTTCTTTATTATTATCATTTACTAATCTATCTCTTACTAAAAGAGCCTTATACGCAATATCTCTTAATGACCTACTAACTCTTATAGAGTTATTATCCCGCAAATACCTTCTTATTTCTCCTATTATCATTGGTACTGCATAGGTAGAAAATTTAACATTTTGACTTAAATCAAAGTTATCTATTGCTTTCATAAGCCCTATACAACCAACTTGAAATAAATCATCAACATTTTCTCCTCTATTGTTAAATCTTTGTATCACACTTAATACTAATCTTAAATTTCCTTTTATAAACTTATCTCTACAACCATAGTCTCCTTTACTCATTTTTAAAAGGAGCTCTTTCATCTCTTTTTCTTTTAATACGGGTAATTTTGATGTATTTACACCACATATTTCTACTTTGTTTATCATCATAGTTTAAAATCAACCCCTTTGAAGTAATTAACCTCGTGCATTTTAATTATTTCCTAGAGGTGCGATTTTTATACCATTTTATTTATTTCCTTTTTAAGTCTTTTTATTATTTTCTTCTCAAGCCTTGATATATAAGACTGTGAGATACCTAACATATCTGCAACTTCTTTTTGAGTTTTTTCTTTACTTCCAAATAACCCAAATCTAAGTTTTACTATTTCCTTCTCTCTTCTTGATAAATTATCCATAGCAGTAAATAATAATTGTTTATCTACTTCATCCTCTATTAGATTATAGACAATATCATTATCAGTACCTAATATATCAGATAATAGAAGCTCATTTCCATCCCAATCTATATTAAGAGGCTCATAAAATGATATTTCAGCCTTCACCTTATTATTTCTTCTTAGATACATAAGTATTTCATTTTCTATACATCTTGATGCATAGGTAGCAAGTTTTATCTTTTTATCTGGTTTGAAGGTATTAACAGCTTTAATAAGACCTATTGTTCCTACTGAAATTAAATCCTCTACCCCAACCCCTGTATTTTCAAATTTTCTAGCTATATACACTACAAGTCTTAAATTTCTCTCTATTAAAATTGTTCTAATACTTTCTTCACCTTCGGCTAAATTAGTTACAAGTTCCTCTTCCTCTTCCTTAGTAAGTGGCGGAGGTAATACATCATTTCCTCCAACATAATAAACCTTCTTCATGAATATTTTGAATTTACTTAAAACCTTATTAATAAGAATTTGAATAGATTCCATTTTATTTCCCCCTTATATTATAGCTCTTGGTAAAAGTGCATTATATTCATTTGTTGCACTTAATTTTGTATTACAAATACCAACCATAGCTGTTCTTGAAAATTCAGTACCATTCTTATTTTTTATTTTTATCTCTTGAACTTTTATTGCTTTCATTTTTTCACATCCTCCACCTACTCCTTTATAAGGAATGTAAAAACACTTAGAATCATCAAAATAATAATCATTAATCTCAGTTTTTTCTAGTATTATTACTGGTAGAGAAGTTACTGGCTCTACAAGTTCATTTCCAGTATCTAAAAAAGCCTTTGTTTTTATATTCTTATTTTCTAAATTAATTTCTAAATCAAATAAAAAATTATCTATAATTGCTCTATCTTTAAAATAACAATATATTCTATAAGCTATTAAATAAAAAATTATAATAGCAAAAATTAAAGCTTTCATCGAATAACTAGTAATAGTAATTCCCTTAACAATATCATAAGGGTTGTCTATTAACGAAATAAACAAGCAAAACCCAGAAAAACCAATAGTACTTAAAAGAAATACTCCTGTAGTTTTAATTAGCGTCCATATATTTCTCTTTCCTAATAGAATAAAAATTATGAAAAAAGAAAATAAAATTTTAAAAGGGAACAGGGCAAAGACCTTTAAGTTATCTACTACCATCGTTAGGGTGTATATAGCTCCTATAAAACTTGCAAGAAATAGCCTTTTATATTTTATATTTCTTCTACAAAGCTGCATTGTTATAACTAGTAGGAAAAAATTAATTAAAAAATTCTCCAATATCAAAACATCTAAATATACTACCATTCCTCTCCCCCTTCTGATACTATTATAAATCCTTATATTTTAAAAGTTTGTCGCAATATAATTCAAATCTTTAAAATCTTTCCCCTATTTTTATTCTTTATATTCATATTTCTACTTAATTATTTTATTTTTAACAAATGTTGTTAAAATAATCTTATCGTAAAAAAGGTTATTTTATTTATCACCAAAATAATCCTTTTTTAAATTTTCTAAAATTAAATTAAAAAGAATATAATAATTATTTTGCAGATAAATAAAAAAAAAGCCTATGAACTTAATCATAGACTTTTTATAGTTAAATTTTTATTTAAACTATCTTCTAGTTCTTCTTAAGAAAGCTGGAATGCTTAAATCGTCATCATAACTTTCTTCTTTTTTAGGTTCTTGAGCTTGTGATACAGCTACTTCTCTTTTTACTTCTACTTTTTCTTTTTCTTTTTCTTCAGTTAAGTTCATCATTTTTCTTTGTGACTCTTTATCAAAACCAGTTGCTATAACAGTGATTCTAATTTGATCCTTTAATGATTCATCAATTGCAGTACCAAATATTATGTTAGCGTCTGGGTCTGCTGATTCTTGAACTATTTCTGAAGCTTCATTTATTTCAAATAAACTAAGATCTGCTCCACCTGTGATGTTTATAAGAACCCCTGTAGCTCCTGTAATTGAAGTTTCAAGTAAAGGTGAGCAAATAGCTTCTTCTGCTGCATCCTTCGCTCTATTATCTCCAGAACCAATTCCTATACCCATATGCGCAAGACCTTTGTCAACCATTACTGATCTAACATCTGCAAAGTCTAAGTTTATAAGACCAGGGTTTGTTATAAGGTCAGAGATACCTTGAACACCTTGTCTTAAAACATCATCAGCTTTTTTAAATGAATCTAATAAAGTTGTCTTTTTATCAACCATATTAAGAAGTCTTTCATTTGGAATTGTAACTAAAGTATCAACCTTTGCTTTAAGGTTTTCAATTCCCATTTCAGCGTGTTTCATTCTTCTTCTACCTTCAAATGGGAATGGCTTAGTAACTATACCAACTGTTAATATCCCCATTGATTTTGCTATTTCTGAAACAACAGGAGCTGCTCCAGTACCAGTTCCACCGCCCATACCAGCAGTAATAAATACCATATCTGCGCCTTTTATTGCTTCAGTTATTTCATCTAAACTCTCTTCTGCTGCTTTCTTTCCTATTTCAGGATCCGCACCAGCTCCAAGACCTTTAGTTAACTTATCACCGATTTGTATTTTATGAGTTGCGTGAGAAAGCATTAAAGCTTGTTTATCTGTGTTTATTGCTATAAACTCAACATCTTTAAGCCCCTCCATAATCATTCTATTAACTGCGTTGCTTCCTCCACCACCACAGCCTATTACTTTTATATTAGTAAAATCTTGCATATCTACATCAAAATCTAACAAAATAACTCCTCCTAACTAGAATATATCACCTAAAAGCCCTAATACTTTTGATAATTTACCTTTATTTCCTTTTATATTTTTCTCTTTAAATATTGTATTTTTAGAAAATGTTTCTTTACCGTTTGTTTGTAACATAATTGAAAATACATCTTTTTTATATAATAATTTTAACCTATGATGTACCTCTTTAACAATAGCATTTGACATAATTATTGAATAATTTTCAATATTTAAATCTTTTTTTTCAATAATCTTAACATTCTTATTAAGATATTCACTAAAAATAGCTGCTACTTTTTCAAAATTAACAATTCCTTCGCCTACAATAATTACATTGTCTATTTTATCATAATTTACAGTGGTTTCTAAACTTTTTTTTATGTAATCTATAATTTCTTCAAGTCTTGCCATTATTACTTCATAAAATAGAGTTGATTCTACTTTCAATCCATTAGCTATTTCTATTTTAGCAAAATCATTTCTCATCTTTATAAAATTCGGGCTATTTTTTATTTTTATTTCTTCTGCTACATTTTCAGCTATATTTGTTACTATGGCTATGTCAGTAGTGATATTTTTTGCACCTAAAGCAATGAAATCTACAGCCTTTAATTTATTTCTTTTAAAGATTCCAATTTCTATTTTTTCTGCTCCAAAATCAATTAATACATTGTTTTTATTCTGCATTTCTTCAGATTTTACAACAAAATTATTTATGGCTTCTATAGATAAAATAAATCCATTAATTTCAATTTCTAGTTCAATAAATATTTCCTTTAAAGCTAAAACAAGTGCTTTTTTAGCAACTATTACCGTTAACTCTAATTCTAATTCCTTACTTTTAAGCCCTAAAGGATTTTCTATATATCCACTTTCAGCAGTATAAAAACTTTTTATAATTCCATCAACAATACACTCATCTTCTTCTATGTTGATTTCCTTACCATCTAAATATGCCCTATCTATTTGTTCTTTTTCTATAGGCTTGTTTTTATCTAAATTACAAGAACCTTTACTGTCTTCAATTCTAATATCTTCTGTTCCTAAAGAAATATAAATATTTTCTATTTTTTCCTTAGTTACCCCTTTTAATTTAGTTATTATTTCTTCTATTGCTTGTTTAAAAAGAGTTTTATCTATTATTTTTCCCTTTTCTATACCTTTAGAATTAACAACTACTGATGCTACTATTTTTCTTTCACCTAATTCAAATTTTGACATAGTAGCTGATAAATATTTACTTCCTATACCTAAGGCAACTATATTTTCATTCATTCTCTGTTACCTCCTTATTTAAATTAATCAAAATAAAAAACAATTTCAATTTATATTCTACATAAAAAACTTAGCTGACTAAATTTAAATTCAGCCAGCTAAATTTTTAATAAAGTATCATTCTACTTAACATATCTCTATCTACAGAGAAACCTAAAGCTGTTTCTGAAGTTATAGCTTTCTTTTTATATAATTCTGCAAGAGCCATATCCATAGTTTTCATTCCATATTTACTTCCTGTTTGAACAGCTGATTCTATTTGATGTGTTTTTCCTTCTCTTATAAGGTTTTGAATAGCTGGCGTTGTAACCATTACCTCAAGTGCTGCTACTCTTCCTCCACCAACTGTTGGCATTAATTGTTGTGAAACTATGCCCTGTAATACAGTAGATAACTGTATTTTAATTTGTTGTTGTTGATGTGGTGGAAATACATCTATAATTCTATCTATTGTTTTTGAAGCACCTATTGTATGAAGAGTTGAAAATACTAAATGTCCTGTTTCAGCTGCTGTTATAGCAATAGAAATAGTCTCTAAATCTCTCATCTCTCCTACAAGAATTACATCTGGATCTTCTCTTAAAACTGATTTTAATGCTCTTGCATAACTTACCGTATCTTTTCCTACTTCTCTTTGATTTACTACACATTTATTATGCTTATGTAAATATTCTATAGGATCTTCTAATGTAATTATATGAGCATCTCTTGTATTGTTTATTTCATTAATCATTGCAGCAAGTGTTGTACTTTTACCACTTCCTGTTGGACCAGTTACTAAAACTAATCCTCTTTTTTTCTTAGTTAAATCTCTTAATATGTCCGGATGTTTTAACTCATCTAATGTAGGTATTTTAAGTGCTATTACCCTTATAGCTAAGGCTGTACTATTTCTTTGTTTAAATACATTAACCCTAAATCTACCTACCCCTTTTGCTGAATAAGAAGTATCAAACTCACCTGTTCTTCTATACTCATCATAAAACTCACCTAAAATTTGCTTTGCAAACTCTTCCGTATCAGCTGGTGCTAGAGATTCTTCTCCTAATTTGTGTAATGTTCCATTTATTCTTATTACAGGTGGTACACCTACTGTTAAATGTAAATCGGATGCTTTTTCTTCTACCGTTACTTTTAGTAATTCATTTAAATTAAACATGCTCCCCTCCACTAGAACTCTTCATATTTATTTTTCAAAGTAAATAAACTTAAAATTCTTTTCTTTACTTTTTATTTACTATTTAAGCCTTAACTTACTATGACTTCTCTAAAGTAAATTATAAACCAAAATACTTTTAAATGCTATAGTTTTTACTGTATTTAGCATATTATTTCCTTGTAACTATCTTTATTTTACCCATGAATTTATTAATTTATTAAAGTTAAAAGTTTTCATAAAATTCATATTTCAAAAGTTAATTTTCTCTTTTTATCAAATTTTGTCTTTTTTTGTTTTGTATATATATTTTTTTACCTATATAGAACTTTTTATTAAATCTATTTAAATAAACTTCCTCTAATGAAAAGGATTAATTTTTATTTTTTTTACATTTCCCTTTGATAATTTTTCTAATATTTACTTTTTTTAAACTTCATTTTTATAAATAATTTTAAAAAAATAGATATTATAACAAATAATTCAAAAAATTTATCATTAATTAATCGTCTTTGTAAATTTATTATTTTTTTTATATACTATGTTATTTTTTTAACTTTATTCTATAATTTTCTTTATTATCTATTAATTATAAAATTTATAGCTCCCATATTTGTAAAAACTTTAACACAAAGTTAAATGTTATTAAAAAATATATGATAGTATCTATTTGGAGTAATAAGCAACGAAAGGATTGACAAAAAAAGATGGAAAATAAACCTCAAAAAAACAAATTTAAATTAGGTTGCTTAGGAGCAATTATTATTTTTTTAATTATCATTATAATCGCCCTTGTTTCTGGTAGTAATCAAAATAAACCTACAACTGTTCAAGCTAAATCTAATCAAAACTCACAATCAAATAATACAACTTCTGAAATTTTCAAATTAGGACAAACTATAAAAATTGGTAATTATAACTTTACATTAACTAATTTTAAAAATACCAATAGTATTAATGACAGTTATGGAACTCCTATGTCTAATACACCAAATAATTATGCAATGTTCAATTTAACTATGACTAATAATAGTAATTCACCTATAAATTCTATTAATTTAACTAGTGGAAATACATTTACTTTAAAAGCCGGTAATGAAACTTATGATGTAGATAATAATGCAACAATTTCAGCATTTACGGTTTCTCAATATAATGGTGCATTTGATACAGCTTTTTGCCTTGGTAATACTTTAAGTCCAAACACACCTTATCATGGTTTTGTTGTATTTGAAACACCTAAAGCTATTACTAATGGTGTTGTTTCTATTAATTTAAATGGTGAAACAGCTAAAGTACAAATATAATTTATGAAATAATTATATTTTAAAAAATTATGGAGGAAAAATAATGAAAAGAACGGCAGAATTTATTTTAGGATTAATTGGAGGGATATTTGGTATTCTTAGTGGAATAACCGCTTTAATGATTGGAAGCGTAGCTTCTGCTTTTGGCAGTGAAAATTCTATTGAAACCACAGCAATTATAGCTATAATTGTATCTATAATTGCTATTATAGCCTCAGTTATAGTTTCTAATAAAACTAAAATAGCAGGTATATTATTAATTATATGTGCAATAATAGGTTTTATATGTATATTTGTATTTTATATTTTACCTGGAGTATTAATTCTAATTGCAGGAATTATGGCTTTAGTTAGAAAAAACAATACACAAATATAAAAAAATACCACAGATTATTTATAGTAATCTGTGGTATTTATATGTTTTATTATTTCTTCAAATTAAATTCTTTAAATAATTTTTTCAAAGCTTTCTTTTCTATTCTAGAAACATAAGACCTTGAAATTCCAAGAATTAATGCTATCTCTCTTTGTGTTTTAACTTCTCCATCTAAAAGTCCGTATCTCATTTCTAATATTTCTTTTTCTCTTTTGTTTAAGGCATTATTCATTTTTGAGTATAATGCTCTGACCTGCAAACTGTTCTCCACTGCTTCAACCACAGAATCCCCATCACTACTTAATACATCAATAAGGCAAATCTCATTTCCTTCTTTATCTACCCCTATAGGGTCCTGTAAATAAACCTCACCTTTGATTTTTTTATTATTTCTGAAAAGCATAAGTATTTCATTTTCTATGCATCTTGCAGCATAAGTGGCTAACCTGGTTCCTTTTCCTGAATTAAAAGAATCAATTGCTTTTATAAGGCCTACTGTGCCTATAGATATTAGATCATCTACTTCTTTATTTGGAAAAGAATACTTTTTCACAATATGTGCAACTAATCTTAAATTCCGTTCTATCAATATACTTTTAGCTTCAAGATCTCCATCCTTAAACTTTTTCAAATAATACTCCTCTTCTTTTTCGTCTAAAGGTTTTGGAAAAGTTGTATTTCCTGTAATATATCCAGTAAAAAATACATTATTGCTTATTACATTAATTATACTCTGCAATATGAACACAGGATGTTCCTCCTAACAGTGCTTATTAATATAATATGATTTTATTTTTCAAAATTTCCTATTTTTTAATTTTTTTATTATTTTCCTTGAAAAAAATATTTTTCACAGAAAAAACTTTATTAATTGAAAATCCAATTAATAAAGTTTTTTCTTACTTTTTATCTGTTAATGCTAGTATTATCTCTTTAAAAATAGGACCTGCTGTATTTCCTCCACCTGATCTTTCACCATCTAAATTTTTTTCCGGCATATTAGGTATAAAAATAACCATATTGTAATATTTATTATTATTTTTGAAAAATCCTAAAAACCATCCATGGGCATTTCCATTAGCTTCAGCTGTTCCTGTTTTTCCTCCTACTTCTATGCCATTTATTTTTGTCCTTATTCCTGAACCATCATTTACAGCTTTTATAAGTAGATTTTTTAAAGCCATTGCTTTATCTTTTTCTAAAACTTCTTTTGTTTCAGCAGTAAATTCTTTTATTTTTGTTCCCTCTAGATTTTCTACTGAATCTATAATGTAGGGTTTTTTATAAACCCCATCATTTACAATAGTTGATAAACTACCTAACACTTGAAGTGGTGTAGCTAATATAGTCTGACCAATAGCAGTAATTCCAGCTGTAGAACCCTCTCCAGGTTCCGCTCCTTTAGCTTCCATCCCTGTAACTTCATCTAAGTTAAGTATATAATTAAAGTATCCTTGCTCCTTTGCAAAGTCAACTAATTTTTCTTTACCAATTTTATTCCCTAATATAGCAAATACATCATTACAGGAAACTTCCATAGCTTTTTCTACAGTTATATAACCATGAACCTTCTCTTTTTTACAAATAACTCCTGTACAATTATATTGATCTGCTAAAGAGGTTCCTAGGTATTTCATTGCTGCTTCTAAAGTTATTATTTTAAAAGTAGAACCTGGTTCATAACCCATAATTCCTCCAGCTCCAGTAATTAAATTAGGCTTACTTTCATCTCTTTGTGCCATAGCTACAATTTTACCACTATCACCTTCAGTTATTGCCACCGCTATATTTTCATAAATATTATATTTTTCATCTTTTAAAATATTTCTTACTATTTCTTGATAATTTTTATCTAAAGTTAATTTTATATTATTATTATTTTTATTAAGTTCAAAATTATTACTATTATATATTCCATCAATATCTTTTTCAAAAACCTCTTTAGCTGTTACATTATCTTTAACATAACTATCAATAAGCATTTCTAAAGAATTTTTAGATTTTCCGTCATTATCCTTACCTGTTTTTATGTTAAATCCTGTAGTTTCCATTAAAATATTTTCTATACTTCTATCTTTTTTATTTATTATCTCATCATATTCATAAACATAAATTCCCTTTAAACCTGTTAATTTATTAATTTTATTATAGGACTCTTCTGTAATTTCATAGGTCCTATTTTCTTGTTTTTTTGCTATTTCATCTATAGAGAACTTTTCTATTTCTTCTTTTAAGATATAATTAAAAGATATTAACTCATCTAAATTTTGATTTTTAGCATTTAATGCAAAGGTTTTTCCGTTAATAAATACTTTATATTTTCTATTATAGCTATTTAAATCTTTACCATTTTTATCTAACATCAAATAATTATAATCACTTAATTTTTCTTTATTTATACTATTATTTTTCTCTGTTCCTGTAACATAGGAATTATATTTATTCTGAACAAAATAAGTTCTTAAAATTAAAATAATTAAAATCAAAGTGAAAAATGAAAAAATAATTTTTATTCTTTTAGCTAGTACATATCTATGGTTAAACAAAAAAACACCCCCTAATAGCTAAATAATAGCCATCAAAGGATGTTTTTATACATTATTAACTTAAAATTTCTTTTATTTTCGCTACTAGTATATCTATAGCTACTTTATTACGTCCACCTTCAGGTATGATTATATCAGCATACTTTTTAGTTGGTTCAGTAAATTGGTTATGCATAGGCTTAACAACACTTAAATATTGATTTATAACTGATTCTAAAGTTCTTCCTCTTTCGTTTATATCTCTTACCATTCTTCTTATGATTCTTACATCAGCATCAGTATCAACATATATTTTGATGTCTAATAATTCTCTTATTCTGACATCTTCTAATACTAATATTCCTTCTACAATAATTATTTCTTTTGGTTCAACTTCTACAGCCTCTTCAACTCTATTGTGAATTGCAAAATCATATATTGGTTTTTTAATAGCTTTTCCTTCTAATAAATCCCCTAAATGGCTTAATAAAAGATCACTATCAAAAGCATTTGGATGGTCATAGTTTGTTTTTCCTCTATCATCCATTGATAAATGACTTTGATCTTTGTAGTAAGAATCTTGCTCTATCATAGCTATACACTCTTCTGTAAATTGTGCATAAATTTCCTTTGCTATTGTACTCTTTCCTGAGCCAGTTCCACCAGTTATTCCTATTAGTATTGGCCTTTTCATGCTATTTCCTCCTTATTTGCTTTCAAGCTCTAAAGTTTTCTTTCCTTTTACAAGCATATCATTTACTTTTAAAGGAGTATCTACTTTAACTTTAAATATCATTTGAGCTCTATTTGCAACATCTGTCTTTACTTTTTTATCTACATCATACATATCTTTAAGTTCAACATCAAAGTATTTACAATCTGCTCTTAATACTTCTACAGTATCCCCTTCAAAGACTCTATTTTTTTGTAATATAGTTGCTGTTTTAGTTTCTTCATCATATTCTTTAACCATTCCAACTATGTCAAAATCTCTTATATAAGATGATTCTTCATAGTTTTGTTCTCCAGCTTTACCGAAGAAGAATCCTGTATGGTAAGGTCTATGACTTACTTTTAATAATATATCCATCCACTCTTGCTTAAATTCAAAGTTTTCTGGATCTTCCCAGTAACTATCAAGTGCTTCTCTGTAAGCTTTAACTACTGAAGCTACATAGAATTCACTTTTCATTCTTCCTTCAATTTTAAATGAATAAACTCCACTTTGAACCATTTCAGGAATATGTTTAATCATACATAAGTCCTTTGAGTTCATTATATAGCTACCTTTATCATCTTCGATAACTGGGTAATATTCATTTGGTCTAGTTTCTTCAACTAGATAATATTTATATCTACATGCATTTGAACAAGTACCTTTATTAGCATCTCTTCCTAACATGTAATTTGATATTAAACATCTTCCTGAGTAAGCTATGCACATTGAACCATGTATGAAAGCTTCTAATTCACAACCTTCTGGTAAATTATCTCTAAATCCATGAATTTCATTGAAAGTCATTTCTCTAGCAAGAACTATTCTTTTTACACCTAACTTATACCAAAATTCTGCCGCTTTCCAGTTAACAGTATTTGCTTGAGTACTTAAATGTATTTCAAGTTCTGGTGCAACTTCTTGAGCCACTGAAATTATAGCAGGGTCTGCTACAATTATAGCATCTATTCCTAAAGCTGCTAACCCTTTTATATAATCTCCCATTCCATTTAAATCATGGTTTCTTGGGAATACATTCATTGTTACATAAAGTTTTCTTCCTCTATCGTGGCAATAATTAACACCCTCTACGATTTCTTCATTTGTAAAGTTTCCTGCAAAGGCTCTTAAATTTAATCTATTTCCACCTATGTATACTGCATCTGCTCCAAAATCTATAGCAATTTTTAATTTTTCTAATGTCCCAGCTGGTGCAAGGATTTCTGGTTTTCTCATTATAATTACCTCCTCTTTGTTATAGCAATTCCATCTCCCATTGGTATAACTGTTGTTATTAAACTATCATCTTTAGAAATCATATCAAGATAGGATCTCATTCTTCTTACAATAGTTATTTGTCTTCTTCTTACTAAATCATCAGTAGCTACCATACCTCTAAATAAAACATTGTCAGAAATCAAAGTACCTTTTTCCTCTAAAAGTCTTAGACAATGTGGAAGAAAATGATTATAATGTCCTTTTCCTGCGTCCATAAAAATCAAATCAAATTTTTCATCTAAATTTTCAAGTATTTCTAAACAATCTCCCTGTAATACTTCTATTTTATCATCTAAACCATATTTTTTAATATTTGCTCTTGCTAAGGTAACCATCTCTTCACTTCTTTCGATGGTCTTAATTATAGCTTCTCCATCTGTTGCCTTATTCATAAGTATAGATGAATAGCCTATAGCAGTTCCAAGTTCTAATATTTTTTTTGGCCTATTTAAAGAAACCATAAGTTCTAAAAATTTAGCCCCTTCTGGTTGAATTATAGGTACATGATTTTCATTTGCAAATTCTTCAAGTTCTTTAAAAAGTCCAGTTCTCTCTGGAATTAAAGCTCTTAAATAATTTTCCATGTAATCAAATGTTACTCCACTCATTTAACTCCTCCAAATTAATTTCCTATTATCTCATTTTTCTTTTTCAAGAAATCTTGATAGTTATTAGTAAAATAAGAATGATCTGGTGTTAATATATAATAAATATAATCTGTAGTAGCTGGCTTAACAGCTGCAATTAAAGATTCAATTCCTGGGTTACAAATTGGTCCTACAGGAAGACCTTTAACTTCATATGTATTATAAGGAGATTTAACTTCTAAATCTTTGTAAGTTACTATATTCTTATGTTCACCTAAAGCGTATAAAACTGTAGCATCGATTTGAAGTGGCATTCCTATTTTTAATCTATTATATATTACTGAAGATACTAAGGCTCTATTTTCATTACTACTAGCTTCTCTTTCTATCATAGCTGCAATGTTTACATATTTTTCGTAATCAGATTCTGGTATATTAACTCCAGTATCCTTTTGAACTTTCAACATAACTTCTTTGAATCTATTAAGCATCATGGTAATTATTTGATTTGAGTCATAGTTTCTAGGTATTTCATAAGTATCTGGGTATAAAAATCCTTCTAAGTTATATCTTCTTTCTGAATTAGCTTTGATAAAACTTGGAAGCGGATAATTTTTAACAGCTGTTAAAAACTCTTCTTTATTAACAATACCCATTTCTGAAAGCTTTTCTGCTATTTGTTCTACTGTGTATCCTTCTGGAAATGTAACTCTATAATTAGCTGTATCTCCATTTTCAACCATAGATACAAATTTTTCTAATGTAGAATCAATAGGAATTTCATATTCCCCTGGTTTAATACTTCCATTGAATGAATGTAATTTTAAATAAATCTTAGTGATTAAAGGACTTTTTAAAATCCCCTCTGTTTTTAATTTATCTAAGACAGAATAAAAAGATTCTCCCTGAGATATAGTTAAGCTTATATTCTTTTCACTGGTTCCATTAAACGGATTCTTAGTAACTGAAATGTATTTATAGCTAAAAAACCCAATTATAATCACAACTAAAGTAACCAGTATAATTATTATTTTCTTTGTAGATTTCCACAAATTCCCCTTCATGGAGTCCCCTCCTACTAATAAATTATACTTAAAATAGTGTCCCCTTTAATTTAACCTTTTAAAAGGAGCTACTGTTACTTTAATTTCACAGTAGCTCCTTTAAAGTAAATCTTTAAAATTTATCTTATTATTCTATTATTTTTTTGATCTACTTGTTGCTCTTTTTCTTTCATTACTATCTAATAATCTTTTTCTCATTCTTACGTTAACTGGTGTTACTTCAACTAATTCATCATTAGCTATGAACTCTAAGCATTGCTCAAGTGACATTACTCTTGGAGGTACTAATTTAATAGCATCATCTGCTCCTGATGATCTTGTGTTTGTTAATTGTTTTCTCTTACATACGTTAACTTCTAAATCATCTGCTCTTGAACATTCTCCACATACCATTCCTGAATAAACTTCAGTTCCTGGAGTTATAAATAATATTCCTCTATCTTGAGCATTGAATAATCCATAAGCTACAGCTTCGCCTGATTCGAAAGCAACTATTGATCCTCTACTTCTACCTGGCATTTCACCTTTGTATTTATCGTAACCATCAAATACGTGGTTCATTATTCCGTTACCTTTTGTATCTGTCATGAATTCACTTCTGAATCCTATAAGACCTCTTGCTGGAATTCTGAACTCAAGTCTTGAATATCCATTAACTGCTGAAGTCATATTAACCATTTCACCTTTTCTTGGTCCTAATTTTTCCATTACAGGTCCCATGAACTCTTCAGGTACATCTATAGTTAAGTATTCTATTGGCTCCATTTTTACGCCATTTTCTTCTTTTAATATAACGTTTGGTCTTGAAACTTGGAATTCAAATCCTTCTCTTCTCATTGTTTCTATAAGTATTGAAAGGTGTAATTCTCCTCTTCCACTTACTTCGAAACATTCAGGAGTTAATTCATTAACTCTTAAACTTACGTTTGTTTCAAGTTCTTTCATTAATCTATCTCTTAAGTGTCTTGAAGTAACAAAGTCACCTTCTCTACCAGCAAATGGTGAGTTGTTAACCATGAAGTTCATGCTTAATGTAGGCTCGTCTATTTTAACAAATGGTATAGCTTCTGGGTTTAATGCATCAGCTATAGTTTCACCAATGTTTACATCATTTATTCCACTTATAGCAACTATATCTCCAAGTGAAGCTTCTTCAACTTCTTCTCTTTTTAATCCATTGTATCCGTAGATTCCTGATATTTTAAATTTAACAACTGTTCCATCTTCTTTAACAACTGCAGCTTGTTGATTTCTCTTAGCAGTTCCTCTTTCGATTCTACCAATTGCTATTTTACCAACATATTCACTTGAATCTAATGTAGTAACAAGCATTTGGAATGGAGCATCGATATCTCCTTCTGGTGCTTTTACTTTGTCTACGATAACTTCGAATAAATCTTTCATATCATCTTTCATGTTATCTATATCGTTTGAAGCTATTCCATCTCTAGCTGAAGCATAGATGATTGGGAAATCTAATTGCTCATCATTTGCTCCTAGTTCTAAGAATAATTCAAATACTTCATCAATAACAACTTCTGGTCTAGCATCTGATTTATCTATTTTGTTTATTACAACTATTGGATTTAATCCAAGTTCTAATGCTTTTCTTAAAACGAATTTAGTTTGAGGCATTGGTCCTTCGTATGAATCTACAACTAAGATAACACTATCAACCATTTTAAGTACACGTTCAACTTCTCCACCGAAATCTGCATGTCCTGGTGTATCTATTATGTTGATTTTTTTATCATTATAGTGTACAGCTGTATTTTTTGAAAGGATTGTAATTCCTCTTTCTTTTTCAAGATCATTTGAGTCCATTACTCTCTCTTGAACCTTTTCATTTGCTCTAAATATGTTACTTTGTTTTAATAGCGCATCAACTAACGTAGTTTTACCGTGGTCAACGTGGGCTATAATAGCTATGTTTCTTATATCTTCTCTTACAAAATTACTCATTATTTTTCCTCCAATATTTTAGCGACATTTAAATGTCTGATTATTCCAATTTCATGCATAAAAAATTGGATACTGATAGTAGTACCCAATTTCCCTTCTCAATAGTAAATTTTAATGCTTTACTAATAAAAAGTCAACCTTATGCTATAAGTTAAAATATTCTTATAATTCAAAAATTAATTAACCTAGATTTCCATGATTATTGGTAAAATCATAGGTCTTCTCTTAGTTTTCTCATAAAGATAGCTTTTTAACTCATCTCTAATAGTTGATTTTATCGTTGCCCAATCCTTAGTATTATTGTTTTCACACTTTTCTAAGGCAAATTTAACAACATTTTTCGCTTCTCCCATTAAATCCTCGGATTCTCTAACATAAACAAATCCTCTAGAAATTATATCTGGGCCTGAAGCTATATAGCCGCCTTCTTTATCTATAGTAACTACTATTACAACAATACCATCTTGGGATAAATGTCTTCTGTCTCTTAATACTATGTTACCAACATCGCCGACTCCAAGTCCATCAACAAATACTTGCCCTGAAGTAACTGTTCCATTTTTCTTAATAGAATCTCTTGTTACTTCTACAACATCTCCATTTTCAATGATAAGAGTGTTTTCTTTGTCCATTCCTAAACTTTGAGAAAGCTGAGCATGTTTTAAAAGATGTCTATATTCTCCATGTACAGGAATGAAAAATTTCGGGTTAACTAAACATTGCATAAGCTTAAGTTCTTCTTGACAAGCATGCCCTGATACATGGACACCCTCTGAACTTTTATGAATTACTTCTGCACCTTTTTTGCAAAGTTGGTTTATAACCTTTGATACTAGTTTTTCATTTCCTGGAATAGGTGTAGCTGAAATAACTACTGTATCACCTTCAACAACAACTAACTTTTTATGCTCTGAAGCTGCCATTCTTGCTAAAGCAGACATTGGCTCTCCTTGACTTCCAGTTGTAATAACTACTATTTTTTCTACTGGGAATTTATTAATGTTATCAATACTAATTAAAGTATTCTTTTCCATTCTTAAATATCCAAGTTCCATAGCTACTTGAACTATATTTTCCATACTTCTTCCTGAAACAGCAACTTTTCTTCCGTAAAGTTCTGCTGATTCAATTATCTGTTGAATTCTATGAATATTAGATGCAAAAGTAGCAATTATTATTCTTCCTTTTGCTCTTCCAAATATTCTAGTTAAGTTTTCTCCAACAGTTCTTTCTGATAATGTGTATCCTGGTTTTTCTACATTTGTTGAGTCAGCTAAAAGAGCTAAAACCCCTTTTTTGCCAAGCTCCGCAAATCTACCAAAATCCATTCTTTCCCCATCTATAGGTGTATATTCAACTTTAAAATCTCCTGTATGAAGTATAACCCCTAGTGGTGTATGCACAGCGATTGCTACTGAATCTGCTATACTGTGGTTTGTTTTGATAAACTCAACTGATACTGAGTTTAATTTAATTACATCTCTTGGTTTTACTGTAATAAGCTCCGTACTACTTAATAAACCATGTTCCTTTAATTTTGCTTCTAAAATACCTAAAGTTAACTTTGTACCATATACTGGGATATTAAGTTGCTTTAATACATATGGTATAGCTCCTATATGATCTTCATGACCATGTGTTAGAAATATTCCTCTAACTTTATGAGCATTCTTAATAAGATAAGATACATCTGGTATTACTATGTCTATTCCGAACATATCTTCATCTGGAAACTTTAACCCGCAATCTATAACAACTATGTCATTTTTAAACTCGATAGCAGTTATATTTTTTCCTATCTCATTAATTCCACCTAAAGGTATTATTTTAGCCTTTAGTTTTTCACGCTTCATAATTCCCCTCCTTCTGTTTTATTTATATATAACAAAGAGTTTCTTAAATACTCTTTATTTTCTACATTCACTGCAAGTTCCAAAGAACTTAACTGCATGATCTTGAATTAAAAATCCATATTTAGATTCTATTTGATTCTCAAGATCTTCTAATAAATCATCTTCCACCTCATAAACTTTTCCACAGCTACTACAAACTAAATGGTGATGTCTATGTTGTTCTGAATCATTTGCCATTTCATATCTACTGCATCCATCATTAAAGTCTAATTTGTATATAACTCCCATTTCTTCTAATAAAAGAATTGTTCTATATATTGTTGCAAGACCAATTTCAGGACATTGCTTTTTAACTTCATCGTAGATTTCTTCAGCTGTTAAATGTTTTCCATTATTATTTAATATATTATCAACTATTGCTCTTCTTTGAGGTGTAAGTTTATAACCTTTACTTTTAAACTGCTCTTTTAAAGCATCATAATCTTTAGAAGTTAATTGAGTCATTAGCTATATCCCTCTTTTCCATTTATTTTTATTCCTCAGCCATTATTGTGCTGTATGCTTCTTCAATCATTTCTATTTCAAAATCATTTTCTACTGGCTCTAAACCTTCATTACCTTCTTCATCTTCAACTACTTTCATAGCAACTACAACATCTTCTTCTCCCTCTGGAGCTAATATGAAGTATTCATTTTCTTCTATATCTAATTTAGTTACTACTCTAAATTCTACTTCATTACCTTCTTCATCCATTAATACAATTGTTTCTAAATCGTTTTGCATAAAAATCTCTCCTTAAGTTTTTTTATATTTAAAATTTATTTTGATATTCTATCTAAATAGCCTTGTAATATATAAGTTGCCGCAACTTTATCTACTATTTTTTTTCTTTTAGCTCTTGAAAGATCTGCCTCAAGCATAGCTTTATGTGCAGCTACTGTAGTAAGTCTCTCATCCCAAAACTCTATTTTCGGATCAAAGCTTTCTTTTAGCTTATTACAAAACTCTGTTACCATTTCACCTGATGGTCCTATTGTACCATTCATATTTTTAGGCATTCCTGCAACTATAGTTTCAACTCCGTACTGATCATAGATTTTTTTTACTTCTTCCACATCAGCAGTAAAATTTTTTCTTTTTATAGTTGTAATACCCTGTGCTGTCCATCCTAATGGATCACTTATTGCTATTCCTATAGTTTTACTACCTATATCTAAACCTAAGATCCTCATATATTACTCCTTATAATTAAAGAGTACCCATAAAGGGCACTCTTTTATTTTATTTCTAGATAAGTTTTCATTACCTCTTCTAGAATTTCATCTCTCTCTAGTTTTCTCACTAAAGCTCTTGCCCCGTTATAATTAGTGATGTAAGTAGGGTCACCTGATATTAAGTATCCAACTAATTGATTAACTGGGTTATAACCTTTTTCTTCTAAGGCTTTATATACATCCGTTAAAATAGCTTTTGTTAAATCCTTTTTATCATTGTTGAAATTAAATTGCATTGTATGTTCTAAATTATTTCCCATAGCTTCGCTACTATCATTATATAGTAGCTTCACCCCCTTACAATAATATAACACTAAAGTTTATTTTTAGTATTAACTTAATTTTTTTCTTTTATTCATTACGATAAATTTCTTTGTTATATTCATTATAAACTATATTAGAAAAAATGTACACTATTTTACTAGGTTTTCTAAAACTTTAGCTGCTTTTTCTAAAGCATTTTCTATTTCAGCAGGGTTTTTACCACCAGCTTGCGCCATATCTGGTCTTCCACCACCGCCACCGCCAACAACAGCAGCAACTTCTTTTATAAGTTTTCCACAGTGAACTCCTTTTTCTAAAGAATTCTTAGTTGACATAACAACTAAATTTACTTTCCCATCAAGTTCACTTGCAAGAACAACAACTCCAAGATCTAGTTTATTTCTGATTTTATCTCCTAAATCTCTTAATGAGTTTCCATCTATATCTTTAAGAGCAGCTCTTATTAATTTAACGCCATTTATTTCTACAACGTTATTCATTATTTCATCCTCTGCACCTTGAACTAACTTAGATTTTAACTCAGCTATTTCTTTTTCTTTTTCTTTCATTTCGTGACCTAAAGCATCAATTCTTGAAACTAAATCTTTTTCGTTACATTTTAAAGCTTTAGTAGCATCTTTTAATATTTTATTTTTATTATCAATAAATTCTAATGCTGACATTCCAGTAACTGCTTCTATTCTTCTTATACCAGCTGCAACTCCTGATTCTGAAACTATTTTAAATAATCCAATTTCACCTGAATTTTTAACATGTGTTCCACCACATAATTCTTTAGAGAATTCACCAACTGATACAACTCTAACTTTTGCAGCATATTTTTCATCAAATAAACAAATAGCTCCACTTTTTTTAGCTTCATCAATACTCATTTCTTTTGTATCAACTACTATTGTATCCATTATTTTTTTATTCACTATTTTTTCAACTTTATTTAAATCATCCTCTGATACAGCTGACATATTTGTAAAGTCAAATCTTAATCTTTCAGCATCAACATATGAACCTGATTGGTTTACATGATCACCTAAAACTTCTCTTAAAGCTTCATGTAACATATGTGTAGCAGTATGGTTTTTACAAACCGCTGATCTTCTTAATGCATTAACATTTAATTCTGCTTCTTCATTTACCTTTATGCTACCTCTTACAACTTTAATGTAATGAACAAACTTACCACCAACATTTTTCTTACAGTCTAAAACTTCAGCCATTCCTGATTTAGTTTCAACTATTCCATTATCTCCTATTTGTCCACCCATTTCAGCATAAAATGGTGTTTTCTCTACAACTAAGAATCCTTCTTCACCTTCAGTTAATTCATCCTTAAAATCTTCTTCATTTCCAAGAACTAAAATCTCTGAAGTTAAAGTCTCTCTATCATAACCATCAAACTTTGTTTTTATTGATGATTCTATTCTATTAACAGGTCCATCACTACCCATGTAGCTACTTTCCCCTCTTGCATTTCTCGCTCTTTCTCTTTGAGCTTCCATTTCCTTATTAAATCCATCTTTATCTATCTCTAAAGATTTCTCCTCAAGGATTTCTTCTGTTAATTCAACTGGGAATCCATAAGTATCATATAATTTAAAAGCTTTCTCTCCTGAAAGAACTTTTTCATTCTTTTCTTTCATTTCTTCTATATATGATTTTAATATTTCCATTCCTGAATCTATAGTTTGATTAAATCTTTCTTCTTCAAGACTTATAACGCTTTTAATCATTTCTTTATTACTATTTAATTCCTCATAAGCAGAGCCATAATTTTCAACAATTACATCAACAAGTTCACTTAAGAATAAACCTTTAGCACCTAAAGTTCTTCCATGTCTTGCAGCTCTTCTTAATAATCTTCTAAGAACATATCCTCTTCCCTCATTACTTGGTCTAACACCATCTGAGATAAGCATAGTTACACTCTTAACGTGATCTGTTATTATTCTTAAAGAAGTGTCTGTATTTTTATCTTCTCCATACTTTGAATTTGTTAATTCACAAGCTTTATTTAAGATATGTTTAACAACATCTATTTCAAATATATTGTCAACACCTTGCATTATAGTTGATATTCTTTCAAGACCCATTCCTGTATCTATATTTTTTTGCTTTAATTCGTTGTAATTTCCTTCTTCATCTTTTTCAAATTGAGTGAAAACAAGGTTCCAGAATTCAACTATTCTATCATTGTCAGCTTCAGTTAAGAACTCTTCTTTACTTTCAACTTTACCTGTTCCTCTATCAAAGTGAATTTCAGTACAAGGTCCACAAGGTCCAACTCCTATTTCCCAGAAGTTATCCTCTTTACCTAATCTAAATATTCTTGTAGGATCAATATTTGTTTTTGAAGTCCATATTTCAAAAGCTTCATCATCCTCTTCATAGATAGTTACATATAATTTATCCTGTGGAATATCTAATCTTTCTGTTACAAACTCCCAAGCCCATGGAATTATTTCTGCTTTAAAATAATCTCCAAAAGAGAAGTTACCAAGCATTTCAAAGAAAGTACCATGTCTTGATGTTTTCCCTACGTTTTCAATATCACCAGTTCTTATACATTTTTGACAAGTTGTTATTCTTTTTCTTGGTGGTTCTTCAAGTCCTGTAAAATAAGGCTTTAAAGGTGCCATCCCTGCATTTATAAGTAATAAACTATTATCATTTTTTGGTACTAGTGAAAATGATTTTAATCTTAAATGATCTTTTTCTTCAAAAAAGCTTAAATATTTCTCTCTTAATTCATTTGTTCCTAAAAACTTCATTTTTATATTCCCTCCGTTATTATAATTAAATTTTTATAAAATAAAAAAAAGCCCTCAATCCCAGTAAGGGACGAAAGCTGTTATTTCCGCGGTACCACCCTAATTATGCATATTATTCAAAATATACATCACTTAAAATTTCAATAGCTCCAAGGTAGCTTCAATAAATTTTCTAAGAAGTTCACAGCACCACTTCCTCTCTGAATAGAAAGAATTTATTTACTCGGCCTTATCATAGCTAAATATTAAATTATACAAAGATTATAAAAAAATTTTATCGCTATGTCAACTATTTAAAAGCAATAATAATCCAAATCATCATAAAGAACTTTTATAATTATAGCAATAGGTACTATTAGTATCATTCCTAAAAATCCTCCTATTTTTTCACCTATTAATAGTAACAATATTATGGTTAATGGATGCATACTTATACTATTAGCTGTAACCTTAGGAGCTAATATATTCCCTTCAAGTTGTTGAATAATAATAAATAAGATAATAACTGCAAAAACCTTAGAAGGACCATCTATAAGGGCTACAAGAATAGCTGGAACTATACCTAGTATTGCTCCGAAGTATGGTATTATATTTAAAAGCCCATTTAAAAGGGATAAAATAAGTGCAAACTTTACATCTATAAAAAATAATCCTACAAAACTTAAAACTGTTACCAATAAGCATAAAATTCCCTGCCCTAAAATATATTTTCCTAAAACTCTATCTATATCTTTACAGATTTCTTTTATAATTTCCCTTCTATCACTAGGAATCAAAAGAATTATTTTATTATTTATAGTGGTTGATTCCACTAAAAAATAATAAGTTACCACTGGAACTATAGCTAAAGCCACTAAATTTTCAAGAAGTACCAATGAACCATAAAATAATTTAGTAGATATTGTTCCTATCATAGCATTAATTTTTTCTCCAAATTGAGTGTTTATTATCTCATAAAAGGTTTCCTTTTCAATATTAAACTTTTCTAACAATCCATTTATAGCAAATTCAATAGCCTCTATTAAACTTTCTAAATTTAAACTTTCGTTTAATACTCTAGGAATTAAAATAGAAAAAATAAAAACAAAAAATAAAACTAATATTAAAATTATAGAGATAGCCAGCACCCGTCTATTCATTTTAGTTCTTATTAAAAGATAACAATATAAAGGCTTTAAAGCATATGCTATAATAAAAGAACAAAGGACCACTAATAAAATTTCTTTTATAAAGTCAATTCTATATATAATAAAAATAATTAAAAAAACTATTAAAATAGCCACTAAAAGTTTTATCAATCTTTTCACTTTAAATTTATTCATTCATTCCTCCTCCAGAGGCTATGTGGTAAGGATTTAAATGATAAGTTATCTTCACCTAGATACAAAATATTTCTTTTTCCTAAAATTGTTTTCTCAATTAAAACCAATTCTTTTCCATGTACAAATTTATAAAAAAAACCCCTTGAGCAAATTATGGCTACTATTTTAAAATTTAAATTAATTATAAGTTCTTCTAAATTCCCTATACTTTCCCCCCCACTATTAATAACATCAAATTCTTTTATTAATAAAAAAGTTAACCCTTTATAAATAGATAATTTTTCAGTTACTATTCTATTTCCTAAAATAATAATATCTTCTATTGCCACAAAATTTTTTTTAGAAAACATTTTTTTAGGTAAAATGAATCCAAGTACTCTTCCCTCAAAATAATCTATTGCAATATCTTCAACTTCCCCAAGTTTCACTGAATTTTTATCAAAAACTTCTAAAGCTTTTAAATTTTTAAACCTATACACTAAACCTCACCCCTTCCTTAGCTAAGGTTAGTATCTCCTATGAACTATAAAACAATTCACTGGAAAGCAAAAAAAATGAGAGGATAAACCTCTCATCTAATAATTAATTTAAAAATTAAGCTAAACTTTCTATTATTCCGCCACCTAGTACGTAATTATCATTGTAGAAAACAACAGATTGCCCTTTAGTTATTGCTCTTTGTTTTTCTTTAAATGAAACTTTAACTTTTCCGTTTTCTAAAGCTTCAACAGTTGCCGGTTGTGGTTTTGCTGAGTATCTTATTTTAGCCTCAAGCTCTACAGGTCCATTTGATAAATCTAAATCTATATAATTCAAATCTTTACAAATTAAATCTGTTTGGAATATATCTTCCTCAGGTCCTATAACAACTTCATTTCTTATTGGATCTATTGAAGTTACAAATACAGGTCTTCCAAGAGCTAATCCAAGACCTTTTCTTTGACCTATTGTATAGTAAACAATTCCTTTATGTTTTCCTAATACGTTACCATGTTTATCTACAAAATTACCTTCCTTAACCTTACCTGGAACTGCTTCTTTTATATATCTACCATGGTCGTTATCAGTTACAAAACAGATTTCTTCACTATCTTTTTTATTATGTACAGCAAGACCTATCTCTTTTGCAATTTCTCTAATTCTATCCTTAGTGTACTCTCCACAAGGCATTAAAGTATGCGCAAGTTGCTCTTGAGTCATATTGTATAAAGCATAAGTTTGATCTTTTTTATCATCATCTGATTTTATAAGAACATACTTATCTCCTTTTTTCTCAATTTTAGCATAATGTCCTGTTGATACATATTCAGCACCAATCCCTTTAGCTTTCATAAGAAGTTCATCAAACTTTAAATACTTATTACAAGCTATACATGGATTCGGTGTATTTCCTTTTAAATATTCATCTATAAAGTAGTCTATTACATTTCTTTTAAAACTATCTCTAAAGTTTAAAACATAAAAAGGTATATCAAGTTTTGCTGCAACTCTTCTAGCATCATCTACTGCTGAAAGAGAACAACATCCCCCTTCTCTCTCTTCGAATTCTTGGTCACTTTGCCAAATTTGCATAGTAACACCTATAACATCATATCCCTGTTCCTTTAAAAGGTAAGCAGCAACGGAGCTATCAACTCCGCCACTCATACCAATAACAACTTTTTTCTTCACTTTATCACCTATTTTAATTAATTTCCATGAACATCTTCATGAATAGTATGTGAATATTCATTTAAATCTCTTGGTTGTAAACCTTGTTTAACTCTGTAATCATTTATTGCTTTGTGTATAGCTTCTTCAGCTAAAACTGAACAATGCATTTTTACTGGTGGAAGTCCATCTAAAGCTTCTGCAACAGCTTTATTTGTTAATTTCCAAGCTTCATCTACTGATTTACCTTTAATAAGTTCAGTTGCCATACTTGAAGATGCAATAGCTGATCCACATCCATAAGTTTCGAATTTAACATCTTTTATAATATCATCTTCGATATCTAAGTAAATTCTCATTATATCTCCACACTTAGCATTTCCTACTTCACCAACACCTGATGGATTTTCTATTTCTCCTACATTTCTAGGATTCTTAAAATGGTCCATAACTTTTTCTGTATATATCATAATTATTTATCTCCTTTTTCTTTTAAGTAATTTTTCCATAATGGTGACATGCTTCTTAATCTAGCTATAATTGGCTCTAAAGTATTTATTACATAGTCAACATCTTCCTCTGTTGTAGCATCCCCTAAGCTTAATCTTAGTGATCCGTGTGCTACTTCATGAGGTCTTCCAATTGATAAAAGAACATGTGATGGATCAAGTGAACCTGATGTACAAGCACTTCCACTTGATGCACAAATTCCTTCGAAGTCTAATGAAAGAAGTATTCCTTCACCTTCAATGAATTCAAAACATACATTTACGTTTCCAGGAAGTCTTTTATCTCCTTCTGGTCCGTTTAACATTGTATGAGGAATTCTTTCAGTTAACCCTTTAATAAGCTTATCTCTTAACATTGATATTCTTTTTGAGTTCTCTTCTAAATTATCTACAGCAAGTTCTATAGCTTTTCCAAGACCTACAATAGCTGGAGTATTTTCTGTTCCTGCTCTTCTCGCTCTTTCTTGAGATCCTCCATGAATAAGGTTATCTATTCTAACACCTTTTCTTATATATAAAGCACCAATACCTTTTGGTCCATAGAATTTATGTCCTGATAATGATAATAAATCTATGTTCATTTCTTTAACATCTACTTTAACATTTCCAACAGCTTGAACTGCATCTGTATGGAATATGATTTTCTTTTCTCTACAGATAGTACCAATTTCTTTTATTGGTTCAATAGTTCCTATTTCATTATTTGCAAACATTATTGAAACTAATATTGTAGTATCTTTTATTGCAGCTTTAAGATCTTCTATTCTTACAAAACCTTTATCATCTACATCTAAGTAAGTTACTTCAAATCCATTCTTTTCTAAATATTCACAAGTATGAAGTACTGCGTGATGTTCTATTTTACTAGTTATTATGTGGTTTCCTTTTTTCTTATAGGCATTTGCTATACCTTTGATAGCCCAGTTATCACTTTCTGAACCACCATTTGTAAAGTAAACTTCACTGCTATGGCAATTTAATGCTTTTGCAACTCTATCTCTAGCTGTTGCTATAGCACTTTGATTTCCTCTTGAAATTTCGTAAAATGATGATGGATTACCAAATTTCTCAGTAAAGTAAGGAATCATTTCCTCTAATACCTCTGGTTTTACATAAGTAGTAGCTGCATGATCCATATATATTGTTCTTTCCATTAAACTCACTCCTAAATTACCTTTGTTTATTTTATCTTTATTTTTTCTGCGTCATTTAATATATCTTGTAAAGTTACTGATGTCATAACTTCATCTATGCTATTTTTAATTTTAGCCCATAATAATTTAGTTGCACAGCAATCTATATTATCACAAACTACACCTTCTAAACAATCTGCAATCTCAATTGGTCCTTCTAGTACATCCATGATGTCAGCCACAGTAATCTCTTCAGGGGTTCTATTAAGAACATATCCACCTTGAGCACCTCTTACACTTCTTATAAGTTTTGCTTTTCTTAAAGAACTAAATAATTGTTCTAAATAGTAATCTGAAATTTTTTGCCTTTGAGAAATTGCTTTTATTGATACAGGTTTATCACCATAGTGCATTGCTAAGTCTACCATGGCTTTTACACCGTATCTTCCTTTTGTTGATAATTTCATTTTTCCACCCCCTGGATAAAGCCGACTAAAATACTAAACTTTATGATATTATCTTATCAAATCCGAGTATTGTTGTCAACTATATAAAAAATTTATTTTTTAACTATGTTATCCCAATAGTTCTTAAGGCTTGATTCATACTTATTTTCTTGACTTTCATAGTAGATTTTATCCTTAATATTATTAGGAAGATATTGTTGTTTTATATAGTGATTTTTAAAATTGTGAGGATATTTATATCCCTCTACACCTAAAGCTTTTGCTCCACTATAATGACAATCTTTAAGATGATTTGGCACATCTCCAACATCTAATTTTTCTAAATCTGAAAGTGCTTTATCTATTGCAAGAACTGCACTATTTGATTTTGGTAAAGTTGCTAAATATATAACAAGTTCTGCAAGTATTATTCTCCCTTCCGGAAGTCCAATCTTTAAAACAAGTTCTATTGCATTATTTGTAATTGTTAAAGCATTAGGATAGGCAAGACCTATGTCCTCTGCTGCAATTACAGAAATTCGTCTTATTATACTATCTAAGTTTCCACCTTTTATTAATCTAGCTAAGTAATGCACAGCTGCATCAGGGTCACTTCCTCTTATACTTTTTTGAAAAGCACTTAAATAATTATAATATTCATCACCTGAACCATCACTTTTTAAATTACTTTGATTCAAATCTTCTATATCTTTTAAAGAAATTATTTTCTCTTCTTTTAAATTACTTTTTACTGCTAACTCTAAAACTGTATAAGCTTTCCTAATATCTCCCTGTGCTATTTCAGCAATATATTTCAATACATCTTCTTCTATAACTATATTGTATCCCTCTTCTTTAAACTTAATTAAAGCTTTTTCTAGACCAATAGTTATATCTTTTTTATTTAATGGTTTAAATGTAAAAATAGATGATCTACTTAAAATCGCTTTATGTATGTAAAAATAAGGATTTTCAGTGGTGCTAGCAATTAAAGTTATTCTTCCATCCTCTATAAATTCAAGTAATGACTGTTGTTGTTTTTTATTAAAATGTTGAATTTCATCTACATAAAGAAGAACTCCATTATAATTAATTAAATTATCTAAATCATTTACTATACTATGAATATCTTTAACCGATGCTGTAGTTGCATTTATTTTATAAAATCTTTTATCAGTATATTTAGATATTATATTTGCTAAAGTTGTTTTTCCTGTTCCTGGAGGACCATAGAAAATAGCATTCATCATAGTTTTATTTTCTAAAAGATTTCTAATCACCTTCCCCTTTGAAACTATATGTTCTTGCCCTACCATATCTTCAATAGAAACAGGTCTCATTATTTCTGCAAGAGGTTTAATAATTCTCACCACTCTTTCAAAGTTTATCGTTTTACTTATATATTTTACTACTCATTGAATTTAATTCATAGTACTTTTAGGGTATTTAAACAAAAAAATAGGCAACTATTTTAACTAGTTACCTATTTTCTTGAAAAATTGTAAAAATACTATCTTATAATATCATAAATTAATGGTATTTCTACTTCTCTATCTGAAATCTCATAATTTTCTATTATTTTTGCTACTGCTTTCTTACCTAGTGCTAGGTCATTAGCATGAACATAGGCTAATACATCCCCTTCATTAATTACATCCCCTCTTTTTTTGTTTAATACTATACCAACTGCTAAGTCTATAATACTTTCCTTAGTAGCTCTTCCTGCCCCAAGTTCCATAGCTATTAAACCAATATTTTCTGAGTGAATTTTACTTACATATCCAGTTTTATTAGCTTTAACTTCTAAAATATATTTAGCTTTAGGGAATTTACTTGTATCATCAATTACTGAAATATCTCCACCTTGAGCCTTAACAAATTCCTTTAACTTATTAAGAGCAGCCCCTGAAGTAATCGTCTCCATAAGCATAGCTTTTGCCTCTTCTACAGTAGTTGCTTTACCAGCTAAAATAACCATATTAGCTCCAAGTTCTAAAGCAAGTTCTAATAAATCTTCTGGTCCATTTCCTTTTAAAGTTTCTATAGCTTCCTCTACTTCTAGAGCATTTCCTATAGCAAGTCCTAATGGTTGATCCATATCAGATATTATTGCTACAGTGTTTCTTCCAACATGAGTTCCTATTGAAACCATTTCTCTAGCTAGTTCTCTAGCATCTTCTACAGTTTTCATAAATGCACCGTCTCCAACTTTAACATCTAAAACGATAGCATCAGCTCCTGCTGCAATTTTTTTACTCATTATACTTGATGCAATTAAAGATACGTTATCAACTGTTGCTGTAACATCTCTTAATGCATAAAGTTTTTTATCAGCTGGTGCTAAATCTCCTGTTTGACCACCTACTGCTAATTTTATTGTATTTACATTATCTATAAATTTTTCTTTAGGCATCTCCACTGAGAACCCTTCAAAACTTTCTAATTTATCTATTGTTCCACCAGTATGTCCAAGACCTCTTCCTGACATTTTAGCAACTGGAATTCCAAGTGCTGCAACCATTGGTCCTAAAACTAAAGTTGTTGTATCTCCAACTCCACCTGTTGAATGCTTATCTACTTTTATTCCATCTATTTCTTTTAAATCTAATATATCACCTGAATTAACCATAGCCATAGTTAAATCAGCTGTTTCTCTACTATTCATTTTATTGAAAAATAATGCCATCAGTAACGCAGATACTTGATAGTCAGGAATATTTCCCTTTGAATAATTTTCTATAAAATAATTTATTTCATCTGTTGATAATTCTTCCCCATGTCTTTTCTTTAAAATTAAGTCATACATTCTCATAACTTTCGTCCTCCAAATCTGATAACCTTTACAACTAATATTATCAAACTTTTTTATTTTTTTCAACTTTTCTATAAAATAAAAAAAGCTATTAACAGGTATTTTGAAGTTTCTGTAAATTTCAAATTCTCATTTTTTTATAAATATCCTTTATAAACTTATTAATTATAAAATAAATGATTTTTTATAAAACAATTTGTTTTTTTTACAAAATAAAAAAGGCCACTATAGCCTTTTTTAAATTTTCTGTAAATTCTAAGCTCTTGGATGTGCTTTTTTATAAATGCTGTTTATTTTTTCATTGTTTATAATTTCATAATACATATCTATATAAGTCATCACTTGATTCCCAAGAAGTTCTTGAACCACCTTAGCATTAGCACCATTTTGTAGTAAATGAACCGCAAAAGAATGTCTAAAAGTATTTAAATTAATGTCCTTATTTATGTTAGCAATAACTGAATATTCCTTAACAATTCTCCAAACACCCTGTCTAGTTATAGGATCTCCACTCATATTTAAGAATAGCTTATTACTAACTCTTACTGTTTCTTCTCTAAGAGAAATATATTTCCTTAAAGATTCCTTTGCTTCTTTGCCTATTGGTATTACTCTTTCATAGCCTTTATTGTCTTTACAGATAACATAAGAAGAATCGAAATTAATATCCTCTATATCTAAGGATATTACTTCTGATACTTTCATCCCAGTGGCATACATAAGTTCAAGTAAAGCCTTATCCCTAACACCTTTTTCAGTAGATATATTAGTGCTGTTCATTATTTTATTAATTTCATCAACACTTAATACAATTGGTTTCTTTTTCTCAACTCTTTTTCTTTTTATTGTTGTTTCTGGAACTCTTTTTAGATTTCCCTCTGCCACTAAAAAGTTATAAAAGTTTCTTAAAGATATTATTGTTCTCTGAATAGATGATGGTGATTTCTTTTTATCACTGAGATTCTGTATATATGATATAAGTGGTTTTCCTTCTTCACTTACTATCATATTATTATCATCAAGAAAATCTAAATACATAGAAACATCAGTAATATAAGCACTAACTGTATTCTTTCTTTTTCCTATAGATTGTAAATATACCTCGTATTTTTTCACCAAATCTCGCATATTAACTCCTAATTAAAATGTTATTACATAATTATTTATATTACAAAAATAGCTATCTAATTACTAATCTTAATAAATTTGGTGAAATATATGTTTCTATTATTATTCCAATAGGAATCATTAACATTAATATCCCTTGAAGTACTATATAATCACCTTTATTTCCATAGTCAATCTTAGAATCCCGTTTTAAAGATTTTAGCTTAACAAGGGAATTTTTCATAGCTAAAATACTAATAAGTATTAATATAGGAATTAAAACTAAATTTTGTATTATTATAGTGCTGAAAATTACACCAATACTTTTTCCGCCCATTATAGTTACAATTATGGACAAAGAAAAGCCTAAAATATAACCCTTTACTAAATTTATAAGTAGTATAAATGGAAAACCTATTAAAGTATATCCAAGTACCACTATTATAATAGCCATTGGCACAATAGATTTTACACTGCTAAAAAATATATCCTTATAATTTATTTCTTGCCCCTTCATAAAATCTAAAAACCCTGTAAAATAACTTCCCATTTCAACTTTACTATAATCCCCCATATAATAAACGGTATATGAACCTAAAACTACTCCTATAAGTAAAAAAAGTAAAATCCATAAAAATAATATTTTATTTTCTCTAACTAAGCTAGTTATCTTTCCTATAATCATTTTCATAATAAATCCCTCCCCTCAAAATAATATTATGATTTACATAATAAATTTATTACCTTGAAAAGAAAAATTTTTTAAATAAGAAAATAACCCCAATAGAAAATAAATTTCCATTGAGGTTTAAAATTTAACTAACTTTATTTTTAAGTCTTAATTTATCAGCAACCATAGCTATAAATTCACTATTTGTTGGCTTGCCTTTATCATTGTGGATTGTATAGCCAAACAATTTGTTTATAGCTTCTATTTGGCCTCTTCCCCAAGCTACTTCTATAGCATGTCTTATAGCTCTTTCAACTCTACTTGCTGTAGTGTTATATTTTTTAGCTATTGAAGGATAAAGTTCCTTTGTTATAGCTGATAAAAGTTCCATATCATTAACTACCATTGTGATAGCTTCTCTTAAATACATATATCCTTTAATATGAGCTGGTACTCCTATTTCATGGATTATACTTGTTATTTCTGCTTCTAAGTCCATAGGTTTTTGTTTTGATTGTATATTAACCTCTGGCATGTCTAAAAGTGACATAGGTCTACTTTGATCTTCTGAACTAATTGTGTTATTAAACATTTGTCTAATTCTCTTTGTAAATACATCCATATCAAAAGGTTTTACAACATAGTAATTTGCCCCTAATGTTATTGCTCTTTGAGTTATTTTATCTTGACCCACAGCTGATAACACTATTACGCTTGGAACTTTTTCAAAAGATGTACTATTTAATCTTTCTAAAACCCCAAGTCCATCTAAATATGGCATTATTATATCTAGTACCACTAAATCAGGCTTTTTCTCCTCAATTAGCTCTAAAGCCTCTATACCATCTTTTGCTATTCCCACTACTACAATATCTCTTTGATTTAATAAATAATCATTTAATATATTGCAAAATTCTTTATTATCATCTGCAATTAAAACTGAAATTCTTGAATTATTCATCATAACCTCTCTTACCCCCAACTTCCTTTTTATTCCAATTATCTTACTATGTTTAATTCGACAAAGATATTCTATTTCCTTTTATTTTTGAAAAATTTTATAAAATTTGTTTTAATCTACATTCTCAAGTATATTATACCACATTTTTGAAAAAATTTAACTTATTTTATTATATTAGCATCTTTTAGCATCCATTCAATATAAATTCCGTAACCAACATCAGGTTTATTTATTAAAACGTGAGTTACAGCTCCTACTATTTTCCCATTTTGAATGATAGGACTACCACTCATCCCTTGAACTATTCCACCAGTTTTATTTAAAAGTTCTTCATCTACAACTCTTATTACCATACTCTTAGGACTTTTTGTATTTTGATTTAAAAGTTTTTCAATTACTACATCATAATATTTAGGACCTTCTTCATCAATAGTTGTAATAATTTGTGCTGGACCTAGCTTAATTTCACTTCTTGTTCCAATTTCATAAAGCTTACTTTCATCAGTTTCTAGTGCTTTATGATTAATATGACCAAAAATTCCACAATTAGTATTTTTCTCTACATTCCCAAGACTTTCTCTTTCATTTACAAATAAACCTTTTAATTCTCCAGGACTTCCCACTTTTCCCTTTCTAACGTTTACAACAGTAGAATTTAAAATATCTCCATTTTCTACAGTTAATATTTTTTCTGTTTCACTATCTGTTATAGGATGACCTAAAGCTCCATAGCTACCACTATTTTTTTCATAAAAGGTTAAAGTTCCTATTCCGGCTGTAGAATCTCTTACCCAAAGTCCAATTTTTTTATTTTTATTTTTATCTGTTAATACATTTATTATTTTATTTAATTCTTTTTCATTTTTGAAAATAGTAACTGTTATTTTATTATTACTACTATCTATTGCTTTTTTTAATTCTTTCGAAGTATTTATTGTTTTTCCATCAATTTTTGTTATTATATCTCCTATTTCTATTCCACCTTGATCACTAGGACTTTTAGCAAAAATATTATCTTCCGTTTCTATATCCGAAAAAGCTACTGCTAAAACTCCTTTGGTAGAAATCTTTATACCTACATTTTCACCACTTGCATAAACTTTTATTTTTTCATCTTTATTTTTCAAGTAATTTTCTGTAGCAATTACTTTTTCTGAATTTTTATCCTTTATATAAAGAAAATTACTTAAAAAAAATATAGAAGATAAAACCATAGACATAAGGATAAATTTTTTTATTAAATTTCTTTTGCCATTTTTATTTTTCATTTTATCTCCTCCTTTTCACTAATAACTTTCCCTCTCAATAGGTTATTATCCTATAATAACGTTTCTATAATAACCAAGCTTATATTCTTTTTGTAAAATTTATCAATTAATCTAAATTTTAAGCAAAAAAAATAGAACTTTTCAGTTCTATTTTTACCAACTTATACTATTTTTATGTGTTTTTTTATATCTTCTTTTTTTCTTTCTGCCAAATCTACCATTTCTTTGGCATTAAGTAATGTCTTTTCAGTTAATTCAACACCACCTAACATCTTAGCAATTTCTTTTATTTTTTCTTCCTCAGTTATTTTTTTCACTTTAGAAGATGTCATTTTATTAATTACACTTTTATAAACAAAGTAATGATTATCTGACATACTTGCTATTTGCGGTAAATGACTTATACAAAACACTTGATGCTTTACAGAAAACTCATACATTTTTTCAGCAACACTTTGTGCAATCTGTCCACTAATTCCTGTATCTATCTCATCAAATATTACAGTTGGAATTTTATCTTTATCTGAGAAAACAATTTTTAGTGCTAACATTATTCTTGAAAGTTCTCCCCCTGAAACAATTTTCTCCATTGGTTTCATTGGTTGACCAGGGTTTGTTGAAATTAAAAATTGTACTAAATCTTTTCCTCTTTGGTTAAAATCTTCTGAATATAAAACTTCTACTTGGAAATCACATTTTCCAAGCCCTATGTATTTTAACTCATCCTTTATTTTTCCTTGAAGAACTTCTCCAGCTTTTAATCTATAGTCATGTAAAACTTTAGCCTTAGTTTCCATTAAAGCTAGTATTTTTTCTTTATCTTTATTTAATGACTCTATTATTCTTTCAGAATCTACCATTTCTTCTAATTGTTTTTCTAAATTTTTTTTATACTCTAAAACTATTTCTACAGTTTCACCATATTTTCGTTTTAATGAGTTTATTTCATAAATCCTAGAATTTATTGCTTCTAGTTCCTTATCATCATAGCTTATTGTTGCACATTCCACATTTAGTTCTCTAGCTATTTCTTGTAAATCATAAAAAATAGTACTTATTTGGCTATTAATTCTTTCAATATTTTTAGAATTTTGTTCTACCGCTGATAAATCCCTATTAACAGTACCGATGTAATCGATAATAGATTCTCCCCCCATTATTGACCCATTTAATACATTATAAGAATTATTAAGGGCTAAACTAATTTTTTCCGAATTAGAAATTAAATTATATCTCTCATTTAATTCTTCTTCCTCACCAATAACTAGTTTACAATCTTTAATTTCTTTTATTTGATATTCTAAATAATCAATTAATTTTTCATTTTTACCTTCTTTACTTAATTCATTTATTCTATTCTCTATAGCTTTAAGCTTTGAATAATCTTCCTTATAATCATCAAGCTTTTCATTTAAAGTTTCACTGCAATAGGAATCTAAATAAATTATATGGTTTTCCCTATTAAGAAGATTTTGATTATTATGTTGTCCATGAATATCTATTAATTTGCTAGTTATTTTTCTAAGATTATTTAAAATAACAGATTTTCCATTTATTTTACTTATGTTTTTCCCATTAGAAAAACTTTCTCTAGATATTATTAAAATATCATCATATTCTATTTCTAATTCTTCTAAAAGTTCTTTTAACCCTTTATTTGTATTATCAACTGAAAATACAGCCTCTACAAAGGTTTTTTCACTACCTATTCTTATTAAATCCTTATTAAACTTACTCCCTAATACATAGTTTATAGAATCTATTAATATGGATTTACCTGCACCTGTTTCTCCTGATAAAATATTGAAACCATCTTTAAAGTCTAAACTCAGTCTCTCTATTAAAGCAAAATTCTCTATGGATATTTGTAAGAGCATTTTTAAACCTCCTAAATAAGCCCTCTAGTTCATCATCTCTTTAAGTCTTTCGACTAACTCACAAGCTTTTTCATAATTTCTTAAAACTACAAATATTGTATTATCTCCTGCAATAGAACCTGCAATTTCTTCTAAATTAAAACTATCAATAAGTTCTGCTGCTGCATTTGCTGATCCAGTTAATGTTTTTATAATAACTATGTTATCAATATTTTCAACCCCAATTACAGTACTTTTAAAAATACTAGTTAATTTATCTACTACATCATTTTTATCATCTTTTATTAAAGAATATCTATATTTTCCTGTTACATCCTGTGTTTTTATTAGTTTTAATGTTTTTATATCTCTTGAAACTGTTGCTTGAGTTACATCAAAACCTGCTGTTTTTAACTCTTCTGCTAACTCCTCTTGAGTTTCCACAGCTTTTTTATTTATTATTTCTATAATTTTTGAGTGTCTTTTAGATTTCATACGCTATCTCCTCTATTTTACATTCTATAAAATATTTTGTTTTTTAATATTTTAAAGTAATTTTTACCACTAAAAGTTATTATATTAAATTCCTCTTTACATTGATTTATTTTTATAAAATCACCACAATTTAGCTTCATTGATTTTTGCCCATCTATTGTAAGATAAGCTTCTTCTTTTAAACAAGGTATTATGCTTACTTCACTATTTCCACTTACAATAAGCGGCTTAGTGTTTAAGCCATGTGAACAAATAGGAACAATTAATATTAAGTTTAAACCTGGAGTTATTAATGGACCACCTGCAGATAAGGAGTAAGCTGTAGAGCCTACTGGAGTAGATATTATTACACCATCTCCATTGAATGATGAATATTCCTCCCCATCAACTAATATAGTATATTTTAGCATTCTTGACAACGTCCCTCTTGCTATAACTATATCATTTAATGCTTTATTTCCTTCAAAACTCTTATTGTTTATTGTTGCTTCTATCATCATTCTTTTTTCTACTTTATAGTTCCCATTATTAAAGGCCTCTAAAGCCTCATCTAACTCGTTGAATTCAATACTGGCTATAAAACCTAAATTCCCAATATTAACTCCTAAAATAGGACATTTAATATATTTAGATAGCTTTCTAGCAACACCTAATATAGTTCCATCGCCACCTAATACAACTATAAGATCTATTTTTTTTAATTCCTCTAGCTGAAAATTATCTAAATGTCCTAAAATCAAAATATTTTTAGGCTTTAAATGATTTTTAATTTTATTTTCTACAGCTTTTAAAAACTCCCCAGTTCCATCTTTACTTTTATTAATTATTATTCCTATATTATTCATTAACAATCACTCTCTTTTTATAGATTTTCATGTGATTTATTTACTGTTTCCTCTATTATATCATCATTAAAAGGACTTTGATATTCTTTATCCTTTGTTAAATATATTAAATATTCCCTATTTCCTTCTGGTCCTTTTATTGGAGAATAGTCTAAAGCTTTAATCACTAATTCTTTAGTTTTTGCATAATTAACTATTTTTTCGATTACTTCAATATGGGTTGAAGCTTCTCTTACTACCCCTTTTTTTCCTACCTTATCTCTTCCTGCTTCAAATTGTGGCTTTATAAGAGCCATTACTTCGCCTTTTTCATTTAAAAGGTTTAAAACAGCTGGTAGCACTGTTGTTAATGATATAAAGGATACATCTATTGATGCAAAATCACATTTTTCTTTCACCTGTTCATCTGTTACATATCTAACATTGGTTCTTTCTAAACAAACAACTCTTGGATCTATTCTAAGTTTCCAAGCAAACTGTCCATAGCCTACATCTATTGAATAAACTTTCTTTGCATTATTTTGAAGCATACAATCGGTAAATCCACCTGTTGAAGCTCCAATATCCATGCAATACTTTCCATCTAAATCTATTCCAAAGCTTTTTATTGCCTTTTCAAGTTTAAAACCACCTCTACTTACATAGGGTTGTTTTTCTCCTTTAAATTCAATATTAGCCTCTACATCAACTTTTTCTCCACTTTTATCAACTCTTTTATCATCAACAAAAATTTCCCCAGCCATTATGCTTCTTTTAGCCTGTTCTCTTGATTCAAAAAGTCCTTTTTCTACTAATAGTACATCTAATCTTTCTTTTTTCTTTGCCATCCTAATCTCCTTAATTATAACTATTTAAAAATATAATTAAATATTCAAAAAATGGCTCACCCTCCTAAACTAGGAGGTTGAGCTATTATAATAATTTAAGTATATTATCTTTAATACTATCTGGATCTAATCCATTTTCTTTATAAAGTATATCCACTTTACCATGTTCTATAAATTTATCATTATAGCCTAAATTTAAAATAGTATTTTTGTAGTTTATAGAATTTAAATAACTTAAAATACTTTCTCCAAATCCACCTTTAATAACATTATCTTCAATAGTTAATATTTTTAGGTTTCTTCTTGCTAAATCATCTAAAAATTCTCTATCTATTGGTTTTATAAAAATACCATTTATTAATTCTATATCTATATTCATTTGAGATTTAATTTCTTCACAGGCTAAAAGTCCATGTTGAAGCATTTTTCCTGTTGCTATTACTGCAACTTTATCTCCACTTTTAATTCTTTCCCATTTTCCAAGTTTTATATCATAATTAGCTTTTAAATTTATATTACTATAATCTCCACCTCTAGGATATCTAATAGCTACAGGACCATCTTTATTTATAGCCCATTTAAGTAGCGGTTTTAGCTCTTCCATCATTTTAGGTGCAACCACTGTCATATTTGGAATTAAACTTAAATATGAAATGTCAAAAACCCCTTGATGGGTTTCTCCATCTTCTCCAACAATTCCTGCTCTATCTATAGCAAAAGTAACTGGTAAGTTTTGAATACAAACATCATGTAGTACTTGGTCAAAACCTCTTTGTAAAAAGGTAGAATAAACTGCAAATACAGGTTTTAAGCCTGTTTTGGCCATTCCAGCTGCCATAGTAGTTCCATGTTGTTCTGCTATTCCAACATCGAAAAATCTATTTTTAAATTGTTCTGAAAACTCTTTAAGCCCAGTACCATCAGGCATTGCTGCTGTAATTCCAACAACTCTTTTGTCTTCACTGGCAATATCTATCATTGCATCACCAAAAGCTTTTGAGTAGTTTTTAGAACCACTTTTAACAACTGTTCCAGTTGAATAATCAAAAGGTCCTACTCCATGAAATTTATTTGGATTTTTTTCTGCAAAATTATAACCTTTACCTTTTTGAGTTCTAATATGTACAACTACTGGTCCGTCATCATTTTTTGCTATATTTAAAACTTCATTTAACATTTTCATATCATGACCATCAACTGGTCCAAAATATTTAAGTCCCATATCCTCAAAAAGCATACTTGGAACAACTAATTGCTTAATTCCACCTTTTATCTTTCCAAGAGATTGAGCTATATTTTTTCCCACATTGCTATTATCAAGTGTTGCATGAATATCAGCTTTTAGCTTTTTATATCCTGCTCCTACTCTCATTTTACTTAGATGAACAGATAATCCACCAACATTTTTTGAAATAGACATTTGATTGTCATTTAATATTATTATGATTTTTGTTTTATTATATCCAACATCATTTAAAGCTTCTAAAGCCATACCTCCTGTTAAGGCACCATCACCAATAACAGCTATTACATTTTCCTTACCACCTAATACATCTCTAGCTCTAGCCATTCCTATAGCTGCTGATATAGATGTACTGCTATGCCCTGTTTCAAAGAAATCATATTTACTTTCACAGGCTTTTGGGAACCCACTTAGTCCCCCATGTTGTCTTAACCCTGAAAATTTATCCATTCTTCCTGTTACCATTTTATAGACATAACTTTGATGTCCTACATCCCAAATAACTTTATCCTCATCAAAATTAAAATTTTTAAATAACGCTAATGTAAGTTCCACTACTCCTAAATTAGAAGCTAAGTGACCACCTGTCTTTGATATATTATCTATTAAGAATTCTCTTATTTCCTCGGATAAAATTTCTAACTTATGGTTGTCTAAGTTTCTTATTTTGGATTGTCCTTCAGAATTATCTAATATCTCTAGCATATAATATCAATCCTCTTCCCTAATTTTTTCTTATTAATAACATCGAAGTTAACACCTTTAGAGATTCCACATTTCCATTTATTTTATCTAGTAATTCATTACAATCCTTTGTTAATTCATCGCAAAATTCTTTGCATTTATCAATTCCGTAAATCGATACATAATTACTCTTAGAATTTTCCTCATCACTTTTTGCTGGTTTACCTAATATTTCAGTACTTTCCGTAACATCTAGTATATCATCTTTTATTTGAAAAACTAACCCTAATTTTTCTCCATATTCTTCTAACACCCTAAAATCAGCATCACTAGCCTCTGCCATTACAGCCCCAGATAACACTGATGCTTTTATTAATGCTCCTGTTTTTTTTGAATGCATATAATTTAAAGTATCTAAATCTATTTTTTTACCTTCGCTTATTATATCTACAAGTTGCCCACCAATCATTCCTTCTGCTCCGGCTGCTTCAAATATTATTTTTCCAGCCTTTACAGCCTTTTCACCTTGATTAAAAGCAAATTTCATTATAATATTCATAGCTTCGTTTAAAAGAGCATCTCCAGCTAAAATAGCTACAGCCTCTCCATATTTAATATGGCTTGTAGGCATTCCTCTTCTTAAATCATCATTATCCATTGCTGGTAAATCATCATGAATTAATGAATAGCTGTGTATCATTTCTATAGCTAATGCTATTTCTAATATATCATCTATATTATCTTTATAAACTGAATAGGTTAATAAGCTAAGCATTGGTCTTATTCTTTTTCCACCTACGTTTATACTATAAGCCATTGCCTCATATATTAATTTATTGTAATCTCCCTTGTGATGAAAATAATCATTAAGAGCCTTATCTACCTTTTCTTTTAACATTTGTAGATTCATTACTCTTCTCCTCCAAAATTATGTTCTATTCCATTACTTATTATTTTAATTTTACCTTCCATAGAATTCAACTTTTTATATAATTTATTTAAAAGTTTAACTCCTTCTTCATAATTTTCTATAGATTTTTCTAAAGATAAATCTCCACTTTCCATAGAATCTATAATTGTTTCTAAGCTTTTATAGCTTTCTTCGTAGCTTTCTATTTTTCTTGCCATAAATTTTTACCTCTACTTTAAAACTTCAAAATTTCCAGTTATTTTTCCATCAGATAGATTTACTTCTATCTCTTGATCTTTTTTTAGTTCTGAAACTTTATTTATAATATTCCCATTTTTATCATTTATAACAGAATATCCTCTACTTAAAACATTAAGAGGATTTAAATTAGTTAAAATGCTATTTTTATAGGCAATTTTTTCTTTTTCTAGTTCAATTTTAGAATTTATTATTCTATCTAATTGTACCTTCATCTTTCTAAGATCCTCTGCCTTATTTTTAATAACAGTTTTAGGATTATTACTTTCTAAAACCCTTTTGCATCTTTCTAATTTTTCATTTTCAAATTGAACAATTCTTTCAATATCTTTTTTTAAAATAATTCTTATTTTATCTAAGTTTTCTATTTCTTCTAAAATACTAGAAACAGCTATTTCTCCCGCTGCCGTTGGAGTAGCTGCTCTTATATCACTAGCAAAATCACAGATAGTAAAATCAGTTTCATGACCTACACCTGAAATAACAGGTATTGAACTATTATATATTTCATAGGCAAGTTCTCTACTGTTAAATGCCCAAAGTTCTTCTATAGAACCGCCACCTCTACCTATTATTATAGTGTCAACAGATTTTTCATTGTTAAAAAATCTTATTCCATCTATTAAGGTTTCCTCTGCCGCAATCCCTTGAACTTTAGCTGGGTATAGAACTATATCAACTGATTTATTTCTTCTTTGTATTACTCTTATTATATCCTTTATAGCCGCTCCTGTAGGAGAGGTTATAACACCTATTCTAGTAGGGAATTTTTTTATTTTTCTTTTATAAGCTAAATCAAAGATTCCTTCATTTTCAAGTTCCTTTTTCATAGCTTCATATTTTTCAAATAATTCCCCTATTCCAAATTTACTAGCTTCTTTACAGTACAATTGATAAGAGCCATCTTTTATATAAACAGATAATCTTCCTTTTATTGTAACTTCCATACCATTTTCTAATAAAAAATTCAGATTTTCTGCATCACTTCTAAACATAACTGCATTAATTTTACTTTCTTTGTCCTTCAAAGAAAAATATATATGTCCACTAGAGTGAAATTTAAGATTAGATATTTCTCCTTTTACTGATAAATTATTCAGTATAAAATCATTATCTAAACTTCTTTTTAAATAGCTATTAACATCTGTAACTGATAAAGTTTTAAGCTTCATTTTTATTTTAATCCCTCACAAAAATTTTTAAATAATAACGTAGTTGTTAATGCTCCAACTCCTCCTGGTACTGGCGTTATAAGTTTAACCTTATCTTTTACCATTTCAAAATCAACATCACCTGTAATTTTCCCATCTAAAGGAGTAGTTCCAACATCTATCACTATTGAATTTTCACTTACATAGGAACTATCTATAAATTTAGGTTTTCCCATAGCTAGAACTAATATTTCTGCCTTTTTAGTGAAATCCCTTAAATTTTTAGTTCTTGAGTGACAAATTGTTACTGTTGCATTTTCATTTAAAAACATTTGAGCAAGTGGCTTACCTACAATGTTACTTCTTCCTACAATAACAACATTAGCACCTTCTAAATTAACGTTATAAGCTTTTAATAAAGTAATAACACTATAAGGTGTACATGGAACATATGTACTAATTCCCTTATAAAATTCACCTACACTTCTATCGCTTAAACAATCTAAATCCTTAGAAGAATCTATTAAGTTTGTTATTTCATCTTCTTTTAAGTGCTTTGGAAGGGGTAATAACAGCATTATTCCACCTACAGAATCATCTTTATTTAATTCTTTAATTAAACTTTCTAATTCACTCTTAGTTGTATTTTCATCTAGTTTAATTTTATCAAAATCTATTAAAAGTTCTTTTGACATTTTTTCTTGAAAATTCTGATAATAAATTGAACCGCCATCATTTCCTACAAGAATTGAGACTATCTTCTTTTTATTTTCTTTATTACCCATAGTTTTTTTGATTTCTTCTCTTATTTTAGCCGCTATTTCTTTCCCATTTATTAATTGCCCCATAAACTCTCTCCCTTCTAATTTTATAAATTTTTATATATTTTATCTAATACTCCATTTATAAATGAAATAGATTTTTCTTCTGAGTATTTTTTACAAAGTTCTATAGCTTCATTTATTGAAACTTTTGCTGGAATGTCTTCTCTATAGATCATTTCATAAACAGCAACTTTTAAAATAGCTAAGTTTACTTTTGCAATTCTATTTAGTTTCCAATTAACTAATTGATTATTTATTTTTTCTTCGATATCTTCTTTATTTTCTGCAATTATAACTAAAGCCCTTTTTATGTATTCAAGGTCTAAATTATCTTTATTTATTTCTTCATCTTCCATAAATATGTCAAAAACTTCTTTTGCTGAATCTCCTGTTATGCCCATTTGGTAAACTAATTGTATAAGGTATTCTCTTGATTTTTTTCTATTCATATTGTCCTCCTGAGTATATAAACTTATTTTTGTACTGTTTTATTTATATATATAAAATTTGTTTTTGTCAACAATGAAACACCCTCTGCTTTTTTTCAGAGGGTGGAAATTATTTATTTTCTATTTCATTGTTTTCGTCATTTTTTAAAACAATTATGTTTTGTACAAATACATTTACAGTCTTTACTTTTAATCCTGTAATTGCTTCAACTGTCCTCTTAACGTTATCTTGAACTTGCGTTACTATATCAGGTATGTTCACACCATATTCCACTGTTATTGCTATTTCTATTACGGCTTCTTCATCTTCCATGTTTACCTTAACAGATTTCCCCAAATGTTTTTTACCCTTTAATTTTTGAGTTAATCCTCTTGCAGCAGTTTCAGTGTCAAATGTTCCATCTATTTCAGCAGCTGCTATAGCGGCTATAACACTTATTACTTCATCAGAAATTTTAACTATTCCTAAGTTAGCATTGTCTCTATTTAACTCATCCATAAGTGAACCCTCCTATCAGTTTCAATAAAAACTGTTAATTATAGGTTCATTATAACAAATATATTATTACAATACAATTAATTATTTAGCCAGTTCTATTTGAATATCATATATTTGAGCAACAGTTTTTGCGATATCTTGAATTTCTAAAGTTTCTTTTTCTGTTAATTTTTCTTTTCTATTAATTACAACCCTTCCTGTATCTCCTTCAATGAAGCAAACTGCCTCTGCAAAGCCCTTACTCTTTATGCTAAGCTCTATTCTAGATTCACTATCCATACTAGTTGTTTTTCTAGTTAATTCATCTGTAGCTTTTTGTTTTTGTTCCTTTGATGTATTAGCATCTGCTGTTATTGCTTTAAGATTTTTCACAGCCTTTTGATCCTCTTGTTCTTTTCTACTTTTTAATTCATAGAAAGAATCATTTGTTTCATTACCTTTACCCTCTTTATCTTTACCCTTATCCTCAGCATTTGCCTCTTGATTTCCTGTATTTTCATTTTCCTTAGATGTTGATGCTATTTCATTTCCATTTGGTAACTGACTATTTACTCTATGCGCTAGTAAGCCCACACAAACTATTCCCACTAATAATGTTAATATTATCCCTGCTTGTTTTGGTTTTATACCATGATTCATAAATTAACCCCTCCTAAAATTATTTACTTTCCATAGAAAAAACATTTACCTTCTCTAAACTTATGTCATATAAGTTCGCTACTGCTTTTGTTATGTCATATTTTATCTTAGGGTCCTCTGCTCCTTCTGCTGTAATTATTACCCCTGAAACTTTAGGTTTAGAAATTTTTAATATTAATGGTTCATCCCCTTTACTTCCTGAAGTTACAACTACCTGCTCATCCTCTGTTTCCTGCTCTGTATTTTTCTTTCCTCCTGATGTATCTGTTTCTTCTATTTTGCTTGTTTGCTTTTTGTTATTGGTGGCTGGAATCTTTTCTTCACTGCCTTCAAAAGCTAGTTGTACATTTACTTTTCCCACACCACTTATTTGCCCAAGTATAGTTTCAAGTTCTTTTTTTTGTTCCTCTTCATAATCTTCTTTTGTTATAACTTGCTCTCCACCTGCCACTGGTAATTGTTCATTTGGTTTCTCATTTTTAGATATATTATTTACATCTATAAAATATGACAATGCAAAATAAACTAAAAGAACCAATAATAAAGCTATAATAAGTGGTCCTATTTTTTTATTTTTCATTATTTTCTCAAGAGACTTATTAAAAGATTTTTTATCCATTTTCTCCCCCTTATTTTTCTATGATAATAATATTTTGCTCTTCAATTTTAAATTGTTCTGAAAGAAAGCCTTTTACTTCCTTGCTAAAAACAGTTTCTCTAGTTTCTAAATCTTTTTCATTTCCTACTATTATTTCTTCAAACTCACCTTTATTTCTTATTTTTACTATTACTGATTCTATAGTGGTTTTATAATTTGTAAAATCTATATCCCCTTCTACATCCACTGTAAAAGCTTTATCTTTATATTTACCTGAAAGTTCTCTTTCACAGTTATTTTCTAAGGTTTTAATAACATAATCCTTATTATTACTAACATTTTTAGAACTTTCTGCTTCTGAATTATTTTCCATATTTTCAATTGCTGCTTTAACTTTATCTCCTAAGTTTTCACTATCAGTAAAGAAACTTACTATAGGTGTTAATATAACTGATAAAACTATAAGCCCAAGTACAAAACTTTGATATTTTTTAAAACTATTGTCTGGAAGTATTAATTCTATTGCTGAAATAAAAATTATCACTGTAGCAAGGGTTATAATAAAACTATTTAAGTTTTCCATACTTTAACCTCCCACTATAAATTTCCCCGCTGAAGCCATTATAGCTATTACAAGGAAAAACATCACACTTACACTTACAACTGCTGAAAATAACATTGTTGTAGAATCTCCCACTGCACTTATAGAATTCACCATTCTTTTATCTGCTATTGGCTCTGCAAGTGCTGCTACTATTCTATAGGAAAAAATCATCACTATCATTTTAATTAATGGATATACAATTATTGCTATTACAACAATAAGCCCCACTGAACTAATGGCACTTTTAAGTAAAAGTGAATAACCCGCAATAGTTGTTATTGCATCTGAAAAAGCTTTTCCCACTATAGGAATAAAATTATCGATTGCAAATTTTGCTGTTTTAAGAGTAACTGCATCTATTGTATTAGCAGTTATTCCCCTTATGGCTATTAATGCTACAAATATTGTAAGCACTATCCCCTGAAGCCACATGGCTATTTGTTTTACTAATTTGCATAGTTTATCTATTTTATAAGTTTCTGACATATTATTTATAAAGTTCAATACAAAATATCCTAAAATTAATGGGAAAATTACGTAAATATAAATTTGTGGTGTTACTGATACAAGTATTAAAACTATAGGATCTAAAGTTAATGCTGTAACAGCTCCTCCAGAGGTTCCTATTAAAAATATTAATACAGGAGTCATAACTGCCATAAAATCAATTAAACTTTGTAATACATCCTTTGCTATACTTAAGGCTACTAAAAAACTACTAGTTAAGATCATCATCATTACTGCATAGCAGGCGAAGAAAGCTATATTAGAAAGTCCATTATTCTTAAAAGCATCCTGTAAATTTCTAATAAGTGCTGCTATTATTGCAATAATAAGCACTGATAATAATAATTTAAAAGTCACTTTCACTTCCCTAAAACTATAATCCACAAGAACTTTCACTATAGATGAAAAAGTTAAACTTCCTTCCCCCTCTGTCATAAACTTCTTTACATAGTCTTCAATGGACATATCTCCAATAAGTTCATTATCTAAATTTAATCCATTTACGTAATTATAAAATTCTTCAATGGTACTATTATTTTCAATGTCTTCTTTTGCTTTATCAAGTTCCTCTACAGTTTCAGCCTTTGTTTCATTATCATTTTTTTCTGTTGCTTTTACAGTTAATACTCCTAGGTTAAAAACTAAAAAACAAATTACAATAAAGTTCACTATTTTTTTAAACATCGTTACACCTACATTATTTTTAAGATAGAATCTAATACTGCCATAAGTATTGGCACTGCTAATATTAATATCATTATTTTTCCTGAAAACTCTACTTTAGCTGCTAAACTTCCTGCCCCTGCATCTTTACAAAGTTCCGAACAAAAAGAGGCTAAATAAGAAATTCCAAGTATTTTCAAAACTATTTCGATATAAATTATGTCTACTCCTGAATCTGTTGCTATGTCTCTTACAAAGCCTAATACCTCTGCTAGTTTTGGAACCATAAATATAAAAATCATTATCCCAGCTACAATCAAAAGATTTCCAGCTATAGATTGTTTATGTTCTTTTAAAAACATATAGAAAAATAAAACTATTAAGGCAAAGGCTACTACTTTAAATATTTCCATAGCTTAGCTCCCTATAACATAAACATTGTTTTAACAGAGTCAAATAAATTACTTATTAAAACTACAACCATTGTTAAAATTATTACTATTCCTGTTAAGTTAAGAATAGTTGCTATTTCACCCTTACCACTTGCATTAAGAACTTTATCTAAAATAAGTAATATTATTCCTATCCCTCCAATTTTAAATATCAAGCTTAAATCTACCATTTTTCTCCTCCTAAAATATCTCTTATATTAAAAATATTGCTAACATAGCCCCAAGTCCAAAGCCCAATGCTCTATAAATTTTTACATTTCTTTTAAACTCTATATTTGCATCTTCTATGGCTCTATTAACCTTTTCCTTTGCATATCTAAAAATTTGTTCTTGTCCATAAATATCTGTTTCTCCTAAAGACTTAGATAAATCAAGTAATACATTTAAATCATCTTCATTTAAAGCTATTTCCTCTCGCTGTTCCTCAATGGTGCTTGAAAATGCTTCATAGACACCACCTCTTACCCCTTTGTTAAGTTTTTTACCAATCTCAACAAAGAGCGTTCCTAAAGGTTCTTTTGCCCTTTCTCCCATTTTTATAATTGTATCTGGAAGACTACTATAGCTATATATAATTTCATTTTCTATATCTATAAGTATTCTTTTAAGCTCTGACAACTGAAAAAAACGTCTTTTATAGCCTTCTCCATATATATATCCTATAAGTGAACATATTATTACTACTAAAACCAATAATAAAGCTTTAATCATCCTATCACCTCTTTACCTAAAAGCTTTCTATAAAGAACTTATTGATTCAATTGTTCCAATACCATTTTTGTTACTTAAAACAATTACTTTATCAATCATTTTATTTTCTAAAATTTCTTTAAATACTGGCCTTTTGTAGATATCTTCAATATCATTTCCATGTATTGTTGATATAACACTAACTCCTGAGTTGTATGCCATAACTAAGGCTTCTATATCTTTATTGGTTCCAATTTCATCACAGATAATAACCTCCGGAGCCATTGTTCTTATTGCCATAATTATTCCTTCACTTTTAACGCAGTTATCATATATATCTGTTCTTATTCCCACATTCATTTGAGGTATTCCTTTAAAAGAAGAGGCAATTTCGCTTCTTTCATCTATAATAGAAACTCGCTTACCTAAAAAACTTAAAGGACTATAACCATTAGAAATATTTCTTGCTATGTCTCTTAGTAAGGTTGTTTTTCCACATTTAGGTGGAGAAATAATTATAGTATTATTGACTTTATCATTTAAAATTATTTCTCTCATTATTTTATTTGAACAACCTATTATTTCTTTAGCTACTCTAATATTTAAAGAGCTTATATGTTTTATGGTTTTTATTGAGGAATTTTCTATTACACATTGCCCTGAGATTCCTATTCTATGTCCTCCCTCAATAGTTATATAACCCTGTCTAATCTCTTCTTCAAAGGCATATATTGAATAGTTGCTTACTCTTTGAATTATATTTTTCATATCTTCAATGGTAACCCTATAATTTTTTATTTCTTCCTTATTGTTTTTCATAATTATTATTGGTTTACCTATTGATAATCTTATTTCATCAATCTTCTTAAAGTCTCTATCCGTGGTTATTTCCCCCACTATTCCTTTAGATAAAAACTTAATTATTCTTTCCAAAGATACATCCCCCTTTCTCACTACAATAATTAATATTACTTTACATAAAAAAATATTACTTTTTTACATAAAAAAATAAGAGTTATAAATAAAAGCCTATTAAAGCTTTTATTTATAACTCTTATTTTCAAAATTAAAAGGAGCTATTCCTAAGAATATCTCCTTAAAATTTAATTATTTCTGTACAATATGGACATGATAAACCATCTTTATTTTCTAATGCTGATTTCTCAACATATAATGGATTATTACAGTTTTGGCATTTTATTTCAACATATTCGTCTTCATATTCTTCAAGTTCCTCTAAAGTAACCTCTTCAAATAACTCCTCTTGAACCTCAGATAAATCATCATTTATAAGTGAAAGATCCTCTGATACAGATTCAACATTTACATGAATTGCCTCTACCTGATCATATAAACCACTAACTAATTCTAATAATTTTTGGTTAAATTCATTATTAAGGTCTTTGTTAGTATTTAAAATTTCTTTTAAATCATCTAAGTTTTTTCTTAAATTATCCAATCTATACACTTCCTTATAATAAATGTGCTAAGTTCTAAGAACTTAGCACAAAGTTTATTTTATTAAACTCTTTCCATATATTCGCCAGTTCTAGTATCTATTCTGATAGTTGAACCTTCTTCAACGAACATAGGAACGTTAACAACAGCACCAGTTTCAACTGTAGCAGGTTTTAATGCATTTGTAGCAGTGTTTCCTTTTACAGCTGGGTCACATTGAGTGATTAATAACTCAACAAAGTTTGGAGCTTCTACTGAGAAAGCTTCCCCTTTGAAGAATTTAATAACTGCTGTCATATTTTCTTTTAAGTATTTTATAGCATCTTCTACTTTTTCATGGTTTAATGGAATTTGCTCATAAGTTTCATTATCCATGAAGTAGTATAACTCACCATCTGAGTAAAGATATTGCATTTCTTTTCTTTCTATAACTGCTTCTTGTAATTTTTCAGTTGGGTTGAAAGTTCTGTCGATTGCTCCACCTGAAATAACATTTCTTAATTTAGTTCTTACGAATGCTGCACCTTTTCCTGGTTTAACATGTAAAAATTCTAATACTGTGAAAACTTGTCCATCTAATTCAAAAGTAGTTCCTTTTCTTATATCACTTGCTGATATCATTAAGTATCCCTCCAAAATCTATTAATTCCTTTATAGTATAACCTTATCTAATATAATTAATTCAGAAAATTTATATAAAAAATATAGCTTACTATAATTAAATCTCATTTTATTGTCCTTTACCTAAGTAAATATAACAATGATTATTTTATCAAATGCTACATATAAATGCAATTATTTTCAGTAAAATTATAAATTTAAGGGAAATTTTCGAAAATTTTTCCCTTAAATTTTTATTCAATAGTTAAAGTGACTAAAAGATTTTCAAGTTCTCCCCTTATAGTATAATCATTAACAAAAAATCCTTTTTCATCAATATCTTTAATGTAATTTTTAAGTTCTACATAATCACCTTTAAATTGGATTCTAGCTATGAAGCTTCCATTATTTTTTTTAATTTCTTTAAATTCTATAAACTCACTTTCTATCTTTTCTTTAAATTCTTTTAATTGAATTTCCCTTTCTTTTTCCACTTCCTTTTCTTCATTAATTATTATTTTATTTTCTTTCAAGTTATTGCTGTTATATTTGTTATAAACTAAAGCTTGAAAAAATAAAAATAAAAGTGAAAAAATTAAAAGTAAATATATTTTTAAATCCTTCATTAAAAATTACCTCTCACTTCTATAAAATCTTCTTCACTGTTATATAAGAGAGTATCAACTTTAAATATTTTATTTTTTTCAATTTCTAATATAAATCTATCACTATAACTTCCTGATAATTTAAAATAAATATTTTCTTTTTCTACAATTAAGTCGTAGATTCTACTTTCATAAAGTACCTCTTTTAAATTATCAATTTTCCCAATTATTTCTTCATTACTTTTTCTTTCTATTTTTTCTTTAGGTTTTTCTAAAATCTCATTATTTTCTACATCTTTTTTCATAACTAAATTAAAGTTAAAAATAACTATATTTCCAATAATCAATAGGATTATTAGTAACTTTAAACTCTTCTTTTTTTCTTTGTTATAATGCTCAACGTAACTATCACTTTTAAAGCCTTTCTTTTTCTTTAAAAATATTTTTCTCCTCTCCTTTTAATAAAAATTTTAATTTTTCTTCTTTTTGAGTATAAATATAAAAAGCATCTTCTTTACCTTCTATTATGTTGATTTTATCCCCTAATATAGATTTTAAATATTTAATAGATTCTTTATATTCCTTATATAAATCTTCTTCTAAGGAATATTTACTATAAATTAGTTTGCCTTTCAAAAAAAATTTTATATTGTACTTTAGTTCTATTTTTGAAATATCCAATATTAAATTTTCTGAAAAAATACTGATAATCTTTTTATGAATAGCTAAATTAAATTCTTTCGGCTTAAAGGTAAGTTGATTTTCTAACATATTAAGATAATAAAAAATTAAATACTTTTCCTTTTTGTAGTTTATTATTTCATAATGTATTAGTCCTTTAATATCTCCAAAAACTTCTTTTATAATATTTTCAGCCGAAAATTTTTCTCCTCTATTTAATTTTATTAACTTAACAAAAAGTTCTTTTTCCTTATTCACTTCTAAATTTTTACTTAAAAAAACTTTCACTATAGTTCAATCCTTTCAAAAATATATTCTCCATTAACTTTTTTATAATAGCTATAATAAAAATTCATTTTGCTATTGTTTTCTTTTTCTAATATCTCTAAAGTAAAATAACTCTTTTTTATATGAAAATAAAATTTATATTCTCTATATTGGCTATTTAAATAATAACTTTGATTCCGTATATCCTCTAAATAATTAATTGTGATTTTAAACTGTTCTACTATATCTTCATATAATTCATTATTCAAATAATTTTTCACCTTATTATTTTTTTGTAAAATAGAAACTTCTCTTACCATCATAGAATAAAGAGCTGCTACTATTGATAACACTAAAGACATCCAAAGTACCACTGTTATAGTTACAAAACCCTTTTTATTTTTCATAAACTAAAGTATCCTCCCTATCTTCATATACTATAGTTACATAAAATATATTTCCCTTATCTACAACCTTGAAATCCTTTATTCCATTAATTATTGTTCTTTGTGTTCCTTTTACTTCATAAAATCCTGTTTCATTTAATTTATACAAAAGGTTATTAATTGTATTCCCCACTTTAAACTTAGATATTTCATAAAAATATATATCTGAATTATTTCTTTTAAAATATATTTTTATATTGTTCTCAAAACATTGGACTAATAATTTTTCTCTAATATTTAAAATATCTTCTATAGCTAAATCCAAATCTAAAGTTTTGTAATTTTCTTTTTTATGATAAGATAAATGATTTTTATAAACCTTACTATAAAAAATAGCAAAATCCATTGTTCCAATAAAAATAATTGAGGCTAAAGCTATGTAAATTGATAATTCTAAAAGTAAATATCCCTTTTTCTTCATTAATTCCCCTTAAATTTTATAAATCCAACAGTATTTTCTTCCTTAATCATTTCATATTCTATAAAATTTTCCTCCTTATTTAAAATCCTTAATTTATAATCTAATCTATTTTCCTCTAAAGGTTTTTCTATTAAATTTAAAATATCATTTCCCTTTAATTGCTCTAAATTCTCAATAGTTATTTTATAAACTCCCTTTTCTAAATTATTAAGCTTTTCATAGTCTAAATTATTATGTAATTCCCTTATAACTCCATAATCTAAATCATTATAATTAACAGTTTTCTTTAAATTTAAATAACTATTAAAAATAGAACCTATAACCACTAAAAATATAGATAATATAGAACTTGCCACTGCTATTTCTACTATTAAATAACCCTTTTTATATCTTTTCACTTATTTTCACTTCCCCTTTTTTATAGACAATAAATTTATATTCTTCATTTTTTTTATCTATAAAATTTATTTCATAATTATTTTCTATCCCATCCCTATCATTTAACTCAATTTCTTTTCTTCTATCATGATCTTTTACCTTTACAGTTTCTAATTTTAAAATTTCAGCTGATTTACTTCCTACTTTTCCTTTTATTACTCCTCCATCATGAGAAAAATAAACTAGTGCCATTTTATTTTCTTTTCTGCTCTGTAGTTTTATATCAATAAGAAAATCTCTAATAGCTAATAACTCCTCTGTCTTTTTCACCTCATAATCTTTTTCTTTAAAGTACATAGTAGAAAAGGAAAACAAAGAAATTACCACTGATAAAAGTCCTAAGTAAATCACTGTTTCAAGTAGTGTTATTGCCTTTTTTCTTCTATACATAATTCATATACTCATACATTGGTACAAAAACCATTAAAACTAAAATCAACACCATTATTCCTAAAAGAAGAATAGACACTGGCTCAACATAAAAAATAGCTTTATTAACTCTTCCATTAAACTGATACTCTAAAATAACAATAAGTCTTTCTATCCCCTCATCTAAATTTCCTGTTTCCTCTGCAGTAAACAAAAAGCTTTCACTTAAATTAGAAATAATCATAGTTTTTTTCATAGATTCAATAAGAGAACATCCATTAGAAAGCCCTTCATTTATAATAAAAAAATTATGTTTTAACTCTTTATCTTTAATAGACATTTTTAGCTTTTCTATAGCAGATATAATAGGTATTCCAGATTTTATAACCATTTCAAAAATAAGAATAACCTTTAACTCTCTATAACTTTTTACTATAGCTAAATTCCCTAGTAAATCTTTATTCCTTGTTACTTCCCTAAAAATTAAAATTAACAAAAAAATTATAGCTATCAATGAAATCAAAAATATAACTGGATTCACTCTTTGAAAAAAATTATTTATAGATAACATTACTTTTGTAAAAATACTTAATTCTCCTTCTGTACTTTGATACATATTTGCTAATGTTGGAATAACAAAAATTATAATCAATGTAAATACCACAACCATAGTGACTATTAGCAAAATAGGATAGGCTAATTTTTTTTTGATATCTTTTTTTAATTTTATTTGTCTTTCAAAACTATTAGCTATAATAAAAAGCGATTTTTCCATGGTTCCACTTTCCTCTGCCATCATTAACATGTCTACAAAATCATTAGTAAATAATTCTCCCTCTTTTGAAAAAGCCTCCCCTATACTAGAACCAGAATCAATTAATAAAATTATTCTATCTAAAGCTTTAATATAATTTTTATTTTTCACTGTTATTTTTACAAGTTCTAAAGATTTTTTTATTGCTATTCCAGATTTCAAATATAAACTTAATCCATTTGCAATTAAAAATATTTCTTCATAATTCACTAAATTTTTTCTAAGGTTCAAAATCACTTTCCCCCTCTTTAAATAATAAATAGTCCTCTATAGAAATTTTTCCTTTTCTTAAAAGTTCTTTTGCTGCTTTTATTAACTTATTATCTTTTCTTTCATCTAAATTTTTAAAATCAATTTTTTCAAAGTTTTCGATTTCACAAATCATTGTTCTTCCTTTATAACCTCTATTTCCACATTGAGAACAGCCTTTACTTCTATAAACCTCAAAATCTATTTTTTCTTTTAATATTTCATTATTTTGAACTAGCTCTTTACAATTTTCACAAAGAGTTCTTAACAGCCTTTGTGAAATTGCACCCTTTAAACACTGTTTCAACAAGTAAGGCTCTACTCCCATATCAATTAATCTATAATAAATTTCTTTTGCTGAAGATGTATGTATAGTTCCTAAAACCTTATGCCCTGTAATTGCCGCTCGCACTGCTATCTTGGCAGTTTCTTCATCTCTAATTTCTCCAATAAGAATTACATCTGGATCCTGTCTTAATAAAGTTTTTAATCCCTTTGCAAAGGTAAATCCTATCTTTTCATTAACTGTACTTTGAACTATTCCATTTATATTAAATTCTACCGGATCTTCAATTGTGCTTATATTTTTACTCTCTTTATTATAGGAATTTATAAAGGCATATAGAGTTGTAGATTTTCCTGAACCCGTAGGTCCACTAACCAAAATTAAACCATTATTTAAAGCAAGTAACTTATCAATGGTATCTCTCTGATCTATTGAAAAAGGTAAATTATTTAAATTTATTAAATTACTATCTTTATATAAAATTCTAAGTACTGCTTTTTCTCCATAAACTGTAGGCATTACAGAAATTCTTATATCATAGGATTTTTCGTCATGATTAAATTTTAATTTCCCATCTTGAGAATCTATCTTTTTAGAAATATCTAAACTTGAAAGAACCTTTAATTTATTAATTACTTTATTATAAAGCTTTAGATTAATTTTATTTGCTAAGTACAGTATTCCATCTTTTCTATATCTAATTTGTCCATATTCCTCATAGCATTCTATATGTATGTCACTAACTTTATTTTTTATTGCTTCTTTTATTACTAAAGAAACCTCCTCTTCAATATCCTCTATAGTAATATAAAATCCTTTTAATAATTTTTCGATTTCCTCTTCTGAAAGTTCATTAATTTCTATTTCTTCTTGAAAAACCAATCTTAAATGAATAATTTTTTCTTCATTAACATTATAGGAATAGAAAGTTTTTTTATCTTTTTTTACAATTATTACTCCTAATTTAATTGCCACCTCTTTAGTCAATCTATTCATAGCTTTTACATCAATATCTGAAACTAAAATTTCAACCACCCCTCAATTGTAAATTATTACCAAATTGTTAATTTTTTAAACAAAAAAAATCAGATAAATTCCAAAACTTATCTGATTTCTCTAATATAACGTATTTACCTTTTTTTGTTGAAACTAAATTAACTGAATTATCTTTAGGATTATATCTATAAATATTTCCCTCATCTATAGAGTTTTCATAACCATCAAAATATAATTCTCCTTCTATAATTTCAAAGCCAGCATAAAAATTAATATTTTCCGGGAAATTAAATGTTAATCTTCTAATTTTTTTACTGCCTAAATCTATTGAATAAATTGATTCACTGTTATTTTCTCTTTTTCCTAAAAAATAAAATTTATTATCTAAAAATTCACCATCATATATTACTTCAACTTCTAAGCTTAAACTTTCAATTTTTTTACTTACTAAATTTAATTTTAAAAGTTCTTTTTCCTCTGATAAATTTGATTTTAAAATTATTATTTCATAATCTCTTAATACTTCTATATAATCAATGAATCCATCTACTTCTTTTATTAAACTATATTCTTTTTTTCTTATATCATAAAGAAATATAGCATTTTTCTTATCCTCAGCTCTTACACCATAAAAAACTAATCTTCCATCCTCTAAAAATCTAATCATATTTTTAGAAGGCAATATTTCTTCTTTTAACTCTAGAACTTCTTTTTTCCCAAAATCATATATATTATAATTATTTTTTTCAGTTTCTTTAAATAATAAAAATTCACCATTTGGGCTTATTTCAATAGTTTCAATATCACTTTCTAGGTTTATTACTTTTCCTTTTTTATCTTTTATTATTTCTAATTTAAATCCTTCTTGTCCATCAATTAAAAATACAAATATATTTTTAGCTGCATTATAGGTTTTTAATATTCCTTCATTTTCAAAATCTACCTTAGTCACTTTACCTTCTACTATGGTTTCGTAATTATTCCCATTTTCGTCCACTCTAATTAATAAATTATCTTGAACCTCTAGAATTTTTTCATCACTTCTACTTCCAAAATTAATATTACTTATTAAAATAATACAAAAAGCTAAAAACCCCCCTAAGAAAAAGCTTTTTTTCATTTTTCACCCCTACTTAATTCATTATTTTTCCTTCACATATAAACTCTGCATTTCCAATCATATAGACAATATCATCTATAATCTCTATATCAATCTCTCCACCTGGAACAACTACCTTTACCTTATTTTCTACAAGCCCTAATTTATAAGCTACTAAGGCACTTGCACAGTTTCCTGTTCCACAGGCTAAAGTTGGTCCTACTCCTCTTTCAAAGGTTCTAACCTTTAATAATTTTTCATTTTCTACTTTACAAAAATTAACGTTAGTTCCTCTTGGGAATAATTCATATTTTTCTACTAACTTCCCTTTGTTTATATCTGTTTCAGTTTCTTCAAAAATAATTGTATGAGGTACCCCCATAAGTAATGACGTGATTTCAAAAGACTCTCCATTAATATTAATATGCTTTTTAACTATCTCTTCATTACAATTTGCAGGAATATTTGCCGGAGTAAAATCACCTTTTCCCATATTTACTTTCATAGAGTTTATAACTCCATTCTCAGCTTTTATTTCAACTTTTTTCACTCCATCACCAGTAAGGGCATTTATTATATCTTTTCTTACTATATTTCTTTCATAAACATATTTTATGAAACATCTTAATCCATTACCACACATTTCAGCATAGGACCCATCATTATTTATAATAACCATTTCAATATCTGCCTTATCAGTATTTCTCACTAAAAGTATTCCATCTGCTCCTATACCAAAATGTCTATGACAAAGCTTTCTTGCAAGCTTAGCCTCCTGCCCTTCAAGAGCTTTATTTAAATCCTCTATAACAATAAAATCATTTCCATTGCCATGCATTTTTACAAAATTCATTTCATCTCCTCCACACGCTATAATTATTGCCTATCATTCCCCTTAAATGGTATACTCTAATATATAACCTAATGTTATAAAGCCAATAATGGCTTTTAAAGAAAGGAATGATACTAATGGCTTTAGATGGTATTTATATACACAGTTTGATTGAAGAACTAAAATCTAATTTATTAGGTTTCAAAATAGATAAAATAAATCAACCTGAAAAGGATGAAATAATCCTAAATATTAGAGGTAAAGAAAATAAAAAACTTCTTATTTCTTCTAGTTCTACTTATCCTAGAATTCATTTTACTACAATTACAAAGAATAATCCATTACAACCACCAGTATTTTGTATGGTTTTAAGAAAATATCTTACAGGTGGTAGAGTTATTGCAGTTGAGCAATTAGGATTTGATAGAATAATTAAAATTTCTGTTGAAACCACTGACGAACTTGGCTTTGAAAGTGTCTATGATTTAATAATAGAAATTATGTCTAGACATAGTAATATAACTCTTGTTAGAGCTAGAGATGGAAAAATTATGGAATCTATAAAGCATATAACTGCTAATAAAAATAGTTATAGAGTTTTATATCCTGGTGTTACTTATGTTTACCCACCAGCAACTACAAAACTTAATTTAGATGATTTTTCAAAGGATTCTATAAAGGAAATTATCTCCTCTGATGATTTTGAATTTAATGAAGGTTTCTATTCTAAAACTTTTACTGGTGTTGGAAAATATTTATCAAAAGATTTATTTATGAATTTTAATAATAAATATAAAGAGTTTACTTTAGATAATATTTTTAATTTTTCAATAGAGGTTAAAGATAATATTTTTGAAAATAAAAAACATTTATTATTCTTAAAAAATGATAGAATAGTAGATTTTTATTTTAAAGATTTACTTCCTTTTGAAGGTTTTGAAAAAGAAAGTTATGAAAGTCATAGTGAACTTTTAGATAACTTCTATTCAAAAAAAGATAAGCAAGATAGATTACATGGTAAAAGTGTAGATTTACAAAAACTTATTAATACTAATATCGATAGATGTTTAAAGAAAATCAAAATTCTTAATAATACATTGGCTGATTGTCTTAAAAAAGATGATTATCAAATAAAAGGAGAACTTTTAACTTCTTACATCTATACAGTAAAAAAAGGAGATACTAAGGTTCAACTTCTTAACTATTACAATACTGAAGAAGAAGAATATGTGGAAGTTTCACTTGATGTTAATAAAACACCATCTGAAAACATCCAAAAATATTTCAAAAAATATAACAAGCTAAAAACTGCTGAAAAAGAAGCAGAAAAGCAACTTGCAATTGCAAATGAAGAACTTAATTATTTAAATTCAGTGGCAACTAACCTTTCTAAAGTTGACAATTATGAAGATATTGATGAAATCAAAAAAGAACTTATAGAAAGTTCTTATATTAAATTCAGAAAAAGTAATAAAAAGAAAAAGGAAAAAGTAAGCAAACCTATGCATTTCATTTCCTCTGATGGAACTGATATTTATGTAGGTAAAAATAATATCCAAAATGATTATTTAACATTAAAATTTGCTGAAAATAACTATACTTGGCTTCATACTAAAGAAATCCCAGGTTCCCATGTTATTATAGCTTCCTATAATGTTTCTGATGAAACTTTACTAGAGGCTGCTACTTTAGCTGCTTTCTATAGCAAAGGTAGTGAATCAACAAAGGTTCCTGTAGATTATACTTTAGTTAAAAATGTAAAAAAACCTTCTGGTGCTAAACCAGGAATGGTTATCTATACAACAAATAAAACTTTATTTATAGATCCACCAAAGGAGCTTTCTATAACTAAAGTTAAATAAAAAAAGACTCAATAAAAGTTGGTTAAAAAATCAACTATATTGAGTCTTTCTTATTTATAAATTATTTTCCTTGATATTGATAGAAGTAACAAAGAAGTCTTCCGTTGTAAAGCTTTCTATTTTTATCAGCTTTCATTCTTATAAATCTTTGGAAATCTGGGAATGCTGTTAATACATTAACTGACCATCCTATAAGATCTCCTTTAACAGTTGCAATATGTCTGTTTAATTCTTCAACATCCTCTTTCTCACCTATACGTTCTCCATAAGGTGGGTTAGTGATTATCCAGCCCTGCTTTTTACTACTTGAAAAATCTAAGAAACTTCTTCTTTGAAGTTCTATACAATCCTCAAGGCCTGCTTTTTCTATGTTATTTCTAGCTGTTCTTAGAACCCAACTATCTATATCATACCCTATAAGTTTTATATCTTTATCCTTTATAGCGGCTCTAGCCCCTTCTCTCACCTGTTCCCAAGTTTCAGCATCCATTGATGGCCAAGTTTCACTTACAAACTTTCTGTTAAGCCCTGGAGCCATATTTTTAGCTATCATTGCTGCTTCTATTAATATAGTTCCTGAACCACAGAAAGGATCTACAAGTTGCTTTGTATCATCCCATTTAGCTATATAAACCATAGCTGCTGCTAAAGTTTCTTTTAAAGGTGCTTGCCCTGAATGTTCTCTATAACCTCTTTTATGAAGTCCTTCACCTGAAGTATCTATAGTTAAAGTAACAACATCTTTAAGAAGTGCCACTTCTATTTTATAAACTGGACCATCTTCTGCAAAAATTTCTTTATCATAACTTCTTTGCATTGATTTAACTACTGCTTTTTTAACGATAGATTGACAATCTGGTACACTGAATAATTTTGATTTTATTGATTTACCAATTACATGCATTTTTCCATCTACAGGTATTATGCTTGCCCAATCAACTGCTATTGTTCCATTAAATAACTCTTCAAAACTTTCAGCTTTGAATTCTGCAACTTTAATAAGAACTCTCTCAGCTGTTCTAAGCCAAGTGTTAGCAATTGCTATATCCATTTCATCCCCTTCAAATTCTACTCTACCATTTTCTACTTTAAGATCTTCATATCCTAAGTTTTTTAATTCTTTTGCTGTGATTGCCTCTATACCAAAAGTAGTTGTAGCAATTAATTTGTAATCCATTCTTTACTCTCCTTTTGTTCTTTTAATTATTCATAAATTTTTACTGAATCAACTTCATCAATTTCAACAATTTCAACTTTTACAATTTCCTCTTTTGAAGTTGGAACATTTTTTCCCACATAATCTGCTCTTATTGGAAGTTCTTTATGCCCTCTATCTACTAAAACTGCAAGTTGAACAGCACTTGGTCTTCCTGTATCTATTATAGCATCCATAGCTGCTCTAGCAGTTCTACAAGTATAAAGCACATCATCAACAATTATAACTTTTTTTCCTTTTACTTCAATATCTAAATGTTCACTTTTTACATTTGGAACCTCTGTTATATTACTTAAATCATCTCTATATAAAGTTATATCTAAGCTACCTACAGGAAGCTTAATTCCCTCTATATTATCTATACATTCACTAATTCTTTTAGCTAAAGGGTATCCTCTTCTTTTTATCCCTACTAAAACAATATCTTCTACCCCTTTATTTTTCTCTATTATTTCATGAGATACTCTAATAAGGGCTCTTTTTATAGCTTTTTCATCTAATAAAACTGCTTTAATCTTCATATTCTCCTCCTAACTTTCTTATTAATTCTTTTAGATATTCAGGTAATTTCGAGCTAAACTCTACATATTCCTTTGTTGTAGGATGTACAAATCCTAAATTTTTTGCATGAAGAGCCTGCCCGTCTTTTACAAATTTTTGTTTCTTTAATCCATAAACTTCATCACCAACTAAAGGATGACCAATGAAAGCCATATGTACTCTTATCTGATGTGTTCTACCTGTTTCTAATCTACATTTTACAAGTGAGTAGCCTTTATAAACCTCTAAAACTTCATAATGGGTAACAGCTCTTTTTCCATCTTTAACAACAGCATATTTTAATCTGTCTCTATGATGTCTTCCAAGAGGTGCATCTATAGTTCCCTCTAATTTACCCATTCTACCTTCAACAATTGCATAGTACTCTCTTTTTATACTATGTTCTTTAAATTGCTCAGCTAATTCTTGATGTGCAAAGTCATTTTTAGCTATAACTAATATTCCTGAAGTATTTTTATCTATTCTATGAACAATTCCTGGTCTAATTACTCCATTAATTCCAGATAAATCTTTACAGTGATATAAAAGAGCATTAACTAAAGTTCCTGTATAGTTTCCTGGTGCTGGATGAACTACCATTCCCTTTTCCTTATTAACAACTATTACATCTTTATCTTCATAAATTATATCTAAATCTATGTCCTCTGGTTCTACCTTTAATTCTTCTGGTTCTGGAATTTCTATTTCTACCTTATCACCAGTCTTTAATTTTAATTTTCCTTTGCTAGTTTTTCCATTTACTAAAACTTTTCCATCTTCAAAAAGTCCTTGTATAAAACTTCTAGACAAATTCTCTATTTCACTAGCTAGGATTTTATCCGCTCTTACTTCATTATCCTTCTCTTCTATTATTAACTCTATTTTTTCCATTTGTTTCAAACTCCTATTTCTTCTATAATTAAAAATCTCACTCCTTAGTTCTAGAAGTGAGATTTTTTAGTTAATTCTTTGCAAAATAACTTTTTATTTCCTTCATGTCATCATCCATGAATAAATCATCATTGATTTCATTTAAATTGATTTGTTGAGTTGCTTCAATATCTTCATCCTCTTCATCATTTCCAAATTCAATTTCATTTGATGGGAAATTCATTTGTGTTGTTAACCCTAAATCTTCTGGTTCACTTGAACTACTGTCATAGTTATTTTGACTATAACTTGGTGCATAGCCATAAGAATCACTAGTCATCGGCTTAACTGCCTCAACTTCTATTCCTTTTTCTTCAACATCTTCAGTTGGCTTTGATATATTAAAGTTTTTCACAAAATCTTTTTCTAAATCATCAAAAGTTTCCATTTGGAATCCCATGAAGTTTCTAAATTTAGCTCTAAATTTAGAGAATTCTTGTTTTGTTTTATCATAATCATCATTAATTTGAAGTACATCATTATGAGCTTTATCAAGAATTTTTTGAGCTGTATCATTAGCTTTTCTAATTATTCTATCAGCCTCTTCTTGGGCTGATCTCTTTGATTGCTCTGCTGTATCTTGAGCCAATATTAATGTATTTTGAATTGTATTTTCAATTTGAGTATAATGATTTAATTTTTCTATTGTATTATCTAACTTATCTTTTAATTGAGAATTTTCCTTAAATAAAGCCTCATACTCTTCAACAACTCTATCTAAAAATTCATCAACTTCCTCTGATGAATAACCTCTTAATACTTTTTTAAATTCTTTATTACTTATTTCCATTGGTGTCAGTTTCATCTAACATTCCCCCTAAGAATACTTTAATATTATTAATTTTTCTCTATCACTTTTCGTTTTTCCTATAGTTTCCATAATTTTAAATTTCCCAAAGCCTCTTATTGTTAATCTAGAGCCTACCTTTATTTCTAAGCTTTTATTACTTACGCTATTATAATCTAAAAGTACTAGCCCCTTATCTATAAGTTCTACAGCCTTGTTTCTTGAAAGTTTTGTTATGGCTGCTACTATATTATCAACTCTACGTGAAGTACAAAGTACAAGTTCTTCTTTAAATTCAACCTTTGGCGCTTCTAATGGATTCTCTACTATGTTACATTTGCATGTTAAACTCTTTATTTTATGCAAATTCTCTAATATGTATTCTGCCATGTTTATGAAGGTAGCAAAATAACAAACACCATCTTCTGCTAAAATTAAATCTCCTAGTTTACTTCTTTTTATTCCTAGTGCCATTATTGAACCTAAAAAATCTTTATGCTCTAACTTTACAAACTTAGTATTACAACTTATTTTCACTAAGATTAAAGGTGGCTCTATATATTCCTCTTTATTGAATACTATTATTTTTTTTTCGCCTTCTTCAAATAATCCATAGGAATCTATAGAAACCCCTTCAAGCCCTAAATTGCTTACCTTTGACCAAATTTTAGGTGAATAGAATTCATCACTGCAAAACATTGCACCTGTTTTAGAGGCCTTTACGTAAAGATTATATAATTTTATTATTTCAAATTGATCTTCATCCTTAAAATAATTTAAAAAACTTTCTTTGTTCATTTATACTACTTCCAACCGAATAAACCTTTTGAAGTTAATTCACTTTTAAGTTCATTGTTAACTTCTACGTTAGATGGTGATACTATATAAATTCTATTTTCTACATCTTGAAGTTCTCCACCTAAAGCATATATTGCTCCACTTATAAAATCTAATAATCTTTGAGCTGTTCTTGTTTCTAATGCACTAGTATTTACTACTACTATTTTTCTATTTTTTAAAGCATCAGTTATTTCTGCTGCATCTTCATAGGACATAGGTTTAGTTATCATTATTTTAGCTGCTGACGCACTATGAATATTAACTATTTTACTTGTTGAAGCTGCTTGTTGTGCAGGTGCTGTCTTTATTACTGGCTCATAGTTTGATTCCTCACCATGACCTTCTCCTACCTCTTCTAATTCATCTTCAAAATCTTCTCCATCCTCTTCAAATCCTAATAATTCTCTCATCTTACCAAAAACTTTTGCCATCTTTTTCTCCTCCTAATTTTTTTTATTATAAACCAAGCTTATTATAATCTCTTTTACCAAAAATTCCTTCACCGATTCTTACCATATTACTACCTGCCTCTATAGCCTCTAAATAATCATGGGTCATCCCCATTGATAATATCTCCATAGATACATTGTTATATGATTTATCCTTTAATTCATCAAATATTTTTTTCATTTTATCAAAGTATATTTTATTTTCTTCTTTATTCCCTTTAGGTATTATTGCCATAAGACCTTTAACCTTTACTTGATGTAAGGATTCTACCTCTCTAATTATATCATAAATATTTTCTTCTAAAACCCCATATTTTTGAGTTTCTCTGCCAATATTTACTTGAATTAGAACCTCTGCTATTAACCCTTCTGTCTTATATCTTTTTTCTATCTCTTTAAGTAAATCTATACCATCTAAAGAATGTATTAAATGAACCTTACCTACAATATATTTAACTTTATTTTTTTGTAAGTGTCCTATTAAGTGCCATTTTACATCTTTATGAAATTCATCGTACTTTCCTACTAATTCTTGAACTTTATTTTCTCCAAAATCTCTAATACCTTCTTTATAAGCTTCTTCTAAAAGTTCTAGGGGTTTGGTCTTAGAAACGGCTATTAGCGTAACATCTTTTGGTATACTCTCTAATGCATTTTCTATATTTCCCTTAATATCCATTCTTTATCCACCTTCCTCTTTACATATATTCTATAACATTTTGCAAAAAATTCAAAATAATTTAATACTATTTTATTAATTATTTTAACTTTTTTAAAGAGTATTTTCAAAATAAATAGATTTTAATTATCTTTTTTTTCTGTTTTTGCTTCTTCTTCTTTAATTACTGGGTTTCCATTAAAGCTTACATCTATATAACCACTTTCCATATTACTAGCTTCTGAGGATAATATTTTTAAAGCTTTATTATATTTTTCTTCTAAATTATCTAAATTCCCTAATATTATTTTAATATTACCTTTATTCATTACTATATTATTTAAGGAATTAATTTCAACATTATCCGCTAAAGCCATTTTCTTTTCTTTATCTAATAAATTTTCTCCTAATATTTCTGCTGCTTTTATTCTTCCTTCATCTTTTATTATTGTTTCTCCTATCACTTTGTTTTCAAGAGTTATTCCCTGCAATTCAATAAGTGATACACCATCCTCTAAAGAATCTTTTATATCCATTAATACTAAAGATTTATTTAATATGTAATTTTTATCGCCCTCTTTTATTTTATATATCATCTTTCGCTCTTCTATTGCTACCTTCAATTTATTTGGTAATTCCTTTTTTATATTTACTGATTGTATATAAGGATTACTAAGTATTATATTTTCTAATTTTTTATTATCAAATAAAAATATATTTTGCCCTAAAATTTCTTTTTCTTTTACTATATTTTTTTCATCTAAAATTACATTTCCTTGAAGTTTAATATCATTTATATTAAAAAAACTTCCCTTAAACATTACCCCTAAAGTTACTCCTGTTATTAAAAAAACTATCATAACTACTTTTTTTCTTAATTTCTTACGTTTCTTTTTCTCTATAAATTTTTGTACTTGATTATCCATAGTTCCCCTTTCTTTAAACAACATAGCTATACATTATTATCATAACATTTTAAATCAATATTTTTATTACTTTTTTGTGAAATTTTGTTAATCAAATTTAAACTTACTTGTATCAATTATAGAACTATTCATTATAAATCAACTTAAATATATTAACCAATAAAAAAAAGGATGGTATAAACCATCCTAAACTGCTTTAAAACTTTTTTTTGAACTTCTTGATATATTAAGTAAAACTCCCATTGCAGCTAAATTAATAACTAGAGAGGTTCCTCCATAACTTATAAATGGAAGTGGCACCCCTGTTGTAGGCATTGACCCTGTTACAACTGCAATATTTATAATAGTTTGAATTGCTATTATAGAAGTTATCCCCATTGCTAAAAGCATTCCGTAAGTATCTCTTGCTCCAAAGGCTATTAATACACCTCTATAAATAAAAAATATAAATAGAGAAATAATAAATAGACAACCTAAAAGTCCAAGTTCCTCAGCAATAATTGCAAAAATAAAATCATTATGTGGCTCTGGCATGTACATAGTTTTTTGTCTTGATTTTCCAAGACCAAGTCCAGTAAGTCCACCAGCTCCTAAAGATAAGAATGATTGTATAAGTTGATAACCTTCCTTTTTAGGAAATAGCCATGGATTTTTATAACTTTCAAATCTTAACATTCTATAAGGAGCTAACTTTATTAACGCTGTTACTAAAGCTGCACCGCCTCCAAGAAAAACTAAAATATGGCTAAATTTCATTCCAGCAACTATAAGCATGAAAAATGCAGTTAAAAGTATTACCATTGTAATACTCATACTTTTTCCCGCTAAAACCATTCCTGCAATAAGACCTACCACTAGAAGCCCTGGAACTATGCCAGTCCAAAATTTCTTTATCTTTTCTCCCTTATTAGAAAGATAAATAGCTAAATATAATACTACCGTGTATTTTGCAAGTTCTGAAGGCTGAAAAGATATAGGACCTATATAAATCCACCTTCTGGCTCCATTTATATTTGGTGCTATTTTTTCAGGTAAAACTCCAGCTGCTGCTAAAAGTATTATTCCTAATAATATAACTATTCCTATAATTAAATAGGGACAGAATTTTTTTAATTTTCTGTGGTCATATTTTGTCATAAGCCACATAGTAAATAATCCAAGTATAGCAAATGCACCTTGTTTAAATGCATAACTCATACTATTCCCTTTTTCAAGCATAGACTTATAAGAACTTGCACTGTATACCATAACTAAACCAATGGCTAAAAGAATAATTATTACACTTAATAGATAATAATCTATAGTTCCTTTTCTACCATCACCAAAAATTTTTTTAAAAAACCCCCTCATACTTACCTCCTATTAAACAGCTAGGAAACCAATAAAACAAAGAATTACAGTTATTATAGAAAATATAGAAACTATTTTAACTTCACTCCAACCATAAAATTCAAAATGATGGTGTATTGGAGCCATTTTAAATATTCTTTTCTTTCTTAATTTAAATGATCCAACTTGAAGTATAACTGATAATGTTTCTATAACATATATTCCACCTACGATAACTAATATCCATGGCATTTGAAGTAATAATGCTACTGTTGATACTGCACCACCTAAAGCAAGTGAACCAGTATCCCCCATAAATATTCTAGCTGGGAAGGCATTGAATCTTAAGAATCCAAGTAATGAACCAGCTAAAACTACACAGAATATAGCTAAACTTGTTTGCCCTAAACTATAACTAACTATAGCAAAGAATGTTGTTACTAAAACTGTAACTGAAGTTGCAAGTCCATCTAATCCATCTGTTAAGTTTACTGCATTTGTTGCTCCTGCAAAATAAACAATAACGAAAGGAATATAGAACCAACTATAATTTAAGAAAATATCAGTAAATGGTACATGAACCTTTGTCCCTACATGTATATAAGCATAAATTGATAATGCTCCTGATACTATAAGTAATAAAACCATTTTTTGCCAAGCTCTAAGACCTAAATTATTTCTGTGTATTATTTTTAATAAATCATCTAAGAATCCAACAAATCCAAATCCAATAAATGATAATAACACTACAATAGCTTCGCTTTTAACATAACCTAAAGCATATAAAATAATAATTGCTATAGTAGTTCCTACTATAAAGATTAATCCTCCAATAGTTGGAGTCCCTGCTTTTTTAAAGTGACTTTTTGGACCTTCTTCTCTAATATTCTGTCCAAACTTCAATTTATGAAGTAATGGAATTAATAATGGTCCTATTATTGTTGATATTATAAATCCTAATACTAATGCCAGTACTATTACTGGGTTTATTATTTCTTTAATTGCACTCATATTATTAAATTGTTACCAAGCTCTCTCCCTTTGGTAACTACACCTCCTTAAAATAACAGTATTATATCAATACCTTTGTTATTTCTTCAAATTTTAGTCCTCTTGATGCTTTTATTAAAATTACATCTTCTTCTTTAATGTAAGATTTTAAGCTATTTATTAAATCTTCTTTACTTTCAAAGTGGAAAGCATTATCTCCAAATCCTTCTTTGAAGAATTCTGTTTCTGGACCAAATACAAATATAGCATCAATATTTTTTGCTTTTGCATATTCTCCAACTTCTCTATGACAACTTTCTGATTTAACTCCAAGTTCTTTCATAGTTCCAAGTACAGCTATATGTCTTTTTCCTTCAATTGTCATGAATACATCAATAGAAGTTCTAGCTGCTTCAGGACTTGAGTTATAACAGTCATTTAATACTGTATATCCATGTGCTTTTATAAGTTCTAATCTCATCCCTGTAGCATCTAAGTTCTCTTCAAGACCTTTTTTCATTTCTTCAACTGTTACGCCTAATTCTTTTGCAATAGCATACCCTAACATAAAATTGCTTACGTTGTGTATACCAGCCATTTGAAGAGAAAAATCTATTTCTTCTCCATTATCTATAACTTTAAACTCTGAAGTTAACTTGTCTGTTTTTATATCTGTAGCTTTTAATGATAAATCTTTTGATAATCCTGTCTTTATTAATTTAAATCCTAGATTATCTAAATTTCCAAGTCTTTCATCATCACCATTTACAACTAATAAATTTTCTTTTCCGAAAAGATTTGTTATTTCCATTTTAGCCTTTAATATGTTATCTTGAGTTTTTAAATGCTCTAAATGAACTGTACCTATATTTGTTATCATAGCTACATCTGGGTTTGCTATATTTACAAGATAATCTATTTCGCCCATATGGTTCATTCCCATTTCAATAACTGCTATATCATAGCTGCTATCAAGCTCTAATACCATTAATGGAACACCTATATGGTTATTGAAATTTTCTCTAGTTTTAAATACATTGTATTTTCCACTTAAAAGTGCTGTTACAATATCTTTTGTTGAAGTTTTTCCTACTGAACCAGTTACTCCAACTACTTTTAATCCTAATTTTTTTCTATAGAATCTTGCAATATCACCTAAAGCTTTTAGTCCATCTTCTACTTTTATAACTGCTATATCCTCTGAAAGCTCATTTACGTCAAATAATACTTCATCAACTATTACTGTTGTAGCTCCCATTTCTATAGCTTTTTTAGCATATTCATTTCCATTAAATGATTTTCCTTTTAAAGCAAGAAAAATACTATCTTTTTCTATTTGTCTAGTATCAGTTGATAACTTTATACCTTTGTAATTCTTAGGACTTTTTACTACTTCACCTTTAGTAGTTTCTACTAATTCTTGAAAATTTAATTCTAACATAAAAATCTTCTCCTATTTATCTAAAATTTCATAAACAACTTCTCTTTCATCAAAGTGAATTGTCCCTGTCTTTAATATTTGATAAGTTTCATGACCTTTTCCTGCTATTAAAATAACATCATCTTCTTTTGCGATTTCAATAGCTTTTGCTATAGCATCATATCTTTTTTCTACTACTATAAAGTTTTCATAACTTAAAGGTTTAACTATATCATCTATTATAGCCATTGGTTCTTCTGTTCTTGGATTATCAGAAGTTACTACCACAAGATCTGATAACTTACAGGCTATTTCACCCATCTGTGGTCTTTTAATCTTATCTCTATCTCCACCACAACCAAATACTGTGATTATTCTCCCTTTAACAAAGCCTTTTATTGTCTCTAAGATATTTTCAAGGCCATCTGGAGTATGAGCATAGTCAATTATTATACTATAAGGTAAATTTCTATCTTTAGCAACCATTTCACATCTTCCTGGTATAGTTACATCCTCTACCCCTCTTTTTATTGACTCCATGTCTATTCCTAAATTATAGGCTGCAAGTATGCAACCAAGTGCATTATGAATATTATAAAGTCCTGGTATATTAATTGAGAACTCTTCTTCTTTTGAATTTATATTTAATTTGAATTCTGAACCATTTGAATGACTTTTAACCTCATAGGCCTTAAAGTCTGAATTTTTATTTATAGAAAAACTACTATTTTCTATCTTTTCTTTTATTAAATCATCTAAAACTCTTTCACCATAAGAATCATCTAAATTTACAATTGCTTTTTTTGAGTTTCTAAACAATTTAAATTTTGCATTATAATAATTATCAAAAGTCTTATGGAAATCTAAATGATCTCTTGTTAAATTAGTGAAAATCCCTATGTTAAATTCCACTCCATAAACTCTATAAAGGTCTAATGAATGTGATGAAACTTCCATAACACAATATTCCACATTTTCTTTAACCATTTCTGCAAAAAGCTCATGTAATTCTAAAGACTCTGGAGTTGTTCTTTCAGTATGTAGCTTTTTGTCTCCTATATAGTTTGCAATTGTTCCAATAAGTCCAACTTTTTTACCTGCTTTTTCTAATATTGATTTAATTATAAAAGCTGAAGTTGTTTTCCCATTAGTTCCTGTTATTCCTATTAATTTAAGTTTGTCCTTTGGATTTCCAAAGTAATTTGATGATATTTCTGCTAATGCTTTTCTTGTATTATCAACTTTTACTATAGTTACATCTTCACTTATTTCTATTTCATCTTCTAAAACTATAATTTTAGCACCTTTTTTTATAGCATCTGCTATAAAATCATGACCATCAACTTTAAAACCTTTTACAGCTAAAAATAAATCTCCTTCTGTTACTTTTCTGTTGTCATAACATATCTTATTTACTTCTAAACTATCAGTTCCTTTTATTAATGTATAATTGCTATTTTTTAACAAATCTTTTAAAAGCATACTTTCACTCCTTAAATACTATGCTTAAATTCACAAATTAATTCTCAAAATACAAGCATGTGAAGATGTAATCCCCACATGCAAATTTAACTTAATTTAATCTGCTGTTAATGTAAATATTATAGTTTCGCCTTTTTTGATTACTCCAGCTGGTTCTACACTCTGCCTAGAGATAATTCCCTCACCTTCAAACTTTCCACTGATACCTATTTTCTCTAAGAGACTTTCAGCCATATCTTTAGTGAGTCCTATAAGATTCGGAACTATAACATCTTTATTATAGTTTGAACTTTCCCCACTGTAAAGTATTATCTCAGTTCCTTCTTTAACGCTAAAGCCTGGTTTAGGGTTCATATCGGCTATATATTCATTCTTACCATCAATTTTAACTTTTAAACCTGAATCTGTTAATATTTTTTTACCATCGCTCACTTTCATTCCTCTGACCTCTGGAATCATAATATCAGCAGTACTTTCATCTGTAGCACCAAAGTAATCAGCTCCTAAATAATTGAATATATCTTCAAATACACGCTTTGCAAGTGGTGCAGCAATTTGCCCACCATAATATGCCCCTGCCTTTGGATTATCTATAGATACAAAAACTGAAACTTTTGGATTATCTGCCGGTGCCATTCCTACAAAGGAAGCTACATATCCGCCACCATATCCCCCTGTTTCTTTTACTTTTTGAGCAGTTCCAGTTTTCCCGCCAATTCTATAGCCTTCTATATAAGTATTATGACCACCTCCACTTGTTACAACTTCTTCTAATATTCCTCTTAAGGTTTTTAAAGTTTCTTCGCTTGCTATATTTTCTTTTACAATTGGTTCAAACTCTTTATCAATAATGGTTTCTCCATTTTCATCTGTATGTTTTATCTCCTTCATCAAATGTGGTTGTATAAGTTTTCCACCATTGGCTATAGAATTAAATGCAGTTAAGAATTGAATCATATTAACTGTATTAGTTTGTCCAAAAGATATTGTAGCAAGGTCTGTTTCACTTATTTTATTTGCCTTTTTTATTATTCCATTTGCTTCCCCTGGTAAATCTACCCCTGATTTTGTTCCAAGTCCAAATTTTTTAATGTATTCTGTAAGTTTTTCAGCCCCTAAAGCTTCTCCAAGTTTCATAAAACCAACGTTACAGGAGTTTTTTACAATAGATGTGAAATCCTGTTCACCATGTCCTCCTCTTTTCCAACATTTAATATTACGTCCTCCAATATTTAAACTTCCACCACAGTTATATTTTTCTCCGTTATTTGCAACACCTTCTTCAAGAGCTGCTGTTGCTGTTACTACTTTAAAAATAGATCCAGGCTCAAAGGTATCTGATACTGCTCTATTTCTCCACATTTTTTGTAATTGTTCACCCTCTGTATTACCTTTAAAATCTTCAAAACCTTCAAAGGGATTATTAGGGTCATACCCTGGTGTATTTGCCATAGCTAATACCTCACCATTGTTTGGATCCATAATTAAAATACTCACTGCATCAGCCTGTTCTTTTTCAAGGGCATACTCTGCTGATTTTTCTGCAAAGTATTGTAATTTTTCATTTATAGTTAAAACTACATCTTTACCATCCACTGGAGCTGTAAAATTTGATATTATCTCATCATTTTTTTCTCCTTCTTTTGCAAGTTCAGTAATTCTAACTCCAGGAGTCCCAGCTAAAACTTCATCATAAATAAGTTCTATTCCATTTAACCCTTTACCATCTGAATTGGTATTTCCAAGTACTTGAGATAAAAAATCATTATTTGGATAATATCTTTTTGTGTCTGCTGAAACCATCACACCTTCAATATTAAGCTCTTTAACTTTATCCGCCTGTTCTTTTGATATTCTTCTAGCTACAATTGCACCCTGTGCTGGCTTTCCTGATGGTAGTCTATAGTTAAGTTGTTTTAATACCTTTTCATAATCCATCTCTAAAGCTTCACTTAATTTTTTTCCTAATTCTTCATTAGTTGTTTCTTTTTCCTTATTATATTTACTTATAGCCTTTAAATCTAAATCTACTCTATAAACATTTCCACTTACAGCTAATTCTTTTCCATCCCTGTCTAAGATTTTTCCTCTCTTAGCTGATATTCTTACATCACTAGTCCATTGATCCACTGCTTTTTGTGTATATTCTTCATTTTTAAAAAGCATTATATAAGAAGTTCTTGTCATTAATGCTCCTAGAATAAAACAAACTAAAACAAAAAGAATTATAATTCTTTTTTTAGTTGTTATGTTATCATTAAAATTTTTACTCACCCTCTACACCCTCCTAAAAAAAATAAGGATATACCTATAAAAGATATATCCTTAAATAATATGTTTAATAAACATATTAAATTCATTTTTCTTTAATTTTTACTTTTTTAAATTAAAAACTATTTTAGTTCCACTTTTAACTTTTGTTCCTGATTTCTCTGTTTGACTTTGAATTAAGTCTCCTTCACCTTTAAATGCAACATTAAGACCTATATTTTTTGCAAGTTTTTCTGCCATTTCCTTTGAATAGCCTAAAAACTCCGGAACTATTACCTCTTTTTCATGACTTGCCCTATTACTTAATTCTATTTTTACAGTTTCACCTTCCCCAATAATAGAGCCAGGAATAGGATTTATTGATTTAACGAAATTCCCCTCTGAAGTTTTTTCAAAATTCAATTTATTTTCTTTTAAAATCCCTTCTACAGTACTAATTTCTTTTCCTCTAACCTCTGGTACTATAACTGATTTACTAAGATTAGTTTCAAAAGTTAAACTTTCTGGTGAATTATAATTAAAAATCCCCTCTAATATTCTTTTAGCAACCGGTGCTGCTACAGTTCCACCACTTTCCGCTGTTGCTTTTGGAGCATCAACAGTTACTAAAACTGTCACTTTTGGGTTGTCTGATGGTGCCTCAGCTATAAATGAAGCTATTTTATTTTTCCCATAGGTTCCAGTACTACTATCTACAGTTTGGGCTGTCCCAGTTTTTCCACCAACATTATATCCTTCTATAAAAGCCTTTTTCCCAGTACCATTATCTACAACTAATTGAAGCATAGCTCTTATTTTTTTTGAAGTTTCTTCACTTATTACATTGGTTTTTTCAGGCTCATATTTTTCATCAATTACTCTTACTCCACTTTTATCTAAATGAGTAATTTCTTTATTTATATGTGGTGTTATTAAATAACCACCATTAACGGTAGCATTAAAAGCTGTTAATAATTGAACCATAGTAACTGCATTTGTTTGCCCAAAAGATATTGTAGCTAAATCTACAAGAGACATATCCTCTAATTTTTTTATTATTCCTTTAGATTCTCCAGGCAAATCTATTCCTGTTAAATTTCCAAATCCAAAAGCCTCTACATATTTTTGAACTTTTTCTTTTCCAAGCTTCATACCAATATCCATAAATCCTGGATTACAGGAATTATTGAGAATTTGTTCAAAGCTTTGTGCTCCATGGCCTTCTCTTTTCCAACAATGAATAATCCTTCCATCTACTTTTTTAGAACCAGAACAATAATAGGATTCCCCATTTCCAGCAACCCCCTCTTCTATTCCAGCAGCTGCCATTATAACTTTAAAAGTTGAACCCGGCTCATAGATATCAGAAACAACCTTATTTCTCCACATCTGTTGAATCTTTTCACCATCATTTTGTCCTGAAAAACTTTCAAAATTTTCTCTTGGATTATTTGGATCAAAGGACTTCTCACTTGCCATAGCTAAAATTTCACCAGTTGTAGGGTCCATTACAAGAACATTAACTGATTCTGAATTCTCCTCTTTTAAGGCTTTTTTAGCTTCTCTCTCAGCTATATGTTGTATTTTTTGATCTATAGTTAAAATTAAATCTTTTCCCTGTACAGGGCTTGTATAACTTTCATTGCCAAAAGGACTGTTTTCACCTATTTTTATTCCTGAAACTCCGGATAAAATTGAATCATATTGTAATTCAAGACCTATTAATCCTTTCCCATTAGAATCTATAGTCCCCAGTCCATGGGCAAGTAATGAACCATTAGGATAATATCTTTTCGTATCATCTGAAACTAATACACCCCTAATTTTAAGCTCCTTTATTTTATCTGCTTTTTCTTTATCTATCTGTCTTGCTAATTCAGCAGCATTAAGATCTTTATTATCTATAAGTTTTATAATATCTTCTTTATTTTTTTCTAAAATTTCTGCTAAACTATTAGCTAACTTATCCTTCTGTTCTAAAGTAATTTGATCTTTATCTATTTTACCCTCTTTATTTTTTATTTCTTTAGTTATAGTATCCCCTAAAGTTTCTCTTAAAGTTTTAAGGTCCAAATCTACTCTATAAACATCTCCACTAACAGCAAGATCTATACTATTTCTATCTAATATCCTTCCTCTTTTAGCTTTAACCTCTACTTCTTTAGTCCATTGCTCTGTTGCTAATTTTGAATACTCATCACCTCTAAAAACAGTAATCCAGGCTAGTCTTAAACTTAAAACAAACATTCCTAAGACTATTAAAGCCCCTAATAAAAAAATTCTTGATTTATTTTTTGCATTTAAATTTTTATTAATATTTTTTTTCTTATTTCTAAATTTTATTACTTTATTGTTATTTAATTTTTTCATTAATTTCCCCCTAAATTAATTTAAAAACTATTTCTAATTATAATAGAAATTGGGTATTATCAAAATTAAGCTATTTAACTTAAATTTCGATAAAACCCAAATACTAATTATCTCTTTAATTAATAACCTAGTTAGCATCACTTGGATTTTTAACATCCATTATGTCCTCTTTTTGAGGATCTATCATCTTTAATTTTTCCCTTGCTATCTTTTCTATTTTCTCTAAAGATGAATTTTGAAGTAATTTAATTCTTAAATCTTCATTTTGCTCCCCAATTAACTTAGCTTCACTTTCCATCTTTTTTATGTTACTTTGCATATTATAAATATTACTATCCCTTTTTATAATAATTCCACCTAAAACACAGGTTAATACTGCAACCATTAATACACTATTTTTGAAACTCTGATCTTTTTTCTTTTTTAACCTAGCTATTTTTTTTAGGTATAATCTTTTTTCTTTTGGATCAAATTCTCTTTCTGCTTCCCTTCTTTGGGGCTGCAAGTTCTCATAACCTCTATAATCCCTTAATCCCATATATTACACTTCCCTTAAATCTAATTAACTTATATTATAGTTTCTCTATAACCCTTAATTTTGCACTTCTACTTCTTGGATTGAATTCTAACTCCTCTTTAGATGCTTCGATAGGTTTTTTTGTTATAATTTTAACCTCAGGAGTATTATTACAAATACATATTGGGAACTCACTTGGACAAGTACACGGATGTGTAAGTTCTTTATATGTTGTTTTTACAATTCTATCTTCTAATGAATGGAATGTTATTATTGCCATTCTTCCACCTTTATTTAATTTTTCAACACCATCTTTTATAGTTTTAGAAATTATAGAAAGTTCTCTATTAACTTCTATTCTAATAGCTTGGAATGTTCTCTTTGCTGGATGAGGTCCCTCTCTTCTAGCTTTTGCTGGAATTGCTGCTTTAATTATCTCAACAAGTTCAAAAGTTGTATCTATAGTTTTCTCTTCTCTAGCTCTAACAATAAATTGAGCTACTCTTCTTGCAAATTTTTCTTCTCCATAATCTCTTATAATTTTATATAATTGATCCTCTGAATATCCATTTACAACATCATGAGCTGAAAAATCTATATCTCTATTCATCCTCATATCTAAAGCTGCATCCTGCATATAACTGAATCCTCTCTCAGCAGTATCTAATTGATAAGAAGAAACTCCTAAATCTATTAATATTCCATCTACTCCATCTAAGCCTAAATCTTCAATTACAGATTTTATATTTTCGAAATTACTATGAACTAATGTAGCATTATTATAAACCTTTAATTTTTCACCAGCTGCCTTTAAAGCATCTGTATCTTGGTCTATTCCTATTAATCTACCACCTTCTCCAAGTCTTTTCGCTATTTCACTTGAATGACCTGCTCCACCTAAAGTACAATCTACATAGATCCCATCTTCTTTTATATTAAGTCCTTCTAAACATTCTTCTAAAAGCACTGATATATGTTTAAATTCCATTGTTATTCTCCTTATACTCTCTTGCTTCTTAATTTTATTTTTTCTTAAGTTTTAGATTTTTCTTACTAAGTTAAATTCACAACTTTAATAAGAATTTTAAATTTTGAAAATAATTTATCATTAAAATAAGCTCTAAATGATTATTTTTATAAAAAATAAAGCATATACTAATAAATTACTTAATAATTAAATTATTCCTAATTATAATTTACACTATTTCTAGTTATCTTTGCAACAGAATTTCTCACTGTTTTAAAGACTTTTATTAAATTTTACATTTTATAATATTTTTTAATTACATTTATAAAAAACTTTTAATAGTTACTTCTATTTTTCTACTTCCTTTTAATATTTATGTATTTTTTTGACATTTAAAGTGATTTTTTTGACATTTTTCTTTTCTGGTAGTACAATGTAAAAGTCATGGGAGTAGATATAGTCTGGTGGCTATACAGGTCTTCAACACCTAGTTGTGGTACTAATACTATCATAGGTGGGTTCGATTCCCACATATTCCCACCATTTATTTGTTAAATTGAAAACAAATAATAAAAGTAAGCATTGCTTACTTTTTTTATTTTCAATAAAATAAAAAGAAAGAAATTCAGCCAAACTGAATTTCCTCCTCCATTCTGAATTCTACTAAATTCTAAATTATTAAACGTTAAATCTGAAGTTTACTACATCTCCATCTTTCATTACGTACTCTTTACCTTCTAATCTATAAAGCCCTTTTTCTTTTGCCGCTGCTTCTGAACCACAGGCTACTAAATCATCATAGGCTACTACTTCAGCTCTTATGAATCCTCTTTCGATATCTGAGTGTATTTTTCCTGCTGCTGCTGGTGCTTTTGTACCTATTTTGATAGTCCAAGCTCTAACTTCCTGTACTCCAGCTGTTAAATAACTCATAAGACCTAATAATTTATAACTTGCTTCTACTAATTTATCAAGACCTGATTCATCTAGTCCATACTCTGAAAGCATTTCTGCCTTTTCATCATCTTCAAGACCTGATAACTCTTCTTCTATTTTAGCTGATACAACAACTATTCCAGCATTTTCCGTTTTAGCATATTCTTCAACTTTTTTAACCATGTCATTTTCAAAGTTTCCTGCTACAACATCATCTTCTGAAATGTTACAAGCATATAAAACTGGTTTTGAAGTTATTAAGAAGAACCCTTGAATTATTTCTGCTTCTTCCTCTGTAGCCTCTAAAGTTCTTGCTGGTTTACTAGCTTCAAGATGAGCTTTTAATCTCTCCATTATTGGATATTCAGCCTTTGCCACTTTATCATTAGCTCTTAAAAGTTTTGCTGATTTTTCCATTCTTCTTTCTAAAGTTTCTAAATCTGCAAATATAAGCTCAAGATTTATAGTTTCAATATCTCTTATTGGATCTACTGAACCTTCTACGTGAACAACATTTTCATCTTGGAAACATCTAACAACGTGAACTATTGATGAAACTTCTCTTATATGAGAAAGGAATTTATTTCCTAAACCTTCACCTTTACTAGCTCCCTTTACAAGTCCTGCTATATCGTAAAACTCAATTGCAGTATAAACTTTCTTCTTTGATCCATACATTTTTTCTAATACATCTAATCTTTTATCTGGTACACTTACAACTCCTACATTTGGTTCTATTGTACAGAATGGATAGTTAGCAGATTCTGCTCCAGCTTTTGTTATAGCATTAAATAATGTACTTTTTCCTACGTTTGGTAATCCAACAATTCCTAATTTCATATGTACATTCCTTTCTTCTTTTACTTATTTTAAATTATCTTTTAAATTAATAAAAAATAATATCTCTCTAAATTCACTTCATACCTTAAAATTATACTCTAGCTTTAATTATATTTCAAGACATGGCTTTTAATGGTTTTTAACCCAATAATATCTTATATAAGATATTAGTAAATTGGCATACTAAATAGGGAGGTGATATCTATGATTAATTTTGTTTCTTTCTCTTTAAGCACCTTACTTTTATTTTTCCCTTTAAAAACATTTTCTAATTCATTAAATAATGTAAATCGTGAATTTGATTGGTATTATTCTATTGATAAAGAAAGTAATACTATTTTACCACCTAAAGAAACTCCATTTGTAAATAATCATAAAGTATTATTTGCTGGAGATTCTAATGAAAAAACTCTTTATTTAACCTTTGATGAAGGTTATGAAAATGGATTTACTTTAGAAATATTAAAAATTCTAAATAAAAATAAAGTACCTGCTGCTTTTTTTGTTACTAATCCATACATAAAAGAACATCCTGAAATAGTCAAAGAAATGGTTGCAGGTGGGCATTTAGTTTGTAATCACTCTGTTAGCCATAAATCTATGGCTGCTTTAGCTAATGATAAAGAAAAATTTCAAAAAGAATTTTTAGAGGTAGAAAAGAATTTTAAGGAAGTTACTGGTGAGGATATGCCTAAATTTTTTAGACCACCTATGGGTAAATATAGCCATAAATCTTTAATTGAGACTGAAAAACTAGGTTATTCCACAGTACTTTGGAGTTTTGCCTACAAAGATTGGATGATTAATTCTCAACCCTCTAAGGAATTTGCAATAAAAAAAATAACTTCAAAAGCTTGTAATGGTGAAGTACTACTACTTCATGCAGTATCTAAAACTAACACAGAAATTTTAGATACTGTACTTCAAAAACTTAAATCTGATGGTTATGAATTTAAAGATTTAAATCATCTTTTAGAACATACTAACAATAAAACAATTGAAAGTCATGATGATGAGGCTGTGTCTAAATAATTAGACACAGCCCCTTTTTATATTTTTTATATTTTTATATATTTTTATATCCATAATTTAAAATTTCTAATTTTAAACTATTACTTTGCTCTTCTATTTCTTTAATTCTTTTTTGAACTTTATCTTTTATCTCTTGATTTTTTATTGATGCTAAATTAATTTTAACATTTATAATAGAAGCTTCTATTGCACTATTTATCATAATAGCAGCTATCATAGCATCTGTTATTAAATTTTTATTTCCTTTTTCCGCTGCGAATTTTATATTTTCATAAACTACTATTGATTTTTCAGCAAGAGCTAAAGGTACATTCATACAATTTTCTGTAGCCTTTCTAATAGCTACTATTCTTTCTTCTTTTTCACTATCTGTTTCTTTAGGTAATTTATAAGTACTTATTAAAAAATTAAAGGCATCTTCATCTTTTTTCCCATACTCTAAAGCTTCTTTTGTAAAAACTTCAATTTCTTTTATAGCTTTTTCCATATTTTCTTTATCTTCTATAGTTAACTCTTCATAAACTTTTTTTCCTTTTGTTAAACTATACACCATTGAAGTTAATGCTCCTCCTAAAGAAGCAACAAGTGCCGCAACAGCTCCACCTCCTGGTGCTGGTAACTCAGATGATAAATCATCTATAAACTTTCCTACTGTTAAATTGTTCAAAACAAAAGCTCCTCTCTCTAATCTTTATTAATTGATTTTATTAATTTTATAAACTCTTCTTTTCTATTTTCATAACTAAATTCTTGTCTTCTATGAAGAGAAATATTTTCTTTATTTAAAACCTTTATTATATTATATAATTCTTTTTCTATATCTAAAACATTATTTTCTACAATAAAACAATTTTCAATATTTAAACAAAGTTTTTTTAGAGGATCATTTTCATCTCCTAATATTACTAATATCAATGCTTCACTACCTAAATAATCATATATTTTAGCTGGAATTTGTTTTGAATTTTTATTTCCGAAAACAATCAAAATATCTGAATTAATTATCTTCTCTATGGCATCCTTAAAACCTATTCTTTTTTTCATCTTTATTAAATTTTCTTTTAATATTTTTTCTTTTAAATTTTCATCATCTATATTCCCATAAAATTCAATATTTAAAATTTCAAAAAACGAATTATTTCTTTTCTTTATTTCTTTTATACTATCTATAAATGGCGTTATATCTCTAAGCTTTGTAAAAATTTCTCCTATATATTTAATTCTTATATTTTTTTTATCATAGGGCTTTTTTAAAACTTCTTTATAGATTTCTTCATCATAGGCTCTCTTAATTATAAATGTATTATTTTCATTAATTTTTTTATATCTTCTTTTAAAATCATTTTTATTTTCCTCTGTTACAAAGATATATTTATCAGAATTATTTATTACTTTCTTTTCTAAACGACTCTCTATTAATTTTCTTAAATAACTATTATTCTCTCTTAAACTATCCTTTATCCAAGGGTCACTAAAATAAGTAACCCAAGGTATTTTTAATTGTCTTTTTATTTTAAGTGCTAACAAATGACTTGAAGGTGGTTCATGCATAGAAAAAATAAATTTATAATCTTCTTTAATTAAATTCTTTTTAAAAAAATCATAGGCTTTAAAAGTCCAAAAATAATAAGCATCTGGAATCATAATTTTCTTTTTTAAAGCCCTAATTATTTTTTTACCTCTATTTATATTTTTAATATTCTTTGATTTATTTTTTTCCGTAGCTTTATTAAATAATTTCCCTGCTGAAATTTTATATAACCTAACCCTCTTATCCATCATATTATAAATTTTTTCATCATAATAAATACTATTTTTTTCAAAGGCAACAGTTATTAAATCCACCTTAAATCCCATATCTGAAAAAATCTTTAAATACATAAGAGTCTCTATAGCAGCTGAATTATTAATTAAAGGTGAATAACAGGCTATAATTAAAATTTTTTTCATCTCCTATTTTCCTTTCTTATTAAAAAAATAAATCCTAATAAATGTTTTAATCTAAAAATTCTAGAAGGATTTCTTAAAACTCTATAAAACCATTCTAAGTTTAATTTCAGAAAAATTTTAGGTGCTCTTTTTATATTTCCAGAGAAAACATCAAAACTTCCTCCAACCCCCATAAATATTTTACAATTTAAAATCCCCTTATACTTATCTATAAATTTTTCCTGCTTCGGATTTCCCATTGCTACAAAAAGAATTTTTGCCTTTGATAAATTAATTTTTTTTATTATCTCTTCACAATTATCTAAATCAAAATAACCATCAGAGAATCCTACTATATTTATAGCTTTATATTTTTCTCTTAAATTTAATACTACTTTTTTTACTACTTCTTTTTTAGCTCCTAATAAATAAATAGGTAAATTCTCATCTAGAGATTTTTCAATTAAAAAACTCATAAAATCTATTCCTGCTATTTTTTCTTCTATTGGATTCCCTATTAATTTAGAAGCTAAAACTGTTCCGATTCCATCAGCTATTAAAAGCGCATCTTCATCTTTATAAATTTTATCTAACTGATTATTTTTATATCCCTTATAAATAATTTCTGAATTTCCTGATATAATATGTACTTTTTCCCTCTTTTTTATTTCTTTATACAAATCTTCTTTATTTCCTGAATATATATAATATCCCAAAAGCTGTTTAAACATTTTATCTCCTTTATAACTTAACTAAAAAACTATAGCTTTAAGTTAATTATTTCTATATAAAAAAATCTAGTAAATTATATTACTATAATTTACTAGATTAAGCTTAAATATTACATATTTTCTAAATATTTTTTTATTTCCATTACTATTTCATCATCTTTTTTAATAGCTTCTGCTAAACTAAGATGTTTTTTAGCATTCTCTAAATCCCCTGAATTTACATAACACATTATTAAATTGGTACATATTTCAACATCTTTAGTAGCTTCAAAGGCTTTTCTAAAACATTTTATTGCGTTTTCAAAATCATTTAATGAAGCGTAATTTATTCCAAGTTCATTTACTATTTCTACAATATTATTATTTAAAGCTAAACTTTCATTTAAATAATAAATAGCTTTTTCAAAGTTTCCTATTCTTCTATAGCAGGTTCCTATATAATATTTTATTATAGCATCCTCTGGGAACTTATCTGCAAGCGGTAAAAGTTTTATCAATGCCTTTTCTGGCTCCTCAAGCATTTCATCTTTACCTTCTTCATAGGCTAAAGCATCTTTAATCTCTTCATATAACGCTTCTATTTCTGCTGTTTTTTCCCCACCATTTTTTAAATACTCATTTATTTCTATAAATGATTTATTTAACTCATTTTTATCTTTATAAGCTAAACTACTATAAAGATATGGGAATGATTCATGAGCCCATTTTTCCTTTGCTTTTTCTGAAAGGTCTAATTGTAAATCATTATATTCGCTATTACTTTCTCTTAATGCTTCACAGATATATAATGCTTTATCTGCTACATCTTTATCATTTTCATATTCCCAAAGACCAACTAAAAGAAGTAAAGCATCCTGAAGGTCATTTTTCTTAACTTTATCAGCTATAATTCCCTTTGCTATAAATAGGGCATCTTTTATAAGCGGTAAAATTTTAAAATACTCTTTATTAAATCTTAAATTTTTATCTCCACCTATAGCTAAGAACATTCCTTCTATAAAATAAGTTATAGGTAATTTATCAAACTTATAACCTTTTTTTGCGTCCTCACTTAAATATTTAGGATTTATTGGTATGTATAGTTCTTTTATCTTAAGTTTTTTATTATCTCCACCTAAGCTTTCTATAAATTTCTCTCCATCTAATTCTATAAAGATTAATTTACCTAATTTTTCTTTTGAAAATTCACTAAAATTCAAAGTTGAATTCACTCCTTCTTTTAACATTACAAGGGCTATACCAAAGAATTTTGATACAGCCCCTATATATATTAATTTAATTTTTCATTTATTATTTCCATGACATTGTTTTTGAACTCTTCTGATTTTGCCTTAGCATCTTCAATACTTGAACCCTTAACTGCAAGATATACTTTCATTTTTGGTTCTGTTCCTGAAGGTCTTACAACAAACCATGAATCATCTTCTAATATATATTTTAACACATTAGATTTTGGAAGGTCTAGAACTTTTTCTTCTCCTGTTAAATTATTAAGTTCTGTACTTAATTTATAATCAAGTGAAGTTGCTATTTTTACATCTTTAATAGTTTCAATTTTAGTATTTCTTAATGCTTCTATACATTTACCTATTTTCTCTTGACCTTCTTTCCCCTCTAGAGAAATAGAAACTAAACTTTCATTAAAGAATCCATAGTTATTATAAAGTTCCATTAGTCCATCATATAAAGTTTTTCCTTGTTCTTTATAATAAAGAGTCATTTCTGATATTAGCATAGCAGCAACTACTGCATCTTTATCTCTTGCATGAGTTCCAGCTAAACAACCATAACTTTCTTCAAATCCAAATAAGAATTTATGAGAATTTGTTTTTTCAAACTCTGTCATTAATTCTCCAATATATTTGAATCCAGTTAATAAATCAAAAACTTCTACGTTATAATCTCTTGCTATATTTTTAACGGCTTCTGTTGTAACTATTGTTTTAATTATAGCACCATTTTCAGGAAGTTTTCCCGTTTCTTTTAATGATGACATAATATAATTAGCTAATAGAAGTCCTGTTTGATTTCCATTTAATATTTGATATTTTCCTTCATTATCTTTTACAACTACTCCAATTCTATCACAATCTGGATCAGTTCCAAAGATTATATCTCCATTAACTTTATCAGATAACTCTAAAGCAAGTTCAAATACTTTAGGATCCTCTGGATTTGGATATGGAGCTGTAGGGAATTCACCATTTGGCATTTCCTGTTCTTTAACTACATTAACATTTGTATATCCAAGTTCTTCTAAAACTCTTCTTACCGGTAAGTTACCTGAACCATGTATTGGTGTAAATACTATGTTTAAATCCTTAGCATGGTTTTTAACTAATTCTTCTCTAATTGTTAAAGCTTTTAATTCTTCTGTAAAGGCTTTATCAACCTCTTCACCTATATAAACTAATAATCCTTCTTTTATAGCTTCCTCTTCAGTTATAGTTTTTATTAAGCTATAATCTGCAATATCATTTACATATCCTATTACTTCTGCAGCTGGTCCATCAGTTAATTGGCAACCATTTTCATCATAAGCCTTATATCCGTTATATTGTTTAGGGTTGTGAGATGCTGTTAAAACTATTCCACCCTTACAGTTTAAATGTCTTACAGCAAAAGATAACATTGGAGTTGGTCTTAAGCTTTCAAATAAATAAACCTTTATCCCATTAGCTGCAAATGTTAATGCAGCAGCCTTTGAAAATTCATCTGATTTATTTCTTGAATCATAAGCTATTGCCACTGAAATATTTTCTTTGTATTCCTTATTTAAAAAGTTAGCGAAACCTTGAGTAGCTTTTCCAACCGTATATATATTCAATCTATTTGTTCCAGCCCCGATTATTCCTCTTAATCCACCTGTACCAAATTCTAAGTCCTTATAAAATCTATCTTCGATTTCTTTTTCATCCTTAATAGCTTTTAATTCCTCTTTTATCTCATCTGATATGATGTTAGAACTTATCCATTGTTCATACTTCTCTTTATACATAGTTACTCTCTCCTCCCAATCTTTCATACAACTTAATTATATTATAGAATAGTCAAATATAATACACTTTTATTCATTCTTTATTAAATGTTATCATAATTTTTCACAAAATTTAACCTTTTGACAAAAAATTAATTTAACGTAAATAAAGATAATCACTTAATGTAAGCGATTATCTTAATACTATGTTAATTAATGAAAATTTTACTAAATTGATTCTGAATCATTAGCTAATTTTTTTTCAAATCTCACATTTCCAAGAATTGTTTCTATATCATCAAGTACAGTAAGTTCACTGGCAATTTCTAAATTTGATATTCTTATAGCTTCTTTATTTTTCGCCTTTGATAAATCAAAATTTATTGATTTTGGTAAACTATCTGCATCCCCTTTTACTTTAATAGTTTCTTTAGCTCTTTGAACAATAGCCCCATGTTTAGTTAAATTTTCTCTTCCTGTAAAGTTCACCGGGATGTTAGCTGTTACTTCTTTTTTATTATCTATGTTTTCTAAATCAACATGAATTATCTTTCTTGTAATAGCATCTCTTTGTATTTCTTTTATTATAGCTTTGTGATTTTCACCTTCCATTGAAACATTGACTACAGCATTAATACCACCAGAACAAATACAATCATTAAGTTCAAGTTCTCCTATTTCAAAATTGAACCCTTTAATGTTATTACCATAAAATACACCTGGTACTTTACCTTCTTTTCTTATTTTCTTAGCTTCGTGGTGACAAGCACCCTTTCTTTTTTTAATATCTAAATTTTTCATAAACTTTATCCCTCCTACCCCCTATTCTTAACAAGAGGGAATAAAATTATTCATTATACTTTTAAAAGTTAATATTATTTTTTTCAAAAAAAAATAATGATATCTTTCAATTGACATCATTACTTCTTTCTTTATTTATTATATAACCTGTAAGCTATTTACATCCATTTTATAAGTAACATCTTTTCTTTCCACAATTAATTTTATCTTTTCTCTTAATTCTTTATCCTCTAAAATCTTATCTAATAATTCTCTTGTTGGATTTATAGCATGTGGATTTCCTACATGTTTAAACATTGTAAAATCTCCTGATGTATCTCCATAGGCATAACTATTTTCTAAATCTATATTATACTTTTCTGTAAGTTCTCTTATAGCTTTTTGCTTACTTTCAGCATCCCACATTGGAATTACTTCACCACTATAAGTTCCATCCTCTTTAATTTCATAAATAGTTCCTCTATAATCAGTCATTTCATATTTTTCTGCCATCTCTTTAACTAATTCTATTGGAGAACCTGATATAGCTATCACTACATGACCCTGTTCTTCATGCCATTTTATTCTCTCTCTTGAGAATGTATAAACTCTGTCACCCTTTTGTTCAATAACAGTTTTAGCTATATAATCTATATGATTATGATCTAACCCTTTTATAGTATCAATATATATATCTACCATTTTTATTAAGTAATCATCATAATCTCCTTGACGCTTGTCCCACTTTTCAAAGGCAGGTCTTACATCGTTAATCCATTTATCATTACTTACTAAATCATATCTTACGATTTTTTTAAATACTTCAGTAATTAATCCTTCTCTATATATTGTTCCATCTATATCAAAAAATGCTGCTATCTTCTTTTCCATTCTTATTCCTCCTTCGTTTCTTCACCCTCATTAAAATTTATTTAATTATACAAGCTTTAAGGAAAAAGCTCAATAAAAATTTAAATATTATTTTAACTTTACAAATTTATCTTTAATAACCATCTTTTTTTATTTATCATTTAAATTTTAATACTATCCGGTATAAAATTAGTATAACTTATAATTTAATAAAAGAAAATAGCCCCCTTCTTCAAATGAATAACTAGGCTATTTCCCTCTTTTACAATCTATTTTCTAAATCTTCTTCACTAATAACTTCAATATTATTCAAAATAAAAAGTTCTGCTGTTATTCCAATTCCTTTTTTCAAAGTTCCTGTAAAACTTCCATCATAAATCTGTAAATTACCACAGGAAGGACTTCTAGCTTTTAAAATAGCTAAAGTTGCTCCTAAAGATTTAGCTATTTCTAAAGATTTTTCTGCGCCTAAGTAAAACTCCTTAGTAACATCTAACCCCTCCTTAGTTTTAACTAACCTCTTCTCATCAACTAAAACAATCTCACTAGCCACCCTTGGAGTAGGTAATCCACCAAATTCCTCAGGACAAATCATTTCATAATCCTTATCCTTCAAAAACTCCAAAACATTCTCATTTTTATTATTGCCACCACTATACTTACAATCAACCCCACATAAACAAGCACTAACAATTATCATCAAAACACCCTCCTCTTATTTTAATTTGGAATTGGGAATGTGGAATGATGGAAATTTAGCTACGCTAAATTCTAAATTCTTACAAAACAAAGTTTTTCAGTTTAATTACAAATCAATTCCCAATTCCACATTAAAAGCAACGCTTTGCCCAACTCCCAATTCAAAATAAAGCTTTTCAGTTTAATTGCGAAGCCATCCAAAATTACTTAAGTAAAACCACAGTAGCTCCATCTCCACCTTCACCATAGGCACCAAGTCTGCTTGATTTAACATGAGGATGAGTTCTTAGCATATCTGTAATATACTTTCTAAGTACTCCTGTTCCTTTTCCATGTACTATTATTACTTCTCCAAGTCCAGCTACATAAGCATCATCTAAATATTTATCTACATTATGCCAACCTTCTAAAGTATCCATTCCTCTTACATCTACAGTGGATGATACCTGTTTAAGGTTAAGTTTTGCTTCTCTTTTTTTAACTTTCTTTTCTGCTTTAGTTACTTTTGCTTTTCTTAAATCTTTAAGTTTAACATTTACCTTCATTATTCCAGCTTCTACCTGAACTTCGCCTTTATTATCTGGCATAGTTAAAATTATTACTTTTTGATTTAATCTTGGTAGCATAGCTTCCATACCAATAGTAACTTTTTCTATAAGCTCCCCTTCATTATCTTCTTTAGTTTTTTGTAGGTTTGCTTCTGTATCAGAGATTTTATTCTTAAGCTTAGATCTTTCTACCTCTAATTTTCTTCTCATTTCATTAGAAGCTCCCATTTTTTCCATTTCTCTCATATTCTTAAGAATTACTTCTGCTTCTTCTTTAGCTGAATTTAAAATATCCTTAGCTTCTCTTCTAGCTTCAGCGTAGGCATTATCTCTAACTTTATCTATTTTTTCAAGCTTTGTTTCATATTTTTCTTTAAACATTCTTGCCTGTGTTTTATAAGCCTCTGCATCTCTTGCAGCTTTTTCTGCTTCTATTTTTTTATTTTGTAGACTTTGAATTAAATCTTCAAACTCTAATGAATCACTAGTTATAAATTCCTTTGCATTTTTGATTAAATACTCATCAAGACCTAATCTTTTAGAAATTTCAAAGGCATTTGATTTACCAGGTACTCCTATTAATAATCTATAGGTTGGTCTTAAGCTTTCTACATCAAATTCAACTGATGCATTTTCAACCCCTTCATTTCTTAATGCATAAGCTTTTAATTCACTATAATGAGTTGTTGCTAAAATTTTAGTTCCTCTTTTTCTAAGTTCTTCTAAAATAGCTATAGCTAAAGCTGATCCCTCAGTAGGATCTGTTCCTGACCCAAGCTCATCAAAAAGTACAAAACTTTTTTCGTCAGCCCTATCCATTATTTTTACTATATTAGTCATATGTGCTGAGAATGTTGATAAGCTTTGTTCTATACTTTGCTCATCTCCAATATCTGCAAATATTTCTTCAAAGAAACTTATTATTGAACCCTCTTCAGCAGGTATTAAAAGACCTGATAATCCCATAAGTTCAATAAGTCCTGTAGTTTTTATAGTAACAGTTTTACCACCTGTATTTGGTCCTGTTATTACTAAACTACTAAAATCTTTTCCTAAATAAATATCAGAACTTACAACTTTATCTCTTGGGATTAATGGATGTCTTGCAAGTTTTAAATCTATAATTCCATCATTATTTACAATAGGAGAAGTTCCATCTATATAACTTCCATATTTAGCTTTTGCAAAAATAAAATCAAGCTCTACAATAATTTTAAAATTATTTTTTATTTCATCTATATTTCCATAAACTAAAGCTGTTAATTCATCTAAAATTCTCTCTATCTCTGCCTGTTCTCTTAAACGTAATTCTTTAATTTCATTATTTAAATTAACAAGACTCATTGGCTCTATAAAAACAGTAGCCCCTGTTGCACTTTGATCATGAACAAGACCTGGAACCTGTGATTTATATTCTGCCTTTACAGGGATAACATATCTATCCCCTCTCATAGTATAAAGCGCATCCTGTAAATAAGAAGCATTAGCTCTAACTATAGCATTAACTTTCTCTCTTACAGATGAATTTTTTTCTTTTAGCTCTCTTCTTATAGCATAAAGCTTTTCACTTGCTTTATCAGCTATTTCATTTTCTCCTACAATAGCAGTTGTAATTCTATTCTCTAAAGCTTTAAAAGAAACTAAGCCCTGTGAAATAGATTCAATAGCTTTAAAACTCTCTTCCTCTTCTTTTCTTTCCATAAATTCAGAAAATCTTCTAGAAACTCTAAGTAAATTTCCTACTCTAAGAAGTGAAGCTATATTTAAACTACCACCTTTACCTACTCTTACTAAAGCTTCATTTACATCATAAAGCCCTTCAAAAGGTGGGGCACCTTTTTTAACTAAAATATTTAATGCTTCCTCTGTCTCCTTTAAACTTTCTAAAACCTCATAAAGAGAATCGTAAGGAGCAAGCTCCCTAATCATCTCTTTTGCGGAGGCTGTAATTGCATATCTTTCAATCTCTTCAGTTATTTTATTAAACTCTAAAGACTTTAAAACTTTACTATTCAACTTAACTCTCCCTTTCCTAAAAACAATCTAAACCAAAACAAATAATATTTTTTATTTTATAAAACACCTTTTCTATATTGAGCTTTTGTATACTTTTCTACTTCTATAGGTCTATTATTCATTATAGCTTTTAATACATCATAAGTTCTATCATAATCCTCATCTATAAAATCTAATCTAAATGATTTTATACCCATTTCTTCAAGTTCATCCTTTGCTTCACTTAAATTAACTGGAACTGGATGATGAATATGAGATCTACAGAAAATATCTGTAGTAATTACAAATTCTTCGTTCATTCTATCTCTCATTCTAAAAGTACTTGTTACACATTGGTCACTACATTCTCTTTTTGTAGTTTTTCCTCCAAAGGTACTTCCTATAGGACAGTATTCACTTACCATTGATTCTGGCTTACCATATATAAAGAATTGAGCTCCATCAGCTCCTCTTTTTAAGATATTTCTAATTTCTTTTCTATTTAATTCTATACTTAAAGCTGCACCTTCTATATTTTTATTATAAAATTCTAATGCATAACTATTAAATATATTTAATTTATAACCACCAATGATTTTTATCTTATCTTTAAATCTTCTGATTATTCCAGTATTATTTGTTACTATTCCTGCTATCTTATTCTCTAAAGAATCTATAACTTTAACAATAGTTTCAAATTCTTCTTTTATTATTGTTGGTACATTAAGATATATCTCTCCTTCAAAACCTTCAAGTTCTTTAAATATATCTCTTTTTATAAAGCTTTTATTTTTTCCAAACATATCTACAACTATAGCAGGAACTTTAGCATCCATTGCTGCTCTTACCTGTTCTGGAGTAAGAACAAAAGCCATATATTTAGGTAAACTTTTTTCCTTTTGAATATATTCTTCCTTTTGAAGTTTTTTCACTTCATTTTTATACTTTTTAACTTCATAATCTTTAATTTCTTCTAAAAGTTCTCTTCTTAAATTATTGATAGCTGACATTGGCATAAATCCATCTTCAAAATCAGTGAATTTAATTTCTGATATTTTATAAGGAATCTCCCCTGATTTTTCTATATTTTTAGTAACTCTATCTATATCTAAAGGACTTTTTTCTGGGAATTGAACTTTTTCTCCCTCTTTAATATAAGTTTTACCGTTATATTCAACTTCTATTTTAAAAGGCATTCCAATCTTAAATCTTACTTTAGCTGAAAGCTCTATTTTTCTTCCAAAAGGCTTTTCATAGGCTACCTTTAATTCATTCATAAGTTTTGTATCTGACATTTTATATAAAGAATCATTTTTCTTGTATTTAGCTGGTAATATTTTTACTTTATCGCCCTTATTAGCTTCTTTAACTTCTTTACCATTTATCAATATCTTGATAGTTGTAAATCCACTATCACCAATTCTTATTCCATCTTGAACACTTAAATTATCTTCAAGTATTACTTCACCTTCTCCATTTACTTTTCCTATATAAACCCCTGTATTTTTTGGAGTTTTAAAAGCCATCATATCTTTTCCTGTATGCTTATATAGGTAGGCACTGGAAAATCCTTCTCTATTAAATAATTTTAATAATCTTTGTTTTCTTTCTTTATTAGCAGCTTTATTTTGTTTCTTTTTATAAACATCATCTATAGCACCTCTATAGCTTTCTATAACTCCAGCAACGTATTCTGGTCTTTTAAGTCTTCCTTCAACCTTTAAGGAAGCAGTTCCTGATTTTATTAAAGCTTCTATATGTTCAATATTACAGATATCCTTTGGACTTAAAAGATAACCACTAGTTTCATTTCCGTCTTTTTCTCTAATTAATGTAAAAGGTAATCTACAGCTTTGTGCACATTTCCCTCTATTACCACTTCTTCCGCCAATTACACTACTAATTAAACATTGTCCTGAATAACTAACACATAAAGCACCATGAACAAAAACTTCTGTTTCCACCCCTAAATCTTTAGAAATATATTCTATTTCTTCTATAGATAATTCCCTTGAAAGTACTATTCTTTTAAATCCATTCTCTTCAAAGAATAAGGCACCCTCTCCATTATGAATACTAAGTTGAGTTGAAGCATGAATTTCAAGATTTGGATATCTTTCTCTTACAACATTTAATATCCCTGTATCCTGTATTATAACTCCATCTACACCTATTTTATGTAAGAATCCCACATAGTCTACTGCTTCTTCAAATTCATTTTCTTTTATTAAAGTATTTAATGTAACATATACAGGAATATTATAGCTATGACAATAATCTAAAGCTTCCTCTATCTTTTTATCATCAAAATTTGTTGCTCCTGCTCTTGCTGAAAACTTATCTCCACCTAAATAAATAGCATCTGCTCCTTTATTTATAGCTGCAATTACGCTTTCCATACTACCTGCTGGCGCTAATAATTCTATTTTATTTTTCATATAGTCTTCTCCTATTTATATCTTTTGATTTTAATTCCAATTCCTTTATTTAAACAATTATGTATCAAATTTATATTTATCTACCTTTTAAAAATTATACTCCTTAATTTAATTAACTATTTTAAAAAAATTAAAGTAATCATAATATTTTATTATACACAAATACTACTAATAATTCTAGAGTAGCCATAATTAAAAAAAGAACTGTGAAAAATCACAGTTCTTTTAAATTACTTTTTAGGTTTTATTAAAGGATTAAGTTTTACTTTCTCTTTAGCAACTGCTATTTGACTATCTAAAAACTTTTTCTCTAAATCAATAATTTTATATTTGCCACTTTGAACTGAAAACTTCAATTCTTTATTGTCAGATTTTAAAATTTCTTTTTCAGATATAAGCTTTTTATTTTCCTCTTCCATAATTGCTAATTGAGCTTTCAACTGTTCAACTTCAGAGTTTAATTCAGTTATCTTTAATTCTTTAGAGTCATTATTTGAATTTTCTTTTTGAGTTCTTAGGTCCTCTTCTAAAAGTTTATTAACTTTAGCAAGTTCTACCTTTTCATCTTCTAAAAGTTTTTTCTCATCCTCTAAGAATTTTTTTTCATCCTCTAAAAACTTTTTCTCTTCTTCAATAATTCCTTTATTGCTAACTACTATATTCAATTCTTTTTTCAAATTATCAATATATAGTTCATATTCTTTTTCTTTTTCATCTAATTCTAAAATAAACTTTTTTTCTAATTGATCAATTTTCAATTGATAATTCTTTTCTTGATTATCAAGTTTCTCTTTATAACCCTTTTCTTGCTCTGCAACCTTAAGGTTATAAGTTTTTTCTTGATTATCACTTTTAAGTTCAAATTGATCTTTAACTCCACGAAGTTCTTCTTTTAAACTTTTATTAGCAATTTGTATATTTTCAAAATTACTTAAAAGTTCATTATATTCTTGATTTCCTTTAAAGGCCTCGTCTGCTAAATTTATTGCTGTTAATACAGAAGCTGCTGAAATACTTAACTTTTTATTTTTTTCTAATATTTCTTGTAATTTCACTTCAACATAATCTGCAATATTTTTTAAATAAGCTTCATCTTCTTTGCCTTTTAAGTTATATTCCATACCATTAATTCTTACAGTTACAGTAGCCATAGTCCACCTCTTTTTACTTAGTTTTAGGTTTAACTATCTTAACTGAGCACCTAATTTATGTTCAAGAGCTCTTAGAATTTTATCATGTGCTTTATTTACAACTGCATCATTAAGAGTTTTTTGAGGATCTCTATAGATTATCGCATAAGCTATACTCTTTTTACCTTCTGGTATTTGCTCACCTTTATAAACATCAAATAACTCTATTGATTCTACTAGATTTCCACCAGCTCTTTTCATTACATCCTCTATTTCAGCTACTAATATACTATCATCAACTAGTAATGCTATATCTCTAGTTACAGCTGGATATTTTGGAAGTACAGCGTATTTCTTTTCAGTATTTGCTGCTTCATATAATTTATCTAAATCAAGTTCTGCAACATAACCTTCTACATCTATACCGTAATTTTCAGCTACATCTGGATGGATAGCTCCAAGCACTCCAACCTCTACAGCTTTTCCTACAGTTAATAGAGCTGTTTTCCCAGGGTGGTAACTTACATTTTCACTCATTCTCTTAAATGCAAATTTATTGATTCCTAAAGCTTCTAGTAAATTCTCAACAATACCTTTTAAGTTGAAATAATCTACTTCTCCATAAATTCCTATAGTTAAAATATTTTTTTCCTTTGGTAATTCATTTTCTTCTTCATTTGGAATATAAACTTTTCCTATTTCAAATAATCTTACTAAAGCATTACTTCTTGAATAGTTTCTTCCTAAACACTCCATCATTGAAGGAAGTGTTGTTGTTCTCATTATACTATAATCTTCCCCTAATGGGTTCTTTATTTTTATAACATTTCTTAAAGAACTATCCTTTGGTAATAATATAGAATCAAAAACCTTAGGACTTACAAATGAATAACTTATTGATTGATTTAATCCTGAAGCTATCATTGTATTTATAACTATATCATCTAACTGTTGTTTTTTGCTTTTTGCTTCTTTATTAGTAGCTGTAGTTGATATAGTTGCTGGAATTTTATCATATCCATATATTCTTGCTATTTCTTCTGCAATATCTTCTTTAATAGCTACATCTATTCTAAATGTAGGCACTTCTATTTCTAAGTTTTCTCCATTTATTTTTGTTTTTAAGTCTAAACTATCTAAACAAGCTTTCATTTCTTCAAAACTTATGTTAGTACCTAAGAATTTATTTATCCAGTTTCCACTAACATTCATAAATCCTATTTCTTTTTTATCATTATATATATCGATAGTTCCTTCTAAAACTTCACCACAACCTAATTCTACCACTAAAGCACAGGCTCTATCTATAGCAAGTTTCGCTAAATTAGGATCTATTTCTTTTTCAAATCTTAATGAGCTTTCAGTTCTTATACCTAATTTTTTTGAATTAACTCTTATGTTAGTTCCTTCAAAGTTTGCTGATTCAAAAATAACCTCTGTTGTATCATCTTTTATTTCTGAATTTGCTCCACCCATTATTCCTGCTAAAGCTATTGTAGTTTCTCCGTCTTTAATAGCTAATATAGTATTATCTAAAGTTCTTTCTTCATTATCTAAAGTTACAAACTTTTCTCCATCCTTAGCTCTTTCAACTACAATATTAGAAGTTTTTATTTCTCTTCTATCAAAACCATGCATTGGTTGCCCGATTTCAAGCATAACAAAGTTTGTTATGTCAACTATGTTATTTATAGGTCTTACCCCTGCATCAAGTAATCTTTCTTGCATCCATTGAGGTGATGGCATTACTTTAACATTTTTTACTGCTCTAGCCATATATCTTTTACATAAAGGATCTTTTATTTCTACTTTTAATATCTCTTCTACATTACCATTACCAGTGCAGTTAAACTCCATATTAGGCATTTTATAAGTAGTTCTTGTTGTTGCTGCAACTTCTCTAGCCATACCAACCATACTTAAACAATCTGGTCTATTTGAAGTAATTTCTAAATCTAAAATAGCTTTATTTAAACCTAGAACTTCTTTTATATCTTTTCCTACTAAAGTACCCTCTGGTAATATCATAAGACCATGTACTGGCTCATCTCCAGCGATTCCAAGTTCTTCTTCTGAACAGAACATACCATTTGATACAATTCCTCTTAATTTACCTTTTTTAATTTTTGTACCATCTGCTAAAGTTGAACCATGAAGAGCTACAGGAACGAAATCTCCTTCTTTCATGTTTGTAGCAGCAGTTACTATTTGTAAATCTTCTTCTTCAGCAATATCACATTGACATATTTGAAGTTTTTCTGCCTCTGGGTGTTTTTCTATAGTTTTAATTCTACAAGTTACTACTTTATCTATAGAATCTCCTGCTTTAATTACATCCTCAACCTTTGAACCTGATAAAGTTAAGGCATCTCTTAATTCTTCTGCTGTTATATTTATATCAACATAATCTTTTAACCAGTTTATTGGTGCTTTCATTTCTTCAACCTCCTAGAATTGATTTAAAAATCTCATATCACTTTCATATAATAATCTTATATCATCTATGCCGTATTTAAGCATAACCATTCTATCAACCCCGAATCCAAAAGCAAATCCACTATATTCTTCTGGGTCTATTCCACAGTTTCTTAAAACATCTGGATGAACCATTCCACAACCTAATAATTCTATCCAACCTTCACCTTTACATACTTTACAACCTTCTCCATTACAAACGAAACAAGTTGCATCCATTTCAGCTGATGGCTCTGTGAAAGGGAAATGATGAGGTCTAAATTTAGTTTTAACTGTATCCCCAAACATTTTTTGTGCAAATAATTCTAAAGTTCCTTTAAGATCAGCAAAAGTTATATTTTTATCTATAACTAAACCTTCCATTTGGTAGAATATTGGTGAATGAGTTGCATCTACTGCATCTGATCTAAATACTTTACCAGGTGATATCATTTTTATTGGTGGCTTTTGCTTTTCCATAACTCTTACTTGAACTGGTGAAGTTTGAGTTCTTAATACCATGTTATCATTTATATAAAAAGTATCTTGTTCACTTCTTGCTGGATGATTTTTAGGTATATTTAAAGCTTCAAAGTTATAATAATCTTTTTCTACTTCTGGACCTTCCTCTATTGAGAATCCCATTGAAACAAATATTTCTTTCATATGATCAAGAGTTAATTCTAAAGGATGTTTTTTACCTACCATATTCTTTTTACCAGGCATTGAAATATCAATAACCTCGTTACTTAATTTAGCAAGTTTTTCTTTATTCTTAACTTCTTTTAAAACTTCTTCAAGAACAGCTTCTATATTAGCTCTTACTTCATTAGCTAATTTACCAACTAATGGTCTTTCCTCATTTGATAAATCTTTCATACCTCTTAATATAGCTGTTAATTCACCTTTTTTCCCAAAGTATTTTACTCTAATATTATCAATAGCTGTGCTATCTTTAGCTGCTTTTAACTCTTCAATAGCATTTGATTCTATGCATTTTAATTGTTCTTGCATTTTAAATTCTCCCTTCGATTTATTAAATAAAAATATAAAAAAACCCGCCCCTGAAAAGGGACGGGATATCTCCGCGGTACCACCCTAATTAACAATTTAAAAATATTTAAATTGCTCACTTTAACAAGATAACGGTTTTTAACCGCTAATTGCTACTATTATTTCACAATTAGAACTCAAGAGTGAAATTTCTATATGGATTCTTTAGAAAAATTTTCAGCCTAGATTTTCCCTCTCTTAAAAGAATTGACCCACATATACTAATCTCTGTCAATGTTTATTAATATTTAACTTCTCAAATAATTATAACCATAAGTTTTATATTATTCAATACTATTTAAGAAGATTTTGTCTTATTTTTTCATATAACATAACTGATGTTGCTACCGCTACATTAAGTGACTCAGCCTCTCCTGGCATTGGAATTTTTACCTTTTTATCAGCAAGGTTATAAACTTCCTCTGAAATTCCATTTCCTTCATTTCCAACAGCAATGATAATTTTTCCTTTTAAATCCTCTTCAAAAAAATTATTTTCTCCTTGAAGTGAACTTACAACTAACTTAAAATCATCTTCTTTTAATTCTTTTAATAATGATAAATCATTATCTTCAATGATTGGCATCTTAAAAATAGAACCCATTGTAGATCTTAAAGTTTTATCATTATATACATCAACTGTTCCTTTAGTAATTATTACCGCTGCTGCATCTACTGCATGAGCTGTTCTTATTATAGTCCCTAAATTTCCTGGGTCCTGAACCTTATCAACTAAAACTATAATATCCTTATCTTTAATTGCTTTATTAGGAATTGCTACTAAGGCAATAACTCCCTGTGGTTTCTCTGTAAATGAAAGTTCTTTAAGTAAAGGTTCTGAAAGAATAATTTGTTCTACAGAAGAAATTTCTTCTAAGAAATCTTCATGTTTCTCTTTAAAACTTTCTGTAAAAAAAACTTTTTCTATTTCTGCTTCACTTTTAATAGCTTCATCCACAAATCTTAAACCTTCAATTAAAAATTTACCAGCTTTTTCTCTATGTTTTTTTTCTTTAAGTTTTTTTGTTTCTTTAAAAAGATTGTTATTTTTACTTTCTATAAATAGCAAATTTAACTGCTCCTTTATCTACAAATTTTGTCTTCTAGTTTGTTTAAGTCCTCAGCTGATCCTATAGCAACAATAACATCATTTACCTCTATAACATCCTCTGGTGCTGGTGACACATTAACATCATTTCCACTTTTTACAGCCATTACATTTATGCCATATTTAGCTCTTAAACTAAGTTCTCTAATAGTTTTTCCATGCCACTCTCTTAAACTTTCAATCTCTATTATACTATAATCTGGAGATAACTCTATATAATCTAAAATACTTGAAGATACTAAATTATGAGCTACTCTTACTCCCATATCCTTTTCCGGAAGTATAACTCTATCTACCCCTATTTTATAAAGAACCTTTGCATGTAAATCACTATTCCCTTTAGCAATTATATACTTAATCCCCTGCTCTTTAAAAAGAAGTGCTGCCATTATACTTGATTGTATATTAGCACCTATAGTTATAACTCCAACATCAAAATTTCTTATTCCTAAACTTTTAACTGCATTTTCATCAGTTGCATCCATTTGAATTGCATGGGTTACTGTATCTGAAATTTCTTGAACTAAATCCTCATTTGAATCTATTGCTAATACATCATTACCCAAACCATAAAGTGTTTGAGCTACTGAAGTACCGAATCTTCCAAGACCTACTACTACAAATTGCTTCCCTGCCATATAAAACAATCACTCCTACCCAATTAAAATTTTATCTTCTGGATACTTGATTCCAGACTTTTTACTCATTCTATGTGTTAATGCTAAAAGTACAGTCATTGGACCTACTCTACCTAAATACATAGTTATCATAATAATTATTTTCCCTGCTGTATTAAGGTGTGGCGTTATTCCAAGACTTAAACCAACAGTTCCATAGGCTGATGTAGCTTCATATAAAAGAGCATTAAATTGATCTGCTCCTGGAACTCCCTGTTGAGTTACACAAAGTAGCATTGTTACTGTTATCACTAATACTAAAGATAATATGAAAAGCGCAAAAGCTTTGTAGACAGTATCTTTTGATATTCTTTTTTTGAATACTTCAATATCTTCTCTACCTCTTATTATTGATATTAATGTGATAATTAATACTCCAAATGTTGCAGTTTTAAGTCCTCCTGCTGTTGAACCTGGTGAACCACCAATAAACATATAAATTATAGTTAAAAATTGACCTGCTAAAGTCATATCACCAGTGGGTATTGTATTCATTCCCGCTGTTCTCGGTGTTACTGCTGCAAAAAATGCATTATTTATTTTTTCAAATAAAGGCATATGCCCTAGTGTTAAAGGATTGTTATACTCAAATGCAAACATCAAAATAGTACCTACTACTATTAACACTGTAGTTATTGTTAAAACAACTTTACTATGAAGAGAAAACTTTTTTCTCTCCTTATAATTATAAACCTCACTCCAAACGGTAAACCCAAGACCACCAATAATTATTAAAGCTGCCATTGTATAAATAACCACTGGATTATTAGCAAAAGCTGTTAAACTAGAATATTTCCCTGAATATGTTCCCATAAGGTCAAAACCTGCATTACAAAAAGCTGAAATTGAATGCCAAATACTATAATATATACCTTTTCCTATTCCGAAAATAGGTATAAATTGAGTTGATAATAGTAAAGCACCAAGACCTTCAGCTGCAAAAGTAAAAACTAATATGTATCTTATAAGCTTTACCATTCCTTGAATACTAAAAGTATTCATAGACTCTTGAAGTAATAATCTTTCCTTTAATGTTATTTTTTTCCCTATTAAAAGAGCTAATAAGGTAGTAAAAGACATAAAGCCAAGACCACCGATTTGTATTAATATTATTATGACGGTTTGTCCAAAATAACTCCAATGGGTAGCAGTATCAACTACAACTAGTCCTGTAACGCAAACTGCTGAAGTTGCCGTAAAAAGTGAATTTACAATACTTGTAGAAGTTCCACTTTTACTTGCTATAGGTAAACTTAAAAGAGCCGCCCCAACTAAAATAAGTGTAAAAAACCCCAAAGCTAATATTTGAACTGAATTAAATCTAACTTTTTTCCCTATATTAACGTACATTTTCTTTCACCTCCAAACCTCTAAAAAATTCAAAGTAATATAATTGTATCACGAATTTTAAAAGAAGTTTTTAACAAAATAAAAACTTAAAAAAAAATGCGACTATACAGTCGCATTAATATATTAAGCGTTTAATTGCTTTTTAGCTAATTCTACTAAATCAGTGAATGCTTTAGCATCATTGATAGCTATTTCAGAAAGCATTTTTCTGTTTATTTCAACACCAGCTAATTTTAAACCGTTCATGAATTTTGAATATGAAAGACCATTCATTCTTGTAGCTGCGTTTATTCTAGCTATCCATAATCTTCTGTAATCTCTCTTTTTTAATCTTCTTCCAACGTAAGCATTTCTTAATGCTCTTATAACTGACTCATTTGCAGTTTTAAATAACTTACTTTTTCCACCGTAGTAACCTTTTGCAAGTTTTAAAACTTTTTTGTGATTTTTACGAGCATTGACCGCTCTCTTAACTCTTGCCATTTCGTAGACCTCCTACTCCTATTGTTTTTCTTATAGATATGGTAATAATTTTTTCATTGTTTTTACTTGTGTAGTTGAAACATATCCAGCTTTTCTAAGATTTCTTTTTCTCTTTGAACTTTTCTTAGTTAAGATATGGCTTTTGTAAGCTTTAGATCTCTTAAATTTCCCTGTTCCTGTTTTTCTGAATCTTTTTGCTGCACCTCTATGAGTTTTCATTTTTGGCATAGTAATATCCTCCTCTCAAGTTATGCTTTTTTTGGAGCCAAAATCATTATCATATTTCTGCCTTCCAATTTAGCATGTTTTTCTATAATACAATATTCTTCAAGTTTTTTAAAGAATTTATTAAGTATTACATTTCCAACCGCTGAATGTTCAGCTTCTCTTCCTCTAAATCTAACAGTGATTTTAACTTTATTTCCTTCAATTAAGAACTTCTGAGCATTCTTTCCTTTGATTTCTATATCATGCTCTTCAATAGTTGGACTAACTCTTATCTCTTTAACGTTAACGACCTTCTGCTTTTTCTTAGCTTCTTTGTCTTTTTTTGTTTGCTCATAAAGAAACTTTCCATAATCCATTATTCTACAAACTGGTGGCTTAGCTGTTGGAGAAATCATAACTAAATCTAGTTCCTGTTCCTCAGCAATGTTTAATGCCTCTCTTGATGACATTACACCTAATTGCTCACCATCTCCAGAGATAACTCTTATCTCTTTTTCTCTTATTTCTTCATTCATTGCAATTTTTTTATTAATAACTTTCACCTCCGATAGAATTTAGCCAACACAAATATATAAAAAAAGGACGGCTACTTGCCGTCCTTTTGTTATCACAAACTTTTTAAAGTGTAATAAACATCTTATACCTTACTAAGCTTTGCCGTAAGGTGAGAAACGGCGTTTCTTCTTAACAAAATATAATTTATCACTTTTCAGGTTTTTTGTCAACATTATTTTATAAAATTTTTGTACTATTTTGAAACATTACTCTCTCACCAAAAACCTCAGATATAGTATTTAGGAATTCTTTATTCAAACAATACTCTCTATTAGTAATGTAAATATGTTTAGGAGCATTAGTTATAAGCCCACTAATTATAACATCCTCTGCATTAATTGATTGATTATCTTTATTTTCAACTAAATCTTTTATAAATTCTTCAAAAAGATTTTTTCCATTTTCATCTTCTACTATATATTCACCATTATTTTTTATATTTATATTAATTACATCCATTTTACTCTCTTGAATTTCTACAAAATACTTTAAGAGCTTAATAAATTCGTTATATTCTTTTTCTACCATATATATTTCTACTACTTTATCTACAACGGTTTCTATTTTTTCTTTCATTGTTTTCAATCTAAACCTAATAAAACCGTCTATATTTATAACACCCTCTTCCATCATAAAATCTTTAATCTCTGATATCATTGAATTAACTATATTTTGAAACTTTATTCCATTTTCATCTGATATTTTTTCTTTTCCTGACAATATTTTATTTATTTGTAAGTCTACTTCTATTATTTCATCATGTCTTAAGAAAAAATAATTTTCTGTGACATATTCTAAAAGTTCTCTTTTTCTATATTCACTTATGACCTCTTTATATATTAGATTACCTACATAGGTTAGTACTTTATTTTTTATAGAAGAAACCCTCTCTTCAGTATCTGTTTCCTCTATATCATCACAAAATATTTTAATGAAGTGAGTATTTTTTTCTATGGATTCAGACATCCCTATATTAATACTCTTATTTTTAAGAATATTTCTTAGTTCTTGTATATCTTTTATAAAGTCTCTTTCACCTTCAAATGCAATTTGTATTAAAAGCAAATTTCTCACTCCTTTCTTATACTTAGTATGTATTAAAAAAACACTGATATACGAAAAAAAACTAGTTAATAATCGACAAATTCTTCATTATTTAGTAAGATATTTTTAAATAAAATAAAAGGAGATTTCCTATGAATATTTGTTTTGTAGATTCTAGAATATCTGAAAAAGAATTAAATCAGCTAAAAAGCCATGATTTAGAGGTTTTAAAGGTCCCTAAATCCGAACATTTATACGAATCAATCTCTGCTCATCCTGATATACAGCTAAATATTTTAAATTCAAAGGAAATTATTTTAGCAAGAAACTCTAATTTATCCTCTGAAATACTAAAAAAACATAATATTAGTTTTATATCTTCTGAAAAAGAACTTGAGGTAAAATACCCCAAAAATATTTTTTTAAATGCCATTAATATCAAGGATTTTTTCATCCATAATCTTAACTTTACAGACAAAGCCCTTTTAAATTCTGTGAAAGATAAAGAACTTATAAATATCAAACAGGGCTATAGTAAATGTTCTACAGCTATAGTAAATGATAAAGCCCTAATAACCTCTGATATTGGTATCTATAACAGTTTAAAAGATTATCCTTTAGATATTCTCTTAATAGATTCTGGAGATATACTTCTTCCTGGTTTAAACTATGGATTTATTGGTGGCTCCTGTGGATTAATATCAAAGGACAAAATGGCTTTTTTTGGTGATTTAAAAAACCATTCCTATGGAAATGATATAAAAGAATTTCTTTATAAACACAATGTAAAACCAATCTATCTATCAGAGGGAAAATTAATAGATAGAGGAAGTATTCTTACTCTTCTTTAACTTTAATATATTTTACGTATTTCCTATCATAAATGTTAATGAAATAACATATAAATATAGTCTTAATTTCTAAAAAGAAAAAAAGCAATAGTAGTGGCTTAGGTAAAGTCACTACTATTGCTTTTATTTATATTTTGAATTTTTTCATATTCTCTCTTAATTTAGTACTTTCATTAAACATTGTATTTGAACTTGCTGTAAGTTCTTCTATATTTGCTAATTGCATCTCTAAAAGATTATAAACTTCCTTTATTTCTTTTAAAACATCCTTTGAATTATCAGAAACAATCTCTGAACCCTTAGAAATATTTTCAGTTTTTTCTGTAGAATTTTCTATAGATTCTATTATATTTTCTGTTTTGTTAATTGTAGTTAAAAAGTTTTGTGATAGAGTAGAGAAAACATTTTTAACATTATCCATTTTTTCTAAACCTCTATTTACAGTTTCTTTACTGCCTTGAACCTCTTTTAATAATCCATTAAGTTCTTTTTCGTTATCTCTTAAAATATCTCCAGTTCTTATAGCAGATTTTTTACAGCTATCTGCAAGTTTCTTAATTTCATTAGCTACTACAGCAAATCCTTTTCCAGATTCACCAGCTCTTGCTGCTTCTATACTAGCATTTAAAGATAAAAGATTAGTTTGTTCCGCAATAAATGTTATATCATCAAGTATTTCTCTAATACTAGTAAAACTCTCCTGCAAATCTCCCATACAAGTTTCTACTTTTATAGTTCTTTCCTTTATATCATTAATTACTTCCACAGTGCTTTCCATATGATTGTTTGCATTTTCTATTTCTATAGCTGAATTATGGCTAGAACTTTTTAAATCATTAGCATTACCACTTATAGATTCCATATTATTTTTAAGTTCTAAAATTGCTATGTTAAGCATTGAAATTTCTTTTGCTTCTTTTTCAATTTTTTCAGTTACATCATTAGCTATAAAAGTTATATTTTCCACACTTTCGCTATTAGCTTCTATATTATCTTTAAAAATTTCTATGCTTTCTAATCCTTCTTTAGTTCTAATATCAATATCTTCTATTATATCTTTTATATTTTTAGCCATTTTACTAAAGCTATTTTTCAAAATCCCTATTTCATCAGCTCTTTCATATTGTTTCGTATCTACATTGACTAAATCACCCTCTGCTATTTTAATACTTTCTATAGCCACATCATTAATCTCTTTTACTGTTTTATCAATAATTATATATATAAGGGCAGCTAATATTAAACTTGATATAATGAATATTATTAATATTATTAATTTCATTTTTTCTAATAATCCAAAAAATTCTTCTTCTTCTGAATAAAGAACTGCTATTAAATCAGTACCCTCTACATTAGCAGAAGCATAAATTTGTTTAAACCCATTAATATGAAATTTTATTTTTTCTCTTGTTGCTGCTAAAAGTGGATCTGCTAAATCTTTAACTGCTCCATTATCTACAGTTTTTATATTTTCTGTTATATCTCTTCCTGGGTGTATTGCATAATTACCCTCTTTATCTAAAACAAATCCATGACCTGTTTTAGCTATTTTTATCTCCTCAGAAATCATTTCTAAATTTTCTAAATTTACCACTATCCCAGTAATACCTTCAGTGGAATTTATCGCTATAACAATTCCATTTAAATCACTTTTCATTTTATAAACTTTTGAAACTACTATACTTGAAATTTCTTCTTTATTTAAATTTTCAAACCATTCTTCATTTTTAAAATTTACTTTTTCTCCATAAATTTCGTTACTTTTATTTATGAAGAAAGCAGCTTTTATGTATTCATTATTTATAGCCTTATTTTTTTCAATTCCTTCAATAATATCATTTTCATTCTTTTGAAAAACATTGATGTAATATACTTTTTCTAGCTCATTTTTACTGTTTTCTATAAAATTTCTCATTTTAAGTTCATAATCAGCTAAAACATATTGTATTTCCTTTTCAATATTTTCTTCAACTACCTTCTTTGAATAATAATAATTTGCCACACCCATTATCATCATAGCTAAAACTACCACTGCCATCACTAAATATACAAGCTTTAATTTTAATGACTTATTATAGTTTTTTATAAAATTAAACTTCATCTAATCTCTCCTTTTGTTTCTTGTCTATACATATTTTCGGATAGTACAGCTTTATCCTTTATAGTTTTTTTAATAAAAAAAAGAACTATAGTTAATAAATTTTTCCTTATAGATATAATTTTATTAACTACAGTTCTATTTTTACTTTATTTTATTTTAAAGAGTTAAAGTATTGTCTATATGCATTTGAGAATTTGAATCCTGTTGTCTCATCCCAATTTGTTGACCAAGTCATTACACCCCTAAACTTTTTGTATCCCTCTGGATTTCTAAGTTTATATTTTCCACCAAAATCTTTTCCATTTATTAAATAATCTAAAGCCTTTATTACTTCTGATTCTTGAGTATATCCGCCACCAGCAGCACTAGAGCAAGAAGGAAGCCCAATAGCTACCTTTTCAGCTGGTAATCCCTTGAAGAAATTTCCTGTTCCTCTACCAACTTCAAAACCAGTTATCATCATTTCTGCCATAGACACTTGGAAATCAGCTGTACCTTGGGCATAAGTGTTTCCATCTAAAGCCTCCTGCGAACCATGGTTGTAATGTTGTACATGTAATAAAGTTAATTCATCTCTTAATCCATTTATAACTGGAAGATATGCTCCCCAAGGACCTGCATAAGCTATTAAACCACCTTGAACATAAGTTACTTCTGGTGCCATAGTTAAAATAAATCCATTTCCAAAGTGAGCTCTTATTCTTTTAGTTGCACTAATTAAATTTACTACCTTAGGTGTTTTAGGATTATTAACATCAGTATCACCTGGATCTAGTGAAACTGCTCCACCCTCTAAATCTATATCCATTCCATTAAAGCCATACTTCTCTATCATTGCTATCATAGAATTAACAAAAGCATCCTCTTTAGCTTTTGTATCAAGATGCAATCTTCCATTTTGTCCACCAATAGATATAATAACCTTTTTACCCTTACTTTGTAGATACTCTACTTCCTTTTTAAAACCTTCTTCTGTATTATTATAAGGCTCAAAAATCATAGTAGCTTGGTCACTTAAAGATTCTGCAAAAGCTACATCTATTAAATCAAAATTAAGTGATGTATCCTTTAAAGCTGTTTTAGTTGACCCATTATCAAAATTGTGCCAATATCCAACTAAAACTTTTTCTGGAAGCCCATCTTCACCTGGTTTTGGTGGTTCTGGCACCTTCGGAGTTGTTACTGTTATTAAATTACTCCATTCACTACTTCCATTAACATTAATAGCTCTCACTCTATAATTATGAGTACTTTCAGCAATTAAACCTTTATGCTCATAATTAAGACCATTTACTTTTACTACAGTTTTATCTACTTCTAATTCATAAGAATCTGCATTTAATGCTACATCCCATGTTAAATTTATAGCGTTACTATTTGATGCTTTTCCAGTTAAATTTTTTGGAATTTCTGGTTTAACTGTTACTGGAGGCTTTTCTTTATCTGTTTTTACAGAAATTAAATTGCTCCAATCACTAGTTCCAGCAGAATTCTTTGCTCTTACTCTATAGCTATGCTCTGAATCTGCTTTTAATCCACTATGACTATACTCTAAAGTAGTTACATTAACTATATTTCCATCTACCTCTAAGTCATAGGAAGTTGCAGTATTAACTCCATTCCATTTAACATTTATTAAATTTTCCCCTAAAGAAGCTCCTATTAGCCCAGTTGGTATTCCTGGCTTAATTACAGTAGTTTCACCCTTTGTTACAGTTACATTTATAGTTCCACTTGTACTAACTCCTCCAGAATTTATAAGTTCACAATAATAGCTATAAGTTCCCTTAGCATTATTATTTACCTTAAAACTAGCACTTTGCTGATTTGGACTTTTATTAATTAATTTTTCCTCATGAATTAATTTACCATTTTCATAAAGTTTCCAACTATCTCCATTTTCTCCCCACCACATATTCATAGTGATTTCATAACTTGGATCACCACTCCAATTGTTATGTTGAAGATTTGGAGTTGCTGGCTTTGATAAAGCATAAGCTAATTGTCCGTCACCTATAACTAAGAAGAAAAGAAAAATACAACTCATCGCTGTGGCAATAACGTTTTTTAATTTCAACTTCATATAAATTCCCCCTAAAAATTTTTACAACTAAATTTTACCACTTAATCTCTTATTTGTAATCATTTTCAAAAAACTTTATTAATAAATTTCCTTAAATAAAAAAATCCATCCTCAAAAAGGATGGATTTTTATAACTATTATATAGTTAATATAGCTAAAGCTGTTTTTATAGAAACATTATTGTTTTTTATAAATTCTTTAGCAGTTTCTATAGGAATCTTTATTATTTCAATTTCTTCATCTTCTTCAGAATTTTCAGAGGTTGGTTCTCCTGTAACTGTCATTTTTACAACAGCTACACTTTCATCTGACATCCCTACTGAAGTATAACTAGATTTTAAAAACAGTTCTGTACTAATAGCTTTAAGACCAGTTTCTTCATATAGCTCTCTTACAGCTGCTGTTTCCATATCTTCACCTTTATCAACAAGTCCTGCTGGAAATTCATAGATATAATCACTTATAGCTGGTCTATATTGTTTTAAAAGAATTAATTCCTTTTTTTCCGTAATAGGAATTATCATAACAGCATCAGCTTTTCCATGATTTTTTGTTATTGCAGAAAGTTCTTCTTCTTTTCTACGACTTGCTACAAAATAAGCCTTTGGATTTCCTTTTTTATTAGTTAAATTCAACTTATATAAATTTAAAAACTTACAATCTGTTAACTTATCAACATTTAATAACTTCATTTATAATCATTCCCTTACTATAATAATTTACTTTATTATAGCATTATTTGAAAATCATTGTAAATTCAACTTATTTATTTTCAATATTTTTAAATAAGAATGATAAAAACTCTATTAAATCTCTTATATTATTTCTACAGCCCTCTTCCACAGTAACCATAGTAGTTTGTCTATCATTAAAAATAATATTTTCATCTTGAAGTTTTATAAATTTCATATTTTTATGGTCTACAGACCAAGGAGTGCCAAATTTATTTTTACAATAAACAGCCTTTGATGTTACCAAAAATCCTTCTTTACCTGATTTAAAAATAGTACTATCAAAACAAAGCACAGGAACTTCATCATTCTTTATACTTGCATAAGAATTTATGGCATTTTTAATTTTACCATCTAGTCTTGCCTTTGGTTGTTGGAATCTTAAATGTCTTCTCATATTATAATCTGCTTCTTTTATAACATAATTAATAATATCATCAGTGGATTCAATATCCCCTTTGTATTTAGCAAAATATTTATTACCATCTAGCATATCTTCTATAGACAAACTATTTGAAGTAACGCTACATTCTTCATATTTACATCTTTCTTCTCCTGTAAGCATCTTATAACAATTAATAAGATCCATTAAGAAATTTCTAAAAATATCTATTTGTCTAAATCCTATGAATTCAAATATATATTGATTAGCTCCAGTTCCAATAAATAAATATGGTCTAAAGAATCTTTGTGTTCCCTTTACTTCGCTTTTCTCTTTCCAAATTATTTTCTTTATATCTTTATATAAAATAGCTTTATTCCAACTTGAATGATAAATTGCCTTTGAAGTGATTAAGAATCCATCTTTATTATTTTCTTTTCTTAAAGTAAATAATTCTTTATCTCTAAGCTCTTTCCTAGTATTCTCAAAATTTCTTATAAAAACACCACAATGGAAATCTGCTTCTTTAAAACTACGAAGTTTTGATTCTAAAATCATATTTGGATACTTATTAAATACCTCTAATGCTTTTTCAACAAATTCAAGTTCAATGGTATCCTCATCGTTTAAAGCAATATCTCCATTACCTATTTTATTTTGTATAGCATAAAATTCATGGGTTGAGAATCCACTCTTTTCTTTAAGCTGTGCTAAAAGTTCACTTTTCTTATCTTCATTTATAGGTTGCATTAAAATATTTTGAGATAATGACCTTATATATTTATAAATATCTTCTTCTAATTTATCTGATAAATCTAATTCACCAAACCATCTTCCAAATTTCATAAGTTCCATATCTCTAGCTTCAGTAAGTTTTATTTTATAATTCACTTTAGCTTCAATAATAAGCATTTCTAAACGCTCTTGATCATATTCATATTGAAGTTCATTTAATTTATTCTCATATAGTTCTCTTCTTATTTCATATTCTACTAATGAGAAATCAACATCCTCAGATATTATAGTTGAAAAGTTTGAAAGTTCTGTATCTATTATTAACTTTTGATCTTGTATATTATAATGTTCTCTTAAATAAGCAATTCTATTAGTTCTCTCATAGTCACTAGGATTACTTTTTTTAAGTTCTGCCATATCTTTTCTATATAATTTAACTCTTAAATCTTCATTTACTTGCTTATAATTAACAACACTAATTACTTTTCCAAAATTATTAAGTTCTATTTGAACTATAGTATTGGCATCTGTTATATTGAACTTACTTTGAAGTTCTTCACAAAATGCTCTTATCTCATCAAATTCTAATTCTTTATCACTTAAATTATCTAAAGATTCAGTATATATTTTATTTCCCATCTCTATTAATTCGTTGTTTATTTCATTACAACTTTCACCAGATGGTTCTATAATCTTATAAGCTAATTCTAATAATCGTTTCCTAATAGCTAAATCATTATTACTTAAAATATTTATAGCTTCTAAATGAGCTGATTCTAAGTAAGGATATTCTTTTAAAGCACTAATTAATAAAAATACTCCTTTTTTACTATCTATTTGTCCTTCTAACTTTTTAATTTCCTCTAAATGAACTAATCCTTTTTGTTTACTTTCAATTATTTGTAATAAATCTAAAGTAGAATCATAAAGATTTTGACTAATTAATTCATTAACATTATAAAGAGCTCTATTAGTTAAATTAGCTATCATCATAATTAAAATATCATCAATTACTTTAAAAGCCTTAAACTCTTTTTCATTAGAAACTGCTCTTTTACCTTTACAATTTCTAATTATCTTTACAATATAATCAACCACTGGGACAGTTAATTTTGATAGAATTTTTCTTGATTCAAATTGCATAGTTGATCTAGCAAGCCAAGCAAAAGTAGTTTCATCTTCTCCATCATCTATAGCTTTATTTAAAATATCGATTTTCTCTGCATACTTAAGAATCACATCATAATTAAAAAATTCCTCTAAAGTATACTCAGGAATATTATCTAAATCAATTAAATTACTTTCCTTTAAAGAAACCATAAGGTCATTTAAAAATTCAAAATAAGTAGCTTTAAACATAGATACCATATTTGTAGCTGTTACTTCTTTTCTGTTATTAATTAAAAATAACTCATTTTCAAAACCTAGACCATAACTTATTACTAAATTAAGAAGTCTTACTTGCATTGTTACTACTCTATTATCTTTGTTTTTCTCTATTATTTCTTTATATTCCTCTAATAAAGTTTTTTCTTTCTTATTTATGATTATTACTCCAGTATCTCTATGATTAGCATCAAAAGTAAAGGCACTTTCTTCTTTAACAAAGTCAGGTTCTATACCCTTTGAATAATCCTCATTTAAATCCTGTACTTCTTCAACTATTATGTTACCTTCATAGTAATTTTCACTTTTATCAGTATTAAAATTATTATATCTAGTAGCTTGTCCATCAAAATTACCTTTATTAGAATATTGATTATTTTCATCTATAGTTTCAATTGTTATATTTAAAATCTTTTCCCCATCCTCATCAGATAATTCTAAATCTCTCCAATATTCAACTATCTCTTCTCTATCTTCAGTTTCTAATTGATCACCTAACTGAAAATCACTAACTTCTAATATGTTTTTAATAAAATCTATTAATTCATTAAACTTATTTAAAAGTTCCTCAGTATTGGCTCTAGCTTCTTCCTCATTTAAATTCAAATTAATTCTTTTTCTTTCTAAAATTAAGTTACTTTTTTCATTTCCTATTTGGCCTTTAAAATACATTCTTTTATAGGTCTCCAAATAGCGACTTAATTTTTCACCCATATCCTCACACCCTTTTCACGTAAATGATATCGAGTATATTTTAACATATTTGTTATTGTTTTCCTAGTTTTTCTAAAAAATAGATATTTTTTCTTTCGACCTATAATTACATATCTTTTTCTTTTTTTTATCTATTTTATTCATTTTATAATTTTTTTAAAATTCCTGAAAAAATTTTAAAATAAATAAAAAAAACAAGTAACTTGTATTAAGTTACTTGTTTCTGGAGGCACCACCCAGATTTGAACTGGGGAATAAAAGTTTTGCAGACTTCTGCCTTACCACTTGGCTATGGCGCCCTATTTGGAGCGAGAGACGAGACTCGAACTCGCAACATTCACCTTGGCAAGGTGACGCTCTACCATTGAGCCACTCCCGCAAAACTGGTGGCTCGAGCAGGAATCGAACCAGCGACACGAGGATTTTCAGTCCTCTGCTCTACCGACTGAGCTATCGAGCCAAATGTCTTGAACAATTCAAGACATTTATTATTTTATAACATTAATTTAACATTGTCAATAGTTTTTTAATTATTTTTTAGCATCTCTTAATAAATTACCGATTTCTTCATTAGTAAATTTATGTGAAGCTCCACAGAAGTTACATTTAATTTCTTCTTCTTGTCCCTCTGCATATATTTCTGCTAAATCTTTTTTACCTATACTTATTAATACTTTTTCCATTTTTTCTCTTGAACAATCGCATTTATATTCTGGAACTATTTCTTCATCATAGATTTTTAAATCCATTCCATCAAATATTTCTTCTATTATATCAACTATATTTTTTCCAGCTGATAACATTGTTGTTACAGAATCTGTTTCTTCTAATCTATAAGTTAATAAATCACCTAAAAGTTCATCTGCCCCTGGCATTAATTGAATTATATATCCTCCAGCTGCCTTTATACTTAAATCAGTATCTACTAAAACACCTAAAGCTACTGCTGATGGTATTTGTTCTGACATTGTAAAGTAATAAGCAAAGTCTTCTGCAATTTCTCCACTATATATTGGAACCTGTCCTACATAAGGTTCTTTTAAACCTAAATCTTTAATTACAGTAAGTGTTCCATCTTTTCCTATAGCTTCTCCAACATTTAATTTCCCATTAGCTACATTTAAAGGTAAGTTAACATTAGGATTTCCTATATATCCTTTAACTGTTCCATTAGGATAGGCAGTTACTGTTACACCCTTTGCATCTCCGCCACCTTTTATTTGAAGAGTTAATACTTCTTTTTCTGATTTTAATGTTGAACTCATTAAAACTCCAGCAGTTAACATTCTTCCTAAAGCTGCTGCTGCTGTTGGTGTACAGTTATGAATTTTACTTCCTTCATTAACTACATTTCTAGTTTGTGCTGCTATTATTCTAATCATTCCATCTTTAGCTGTTGCTCTTATTAATTTATCTTTCATAATAATAATCCTCCATTACTTTTTTAGTACATATAAAATTCTTTCTGTTTTTTCAGTTACTTCATTATAACTATAACCATCTGTTTTTAAAATTTCTTTAAATCCAACTTTTTTAAATATCTTTTCTATAAATTCTTCTTTATAAGCTCTCTCTTCGTGAACCTCTGTAAATCTTTCATAAATTTCACCATCTCTAATAAAGAAGTTTAAAGTCATTTCTACAATTTCATCCTCAAAAATATTTTCCCAAGAATAAAAAATATCTTCACTATCATAGGTATAAATATTATTTCCTAATACCTCTGAAAGCTTATAATAGGAATTTATATCAAAAACAAATATTCCATCCTCATTTAGATGCTCATAAACAGATTTAAAATAATCTTCTAATTCTTCTTCATCTAATATGTAATTTGTTGAATCTAATACACAACTTATTAAATCAAAGGTTTTTAACAAATTAAGCTCAGTCATATCCTGGCATATTACCTTACCTTTAACTTTTGAAGCTCTTATTTTTCTATCCGCTTCCATAAGCATATCATAGGATAAATCCACAAAATAATTTTCTTTAAAATATGCTCCTACCAATATACCTACATTTCCTGTACCACAGGCTAAATCTAAGTAATTATCAAAGCTTATTTTTTCTTTTTCAGCTAATTCTATTAAAAACTTACTTATTTCTTCATAATTTATATCTTCATTAATAAGTTCATCATAGACTTTAGCCATTTTATTATAACTGTCCATAGATTTTCCCCCATTTATTTTTAATTCTTATTTTCAATATTATATTTAAAATTATTTTTCGTCAATATTTCCTTCTACCTAAAATTATATCATTACTTGGAATTTTTCGTTCTTTTTTTCTTTTTGTCATTATTCCCCCTATTCTTCCTGTCTCTTCTGCAGTAAGTCCTCCCCATCCTAGTTCATCCACTTTATCTTTAAGACCTAATTCATCTGCAATTTCATATTTCATCCTTTCTCTTAATTTTTCATCCTTTGTTAGTTCCTTATTACTTTTTATTTTTCCTTTTATTACTTTTTTTAAAGGCGTTTTGCTCACCCTAATCATCTCCTATTTAATTGAAAAGTTTTTACTAGTTATTATTGATTACTAATAAATTTCAATGGACTTTTTTATCTATTGAAAAATTTTATTATTATATTTTTCCCAATTAAATTTTTTATTATTCTTAGATATATAAAAAGTTATTAATATTTTTTTCATTTTTTTCTTAATATACTTGATAAGTTATGCTGTTTTGCACTATTATTAAATATAATAAAAGAAATTACCTATTATTTTAAGGAGGGGATTATTTTGTATAATGTTGCAATAGTCGGAGCTACAGGTAATGTTGGAAGAAAATTTTTAGAAATACTTGAGGAAAGAAATTTTCCTATTAAAGAATTATTTCTATTTGCTTCTAAAAGATCTGCTGGCAAAAGCTTAACATTTAAAAATGAAGATTATTTAATTGAAGAATTATGTGAGGATAATATAAAGAATAAAAAGATAGATTTTGCATTATTTTCTGCTGGAGGAAACCCTAGTCTTGAATATGCTCCTATTTTTTCAAAATATGGTGCTGTGGTAATTGATAACAGTAGTGCTTGGAGAATGAACCCTGAGGTTCCTTTAGTTGTTCCTGAAGTTAACCCAGAGGATATAAAATGGCATAAAGGAATAATTGCTAATCCAAACTGCTCAACAATTCAAGCAATGGTTCCATTAAAAGCATTAGCTGATAGATATGGTTTAAAAAGAGTTGTTTATTCAACTTATCAAGCTGTTTCAGGAGCTGGTATTCAAGGAATTTTAGACCTTAAAGAAGGTACTTCTAAAAAATTCCCTGAAAACATAACTGGAAATGTATTACCTCATATTGATGTATTCATGGAAAATGGATATACAAAAGAGGAAATTAAAATGATTGAAGAAAGTAGAAAAATTCTTCATAACAATGACTTAAAAGTTACTGCTACAACTGTTAGAGTTCCAGTTTTAAACTCTCATAGTGAAAGTATAAATATAGAACTTGATAAAGAATTTGATCTTTCAGATGTAGTTGAATTATTTAACTCAACAGAAGGACTTACTGTAATGGATGATACTAAAAACGCTCTATACCCTACCCCTTCTAAATGTGACGGAAAAGATGATGTATTCGTTGGTAGAATTAGAAGAGATTTTAGTGTAAATAATGGTTTAAATATTTGGGTTGTTGCAGATAATATAAGAAAAGGCGCTGCATTAAATGCAATTCAAATCGCGGAACTTTTAATTAAATAATATTTGGAGGTATTTTCATGGCAATTTTTAGAGGATCTTGTGTAGCTTTAATTACACCATTTAACGAAACAGGAGTTGACTTTGACAAGCTAAAAGAACTTTTAGAATGGCATATTTCAAATGGCACTGATGCTATCCTTGTTTGTGGTACAACTGGTGAAGCTACTACTATGACACTTAAAGAAAAGAAAGACACTATAGAGTTTACAGTAAAAGAGGTAGCTGGAAGAGTTCCTGTTATTGCTGGTACTGGTAGTAACAACACTTCAGCATCTATTGAAATGAGTAAATGGGCTGAAGAAATTGGAGTTGATGCTCTTTTAGTTATAACTCCTTACTACAATAAAACTTCACAAAAAGGATTATATGAACATTTTAAAGCAATAAATGATGCTGTTAAAACAGATATAATTTTATATAATGTTCCTTCAAGAACTAATATGAATATTTCTGCTGATTTACTTTACAGACTTTCTAAACTTAGCAATATAAAAGCTATAAAAGAAGCAAGCGGAAACTTTTCACAAATAGCAGAAATGAAAGCTCTTTGTAGAGATAGCATTTCAATTTACTCAGGTAATGATGATCAAATCATTCCGCTTCTATCATTAGGTGGAGATGGTGTTATTTCAGTACTTGCTAATGTAATTCCAAAAGAAACTCATGAAATTTGCGAATTATATTTAAATGGTAATGGAAAAGAAGCTTTAGAGCTTCAACTTAATTATTTAAATCTTTGCAATAGTCTATTCATAGAAACAAATCCTATTCCAGTTAAAACTGCAATGAATTTAATGGGATTTGAATGTGGAGAGCTTAGATTACCATTATGCGATATGGAAGAAGTTAATCTAATAAAATTAAAAGAAGCTTTAAAAGAAAGCAACTTATTAAAATAAGAACAATATTTAGGAGGCCATTATAATGGTTAAAGTATTATTAAGCGGTTGTTGTGGAAAAATGGGTACAACAATAACTAACCTTGCAAAAGCAAAATTCCCAAATGTAAATATAGTGGCAGGTTTTGATAGAAATAGTTCAGTGGAAAGAGATTATCCTATTTTTAATGAACTTAAAGATGTTTCAGTTGATTTTGATGTTATTCTTGATTTTTCAAGAGCTGAAACTTTAAAACCTTTAATAGCATTAGCTAAAGAAAAGAATAAAGCTTTAATACTTTGTTCAACAGGATATTCTAAGGAAGATTTAGAATTAATCGAAGCTACTTCAAAGGAAATTCCTTTATTTAAATCTGCTAATATGAGTATTGGTGTAAATATAATGAATAACATTTTAAGAAAAGTATCTGATGTTTTATATCAAAACTTTGATATAGAAATTATTGAAAAACACCATAATCAAAAAGTAGATGCACCAAGTGGAACTGCCCTTATGTTAGCCCATAGTATTCAAGATTCTATTAAAGATGAAACTAAATTAATCTACGGTAGAGAAGGAATACAAAAAAGAGAAGAAAATGAAATTTGTCTTCATACAGTAAGAGGCGGTGGAATCATAGGAGACCACGAAGTTATCTTCGCTGGTGATAGTGAAGTTATTGAAATAACTCATAAAGCTATTTCAAGAGATTTATTCGCGATGGGTGCTTTAAAAGCCTGCGAATTCATGAACACTGTATCTACAGCAAAAAAATACGATATGGATGATGTTTTAAACATAAACTTTTAAAAAAGGAACTGTCGCATTAGCTAATTAAAATTTAGCTAGCGACAGCCTTTTTTTATTTTTCATTTAATTTTTTTTTAAAATGAAAGAGTTGCATTTTTTCTATAGTACTCCCATCCGCCTACATTAACTCCATTTATAACAGAACCACCCATACCTGAACTTACTATATATGTTTCAGCTGGATATAATCCCATATATGAAGTACTTTTTTTGTATTGCATTGTAGTATTTCCTACCTTTATTTCACTACTTACCGGAGCACTCATTTTTTCATGAACAGATTGAACTATACTAGTTCCAGATAAACTACTCATGGTAATTCTTACTGAAGAAATATAGGTAGCATGTGCCTTTGTCATTGCTTCTGCACATTTAGGGATTAAAAATATTGATAGGGCTATTAGTATTGACATAGTAGCTAAAATTTGTTTTCTTTTTTTCAAAATAACCAACTCCTTTTTATTTTACCTATATTTTACATAATATTCAAAAAAAGTAAATAATCATTTTACATTTTATGGTAAAATTTTAAAAAAGGAGGTTTTTCTATGCTTATCAAAAATATATTACAATCTAAATTAACCACAATTTTTCTTATATTCTCATTCACTATAACTTCTCTATCCTTTATCTTTAGTAATACTATAATAAATGAGCAAAAAAATTTATTAAAACAATATGATAGTAAATTTAATAAACAACTTTTCATTGATTCATCTTATAAATTTGCTATAGATGAAATTTCAAATTTACTATCTAATGAAAATTTACGATTAGAATTAAAATTTGAAAATCCTGTGGATAAAATTTATATTTCCACTATTCTACTTGATAATTTTTTAAACTATGAAACTATTACTACAGGTTCCAAATTATCATCTAATGAAAATAACTCTAATGAGAAAATAACCATTATTTCTACTTTATTAAACGAATCCCAAAATGAAATAAACTTTAATTTTAATCCTTCTATAAATTCATTAAAAGTAACTGGAGTTTTTAAAGATCTTAGTAAAAATATTATTATTCCAGTTCCTTTATTTATTGAAACATTAGAAACTAATAAGATAAATGATACTTATCTTACAATTCTTTTAAGTGGTGCTGAAACTGATCTTTTAAAAGCTAATAACATCTTAACTAATTACATTAAAGAAAAAGATTCTAATGGTTTTATTTATTTTTTTGATTACATAAAAGAAGATAAATTGCTAGAATCAAAAATTTATGAAAAACTTTCTTTCAATATCTCTTTTATTATCTTATTAAATGCTATTGCAATAACTGCCCTTTGGATTACTAAAAGAAAAAAAGAACTTGCTATCCGAAAATCTTTAGGCGCTACTAATTTAAATCTTATGTTTTTATACTTTAAAGAACTTTTATTTTTAAATTTTTTATCCTTAATTTTAGTTGCTCTCTCTTATTACTTTATAATTATTTTCACCAACGGTAAAATTGCTAATTTCAATATAGATTTTAATATTATTGCTTATATTGAAACAGGCTTTATGATGTTTTTTATTAGTTTACTTATTTCAACTTTTTCTTTTTTTTATTTAACAAAATTAAATCCTATAACTTTATTAAAGGAGTAATCAATCTATGCGAAATTCATTTAAGTCTCTTGCTACAATGAAGTTTTTTTCTTTTATCTTAATTATTGAATTAACAATTGCCTTATATCTCTCTAGTGTTTGTACTATAACAACCAATGATGCTAAACAAAAAAAAGATAATTTAGAAAGATTTTTCAATTTTGAAACATCCTATCTTATGGAACTAGATATTTATCAAAATGGCTTTGATGACTATATTAACGATTTTTCTAATATGTCAAAAGTCTATGATGAATTTTATAAAATGAAATCCGAAGGAATGATAAAAGATTTTTATGCTATTTATGGTGGTGGAATAAATCCAGTAGCTACAAATGATAAAAGTTTAATTCCTAAAAAATATAAAAATTTAGCTTTTAGTACTTTAAATATGCCTCTTGCTATGATTATGCTAAATGAAAATTTCTATAATCAATATAACTTAAATATTTCTGAAGGTCGTGGTTTCACTTCAAAAGACTTTGAAGTGAAAGGTTATGAAGAAAATGTACCTATAATTTTAGGAGAAGATTATAAAGATCTTGTTTCTCTAGGCCATACTGTTGAAATAACAGTGCCTAATTTTGATAGTGCTGAATCTGAAGGTGTAAATTTAACCTTTGAAGTAATTGGCTTTTATAAACATAATGATATACCTTTACTTGGTCAGCGAATAGGTGTACTTTCAAATATTCAATATTCCAATGCTTTTGGTATTTTCCCCTTAATCACAGATGTAACAGCTCTAAATTATCAACCACTTTTAGCTCAATATGGTATTTTTGTTGATATAGGAAATAAAAATAATTTATCTAATGTTCAAGAAAGAATAAATAATTTAATAAATACCGATGGTTACAACCTTTTAGTTGAAAATTTTTATAATGATTATTCAAAAATTAAAACCTCATTAGATTCTGATGTTTTTAATAGTTTAATTATTGCTATTATATTCACTATTTTTTCTATTTTAGGTTTTATATCTGTAATTATAGCAAGATTATATAATAGAAAAAATGAATTTGCTATAAAACTTTCTAGTGGTGCAACTATTAAAAATTTAATTTTTGAAATTATATTTGAAAATATTTTCATCTGTTTAATTTCAACTTTACTTTCTATTACTTTAGTAATTTTAAACTATGGAGATTACCTCTCTATAAAAATGATTATTACTAATTTATCAATTGCTCTAGGAATAATAATTTTTATAAATATTATTTCTATATTAAAATTAAAAAATCTTAAAATAATAGATTTACTTAGGAGGGATTAAATTGTCAATTATCACACTTGAAAATATTTCCAAAATTTACGGAAAATCAGAAAATATTGAAAAAGTCTTAAAAAATATTAATCTATCAATAGTTGAAGGAGAATCTTTAGCTATAATTGGTCCTTCTGGCTCTGGTAAAAGTACACTTTTAAATATTATAGGATTAATGGATATCGCTACTTCTGGCTCTTATTCCTTGTATTCAAAAAATATAAAATTACAAAGTGAAAAAGAATTAGCAAATTTAAGAAATGAAAAATTTGGATTTATCTTTCAAAATTTTAATTTGATTGAAAATTATAATTTAATTGAAAATGTAATTATTCCTCTTAGTTATTCAAAAAATAAAAAACAAATGAAGGCTAGAGCTATGGAGATGTTAACAAAGGTTGGACTTAAAGATCATCTCTTAAAAAAAACAAATAAACTTTCTGGTGGTCAAAAACAAAGAGTTGCTATAGCTAGAGCTCTTGTTAATAATCCATCAATTATCTTAGCCGATGAACCTACTGGTTCACTAGATAGTGAAAATGGTCAATTAATAATGGATTTATTATTAAAAATAAATAAAGAAGGAAAAACTTTAATCTTAATTACTCATGATTTAAATATTGCTAATCAATGCAATCGAATATTAAAAATTCAAGATGGCAGAATTGAATCTTTGCCTACTTCCTCTTTAAAATTTTAAAATTATATTAAAATAGCTATATCAAAATATAACATACATCCGTAGATTGTAATTTAGTTAATTTTTGATATAGCATTTTTTTATAATTCTATTTTAATTCACTTACAAATTCCTTTAATCTTTTCATAGCCTCTATTAAATTTTCCTTTGAATAACAGTAAGAAATTCTCATATAACCTTCCCCACCTTTTCCAAATGCACTTCCTGGTACGCAGGCTACTCCTTTTTCCTTTAATAATCTTACACAAAATTCCTCTGAAGATAAATTGAATTTTTTAATATTTGGGAAGATATAAAAAGCTCCATTTGGTTTCGTTACTTCTATTCCCATTGCTTTTAATTCTTCATAAACAAAATTCATTCTTTCTTTAAAGGATTCATTCATCATTTTAACAGCATCCATTGAATTTTTAAGTCCCTCTAATGCACCCCATTGAACAATTGATGTAGCTGAAGATACATCATATTGGTGAACCTTTAATATTTCTTTTAAAATATCTTTATTAGCTGCTAAATAACCAAGTCTAAGTCCTGGCATTGAAAACATTTTAGAAAATCCACTAATGTAAATTAATTTATCCTTTATAGTCTCACTATCTGCTATAGTTTCATAACCATCTTCAAAACATAGTGAAGAGTAAATTTCATCAGTTATTACATAGGCAGAATTTTTTTCTATAATTTTCACAATAGCTTCCTTTGATTTTTTATCAAGTAAAGCTCCTGTTGGATTTGATGGGTAGGATAAAATTAAAAGCTTTGGATTTTTTTCATAGGCTTTTTCTAAGCTTTCTAAATTTATTGTAAAGTCTTCATTTAATTCATAACTTTCAACTTTTGCTCCTAAAATATTAGCAATACCTTCATAAGCTGGATAAGCTATACTTGGTACTAAAACTATATCATCTTTATTTAAAAGAGCTGTCATAGCTATATATAGTCCTTCACTACCACCAACAGTTACTATTATTTCATCTTTATTATAATTAACTGAAAAAGTTTTTAAAAATTCACTAATAGCTTCTCTAAGTTCTACAATTCCTGAATTAGCAGTATAGGAAGTTTTATTATTATTTATTGCTTCTATCATAGCTAGCTTTATATTTTCTGGCACATTAAAATCTGGTTGCCCAAGTGTTAATGATATAGCTTCTGGATATTTTGCAACTTCATTAAAAAATTTTCTTATTCCTGATATTTCTACGTTATTTAAATTTCTATTCATTTTAAAACTCAATCCCTTTCCTTGACTCTACACCTTGCTCATAATAATGCTTTATAGCCTTCATTTCTGTTACTAAGTCAGCTTTATTTATAATTGCTTCAGTGGGATTTCTTCCAGTCATAACAAGTTCCATCTGCTCTGGCTTTTTATCCATTAAATCTAAAACTTCTTTTTCAGTTAAAAGCCCAGCTCCTAAAGTCCCCATTATTTCATCCACTATTACTAAATCATAACTATTTTTTGAAAAAACTTCTATTATAAAATCATAGGTTTTCTTAATTTCTTTTTTTAACTGTTCTCTTTCTTCATCATTTAATTCCCAAGTAAACTTTTTTATGGTTTGGAATCTAAATAAATCTATATTATCTATTTTTTTTAAACTATTTAATTCTCCAGTTTTCCAAGCCTTTAAAAATTGAACAATACAAACCTTCATTCCATTTCCAGCAGCTCTTATGGAAAGACCCATAGCTGCAGTAGTTTTCCCTTTACCATCCCCTGTGTAAATTTGTATATAACCTTTTGTAAGCATATGATTCTCCTTTACAAATATTCTATATTTTTAATAAAAATTTTTAAAATAAAAATCTTATTATTAGTTTATCACATTTAAAAATAATTTAAATTTTATTTTTTATCTATTAACTCTTTCAATACAAATTGTTTTTTATTATAATAATAAGTGTTAATAAATACTTATTATAAATTATATTAAAATTGCAAAAGATTAATATGAGAAAGAAAACAAAATTTTAAAGATTTTGAATTGACTATAGAAAGGATGATTTTTAATGAGTTACAATTTTACAGATCCATATGAAATCGCTAGATTCATAAAGGAAACAACTAAATCTACTCCAGTTAAAGCTTACATCAAAGGAGACCTTAACGGATTAGATTTCGGAAAGATAGAAAACTACGGAGATAATAACTTCTCAGTTTTATTTGGTGAAAGTGTTGATGTTTTAGCTTTCTTAGATAGTAACAAAGCTAAAATCACTAGTTACAGATTAGAAAATGATAGAAGAAATTCAGCTATCCCTATGCTTGATATGCTTAATATCGAAGCTAGAATTGAACCAGGCGTAACTATTAGAGATAGAGTTGCTATTGGTAAAAATGCTGTTATCATGATGGGTGCTGTTTTAAATATAGGAGCTGAAATCGGTGAAGAAACAATGGTTGATATGAATGCTGTTGTTGGTGCAAGAGGACAACTTGGTAAAAGAGTTCATCTTGGTGCTGGAGCAGTTGTTGCTGGAGTTTTAGAACCACCTAGCAAATCACCATGTGTTATCGAAGACGATGTTCTTATCGGTGCTAATGCTGTTATCTTAGAAGGAGTTAGAATTGGACAAGGTTCAGTTGTTGCTGCTGGTTCAGTTGTTACAGAAGATGTACCTGCTGGAGTTGTTGTAGCTGGTTCTCCTGCTAAAATAATTAAGTATGTTGATGATAAAACTAAAGGAAAAACTGAAATTTTAAATGATTTAAGAAAATAAAAAAGTGCCGACATTATGTCGACACTGTAAAGGGAGCTATTATTAGCTCCTTTTTTATTACATTATTTCTTGTTCTATCTCTGAATTGTCTAAGGTAACTTCTCCATCTTCAACCTTTTCCATTTTAGAAATTGAAACTTCATAAGCTATTTTCTTTATAACTTCTGTTTCAGAAACCTTCTTTTGGTATTCTCTACTTTGAAGTCTTCCCCAAATTCTTATATTATCTCCAACATCTAAAACTTTACAGAATCTTGAATTTCTTCCCCATGCAATTGTTGGAATATAATCTGATTTATTATAAGCTCTATTTACAGCTAATAATAAGTCTGCTATTTCTCTTCCAAATGGAGTTGTTCTGTAAATTGGTTCTTTACATATAAATCCATCTAAATATATTTCATTTGGGTTTTTACTTCTTTCTAAACAAGGTTCGATGTTTCTTGCAAAAACTGTTAAAATCAGTTTATTACTACCATCAACAAATTTATTATAACTTCTTAATTGACCTTCAACTATAACATCTTTTCCTACTGTTAAGTCTATATCTGTCATTAATCTTTCTGATACTGTTATATTTAACGTATCCTTTGAATCGCTTAATCTCATTACATCTAAATTGAAAGTATAAAACCCTTCACCATACATTTCATGACTGAACTCTAATTCAGACGTAACTGTTCCTTCTAAGTAAATCTTGTTATTTAACATTAAATTATCCATGTTAATCTTAACCCCTCTCCCCATCAGTTGTTATTAAAATATTTCTTTTCATTTAAATTGGTGTTTATTTACTGTAATAAATTAGCACATTTCCATTATAATACAAATATTTCTCATTTTTCAATAGCTTTATGTTAATTTATTTTTAATTGTTTACCGTTTTCATTAACAATAACTCCACCATTTTGTATTAAGTCGCTTATTTTAACTAATTTATAACCCTTACTCTGTAACTCAGGAATAATTCTTTTTAAATTTTCTACAGTATACTCTCCATTATTATGAAAAAGAACTATATCTCCAGAATCTATATCCTTCATTACTCTACTGTATTCTTTTTCTAAGCCTATATTTTTCCAATCTAGGCTATCTTTACTCCACTGTATTGATTTGTAATTCATAGCATTTGTTATTTCAACAGCCTCTTTACTATAGTATCCACTAGGAAATCTAAATAAATTGGTTCTGTTTCCAGTTATATCATATATTATTTTTTCACTTTTTACAATTTCATTTTCAATTTGTTTTCTATTTATTTTCAGAAAATTTTGATGTGAGTAACTATGATTACCTATTTCATGGTTTTCTTTACATATTTTTTCTAATTTACTTTTATTTCCCTCAGGATAAACTACCCATTTTCCCATAACAAAAAAAGTGCATTTTACATCATAATCTTTTAGTACTTCTAAAATTTCTTCTAAATGATCATTTTCTGCCCAATTAACATCAAAGGTCAAAGCAATTAATTTTTCCTCCCTTCCAACAGAATAAATAGGTTTTTCATCACTATAATCTTTAATTTCACAATAAGCTTTACTATTAAAAATCAATAGTAAATTTATTATTAATAAAACTGAAAAAATCCCTTTAAAACACTTTGTTTTCATGTTTCCTCCTTAGCTATTAGCTTTTTTTAATAATATTAAATAAAGTTTCTTATACTATAAATTATGTGTTATAATTAGTATAACTATTGCATCAAAATTATGGAGGAAAAAGAAAATGTATGATAATACAATAGAATTAGCTGAAAATAAGCTTTTACTATTATATATAATAAAATCGATAAAGCACCCTATGTCTCATTCACAATTAACAGATATAGTTTTAGAAAAAAGTTTCATAAATTACTTTATGTTACAACAATACATATCTGAGTTAAAAGAATCAGAATTTATAAAGTCTGAAGAAAAGGATAATAAAGAATTAATTTTCCTCACTAAAAAAGGAGATACTGTTTTAACTTTATTTAAAGATAGACTATCTTCTAATAAAACAGCCATTATAGATGAATATCTTTCAGCTCAAATGGAAAAAATTAAAAAAGAATTAAATATATTTAGCGATTACGTACCTGATAATAAAGATTCATTTATAGTTACTTTAAAGGCTTTAGAAGGAGATTGTTTATTAATCGATTTAAGTGTTAATGTTCCTTCAAAGGCACAAGCTCAAGAATTATGTTCTAAGTGGAAAAATAATTCTTCTGAAATCTACAACAAAATAATTGATGCCCTAATAAATTAAGGGGTTTATTTAAAGGGGGACAAAATTTGTTAAAAAAACATAAGTTTTATTGGAATTTAATTCCTATAATACTAATTTCTGTAATACTACTTAAGTCAGTATTCAGTATTGAATCTATCTTTTCTGGAGCTTTTTCTACAATAATATCAATTTTAATGCCATTCTTTTGGGCCTTTGGTATTGCTTACTTATTAAATCCAATTACAATGCTTTTTGAAAAGAAATTCAATATGAAAAGATCTTTTAGTATACTTTTAACTTATATAATAACTTTAATTTTACTTACATTCTTAATATTGGTGATTTTCCCAACTATTATAGAAAGTATTTCTGATTTAGCAAAAAATCTATCTAGTTACATAACTAGTGCAGAAGCTTTTATAACAGATTCATTTGCTAAACTAACCAAAGAATCACCAAATGTAAGTAAAGAAATTGAAACAGTGCTACTTACTACGTTTACTCATCTAGCTGAGTTTTTAACTGAATTTATGAAGGGACTTCTCGGTCATACTATAAGATTCACTTCTTCCTTCATAAAGTTTTTATTTGGTTTTATCATTTCAATTTATATGTTAATTGAAAAAGAAAAAATCAAAAAATTCTCAATTAGATTATTAAAAGCTATTCTACCAAGTGAAAAATCAGATTTTACAATAAACTTCTTTGCTGAAAGTAATAATATTTTTTCTAGATTTATTGTAGGAAAAACTATAGATTCTTTAATCATCGGAGTTTTATGTTATATTGGCTTAATTATTATTCAGGCACCATTTGCTATTCTTATAGCTTTAATTGTTGCTATGACTAATATGATACCTTACTTTGGACCTTTTATAGGTATGGTTCCAGCCTTTATCTTAACATTCTTTGTGAATCCAACACTTGCTTTTATAGTTTTATTCTTTATCCTTTTACTTCAACAATTTGATGGTTGGTATTTAGGACCTAAAATACTTGGTGATCAAGTAGGGGTTTCTCCTCTACTAATAATTTTAGCTGTTACCGTAGGTGGTGGCGTTGGTGGTGTTTTAGGTATGTTTTTAAGCGTCCCTATTGCCGCCTTAATAAAAGTATATACAGATAAATACTTAACTTTAAAAGAAAAAAAGAAAAAAGAATTATCTAAATTATAAAAAAATTTAATAATACTTAAAAAGGTAGTATCAAAATATCTTATTATTTTGATACTACCTTTTAAATTATTTTAAATTCATATAAATATATTTTTTATTTTATTATGAAAAGCATTGAAAAATATTGAAGTGCACTTCCTGCTAAAACAAAAATATGCCAAATTGCATGGTTAAACCTCCACTTATCTTTAACAAAAAATAAGCAACCTGCTGTATAGGATACTCCCCCTAATGCTAATAAAATCACTGAAATCAAAGGAACATTTTTAACTAAATCCCCTAGATTAAATATAACAATCCAGCCCATAGCTATATATAAGACAGTTGAAAGTTTAGTAAACTTTTCAAGCCAAAAAGCTTTACAGGCAATTCCTATAATTGCTAATGCCCATACTAAAATAAATATATACCACCCAAAGTCATTTCTTAATGATACAAGGGTATATGGAGTATAAGAGCCAGCTATAAGTAAATAAATAGATGAATGATCTATTATTCTAAAAAACTTTTTCGCCCCTTTTCCAGGTATACTATGATATAAAGTAGACCCTAAATAAAGACAAATCAAAGTTGCTCCATAAATAGATACACTTACTATTTTATATGGATCTCCTGTAAAAGCTGCTAATATAATAAGAACAACAGTACCAGCTATAGCAAGTGCTAAGCCTACACCATGAGTAATAGCATTGGCAATTTCTTCACCTAAAGTATAAAAACCCTTTTTCTCCATAACTACTCCTTAATTATTTATTAATCTAATAGTTTTTCTCATATCACCTATCATATAAAGTGAACCTGATATTACAATTAAATCATCAATATTTGCAAGTTCTAAAGCTTTTTTATAAGCCTCTTCATAATTTTCAATTTTATAGGTTTCTTTATTAGTTTTCTTTAAATAACTTTCCATTACCTGAGCACTTTCAGCCCTATCATTATGTGGCTCTGTTAATATAACAGTAGTCGCTATTTCACCTATACTATCCACCATTTCTTCCACTTGCTTATCCTCTAAAATTCCTAATAATAATATTATCCTATTATAAGAAAAATATTCCTTTATTGAATTTTTTAAAGAATTTATTCCATCAATATTGTGAGCTCCATCAATTAAAACTATAGGTTTTCTTTTCATAATTTCCATTCTGCCTATCCATTTTACCTTTTCTAAAGCAGACTTTATTGATTTTTCACTTACCTTATTTTCTATTTCTCTAAATTTTTCAATTACAGTTAATGCTACCATAGCATTTTTAACTTGATGCTTTCCAATTAAAGCTAAAGAGTAATTTCTTATTTCCCCTGAAATCTTTATTGATATATTTTGTTTATTATTGTTTTTATCAATTTCTACTGCTTTAATTTGCTTTTCAGAGGTTTTTATAAGCTTTACATCCTTTTCCTTTGAAACTCTTTCTATAACCTCCATAGCCTCTTTTACCTGTGGATAAGTTATTACTGGTGCTTTCTTAATTATCCCAGCTTTTTCTCCAGCTATTTCAGCTATACTATTTCCTAAAATATTCATATGGTCATAGCTTATTGATGTAATAACAGATAATATTGGATTTATTACATTAGTAGCATCAAGTCTTCCCCCAAGACCTACTTCAATTACAGCATAATCTACATTTTCTTCTGTAAAATATAAAAACATTATAGCCGTAATTATTTCAAATTGTGTTGGATTATCAAATCCAGCCTTTATAGTTTCATCAGAAACTTTTTTTATTTTTTCTATAAGATTAACTAACTTCTCTTTCGGTATATTTTTCCCATTTATTTGGATTCTCTCCTCAAATTCTTCTAAATAAGGAGAGGTATACATTCCTACAGTATACCCCTCTTCTTTTAGTATTTCAGTAATCATTGCTGTTGTTGAACCTTTTCCGTTAGTTCCAGCTACATGAATACATTTTATTTTATTTTGAGGATTTCCTAGTAGTTCTAACATTTTTTCTACTCTACTAAGACCAAAGTTCATACCGAATCTTGAAGTGCTTGCTATAAAATTCATAGCTTCACCGTGATTCATAGTATCCTCCTATTTTAAAGCGTCAATTCTTTCAAGTACAGCTTGAAGCATTTCTTTATATTTTTCACCTTTAGCTTTTTCTTCATTAACAACAGCTTCTGGTGCTTTGCTTACAAATCTTTCATTTGTAAGTTTTCCTTCAACTCTCTTGATTTCGCCTTCTAATTTTTTCTTTTCTTTATCTAATCTTTCAAGTTCTTTTTCTCTGTCTACAAGGTCTAATAATGGTAAGAATAATTCTCCACCTTTAATTACAACAGAAACTAAGTTTGAATCTAAGTTTTCTTTACTTTCAAGGAAAGTTACCTCTGAAGCAGATGCTAATTTTTCAAGGTATGCAGCACCATTTATAAATGCATCTTTAGCTTCTTTTGAAGCATAAGCCATAACCTTAGCTTTTCTTGATGGAGGTACGTTCATTTCAGCTCTTAAGTTTCTTAAAGACTTAATTGCCTCCATTACAAATTCCATATCTTTTTCAGCTTTTTCATTTATTAAGCCTTCATTATATTCTGGCCATGTTGAAATAGTTATTGACTCTTCATTTTCATTTAAATGAGTAAATATCTCTTCTGTTATAAATGGCATTACTGGGTGAAGTAATTTAAGTCCTGTTTCTAATACACTATATAGAACATTAAATACTCTTCCTTTTTCAGCTTCATTATCACCATATAAAACTGGTTTAACAAGTTCTATATAGTAATCACAGAATTCAGTCCATAGGAAATCATAAACTTTTTGAAGAGCTATTCCTAACTCATATTTTTCCATGTTATCTGTAACTTCTTTAACTAATCCATTCATTCTTGATAATATCCATTTATCAGCTAAGCTGTAATCTGTATTATCTTTATATTTATCCATAAGTTCTCTATCAAGGTTCATCATAACAAATCTTGAAGCATTCCAAATTTTATTTGCAAAGTTTCTAGCTGATTCAACTTTTCCTGGAATATATCTTATATCATTTCCTGGAGCATTACCTGTTACAAGCATAAATCTTAAAGCATCTGCACCGTACTCTTCTATAACTTCAAGTGGATCAACACCATTACCAAGAGATTTACTCATTTTTCTTCCTTGCTCATCTCTTATAATTCCGTGAATTAATACAGTTTCAAATGGTGATTCTCCCATATTATGAATTCCTGAGAATATCATTCTAGCAACCCAGAAGAATATAATATCATATCCAGTAACTAAAGTAGCTGTTGGATAGAAGAAATCTAAATCCTCTGTTTTATCAGGCCATCCTAAAGTTGAGAAAGGCCATAAAGCTGAACTGAACCAAGTATCTAAAACATCTTTATCCTGTTCAATATTTACTGAGTTACAGTGACTACAAACTGATGGATCTTCCATTGAAACTGTTACTTCTCCACAGTCTTTACAGTACCATACTGGTATTCTATGTCCCCACCATAATTGTCTTGAAATACACCAATCTTGAATATTTTCCATCCAGTTGAAATATGTCTTTTCAAATCTTTCTGGAACAAATTTAGTTTCTTTTGTTTTAACTGTTTCTATAGCTGGCTTTGCAAGCTCTTCCATTTTTACATACCATTGTTGTGATATGATTGGTTCTACTACAGTTCCACATCTATCATGAGTTCCAACATTATGAGTATGAGGTTTTATCTTAACAAGTAATCCTTGTTCTTCAAGATCTTTAACCATAGCTTTTCTAGCATCATATCTATCTAAACCTTTATATTTTCCGCCTAATTCATTAATTACACCAGCATCATCCATAACTCTTATTTGTCTTAAGTTATGTCTTTGACCTACAGCAAAATCGTTAGGGTCGTGAGCTGGAGTTATTTTAACTGCACCAGTACCAAATTCTAAATCAACATAATCATCAGCTATTACTGGTATTTCTCTATCAGTTAATGGTAATTTAAGCATTTTACCAACTAAATGAGCATATCTTTCATCAGCTGGGTTAACTGCAACTGCTGTATCTCCAAGTAAAGTTTCAGGTCTTGTTGTAGCTATTTCTAAGAATTCATCTGAACCTACAACTGGATATTTAATATGCCAGAAACTACCTTCTTTTTCTTCATATTCAATTTCTGCATCTGATAAAGCAGTTTGACATTTAGGACACCAGTTAGTTATTCTGTTTCCTCTGTATATAAGATTTTCTTCATATAATTTAACGAAAACCTGTCTTACAGCTTTACTTAAATTTTCATCCATAGTGAAAGCTTCTCTTGTAAAGTCTGCTGAGCAACCCATTTTCTTAAGTTGTTCTCTAATTCTTTCTCTATATTCATCAGTCCATTCCCATACTTTTTCAAGGAATGCATCTCTACCCATTTCTTTTTTATATAAACCTTGTTTTAAAAGTTCATTTTCAACTTTAACTTCGGTTGCTATACTAGCATGATCTTCTCCAGGAAGCCATAATGTACAGTAACCTTGCATTCTTTTAAATCTTATAAGCATATCTTGAAGAGTATTATCAAGAGCATGACCTAAGTGTAATTTTCCTGTTATATTTGGTGGTGGCATGATTATTGTGTAAGGTTTCTTACTTTTATCAACCTCCGGTGTAAAATATTTTTTTTCTTGCCAACTAGCATATAATCTTTCTTCAAACTCCTTAGGATCATAAGTAGTTGAAATATTAATGTTATTATTATCCATTTTAAATCCTCCTTATAATTTATGTACTTTATTTTTGCTTCTAAATTTTTCATTTAGTATGATTTAGTTAAACTTAGATTATAGACTAAAATTTTCTTTGCTTTATTCTAAGTTTTACTTTATATAATTCTCTTTAAAAGAGAAATTTAACTATTTTTTTTAAATAAAAAAAACCCCCATCCATAAAAGGACGAAAGCTCGCGGTACCACCTTTTTTCCTTAAAAATTTCTTTTTAAGGCACTCTTAATTTAACGACTAAAATTGCCGACTCTGACTACTTAGTTTCACCAAAGTTGCTCTAAAGCTACCTTCAAGATATCAAATAAAAAGGTCTTTCAGCCTCTGAACCTTTTTCTCTTTATATTCTTCCTACCTTTACTCCTCTTTTTCACAGCATTTAAATATTAATTTTTTAAAAAGTATATATTCTATAATACTATTGCTTTCTACTTAATGTCAACAATCTATAAAAATTATTAAGAGAAAAAATAATTGTTAGCAAAGTAAACTATAAATGAATATTTTTTAATATAAGTAATATTAATAATATAAAGCTAAGGTATAAATTGGGAATTCATTGTTAATACTATAGTTAAAGTTATTTTTGGAGGTACAAGATGAATTATTTTTCAAAGGCAAATGAATTTTATAATGATCAGAATTATTCAATAGCCTTAGATTATTATAGTAAAGCTATTGAAAACAAGCAATATGAAGCCCATGCTTATTATAATGCAGGAGTTTGTTATATAAAACTAAAGCAATATGAAAAAGCAATCAATATGATAAAGGCTGCCTTAAAAATTTGCCATGAATCTAAATACTTTTTTAACCTAGCTTATTGCTATTCTATGCTAAATGACAACAAAAATGCTTTAAGAAATTTCAACATAGCATGGTCCCTAGACAGTTCTGACAGAGACTGCGAAAAAGCAATTTCACTGATAGTAAAAAAATTAAATAGATTCTAAATAAAAAAAGATTAAGTAGTTTTTTTACTCTCTACTTAATCTTTTTTATTACTTTATTTTCTACTTTACCATTGACCTATAACTTTGGCATCTCTATGGGTATCATAGAAATTAGGAGTATCAAAGTAATCTCCACCTGAACTTTCAAAGGTTGGATCTACCGGTATCCATTTTCCTTCACTTGGTATATAAACTTCATTCCAAGCGTGAGGACCCCACTCTGTTCCTGTATAACCTTCTCCTGAAACCATTCTTACCTGTAATCCTACATCTTTAGCCATAGCTACATAAAGTGAAGCATAATCAAAACAAACTCCTGATCTTGTATTAAAGGCTGGAATTGCTCCTGATGGAATTCCCTTTCCTCCAGTTTCAGTTATTTCCTCTGCTTTTTGATCACTATAATTTATATTATTACCTACCCAAGTATATAAAGATTTAGCTTTTTCTAAATCTGTTGTATCATTTGCAGTAACTTTTTTAGCCATGTTATCAATAGCTGTATCACCTTTTACTGCTGAACTAAGTTTAACACCGTTATAATAAACAATAACATTATTACCATCATTCTCTGAAGATGCGCTAAAATCTTCGTTAATTGGTGCTTTCCCACTAACTATTCTCTCTGTATTGGTAGCAATGTTTTTAAAATCCTGTGTTAATTTACTTATATTAGTAATCGGCAATATTGTTGCTATTAAAATTACTATTGTTAAGTAAGTAAGTGCATTAGGAATATTAAAAACTACTCCTAAAACTCCTTTTTTCTTTCCTCTACTATTCATAGTCATAGTTCTTATTGATGGTTTTATAAATATTTTTTCTATAGCCCATAAAACTATTTTTAGTATATAATATATTACCACTGCAATAACTAAAAATATTACAATTAAAATTATATATGATGTAAGAGCTGGATTTATAATATAAAATTTTAAATTTCCTATTACAAAGGACATTCCTCGCTCTACAATTGTACTAGTTTTTACTATATCATAACCTATAGCAAAAGCTATTAGCTTTAAGAAAGTTTTTGCTCCTCCATTAAATTCTTCATATAACTCTTTTTTATCATAAGCTTTAAAATAAGAAATTATAAGAGGGATTATAAATACTGCTATAGCCAGTATATATATATATTTATTCATAGCTATCCTCCAATTCTTCAGTGGTTACTTTTTTCACTATAGACTTAACTAAATCATAATCATAGCCTTTACCTACCAAAAATCTATAAATTTTTTGGTTTAATTTATATTGGTCATTTTCTTTATTTTTTAAAAGTCTATATTTTTTTACTGCTAATTTGTAAGCTATTTCTTCCTCTATATCACTATCAATAGTTTCTAAAGTATTTTCTATAATATTTTTATCTACACCTTTTTTGATTAAAGAATATTTTATTTTATTTTTGCCTTCTGTTTTACTTCTATCTTTAGCATACATTGAAGTATACTTTTCATCATTTATAAAATTATATTCTTTTAAAAAGTCTAAAGTTTTTTCCACAACTTCTTTATTATACCCTTTTTCTAGAAGTTTATCTTCCATTTCTTTTTCAGTTTTATAAGTTTTTTGAACTATCTTTAAAGCTGAACTTTTACATTTCATAAAATCTTCTTTTATTATAATTTCTTTAAGAGCTTCAAGTTCTATCTCTAAATCTTTTTTTAACCCCTCTTTATAAACCAATTCTTTATAACAAGCAAAAGCAAATTCATTATTTATATAAATATTTACTCTTTCTGTATTTTTCTTTTGTTCTTCAATGCTTGTAATTTTCCCTTTCATTAAACTACTCCTCTGCTTTTAATAAATGTATAGTTGGATTGTTTAAAAATTCATCACAAACTCTATAAATATCTTCCTTTTTTAAATTTTCAAGTTTAATCATATCCTCTATAAATTCATCAATAGCTCTATTTTCTAAGCTTTGATTTAATACATAATTACATAAATCACTTGAATCTTCTAAGGTTGATAGTACTGATGTCTTATGGATTTTTTTCATAAGATTCAGTGTATCTTCTTCAAATTTTATCTCTCTATCTTTTATTTTTTTTATACAAATATCTATAACATCTACAGTTTCATCTATAGATTCTTCACTTACCGCTGTAAAAATATTCATTACCCTTACATCTTTACTTAAATCTAAACTAGTATAAACATCATAAGCAAGTCCTCTATTCTCTCTTAGTTCTCTAAATAATATAGAGTTAGCACTTTCCCCTAATTTATGATTTAAAATTTTAAGTGGCATTTCATCCTCTTCTTTTACGTCATTTAAGGTATATAAATAGGTTACTGTATTTTGCTCTATTTGTTTTTTATAAGTTGTGTATATTCCAGGTTTATTAGTTTCACTAATAACATCTATTTTTACATCTGCAACCCCACTCCAACTATTAAAAGTTCTCTTTATTATATCTATAGCCTTTAAATGATCTATAGAACTTACTAATACTAATGTAGCATTATTAGGTCTATAATATCTATTATAATAGGTTACAATATCATTTCTTTTAAATTTTTTTACCGTTTCTTCTGTTCCTAAAACATCATATCTTAGAGGAGATTTTGAAAATGCAAACTCATTAACTCTTTTAAAACTTAAATCCTCCACATCATCTTTACTAGCTTTTATTTCTGAAAGAACAACTCCCTGTTCTTTTTTTATTTCATCTTTATCCATAACAGAATTTAAAAGCATGTCCCCTAATATTTCTATTGCATTTTTTATTTCTTCTTCTAAACAGCTTATTGTATAAACAGTATTTGAATTATCTGTATAAGCGTTATAATCTCCACCTAAAAATTCTAAATCTCTATTTAATTTTTCATTATCTCTATTTTTTGTTCCTTTAAAAAGCATATGCTCAATAAAGTGACTTAAACCTCTTTCACTTTCTTTTTCATAAATTGAACCAATTCCAATTCCAATGTTCAAAGAGGCTATTTTAGTATCTTTTTTTATAGTTATTATTTTTAAACCATTGTCTAATATAGTAACTTTATTATCAATATTTAAATTATTCATTAAAGTTCTCCTATTTTTTTAATTACTAAATTCTAATTTTCATTGTATAATAATATTTGAGATAAAAGCAATATTATTTTGGAGTGATTAATTAAATGAAAAAAAATATACTCATTGTTGAAGATGAACTTAGAATAAGAATTCTTTTAAAAGACTACTTTCGTAAAGATGGTTTTAAAATATATGAAGCCGGCGATGGTGAAGAAGCTTTAAAAAGTTTTTCAGAACATAATATAGATTTAGTTATACTCGACATAATGATGCCTAAGTTAAATGGCTTTAAAGTTTGCGAAACTATAAGGTCAGTATCTAATATTCCTATAATTCTTCTTACCGCTAAGGAAGAAGAAGAGGATAAGTTAAAAGGTTATGAACTTGGTGCAGACGATTACGTTACAAAACCATTTAGTCCTAAAGTTCTAGTAGCTAAGGTAAAAGCTCTTTTTAAAAGAACTGAAAGTACTGGAGTAGATAAAAACATACTAGACTTTAAAGGTTTAACAATTAATAAATTATCCCATGAGGTAAAAATTGGTGAAGAAGAAATTTCTTTATCCCCTAAGGAATATGATTTATTAATATATTTAACTTCTAATAAGGGTATAGCTTTATCAAGAGATAAAATATTAGATAATGTATGGGGTTTTGATTATTTTGGTGATATTAGAACAGTAGATACTAATATTAAAAGATTAAGGGAAAAATTATTAGATAAATCCTGTTATATCACAACAGTAAGAGGTAGCGGCTATAAGTTTGAGGCTAAGGATGAAAAATAGTATTACAAGAAAGTTAATATTAATAAATTTTTCCCTTCTTGCCTCTATCCTTATAGGCTTTATGATTTTTCAAAGTTTTTTCTTTCAAAGCTTTTATTTAAAGAAAAAAAGTGAAGATTTACAAAAAGCCCTTTTACAATTCAAAACAAGCTATGATTATAGCTGGGCTGGCAATCCTAAGGCTTTACTAACTGCAATGACCTCTTTTGAAATTAATAATACAGCTAGAATAGCTATTTGTCCTATAGATTCAAATATAAAAAAAATAACTATTGGTCAAGGTACTAGTGATGAAGTAGATACTACTTTAAACACTATTTTAAATAGTTTAAAACAAGAGAAATTTTATACTAAAGAATTTCTTGATTCAAATAAAATAATAACTGAAGTTATAAGTACTAAACATACTGAAAAACAAATAGTTTCTATGGCTCCCTTTTCTCTTAATGGGAAAAATGATGCTGTTATCGTAGCTATTTCTCCTTTTAGAACCATTGAAGAAGCTAGTGCTATCATCAATGACTTTTATAAGGCTGTTATTTTAATTTTAATTGTTTTATGTTTTTTCCTTTCTTATTTATTTTCTAATTTAATTTCTAAACCATTATTAAGATTGAATAAAGCAGCAAAAAAAATGAGTGACATGGATTTCTCTGAAAAATGTCCTATAGAAAGTAATGATGAAATTGGAAATTTAGCTAAAAGCTTAAACTTTTTATCTAGTAATTTATCAACTGCTTTAGAGGATTTAAAACTTAAGAATTCTTATTTAGAAAAAGAAATTGAAAAAGAAAGAGAAATTGAAAAACTACGTAAAGATTTTATAGCTTCTGTATCCCATGAACTTAAAACTCCAATTGGTATAATTTCTGGTTATGCTGAGGGTATAAAAGATGGAGTTGTAGATTCCGAAAATACTGAAGTTTATTTAGATGTCATTATTGATGAAGCTAATAAAATGAATAAAATGGTTTTAGATATGCTTAATTTATCAAAACTAGAATCTAAAAAAGTTCAATTGAATCTTTCAAATTTTTCTTTAAAAGAACTCACTAAAGAAATTTTAGAAAAATTTAAAAATAATATAAATAATAATTCCCTATCAGTTTCTTTTGAAGATTTAACTGAAGATACTTTAGTTTATGGTGATTCCTTCAAGATAGAACAGGTTATAAGTAATTTTTTAACTAACGCTATTAAATATACACCTAAAAATCAATCTATCAATATAAAAATTAAAAATTTTAAAAATAAAATTTACTTTTTTATAGAAAATACAGGAACAACTATAGATGAAAAAGATTTAGATAAAATTTGGACACAATTTTATAGAATTGATAGTTCTAGAAATAGAGATCTTGGTAGTTACGGACTTGGGTTATCTATTTGTCAAAATTTACTAAACTTACACAATAGTGATTTTGGTGCTCATAATACTGAAAATGGTGTGGAATTCTTCTTTTCCCTAGAGGAATCTATTAAATAAAGTTAAAGACTATCTATAGGCAAAATTAAAAACTTTGCTTATAGGTAGTCTTATTTATTATTTAAAATCTATTTAATTATCCAATTAAGAAGAATTCCACCATATTCTGCAATTACTGAAGCAAAAACCACTGAAACTATGGTCATAAGTTTTATTAAAATATTCATAGCTGGTCCTGAAGTGTCTTTAAAGGGATCTCCTACAGTATCTCCTACCACAGCAGCTTTATGTGCCTCACTACCTTTTCCACCTTCTAAACCACCTTCTATGGCTTTTTTAGCGTTATCCCAAGCTCCACCTGAATTAGCCATAAATATAGCTACTAAAACTCCAGTTGCAACTCCACCTGCAATTGTACCTGCCAATGCTTCTGCTCCTAATAACATTCCCACTGCAAGAGGAATTAATATTGCTAAGGCTCCTGGTAAAATCATTTCTTTTAAAGCTGCCTCTGTTGAAATTTCTACACAGCTTTCATAATCTGGCTTCTCTGTTCCTTCCATTATGCCCTTCTTTTCTCTAAATTGCCTTCTTACCTCTTCAACCATTTTTGTAGCTGCTTTTCCCACTGCTTCCATAGTTAATGCTCCAAATAAAAATGGAAGCATAGCACCTATTAAAAGACCAACTAAAGTAAAAGGATTTAATAAATTTATACTTTCAATTCCTACAGTTTGTGCATAGGATGCAAATAGGGCTAAAGCTGTAAGTGCAGCTGAACCAATAGCAAAACCTTTCCCTATAGCCGCTGTTGTATTCCCTACTGAATCTAACTTATCAGTAATTTTTCTAACTTCTTTAGGAAGAGCTGCCATTTCTGCTATTCCACCTGCATTATCTGCTATAGGTCCATAGGCATCTACTGAAATAACTGTTCCTGCTGTACATAGCATTCCTATAGCTGATAAAGCTATACCATATAATCCAAGACTACTATCCTCTATTCCTCCCATAGCTATATAGGAAGATAAAATTCCTGCTGCTATTATAATTATGGGAGCCACTGTTGATTTCATTCCAACAGCTAGTCCCTCTATTATATTAGTTGCTGCTCCAGTTCTTGATTTTTCTACAATACTTTTTACAGATTCATACTGATCAGAAGTATACATCTCTGTTATTTTTCCTATTACTACACCAACAATAGTTCCTATTAAAACTGAAATAAATGGTTTTATACTATTTAATAGAGTATTACTTAAAATAAATGCAAATATCGCCATAATTATAACTGAAATATACATTGATTTATTTAATGCCTTTTGTGCTTTACTTTCTTTAGAAAATCTCACATAAAATATTCCTAAAATAGAGGCTATAACTCCAGCTCCACCTAATAATATTGGAAATCTTAATGCCTCTTCTCCTAAAGTACTACTAGCCATTACAGCTAAAGTAATTGCTGAAATAATAGAACCAACATAGGATTCAAATAAATCTGCTCCCATTCCTGCTATATCTCCTACATTATCTCCTACGTTATCTGCTATAACTGCTGGATTTCTTGGATCATCCTCAGGAATTCCAGCTTCAACCTTACCTACTAAATCAGCTCCAACATCTGCTGCCTTGGTATAAATTCCACCACCAACTCTTGCAAAAAGAGCAATTGATGATGCACCAAATCCAAATCCAGTTATATATTCAACATTTGTTATTCCAAAAACCACTGCTAAAATAGATAACCCTAAAATCCCAAGTCCAACAACAGACAGCCCCATAACAGCTCCACCTGAAAAAGCTACAGATAAAGCCTCTTTTTCACCTTTCATAGCTGCGGTGGCTGTTCTTACATTTGCTTTAACTCCAACATTCATTCCTATGAATCCAGCTAAAATTGAAAAAACAGCACCTAAGATAAAACTAACTGCTGTTAATGGTTTTAGAAATATAGCTATTATAATAGCTACTATGGCTATAAATATAAATAAATACCTATACTCTTTCTTTAAAAATGCCATAGCTCCTTTTGCTATATGCTCTGAAATTTCTTTCATCTTTTCGTTTCCAGCATCTTTTTTAATAATTTCCCCTCTAATAAAAAGTGCTAAAAGTAAAGCTAGTATTCCTATAAAACCAACCCATAATAATGCCATTAATACTCCCCCTAAAATATCTTTACATTTATATTTTTATTCAAAACTTTTAAATTTTATAAGTTAAATGATAAAATTCTCTAAATGCAAATATTTTATAAAAAGTATTTTGACTTTTAATTTTTTTCTATAATTTTATTTTCTTCAGTTTTTTTTGAATAATCATTTTCTTGAAGAGAACTTATAAGTTCCTCTCTCTCAAGAATAGTTCCTCTAGCATTAGCTCTTGTTATAATTTCTAGAATATCTGTTGGGTCATAATAGCCTGATTTATCTACATTATCTAAAACATCATAGGCTAAAATTTCTTTACTTACAAATCTATTTATAATTTGATCCACATTATCATCAATGACAATTTTTAAATCATCCGATAATTCTGGATTTACTTTTTTAATTTTAGCTATTACCTTTCTTCTTGTTAAACTTCTTCTTTCTCTAGCATTTACTATATCTTTTAATTTTATATAATTCCATTCTACCTCTTCTTCTTTAAGAAATTTAAATTGATATTTTATATTATCTTCATTGATATCTTTACCACTTAATAAATTAAAATACATCTCTCTTCCTTCATAGCTTCCACAGATAATCATATAAAGAGATTGCATTCTTTGTTGACCATCTAATATTATAAATTTTTTATACTCATTTATAGGTTCACTTGCACTTATTAAATTTAACTTTTCACTATAGGTACTTACAAATCTTCTGTATTTTACTGGACTTTCTGTTCTTAACACTAAAAAATGACCTATTGGATATTCCCTCATTATTGAATCTAAAAACTTTACTATTTTTTTCTCATCCCACACAAAGGATTTTTGTACATTCGGAAGCCAAAATCCCCCCTGCTCTATAGGATTATTTAAATAACTTACTAATTTTCTAATAGATAATGTATTAATCATAATTTCCTCCCATGGATACTTTACTTTTTTATTATATTTATGCTATATATCCTTACTATTATGTTATTGACATAACAAAAAAGATTTAATCTTAAAATCAAATTAAGATTAAATCTTTTTTTATTTTTATAATAATCTATTTTGTGTATTATTTACTCGTTGGTCTCTTTTATTCATATTATTGATATTTTGATTTAGTTGATTATTATCTCCAGTTTCTTTGAAATTCTCAATATCAGTTATTTTTTTCTTATTTCTTTTACTCATTAAAATCACCAACTTTCTATAATATTTTCTCTCATTCCAATCTAATAAATACTATAAAATTTAAGGTTATTTTAGCTTTCTATACCAACTTGTATTTCAGTGATAAATTCTTCTGAATTTCCTGTTTCATGTATATCTATCTTATAAATTTCTAAAGGGTCAGCTTTAATTTTCAATTTATTTTCCTTTATGTATTTCATAATTTCTTTTAAAACTTCTTTTTTCTTTTCATAATCTCCTTTATATAAATATGTTAAATAGGTTCCTGCCTCTATTGTAATATTATAATGTTTTTCCTCATCTCCCAAAAAACAAAACACAGATTTGTAAAAATTATAGTTATTATTTTTTATTTCCTCTAAGGAAAAAACCGCTCCAATATTATTATTTCCTAGTATATTAAATCTTTCTTCAAACTTTTTGTGAAGTTTTTTAATTAAAAAATCTGCCTCTGAATCTCTTAATATATTTCCATTTAGAATTAATGCTTTTCTAGCTTTAAATTCTTTTATTTTTATTTTTTCAAAATCTTTATTTTCTATTTCATTATTAATATTAGATAATCTAAATTCAATATTTTCCTTTTGTTTTTCAAATTCTATAATTTTACTATTTATCATTTGAAGCTCTTCCTCAAGTAAACTTTTTGTAGATTCAATGGTTCTAAAATCTAAATAATCTTTAATTTTTCCCATTGGAAAATTTAAAGCTCTAAGTTCCTTAATTAAATTAAGTCTCCAAATATCATTTATACTATAAAGCCTATATCCATTATTATCTCTTATTGGCTTTAATATCCCTAATTCTTCATAATACATCAAAGAATCCTTTCCTATAGAATATATCTTTGATATTTCTCCAATTTTATAATAATCCTTCATTTTCCTCTCACTTCCAAATTATTAAATTAAATTCTATTGACTATGGTATTATACCATAGTTTAAAATAATTCCTAAAGGAGGGATTGTAAAATGATTGAAAAAAATCCCAAAAAAATAAATTTAAATAGAAAGTTCCTCCATTATTTAATACCTTCTGTTTCTGCTATGTGGGTATTTTCTATTTATACTATGATAGATGGAATATTTGTTGGAAAATTTGTTGGTCCTACAGCTTTAGCTTCAATAAATATATCTATGCCTTTTATAAGTTTTAATTTTGCCTGTGCATTACTTTTTGCTGTAGGTGCTTCTACAGTGATTTCAATTTATCTTGGAAAATCAAAAAAGAAAAATGCAGACGAAATTTTTACATCTACCCTTGTAATTATAACTATATTTTCAATAATAATATTATTGTTAGCTCACTTTAATCTAGATAGTCTTTCCTATTTTTTAGGTGCTGATAGTACTACTATTTCTTCAGTTAAAGATTATTTACGTATTATTATCTTCTTTAATGGCTTTTTTATGGTTTCTTATTATTTAGAAGTACTTTGCAAAACTGATGGCTCTCCATATTTATCAACTATTGGAGTAGTTTCATCTTCTCTTTGCAATATAATTTTAGATTATATTTTTGTAGTAAAATTAAATTATGGAGTTGCTGGTGCTGCCTTTGCCACTGGTATTTCTCAGGTTTTATCAACTATAATTTTCTTTAGTTACTTCTTTAGCAAAAAATCAAAATTAAATTTAGTTAAGTTTAAGATTAATTTAAAAGAATTAATAAGAATGATAAAAATCGGCTTTCCTGATTCAATTACAGAACTTTCAGCTGGTATTATAATTCTTCTCTTTAACCAAGTAATCTTAAGATTTATTGGTGAAACTGGAATTGTTGCCTACAGCGTAATAAGTTATGTTAATAATTTAGTATTAATGACTATGCTTGGAATAAGCCAAGGAATGCAGCCTCTTGTAAGTTTTTATTATGGTAGAAATGATAAAGCTTCTATAAAAAAGCTATTTAAATTAAGTTTAATTACAGTTGCTATTACTTCTTTTTTAGCATTTTTTGTATCAATGATTTTTAGTAATTTCATTGTTTCTGTTTTTCTTGATAGTAATAATTATCACTTATTTGATTTTACTGATAGTTCATTTAAAGCATATTCTTTTACTTTTATTTTAATGGGCTTTAATGTATTAATTGCAGGATTTTGTTCCGCTCTAGAAAAACCTAAATATGCTTCAATAATCTCCTTAGGCAGAGGATTATTTATAGTTACATTTAGTTTATTCATTATGACTACCCTATTTGGTAGTAAAGGAATTTGGATTTCAACAGCTATTTCTGAAGCTATATGCTTGGTAATTTCTCTAATTATTTTAAAGAAAAAGCTTTTAAATTCACATCTAAAAATTGACATAAAAAAAATAGTCTAAATTAGACTATTTTTTTTTCTCATCATATTCTTTAATTTCCGAGACAGATGTTTTCTCTAATAAATCAAAAACATCTGTGGATTTTTGTTCGCTTGCCATAACTATAAGGTAATCTCCCGCTAATATTTTTGTATTACCTCTTGGTATAATTTCAATATCTCCTCTTTTAATAGCAACTACTAAACAACAACTTGGTAATTGTATGTCTTTTATAAGCTTTCCTTCTATAGAACTTCCAAGCTCTACTGAATGCTCAATTAAAATTTTATTAGTTGCAACTATATCTTTATCTTTATGACCAACTCTATTTAAAAGTTTATCAAGAAGAGATTCATATATTGGTTCAGTTTTTAATGCTTCTGATGTCATGTATGCGCATATTACAACTACTGATAAAGAAAGTAGTTGTTCAAAAGAACCTGTCATTTCCATTATAAGTACCATACCTGTTATTGGCGCTTTTACAGTTGCTGCAAAATTAGCTGCCATTGCAAGTATTATGAAATTCATTATGTATACTTCTGGAATATGAAATGTTTTACAAGCAACTATTCCAAATACATTTCCAACTATAGCTCCAAGAACTAAAAGTGGAAAAAATATTCCTCCTGGTAATCCTGAACCAAATGAAAATAAAGTTAATAGGAATTTTACTGCAAGCATAACTAGTAAAACTGCTACTCCATAATTTACTGAAGGTAAACTGATTATTAAGCTATGTCCGCCACCTAAAAGTATAGGTGCAACCATTCCAGCGATTCCTGTCATTACAAAAGGAACCATTACTTTTACCTCTACAGGTACTTTTTTAAATTTACCATAATAGCTTTGTATTTTTAATATTCCTTTATTGAATATTAATCCACCTACACCCATTATAACCCCAAGTATTATTAATACCCAGTAATATTTTAATGGTAAAACACCTAGTGGAGATTGAAAATCTAAAGCTCTCCCCGGATGTAAACAAAGTCTTAAAATAAAATCTGATGCAACTGAAGCAGTCATAGCAGAAATTAATACAAGTGGTGAAAAGTTTCTATGCACTTCTTCTAAAGCGAACATCGCTCCTGAAAGTGGCGCATTAAATGCAGAACTTAAACCTGCTGCTGCACCTGCTGTTATTAAAAATTTTTCTTCTATATTTATTCGCTTAAATATTTTAGAAAAACCTTTACCTACAGATGCTCCCATTTGAACAGAAGGTCCTTCCTTTCCTACTGAAAGTCCAGCCCCTAGCCCTATAATTCCACCTAGGAATTTAAAAATTAAAATCTTCCACCAGTTCATCTTTAAGTTTCTACTTAAATCTCCTTCAACCTGTGGAATACCACTTCCTGAAATCATAGGCTCAATTCTAACCATAAACCCTACTATTGCACCTAAAGCACAAAGCACAGCAAAAACTATAACCATTCTCATAGGATCAGCCTTAGCCCAATGATAAAGTTCAGCAAATCTTGGAAGTAACATATCAATTATTGCTCTATATATAACAATAACAATACCTGCTATTATTCCTACCACTGCCCCTTCAAAAATAAGCCTATATTTAAGGTTTTTTCTATGGGACAACATATTATTTATTTGTCCATTTCCCAACTTAAAAAGCACCTCCCCAAAAATTAGCGTGTACTTTATATTATATTAGTAATTCTTTCAACTCTCAAAGCTACTAAAGTATCTATTACCAAAGCTATAATCTATTAGGCTATATGTAAACCTTTAAATCACCTTTATACATTAGTTTATACATTTCTTTAACTTTCTATTCATTTTGTTAATTTTTTCTTATTATTTTCTATTTTTATCCATTTTATATACTTTTATTGTATTTAAAGAATATTTAAGCCATTTAAACAAAAAAAGAAACTGAACAAAATATAAAAAAATTATATTTTAATTCAATTTCAAATTTATATCTATTTAATTTATTTTATAACTCTATTTCTAAAACTACAGGACAATGATCTGAACCAAATATAGCATGATGTATATCTGCATTTTTTATATTACCCTTTATTCTTTCTGAAGTTAAGAAATAATCTATTCTCCATCCTGCATTATTTTTTCTTGCGTTAAATCTATAAGACCACCAAGAATACTTTCCTTCTACATCTCCATGAACATATCTAAAACTATCTGTAAATCCTGCTTCTAAAAGTTCTGTTAGTTTATTTCTTTCTTGATCTGTAAAACCAGCATTCATTCTATTAGATTTAGGATTTTTTAAATCAATCTCTTTATGGGCTACATTTAAATCTCCACAAAGAATTATTGGTTTCTTTTTATCAAGGTTTAATAAATGTTCTCTAAAAGCATCCTCCCATTCCATTCTATATGGAAGTCTTTTTAACTCTCCTTGAGAATTTGGAGTATATACTGTTATCATGAAATATTTTTCAAATTCTAAAGTAATAACTCTACCTTCCTTATCATGCTCCTCTATTCCAAGACCATAAAAAACATTTAAAGGTTTTTCCTTAGTAAAAATAGCTGTTCCTGAATAACCTTTTTTTTCAGCATAATTCCAATAATCATAATAACCCTCTAAATCTAGTGATATCTGACCTTCTTGAAGTTTACTTTCTTGAATACAAAATACATCTGCATCCTGTTCTTTAAAATATTCTAAAAATCCTTTAGTAACACAGGCTCTTAAACCATTGACATTCCATGATATTAATTTCATCATCAAATCCTCCATATTCTTCTTTAGCATTTACTCTTTATTTTATAATTATAAACATTTCTTTTAATTTTTAAAACTTAAAAAGAAAAGATTTTATTCTTTTACTTTTATAGCTTCTTTTGCTTTATAATCATTTAAATTTATTTTTATTGATTGAATTTCAATTTTTTCAACAGGTTCTTGTCCTCTTATATCTGCTTTTTCTGCCTCAGTTTTTCCTTTTACTTCAACATTATTTAATTTTTCTAAAACATCTAATCCCTTAGTAACCTTTCCAAATGCAGCATAGCTTCCATCAAGTTGAGTTGCATCCTTTGTCATTATAAAGAATTGACTTCCTCCACTATTTGGGCTTTGAGATCTAGCCATAGATAAAACTCCCTGAACATGACTTATATCATTATCAGCAAATTTATTTTTTGCAAATTCCCCTTGAATTCCATAACCAGGCCCTCCTGTTCCATCACCATTCGGATCTCCCCCTTGAATAACAAAATCCTTTTGAACTCTGTGTATAGTTAATCCATCATAAAAGTTTTTATTAGCTAGTTCTATGAAATTATTAACGGTATTTGGTGCCTTATCTGGATAAAGTTCTGCTTCCATAGTTCCATAATCTTTTATAGTTATAGTTGCTGTAGGTGGGTTTTGTAATTTATCTACCTTTTCTACTTCTCCCTCACTACTTCCACAACCTACAAGCATTGTAGCTGGTAACAGTAAAGCCATTATTAATGCTGATATTTTTTTCACAGTTCATCCCCCATTTCAAAGATTTTTTTACATATTTTAATTATATTCTAATATTTACCTTTTTTTAAAGGGTTACTTGATGAATATAATTTTAATTTTTTATAAATACAAACATTTGTTTCTTTTTATTAACGCAGAGTACACTTTTTTGTTTTATAATTAAATAAAATATGATAAATTTAAATTAAGTTTTAAAAAATAACTTTGGATAAATAAGTAAAATTTTTAACAAGGAAACGGAGCTGAATTTTATGAGTTCTTTACTAAAAAAAAATGATAAAGTAGCTTTTTTTGCATCTTCTAATGGTTTATCGCCAGTATTAAAAAGCAATATTTTTTCTTTAAAAAAGCTTTTTAATAGTTTAGGTTTAGAAGTTATTTACGGTAATGAGCTTTTTTATAAAGAAACAAAACAACCTTTTAACGAACCTGCTATAATAAAAGCAAAATCTCTAGAAAATCTATTTTTAGATACTGACGTAAAAGCAATTTTCGACATTTCTGGTGGAGATTTATCTAATGGTATATTAAGCTACCTTAATTTTGATGTAATTAAAAAAAATCCTAAACCTTTCTTTGGTTATAGTGATTTATCTACTCTTTTAAATGCTTTTTATAAGAGATGTGGATTTCCCACTTTCCACTATCAAATAAAGCATTTAATTAATAATCCTGATTCTGAAAAACAAACAAAACTTTTTAAGAATAGTATTATGGAAAACTCAAATGAATTATTTAAATTTAAATGTAAGTTTTTACAAGGAAATTCAATGAAAGGTACTGTAGTAGGTGGGAATATAAGATGTCTTTTAAAATTAGCTGGTACTAGTTTTATGCCAGACTTTAATAATAAAATCCTTTTTTTAGAAGCTTATAGTGGTAATCCTAGTAAGATTTATACATATTTACATCAATATAAACAATTAGGTGCCTTTGACAATATAAATGGTATTTTACTTGGAACCTTCACAGAAATGGAGGAAAATAACTTCAAACCTTCTGTAGAGGAAATTCTTTTAGACATACTTCCAAGTAAATCAATTCCTATAGCTAAAACCACAGAGCTAGGACATGGCATTAATAGCAAGTGCTTAACTATAGGTGCAAACTTATCATTAATTGAATAATAAACTGAGTAATAGCCTAGTATCATAGAATATTTCTATAAAAGATATATTTCCTGATACTAGGCTATTTTTTATAATTATTTTAAATTATTAATTTTATAGGCTTATCTAAAGCATTCCACCATCAATGGTTAATACTTGACCTGTAATATAACTTGAATTTTCTGAAGCTAAAAATAATACTGCCTTTGCTATCTCTGAAGTTTCTCCAAATCTATTCATTGGAATTTCTTCTTCTAAACTTTCCTTCTCTTCACTACTCATCCAAGAATTCATTTCTGTATTTATAACCCCTGGTGCTACTGCATTTACCCTTACCCCCATAGCTGCTAACTCTTTAGCTAATGATTTTGTAAATAAATTTATTGCACCTTTACTGGTTGAATATAGTACTTCACAGGAAGCACCTACATTTCCCCAAATAGAAGAAATATTAATAATAGTTCCCTTATTATTTAAAAGTTCTGTAATAGCTAATTTACTGCAAATCATAGTGCCCTTTAAATTTATATTTAAAAGTTCATCGATTTCTTCATAAGAATTATCCATAAACAAACCTACCTTTGATATAGCAGCATTATTAACCAGTATATCTAGTTTTCCAAACTTAGCTATAGTTTCATTAATTAAAGTTTCACAGCCTTTTATAGTCCCTATAGATGCCTTTATAGCTATAGCAAAGGCTCCTATGTCCTTTATTTCATTTATAGTATCATTAGCTGCATCATCATCATTACTATAATTTATAACAACACTAGCACCATTTTTAGCTAATTCTAAGGCTATTGCCTTTCCTATTCCTTTGCTTCCTCCAGTTACTATTGCAACTTTTCCTCTTAACTCACTCACAGGCTTACCTACTTTCTTATTTTAAAACATCTTTAATTATTCTTTCTCCATTTTTAAAGAAGATTTTTTCTATTTCACTATCCTTAAATCCAGCTTTACTTAAACTAAAAGCTAAATTTCCCATTTCACTTGAATCCTTTATCTCAACTTCATTTCCTATACCATCAAAATCAGAGCCTATAGCTAGAACATCTATACCACCAACATTTTTTATTTGTTTTATATGCCTTATCATATTTTCTATAGATGCCACTTCTACTGAAATCTTTTTATCTCCTTCTGATAAAAATGCATCACAGAAATTTATTCCCATAACCCCACCTTTATCTGCTAATATTTTAATCATAGGATCAGTTAAATTTCTACTATGTTTCGTACAGGTTCTACTATTAGAATGGGATGCTATAAAAGGAGTTTTAGAATATCTAGCAACATCATAGAATCCACCATCAGATAAATGAGAAACGTCTATAAGCATTCCTAATCTATTCATTTTTTCTACTGCTTCTATTCCTTTAAGTTTAAGACCTTTTTCTTTAAATTTAAATTCCACATTAGGATAACCTAAATCATTCTCAAAGTTCCAAGTTAAAGTTATTAATGATATTCCTTCTTCTTTAAAATAATTTATTTTATTTATATCTCCTAAAATAGCATCGCCCTCTTCTATTGTTAAAAAAGCTCCTATTTTATTTTTCTTTTTTGCATTTTTTAAATCATCATAATTCCTACAAAGATTTATTATCTCTGAATTATCATTTAATTGACTTTTAAAATTTTTAAGCATTTTATCACAATATTCAAAGGAATTATCCACTAAATCCTTTTCTATAAACATAGCGAAAAATTGTGCTAAAGCATTACCTTTTTTTAAGTTATTTAAATTAGCTTTTAAATCTTTATCTAATATATTTTTACGTTCTTCTAACATTCTGCTAGCTGTATCACAATGAAAATCTATAAAATTCATAATTACCTCCTGAGTAAAAGATAAAATTTCTTTTTATTATATTCTTTAAATATTTTAAAGTTCTTCTAATTTAGGAATAGAACTTTGAGCACCTAGCCTCTGCACTGTAATTGAGGAAACTTTATTAGCAAAAGTTACTGCTAACTCTAAATTTTCAAAAGTTAAATCATTGATATCTATTTTTGAAGTTAAAGCTCCAATAAAGCTATCTCCAGCAGCAGTGCTATCTATAGCTTTAACCCTATAAGCAGAAATTATTTTCCCATTATTTTTGTCAATTAAAGCTGCTCCATTTTCTCCTAAAGTTATTATTACAAATTTAACCCCAGCATTTAAAAATTTTTTTGCTACTTCCTTAGCTGAATTTAAATCAAAGACTTTAATCCCAGTTAGCAATTCAACTTCTGTTTCATTAGGTATAATTATATCCGTATCTTTTAATAACTGCTCATTAAAGTTTTTAGCTGGAGCTGGATTTAAAATAGTGATTTTATTTGATTCTTTTGCAATCTTAAAAGCTTTTTTTATAATTTCCTCTGGTATTTCAAACTGTGAAATTATTATGTCACTTTCTAAAATGATTTTTTTAGCTTCTAACAATTCCTTTTCTCCTATTTCCATATTAGAACCTGAAATTACTATAATAGAATTATTCCCTTTTTCATTAACAGTTATCATAGCCATTCCTGTAGGATTTTTTTCATCTTCAAAAACATATTGAACATCTATTCCCTCATTATTCAATTGATTTTTTAGAAAATAACCATTTTCATCTTTCCCAATTTTCCCTATCATAACAACTTCATTTCCCATTCGTTTTGCTGCAACTGCTTGATTTGCACCTTTTCCTCCAGGAATTTTTTCAAAGGATTTTGATAAAATAGTTTCCCCTTCCTTTGGCATATCTTTAACTTTTAAAACTAAGTCCATATTTATACTTCCTAAAACAGAAACCTTATTCATTTCTTTACCTCACTATCTGCCTAAATTTCAAAGATTTATTTTAATTATTGAGTTATTTCTGCTAATTGAAATCTTATAACTTTTTTTAAATCTTCTAATGCTACTTCAACTTGATAGCCAATCTTTCCAGCACTAAAAATAAAAGTTTCAAAATTCTCTACAGATTTATCTATAGTTGTTATAAAAAACTTTTTCATCCCTATAGGAGAACAACCTCCATGAATATACCCTGTTAAAGGTAATAATTCCTTTGATTTTATCATTTCTATAGATTTTTCACCTACTGCTTTTGCTGCCATTTTCAAATTTAATTCTTTTTCCACTGGTATTACAAAAACATAATTTTTCTTTGATTTCCCTATAGTTACAAGAGTTTTAAAAACCTGTTCTGGATTTTGATTAAGAACAGTAGCTACTTCTATTCCACTAACTGCATCTGTATCAACATAAGAATAGCTCTTATAATTTATTTTCTTTTGCTCTAAGGCTCTCATCACATTTGTTTTTTCTTCCATTATAAATTCCTCCATTGTTATAAATAATCAATCTAAATTTCTTAACCCCTCAAAAAGTTCAATTTCCTTAGAATTTTCCATAACTATTTCCCCCTTAAATTATAACTAAAAAAAGCACTATATCAAATTGATGTCCTTTGATATAGTGCTAAATTTATTTTAGTATAAAGGATATTTCTCACATAAAGCTTTTACTCTAGCTTTAACTGAGCTTAAATCCCCTTCTCTGTTTTCAATAGCTTCGTTTATTATTTCTGCTATTTCTTTCATATCTTCTTCTTTAAAGCCTCTTGTTGTTACTGCTGGAGTTCCTATTCTAACTCCACTAGTTACAAAAGGACTTCTTGTTTCATTTGGTACAGTATTTTTATTTAAAGTAACACCCACTGTGTCAAGTAAATTTTCCACTTCTTTACCTGTTACATTTTTATTAGTTAAATCTACTAATAATAGATGATTATCTGTTCCATTTGAAACTATTTTAAAATCTTTTTCTTTTAAAGCATCACTTAATGCCTTTGCGTTTTTAACAACTTGGGTCATATAATCTTTAAATTCAGGTTCTAAAGCCTCTTTAAAACAAACTGCCTTTGCTGCAATTATATGCATAAGAGGACCACCTTGCATTCCTGGGAATATATTTTTATCTAGGTCTTTAGCAAATTTCTCTTTACAAAGAATTAATCCACCTCTTGGACCTCTTAAAGTTTTATGAGTTGTAGTAGTTACAAAGTCAGCATAAGGTACTGGTGATGGGTGAAGCCCTGCTGCTACAAGTCCTGCTATATGAGCCATATCTACCATTAAATAAGCTCCAACTTCATCTGCTATTTCCTTAAACTTCTTAAAGTCTATTGTTTTAGAGTAAGCACTAGCCCCTGCTACTATTAATTTAGGTTTATTCTCAATTGCAATATTTCTTACATTTTCATAGTCTATTTCCTCTGTATCCTTTGAAACACCATAGGAAATAAAATTATAAAGCTTTCCTGAGAAGTTAACTGGTGATCCATGTGTTAGATGTCCTCCATTACTTAAATCCATTCCAAGTACTGTATCTCCAAGATTTAAAACAGTTAAATAAACTGCCATATTTGCCTGTGACCCTGCATGTGGTTGAACATTAGCATGCTCAGCTCCAAATAACTTCTTAGCTCTTTCTCTTGCTAAGTCTTCAACTTCATCAACTATCTGACAGCCACCGTAATATCTTTTATTTGGATATCCTTCAGCATACTTATTAGTTAAGATAGAGCCCATAGCCTCCATTACTGCTTTACTAGTAAAGTTTTCTGATGCTATAAGTTCAATACTATTTTGTTGTCTTTCTAATTCTTTGTTAATTAGATTTTCAATTTCACTATCTACCTTTGATAAATTTTCAAAATTCACAACATCACCCCAAATTCTTAATATTTTATATTAATTATATTAATTAAATTTACATTTATCAACAACATTTTAACTGTTTATTTCAGTATTTATCTATTTGTGCTATTATATACTAAGAAGTTCTATTGCATATTAGACAATTTAAAATTTAAATAATATTTTAGCTACATGCGAGGTGACCTATGGACATAAAGGTAGATATAGAGAAGATTGTACGAGTTGCAACCCATGCAGGTAAAATCATCCTTGAAAGTGGTGGTGAAATCTACAGAGTTGAAGAAACTATCGTACGTATTTGTAACTCTTTTTCTATACAGGATGCAGATGCCTATGTTACCCCTACAGGGATAATGGTTTCTGTTTCTAATGGAAGTGATACTAAAACTTTAATTAAAAGAGTTAAATCTAGAGGTAATAATCTTCAAAAAATTCATCTTGTTAATAATTTATCAAGAGAACTTTTTCAAAAAGAATTTACTATTGATGAATTTGAAAACAAATTAAAGGAAATTGATAATTTAAAAGTTTATCCCGCTAAACTTAACATAATTTGTGCAGGTATAGCTGCTGCTTCTTTTGCAGTTCCTTTTGGAGGAAATTTAAAAGATTTTATTGCTGCATTTTTTATTGGTATTATTATAAAAATATTTGTTATTTCAGCTGAAAAGCTATCTTTAAATGCATTTTTTATAAATTCAATTGGTGGTGCTATCGCAGCATTCCTTGCTATAATTTCTGTTCAAATAGGAATCGGAAGTAACATAAATAACATTATAATAGGTTCTATAATGTTACTTGTTCCAGGATTAGTTATTACCAACGCAATCAGAGATACTATATCAGGTGATTTAGTTTCTGGACTTACAAGAGCTGCTGAAGCAATTTTAATCGCTGTATCTATCGCTGTTGGAACAGGTATGATTCTTAATATTTGGATTAACCATTTAGGAGGCTAAAATTATGGAAAAAATTCTTATACAATCTTTTTTCTCTGGAGTGGCAACTCTAGCCTTTGCTATTATGTTTAACATAAGAGGTAAGTTTTTAGTTTGGGCTGGTATTGGTGGTTTTTTTAGTTGGTTTTGTTATATGGTTGGACTAGATAATTTTCACAACACTACTTTAGCAATGTTTCTAGCTTCTATTTTCCTAAGTATTTATTCAGAAATACTAGCAAGAAAATTAAAAACACCAGTTACAACTTTAGTAGTTTGTGCCTTAATGCCCTTAGTTCCAGGAAGTGGAATGTACTATACAATGTTCAGTGCAGTTCACGGTGACATAACAAAAACTTGGAACTTAGCAGCTTCAACTCTATCTTCAGCAGGAGTTTTAGCACTTGGAGTTATTTTAGTTTCTACTATCACAAGACTTTTAAAAAGTTTTAAATCAGATGGAGTTATTGTTGTAAAAAAGAAATTAAATAAAACAAAAAGCTCAATGAAAAATATACATGCAAAAGAAAACAAAAAAGATGCTAGATAATTAGCATCTTTTTTTATTTCACAAAACTATTTAAAGTTTTTATAAGTCTTTCAAGACCTTCATAATTTTCATCCTCTTCTTTGATTCCCATACAATTTCTTGCATAATCCTCAATCATAAGAATTCCAACTTTATTTATTGCTGCCTTTATAGCTGCAATTTGTGTAAGAACATCTCTACAACAAATATCCTTATCTATCATGCCTTGAATTCCTTTTACTTGTCCTTCAACTCTTCTTAATCTAACCATTATTTCTTTTTTAAGAGCATCATCGATTAGAATTTCATCTTTAATAGTTTCATCTTTTTTGCTCACCATTTCACCTCTTTAATTTTACTATATCTTAATTAAACCTGATTATTTTTTTCTTTTTTTCTATCCTTCTTAGATATTCTATTTCTAGAATTAGCTTTTCCTACAGTTTTACTTTTATGCTTTAATTTCTCTGGTAAATATTTATTAGCATATTCTCTTTGTCCTTCTTTTGTTTCATTCATCTTTTTAGCTTTTTTATCTAATATATAAAAATAAACACATATTAAACTAAAAATAAGAACTCCAAAAGTAAATATTACTTCATATTGCCATAAAGTTTCTTTCACTATAATTCTCCCCCTTAATTATCTGATTAATCTAATTATAACAAAAACTAATCAATATAATTAAAGAGTTTGAATTTTTTAACAAAAATATAAAATCTAAGAAAGCTTAAAGGACTATATAGAGAAATCTCTCATATAGCCCTGTAATTTATATTAGTTTTCTTCAGTTTCTTTTTTTATTACAGAAATTCCAAGCTCTGAAAGCTGTTTATCATCAGCTATATTTGGAGCTTCAGTTAAATAACAGAATGCATTTTGATTTTTAGGGAATGCTATAACATCTTTTATATTATCTGTTCCAGCCATAAACATAACCATTCTATCTAAACCAAATGCTAATCCGCCATGTGGAGGTGGTCCAAATTTAAATGCTTCCATTAAGAATCCAAATCTTTCCCAAGCACTTTCTTTAGTAAATCCTAAAGCAGTGAACATTCTTTCTTGAAGATCACTTTCATGTATTCTTATAGAACCTCCACCAAGTTCCTCACCGTTTAAAACTAAATCATAAGCTTTAGCTCTAACTCTTCCTGGTTCTGATTCTAAGAACTGTAAATCCTCTTCCATTGGCATAGTGAATGGATGATGAGCTGCTGTATATCTTTCTTCTTCTTCATCATACTCAAGTAATGGGAATTCAGTTATCCAAGTAAAGTTAAATTCATTTTTATCTTTAACTAAATCAAACTTTCTTGAAAGTTCAAGTCTTAATTCTCCAAGACTTTTGAATACTACAGAATTTTTATCTGCAACTATTAAAATTAAATCTCCAGTTTCAGCATTCATAGTATTTTTAATTGCTTCTATTTCTTCTTCTTTTAAGAACTTAAGAATAGGTGATTTAACGCCCTCTTCTTTTAATTGCATCCATGCAAGTCCTTTTGCTTTAAATGTTTTTACGAATTCTCCTAATCTATCGATATCTTTTCTACCCATAGATGCTCCGCCTTTTAAGCAAAGAGCTCTTACTGAACCACCATTTGCTAAAGCATCACTAAATACTTTAAAGTCTACTGATTTAACTGCTTCTGATAAATCAGTTATTTCCATTCCGAATCTTAAATCAGGTTTATCTGAACCGTATTTTTCCATAGCTTCTTTAAAAGCCATTCTTTTAATAGGTGTAGCTACTTCTACTCCTAAAACTTCTTTAAATACATGCTTTATTAAACCTTCATTCATTACTATTACATCATCAATTTCAACAAATGACATTTCTAAATCCACTTGAGTAAATTCTGGTTGTCTATTTGCTCTTAAATCTTCATCTCTGAAACATTTAACTATTTGGAAGTATCTATCAAAACCTGACACCATTAATAATTGCTTAAATAATTGTGGTGATTGTGGTAATGCATAAAACATTCCTGGATAGTTTCTTGATGGCACTAAATAATCTCTAGCACCCTCTGGAGTTGATTTTGTTAACATTGGTGTTTCTATTTCTAAGAAACTATTATTGTCTAAATAATCTCTTATTGATTTTGTTAACTTATGTCTTATTTTAAATATTTTTTGCATATCAGGTCTTCTTAAATCTAAGTATCTATACTTTAATCTAATTTGCTCTGAAGCATCTAAATCTTCTTTTATATATATTGGAGGAGTATCTGATTCTGATAATATTTTTAATTCATCAGCAATAATCTCTACCATACCTGTTGGCATATTTGGATTAACAGATTCTCTTTTTACTACTTCACCAGTTACAGCAATACAATATTCTGGTCTTATTGATTTTGCTTTTTCTAAGATTTCTTCACTTAAAGTATCTCTGAAAACAACCTGTGCTATTCCTTCTATATCTCTAAGGTCTATAAATTGAAGACCTCCAAGGTTTCTATTTCTTTGAACCCATCCCATTAATGTAACTTTTTGTCCTATATGTTCTTCTCTTATGCTTCCGCATTTCATTGAACGTTTTAAACCATTTAACGTTTCACCCATTGTAAAACTCCTCCTAATACTATCTAGCTTTTATTATTCCAGCTATTTTTTCTATATTTGATAATTCAGTTTCAAAAGTTTCTCCATCACTCATTCTTTTTAAAGTAATTTTATCACTTTCTATCTCTGATTCACCAATTACAAATGTAAAAGCAGCTCCTTCTTTATTAGCATATTTCATTTGAGCTTTTAAGCTTCTTCCTAAGTGATCAACTTCAACTTTTACATTTTCTTGTCTTAATTTATTAGCAACTTTCATAGCATAAACCTTTGCAGATTCATCCATTGTAGCAATGTATAAATCATATTTATTAGGTTCTTCTATTTCTATTCCATCCTCTTCAAGAGTTAATAAAAGTCTTTCAAGACCCATTGCAAATCCCATTGCTGGAGTTTTTGGTCCATCAATTTCTTCTACTAGGTAGTCATATCTTCCCCCACCACAGATAGTTAAGCCATTTTTAATAACTTCAAAAACAGTTTTGCTATAATAATCAAGGCCTCTAACGATTTGAGGATCTACTATATAATTAACTTCCATAGCATCTAAATAAACTTTTAACTTTTCAAAATGATCTGAGCACTCTTCGCAGATATAATCTAACATTAAAGGAGCGTCTTTAACTATTTCCTGACAGCTTTTTTCCTTACAATCAATTATTCTCATAGGATTTTTTTCAAATCTTGTTTTACAAGTTCCGCAAAGTTCTTCATATCTTGAAGCTAAGTATTCCTTTAAAGCCTCATTATATTTTTTTCTACAGCTAGGGCAACCTAAGCTGTTGATATTTAATGATAAATCTTTTACTCCAAATTCATCTAAAGCTCTCATTACAAGTGAAATAACTTCTGCATCAACAGTAGGCTCCTGTGAACCTAAAACTTCTATTCCATATTGATGGAATTGTCTAAGTCTTCCCTTTTGAGCTCTTTCATATCTAAAACAAGGAGTAAAATAATACATCTTTGTTGGTTGAGCATCTGCATATAAACTATTTTCAACAAAAGCTCTAACCGCTGGAGATGTTCCTTCTGGTTTTAAAGTAATACTTCTACCACCTTTATCTTCAAAGGTATACATTTCTTTTTGAACTACATCTGTAGTTTCTCCAACTCCTCTATGAAAAAGTTCAGTTGATTCAAAGATTGGAGTTCTTATTTCTCTTATTCCATATTCTGCTGAAATATTTCTTAATTTATCTTCAATATACTGCCACTTATAAGCATTCTTAGGTAGCATATCTTTCGTTCCTTTTTGTGCTTTAATTGCCATTTTCAATCCTCCTAGTACAAAGTTTCACTTTATAAATAAATAACTCATAATAAACTAAAAACTTTTTTATTATAATTTATATATTAACTTAAAAAACTGTATTTAATAAAGCTATTTTACCTTCTATCATCTCATCAATTCTATCTATATAACCTTTTACATCTTTTACATTTGCAAATCTTTCAATTCTGTTTTTATTTTCATTTAAATAAACAACCTTTGAAACTGCATCTGCTCCTAAAGCTATAATAGTTTGAGTATCTTCTATCATTTGCATGTTATAAAGACATTCTTTCCCAACCCTTGAGAATCCTACATTCTCCATATTTCCTACCATGTTTTTTTGTCTATACATATAATATGGTTCCATATTTAAATCTTTAGCAAGAGCTTTACTCATATCATACATTTTATTAAGTTCCTCTTGATTAGCCACTGTAATAGTTTTTTTAAGAACTAAATTTTCATGAAGCTTTGATGCTCTTTTTATAGACATTCCATGGACAGTTAAACTATCTGGATTTAATTTTTCAATCTCAGTTACAGTTTTTTGAACTGATTTTATATCTTCATTAGGAAGTCCTATTATAATATCCATATTTATGTTATCAAATTCTAGCTCTCTTGCCAATTTATATTTATCAATTACATCTTGGCTTAAGTGACCCCTTCCTATAGCTGTTAAAACTTCATCATTCATAGTTTGAGGATTTATAGAAATTCTTGATACATTATAGTTTTTCATTGTTTCAAGTTTTTCTCTTGTTATAGAATCTGGTCTACCACATTCTACTGTAAATTCTTTAACTTCTCTATTTGCAAGGAAACTTTTATGTATTTCATTCATAACTCTTTCAAATTGCTGATTATTTACAGCAGTAGGAGTACCACCACCAAAATAAACTGTCTCTATAGTTAATTCTTTTTCTTTAACATAATTTTCTATTGCTTTAATTTCCTTTAATAAAGCTTCTAAATAATTTTCCACTTGATTTTTATAGGAACCAATTGGATTAGCTGCAAAAGAGCAATACATACATCTTGTTGGACAAAATGGCATTCCTACATAAATAGCTATATTTTTCTCATCTTTATTTACATAAACATTTTCTCTTTTAGCAACTTCTATACAAAGTTTAGCTTTTTCATCACTGGCACTATACTTATCTTCAAAATAATTGATTATTGCTGCCTCTGACTTTCCTTCATTTAACAGCTTTAAGGCAATTTTACTTGGTCTTATTCCAACTAAAGTTCCCCAAGGATAAAAATCTTTTAATTTATCTGTAAGATATAAAAATATAGCTTTTTTTATCTCTTCTTTTAAATTTTTATCCTCTCTTATTTTATAAACATAAACTTCATCATTCTCTTTTATTGTAACTTTTTCAGTTTCAATATTTACTTCATAATTAAAGTTCTTTTCTTCATTAAATTTTATATCATCAAAACTATAGAATATATTGAACATTTGATATACATCATATCTATAGTCTAAATTATTTAATCCTATGTTAATATACATAACCTACTCCTGCTATATATGGATTTGCAACTTTTTCAAATCCTATTGTTGAACTCATTCCGTGACCTGGATAAACCTTTATATTATCATCAAGTTTAGCTAATTTATTATTAACTGATTCTAATAAAAGTTTTGAATCTCCACCTACAAAATCTGTTCTCCCTATACTTTGTTTAAATAAAGTATCACCTGTAAATAAATGATCTTCAATTAAAAAACATACACCACCTGGAGTATGACCTGGAGTCTCTATTACTTTTATAATTTTATTTCCTAAAGTAATTTCATCCCCCTCTTTAACAAAAAATTCTGGCTTTTCCATTTCCCCAAATATATCAGCTTTTTTATCAATCATATTCCAATCATTTTCATTTATATATACAGGAATCTTATATTCTTCTTTTAATTTATTAACTCCTGATACATGATCAAAATGTCCATGTGTTAATAATATAGCCTTTGGAATCATAGATAATTCTTTGATTACTTTATCTATTTTTTGAAATTCTCCAAAATTATCAATTATAATTCCTTCTTTAGAATCCTCATCCATCACTACATAAGTATTTGCTTCATAAGCTCCTGTTGGTATAGTTTTTATAATCATTTTTTTCACATCCTTGTTAAAAATTCTTCTTACTTTCTAATAAAAGAGTTACAGGTCCATCGTTTTCTATAGAAACCTTCATATCTGCTCCAAATATTCCTGTCTGAACTTTAATATCCTCATTATCAAAGGATTTTATAAATTCTTCATAAAGTTCCTTAGCTTCATTACCACCTAGAGCATCCATAAAATTAGGTCTTCTGCCCTTTCTACAATCTCCATATAGAGTAAATTGAGATATTATAAGAAGCTCTCCTTTTACATCTTGAATTGATAAATTCATTTTATCATTTTCATCCTGAAAAACTCTTAAATTCATTATTTTATCTTTTATATATTTTAAATCTTCAATATTATCATCTTTACTAATTCCAATTAATACATTAAAGCCTTTATTTATAACTCCAACTATTTCTCCATCTACTTTAACTGAAGATGAACTAACTCTTTGAACTACCGCCCTCATTATAATCAACTCCATCTAAATTGAATTTCTTTTAATTAATTTTTCACCCTATATACATCATGGGTACCTTTTATTTGCTTAATTTTCTTTATTAAGAACTTCAATTTATCAATACTATCTATCTTTACTTTTATATTTATATTTGCATTATCATTTTTTCCTGATTTTGCATTCATACTAGTTAAATTAACCTTTGAATCAGTTAAAGCCATCATAAGATCAGATAAATATCCTAATCTATCCTCTGCCTTTACTTCAAGTTCAGCAATGAAATCTCCATCAAAACTTTCTGACCAAGAAACTTCCACTATTTTTTCCTTTTGACTAGCTACTATACCATTAAAGTTACTACAGTCTTTTCTATGTACTGATATTCCTCTACCTTTTGTTACATAGCCTACAATATCATCTCCAGGTACTGGATTACAACATTTTGCGAATCTAACCATAAGATTATCCGCACCTTTTACTTCAATATTATTTGAATTATATTGCTTTTTCCTTTGATTTTGACTTTGATTTTTATTTTTACTTAATTGCTCATTTATTTCACTTTGAACCTTTTCATTAGTTGCTATTACTGGAATTTCTTCTCTTAACTTATTTATGGTCATAGATGCTGAAATTATTCCAGTTCCTATAGAGGCATAAATATCTTCAATAGAATTTATATTGTATCTTTTGATAAATTTCTCATATTTTTCACCCTTAGCTATATCGGCAAAATTTATTGATTGTTTCTTACATTCTTTTTCTATAAGATCCTTACCTTTTTCAATACTTTCTTCCTTTTTAATCTTTTTGAACCATTGCTTAATCTTACTTCTTGCTTGATTACTTTTCGCAAAGTTAAGCCAAGCAATATTTGGTCCTTTTGAACTTGAAGAAGTTATTATCTCTACAATTTGACCTGTTTTAAGTGGTTGATCTAATGATATTATTTTACCATTGACTTTAGCTCCAACACATCTATTTCCTACATCTGTATGAATCCTATAGGCAAAATCTATAGGTGTTGCTCCTGCTGGTAAATTTATAACTACACCCTTTGGTGTAAATATAAATATTTCATCAGAAAATAAATCTAATTTAAATCCTTCCATGAATTCTTCAGCATCTGAAGCTTCATTTTGCCATTCTAAGATTTCATTAAGCCATCCTAATTTATTTTCAAAAGAAACATCCTTATTTTCTCCAGAATTATTTCCTTCTTTATATTTCCAGTGAGCTGCAATACCATACTCAGCTGTTTTATGCATCTCAAAAGTTCTTATTTGAATTTCAAAAGTCTTTCCTTCTTTACCTATAACTGTAGTATGAAGTGATTGATACATATTAGGTTTTGGCATTGCTATATAATCTTTAAATCTCCCTGGAATAGGTTTATATATGGTATGTACTATCCCTAAAACAGCATAACAATCCTTAACTGTATTTACTAGTATTCTAACAGCGGTCAAATCAAAAATTTGCTCTAAATTTTTGTTTTTATTAACCATTTTTCTATATATACTATAAAAATGTTTTGGTCTTCCTTCTATGTCACAGTGTATCTTTGCATTAGATAAGTTCTCTTGTAGTTGTGTTATAATTTTAGAAATATATTCTTCTCTTTCCACTCTTTTTTCCGCAATTTGGTGTACTAAATCATAATAATCCTCTGGATGTATATACCTTAAACATAAATCCTCAAGTTCCCACTTTATCTTAGACATACCAAGTCTATGAGCAAGTGGAGCAAATATATCTAAAGTTTCTTGAGCTTTAGCCTTTTGCTTTGCAGCAGGCATAAATTTAAGGGTTCTCATGTTATGTAGTCTATCCGCAAGTTTTATAATTATAACTCTTATATCCTTTGCCATAGCAAGAAGCATTTTCCTAACATTATCTGCCTGTTGTTCTTCTTTACTTTTATATTTAATTTTACCAAGTTTTGTAACACCATCTACAAGATTAGCAACTTCTTTATTAAACTCTCTTGCTACATCCTCATAAGTATACTTTGTATCCTCTATAACATCATGAAGAAGACCTGCTATTATAGTATTGCTATCCATCCCTAGTTCTGCAAGTATCATAGCTACATTAACTGGGTGCATTATATAAGGTTCTCCAGATTCTCTTTTTTGATCCTTATGCGCATTAGCAGCAAAGTAATAGGCTTTTTTTATCATTTCTAAATCAGCACCTTTTACATTTGCCTGAATTTTTTTAATTAAATCCTCTAGCATTAACGTCTCCTCCTTTATTTACAAAATTCAAGTTAAAATAAAAGCTGGTTAGTTAAAACCAGCCTTAGTATAATTATTATTATATTATATTTCAATTTCTATTTCAATAAAATGCATAGCATTTATGATAACTTTAGCATTAAAATCTATTTAATTACTAAAATTCATAATCAACTAAAGATTTGATTTCGTAGTTTCCTATTTTTTCTCTACCATTTAAACCTTTAAGTTCAATAGTAAAGGCCATTCCTACAACTTCTCCACCAACTTCTTCTATAAGTTTTGCAACTGCTCCTATTGTTCCACCTGTAGCTAATAAATCATCTACAATAGCAACTTTTGTCCCTTTTTTTATTGCATCCTTATGAATTTCTAAACAATCTTTTCCATATTCTAAATCATATTCTACTTTAACAGTTTCTGCTGGAAGTTTTCCTGGCTTTCTTACTGGTACAAATCCTGCTCCTAAAGCATAAGCTACTGGAACACCAAAGATAAATCCTCTAGCTTCTGGTCCTACAACCACATCAACTTCTTTATCCTTGAAAAATTCAGCCATTTCATCAATTGATTTTTTTAACGCTTCTCCATCACCTATTAAAGTTGTGATATCTTTAAAGCTTATTCCTTCCTTTGGGAAGTCTTCTATTACTCTTATTTTTTCTTTAAAATCCATTTTGATTCCTCCAAAATAAAAATCTATTTTAATTTAATTATAATCTTAAATTTTCATTATATAAATACTTCGTTATTTGTTCTGCTCTATCTTCATCATCTGTAGTTAAAAGCTCTACTATTATTTTAGCATTATCTTTTCTACAAATCGCTCCATCTCGCGGAGTCAATGTATCTATTATTTTGCTTATATTTTCATTATTAATTAAGCTTATATTATGAAGGTTTTTTATTGCTCTTAGCCCCACATTATTTGTCTTATCTAAATAAGGCATTCCTTCTTTTAAAATTATTTTATTTTCTCCAACCGATTTAATACCATAAGTTAATCCACCAATTAAGATTAAATCCAAATATCTGTTGATACTTTTCATATTGTAATAAATGGCTATAGCTTGCATAAGTTTGAAGGCTACCCCGCTTTGACTTAAATCCTTATATCTATAAAGAGATTTTTCCTCACTTGGGTTTATATATATGCTATCATATGCTGATTTTCTCTTTCTATTTTCTGTTACTATCAAATCTATATTATATTCCCTACATAAATTCTCGATGGTTTCATCCTTTAATCCACAACCAACAGTTATTAAAAGCCCAGCGCCTAAAAATGCTATGTTATTTTTTATGCTATCTTCATCTAAATCATAACTTTGATTTTCCCTTTTAGCAATACAATATTCTACATCTGCATTTAAATACTTTAAAACTAATAAAAGTGATGAAATTCCACAAATAGAATCTAAATCATAACCCCCATAAATAACTATTTTTTCTCTGTTATTTATAGCTCTTACTAGTCTACTGATAGCTTTATTCATGTTTCTTATGTTAAAAGGGTTATAACCCGATATATAGTTAGGGGAATATATACTTTCCCAAATCTTATGCATAATTAAACTCCTCCATAATTTTAAAAAGAAAACACATACTATTATAATTTAAAATACCCTATTTGACAAATATTTTTCCCTAATAAAAAAAATGGCAGATAAAAAGATTTTTAACAATCTTTTTTTCTGCCATAATTTTAAACTTAAATTTTATTTTTTCTTATTCTTTTTCTTGTTTATTTTATTTAATAAACACCATACTGGACTTGCTATAAATATTGAAGAGTAAGCTCCACAAGCTATACCTATAAGTAGTGGAAGAGCAAAATCTCTTACACTTGGTACGAATATATAAACACAACCGATAGTTACTAAAGTAGTAAAGGTAGTATTTATAGATCTTGTTAGAGTTTCTGTAATACTCTTATTAGCAATTTCCGTAGAAGTTGCTGCTCCCATTTTCTTTCTATTGTGTCTTATTCTATCAAAGATAACTATGGTATCCATAATAGAATATCCTACAATGGTCAGTATGGCAGCTATAAACGGTGAGTTCACAGGCAATCTAAATACTGCAAATACTGTAACAGTTATTAATACATCATGTATTAATGCAAGAATTGCCGCAATACCAAAGTTTGTTTCAAATCTTATTATTACGTAAATAAGGACACAAGCTAAGGCTACTATTAAGGCTATAATGGAGTTTTGAGTAAGTTGCTTACCTATAGAAGCTCCTATTTGATTTTCAGAAACTAATGAATCTGCTTTTAAATCAAAGCCTTTTTGTACTGCGTCTACCATTTGATGTATTTGAGTAGTATCTAAACTACTTGCTTTTATTTCATATTGATCACTATTAACTGTATTAGTTACAGCACTTGGATCTATTTGATGAACTATTTGATCAGCTTTCGCCTTATCATAATTTGGATTTTCCATGTTTATGGTGATTTGAGTACCACCTCTAAAGTCTATACCAAAGTTTAATCCCTTAGTAAACATAAATCCAAATCCAATTACTATTATTATTAAAGATATTGCAAAAGTTATTTTTGCTTTGTTTATTATCTTTAATGGTTTCTTTTCTTTTACTTTATTTAAGTTAACCCCAAATAAAGATGGTTTACCCATAACACCTACTCCAAATAACACATTCATAAAGAATCTTGTTACAACTATAGAAGTAAATAAACTCATGATTATACCAATTAATAAAGTGATTGCAAATCCTTTTACAGGACCTGAACCTAAGAAATAAAGCACTAAACCAGCTATGATTGTTGTAATATTTGAGTCTATAATTGAAGACATCGCATTACTAAATCCTGATTTTATTGCTGCTCTTACTGGTCTACCTAGCCTTAATTCCTCCTTGGTCCTTTCAAATATCAGAACGTTGGAGTCAACGGCCATACCGACGGTCAGTAGGAATGCCGCTATACCCGGTAGGGTTAGTGTAACTTTTACAGCTATAAAAGTATAAAGAACTAATAATATATAACCAAGTAAGGCTAAACTTGCTGCAACTCCTGGTACTCTATAAAATACTATTAAGAATAGGAATATTATAGCTATACCTACTGCTCCAGCTTTCATAGCATTTGGCAATGCATTAGCTCCAAGCTGTGCTCCTATTGTTTGTACTGATACTTCCTTAACTGGTACTGGAAGTGCTCCAGCATTAATTATACCTGCTATTCTATCTGCTTCTTGCATTGAAGACATACCAGTTATAACTGCTTCTCCATTTAATATTGGATTTTGAACTGTTGGATCAGTTAAAGTTTCTCCATCCATTTGAATTTTGATACTTTGACCTACATATTCTTTTGTTGCATTAGCAAATGCAGTTTTTCCAGTTTCATTGAATTTTAATCCAACCACTGGCTGACCATTTTCCTGTTGAATATAAGCTGTAGCTTTTTCAACATCTTTTCCGGTTAGTATAACACTTCCATTTGGTGCAATAAAGTCTAGATTACCCGTTTGTGATAAAGTGTTTACTATGTTATTTGAGTCATATTTACCTGGAATATCGATTCTTATTTTGTTACTGCCCTCTGTTGTAACAACAGTCTCTGCTACTCCAACTTTATTAACCCTTAATGCTAATAGGTTTTTAACCCTATCTAGCTCTTGAGTGGTAACATCAGGTTTTTGAATTTCCATCACAACAGAAACTCCACCTTGAAGATCAAGTCCTTTTGTTATAACTTGCTCAAAAGGTTTAAATTGATATCCACCAATTTCAATCCCTTTAAACCCAGCTACTGCAAAAAATCCAATTACTATTACAGCAATTAAAAGTAATGCTATACTCGATCCTTTACTTTGGGTTTTTCTTCCTCTTTTTTTCATTTTCTTCCCCCTCTGTAAATCTATTCATATATTGAATTATAACCTTTTTAAATCCTTATAGCAATATATACCATAAATTAAAAAAATTATGTTTTTATAAATTAACTGTAAAGCTATTATCCCTTAAGATAATCAATTATTTATTCTCTTCTTTTAATAAATCTTTTTGAGTTTTAAGTGCCATAGCACATTCAATTCTTTTCTTTTGCATTTCACATCCAACTTCATATGGTACATGTATATCATTATTGAAATGGAAGTTATTAGCTTGACATCCACCACTACAATAGAATCTTGCCCAACATTTTTTACAAGCTGGTTTGTTGTAAATATGAGCTACTTTAAATTCATTTGACATTTCTTTCTTAGTAATTCCCTCTTCTACATTTCCAATGATAAAACTTTCATCTCCAACAAATTGGTGACATGGGTATATATCTCCATCTGGTGTAATTGCAACATATTCATGACCAGCTCCACAACCAGCTATTCTTTTATAAACACATGGTCCACCATTTAAATCTATGTTAAAGTGATAGAATTTAAATTGTCTGTCATCTTCTTTTGCTCTTCTTAACATTTCATCATATAATTGATCATATTGTGCAAATATTTCTGGTAAATCCTCTTTTCTTAATGAAAGTGGATGATCATTTGGAAGTACAACTGGTTCAATTGAAACTTCATCAAATCCTTCATTTACTAAATGCATAATATCTTTAAAAAAATCTGTATTTTCTCTAGTAAATGTTCCTCTTGCATAATATCTTTTAGTTTCTTTATCTCTTTTATCAACTAAGTTTTTAATATTTGGAAGGATTCTATCATAGCTTCCTGTTCCATCTATTCTTATTCTTATTTTATCATTTACTTCTTTTCTACCATCTATAGACAGTATTACATTTTCCATATTGTTATTTAAATATTCTATTTTTTCATCATTTAATAAAGTTGCATTTGTAGTCATAGTAAATCTTATGTTTTTACCATGCTTTGGTCCTTCTTCATGCCCATAGTCAACTATTTGTTTAACTAAATCAAATACCATCATTGGTTCTCCACCAAATAAGTCAACTTCAACATTTTTAGATTTCCCTGAATTTCTTAAAACGAAATCAATAGCTTTTTTAGCAGTTGGGAAATCCATAGGTTTTCTACAACCATGATATTCTCCTTTATCAGCAAAACAATATGAACATCTTAAATTACAGTCATGAACTATGTTTAAGCATAATGCTTTTATGTGTGATTCTGTTGCATCTGCTAATTTAGCATGTTCTTCATATACATCCTCTGAATATAAATCCCCTTCATTAGTTAAATAAACTAAATCTTCATAAGCTTCTTTAACATCTGCTTCTGGGTATTTTCCTGCTAAACTTTCTAACATTTCCTCTACTGATGGTAACTTATTATCATCTATTAACATATCGTATATAAGTTCGTCTACTAAATGGAAACTTCCTGAATTAACGTCTATAACGTAATATTGCCCATCTTGTTTAAATTTGTGTATTAATGACATTTTAAATAATCCTCCTAAAATAATTTCTTCTTTTTATCCCATTTACATTATCTCTCTTATTAAAACCTAAATATCCTTGGAAAGACCAATTCTTATTTAAATCAATAAAAATTTTATCAAAATTATGGCAGCAACCTTAAAGATTGCTGCCACTTCTTGGTCTTACTTGTTTTCTTCTTGAATTTCACAAGGTAAGTTTGCTACTGTAGCTGATGTTTTACATGCTGATTGGCATGAGTTATGACATTCCTTACATGTAACTGTACCTATGTTCTTTTTTAAGTTTGATTTGTTTACTGTCTTTATATGCTTCATTAATCTATTCCTCCATCCATAAACAATTCAGAAATAATTTTATCACAACTTTGTAAATTTTTAAAGAATTATTTACTTTCTTGCTTTATTTTACTTTTTTATAAAAGAAAAGGAGATAGTCTCATTTTTTGAGATATCCCCCTTAAAATTATAAAGTTTTATCTTCTACTTTTTCGCCTTTTTCTAATTTTACAGTTACACATTGCTTTGCAACTTTTAATTTAGTTCTTTCTGATTCTATAATTACTTCCTCACCGCTTATCTTAATTATAGTACCAATTATACCACCTTTAGTAATAACTTTATCATTTACTTTTAACTCTTTTAGCATGGCATTATATTCTTTTTGTCTTTTTCTTTCTGGTCTAACTAAAATAAACCAGAATACTACCATGATAATTATAAATGGAGCAAAAGCAAAAACAAATTCACCCATTTTCATCTATCGTATCCTCCTTTATTAAAACTCTTTATTTTTTTCCCCATTGTTCTAATTTCTTAGCCTTAAACTCAGCATAACAATCATTATCTATTGCTTCTCTAATTTCTTCCATAAGTTTATTATAGAAATGTAAATTATGAAGAACAGCTAATCTCATAGCTAACATTTCCTTTGCTTTAAATAAATGTCTTATATAAGATCTTGTATAATGCTTACAAGCTGGACAATCACAATTTTCATCTATTGGTCTTTCATCTAACTCAAATTTAGCATTAAGTAAATTTATTTTACCAGTTGATGTAAATAAATGTCCATGTCTACCATTTCTTGCTGGTAATACACAGTCAAAGAAATCTACTCCTCTTTCAACTGCCTCTAAAATATTTTCAGGAGTACCAACACCCATTAAGTATATAGGCTTATCTTCAGGAAGATGTGGAACTACTGCATCTATAATTTTATACATTTCCTCATGAGTTTCTCCAACTGCTAATCCACCTATAGCATAACCATCTAAATCAAGTTTTTTGATTTCTTCAGCATGAGCTATTCTTATATCTTCATAAACTCCACCTTGATTTATACCAAATAACATTTGATTTTTATTAACTGTATCTTCAAGAGAATTTAATCTATCCATTTCAGTTTTACATCTCTTAAGCCATCTTGTAGTTCTATCTACTGAATCTACAACATATTTTCTTGGAGCTGGAATTTCTATACACTCATCAAAAGCCATAGCTATTGTTGAACCTAAATTACTTTGTATTTGCATACTTTCTTCTGGTCCCATAAATATTTTTCTTCCATCTATATGAGAACTAAAGTGAACACCTTCTTCTTTAATCTTTCTCATTTTAGCAAGAGAAAATACTTGAAATCCGCCTGAATCAGTAAGTATAGGTCTATCCCAATTCATAAACTTATGAAGTCCACCCATTTGTCTTACAACTTTATCTCCTGGTCTTAAATGTAAGTGATAGGTATTAGATAACTCCACTTGACACCCTATTTCTTTTAAGTCCATTGATGAAACAGCACCCTTTATAGCTGCCAGTGTTCCAACATTCATAAATACAGGAGTTTGAATAGTTCCATGAACTGTTCTAAACTCTCCTCTTCTTGCTTTTCCATCTTTCTTAATTAAAGTATAATTCTTTGACAAAACTCAGTCACATCCTTTTCATGGTTTCTTCTTAAGTTATTCAATAAACATTGAATCTCCAAAAGAGAAAAATCTATATTTATTTTTAACAGCAGTTTCATAAGCTTTCATTGTAAGCTCTTTTCCTGCTAAAGAGGATACTAACATTATTAAAGTTGATTCTGGTAAGTGGAAATTAGTAATTAAATTATCTACAACTTTCCATTTATATCCTGGATAAATAAATATATCAGTCCATCCACTAGATTCTTTTACTCTTCCATTTTCATCTGCAATAGTTTCTAAAGTTCTAGTAGAAGTTGTACCTACTGATATTACTCTTCCACCATTTTTCTTAGTATTATTTATAATCTCAGCATTTTCGCTATCTAAATGATAATACTCTGAATGCATTACATGATTATTTATATCATCAACTTTAACAGGTCTAAAAGTTCCAAGACCAACATGTAAAGTTAAATAAGCTACATTTACACCCTTATTTTTTATTTCCTGTAATAATTCTTTAGTGAAATGTAATCCAGCTGTAGGTGCTGCTGCTGAACCTTTTTCCTTAGAGTATACTGTTTGATATCTTTCTTTATCCTCTAATTTTTCATGAATATATGGAGGAAGTGGCATTTGTCCAAGTTCATCTAAAACCTGCTCAAATATTCCATCATAAATAAATTCAATTTCTCTATTTCCTTCTTCTCCAATAGCTCTAACTACCGCCTTAAGTTTTCCTTCTCCAAAGGTAAACTCTGCTCCTACTTTAGCTTTTTTCCCTGGCTTAGTTAAACACTCCCAAAGGTTTCCTTTTATTCTTTTTAAAAGTAATAATTCAACCTTAGCTCCAGTATCAACCTTTGTACCAAATAATCTTGCTGGTAAAACTCTAGTATTGTTTAGAACTAATGTATCACCTTTTCTTAAGTGGTTTAATATATCATGAAAATGCTCATGTTTAAGCTCTCCTGTTTCTCTATCAACAACCATAAGTCTTGAACTATCTCTTTTTTCTAATGGATGTTGTGCTATAAGTTCCTCTGGTAAATCAAAATCAAAATCTTTAACTTTCATAAGTAAACACCTTCTTCAAAATTTAATCTTCAAATAATGTACATTGTGCTGCCTGACCCATTTTTTTATCTTTCCCTATAGGTCTATTTAAATGCTTATATGCTTTTTCAGTGGCCATTCTTCCTCTTGGAGTTCTTATTATAAAACCTTTTTGAAGTAAATAAGGTTCATAAACATCCTCTATAGTATCAAGTTCCTCACCTATAAAATAGGCTAAGGTTTCAATACCTACAGGGCCTCCTTTAAAGTTATCAATTATTGCAGTTAATATATTATTATCAACTCTATCAAAGCCTTCATTATCCACGTCTAAAAGTTCTAAAGCCTTTCTTGCAGCATTTTCATTTATTTCATTGTTGCAAAGTACCTCTGCATAATCTCTTACCCTTTTAAGTAATCTATTTGCTATTCTTGGAGTACCTCTAGACCTTCTTGCTATCTCTAAAGCTCCGTTATAGCTTATACTTGACCCTAATATATGAGCACTTCTTATTATTATCTCTGTAAGTTCTTCATTTGTATAATACTCCATAGAACAAAGAACTCCAAATCTATCTCTAAGTGGTGCACTAAGCATTCCTATCCTAGTTGTAGCACCAATTAAAGTGAACTTAGATAAATCAAGTCTTATGGATTTACTTGAAGCTCCCTTTCCAATAATTATATCAAGGACATAATCTTCCATAGCTGGATAAAGTATTTCTTCTACAGATCTATTCAATCTATGAATTTCATCTATAAATAAAACATCATTATCATTTAGTGTTGTTAATATAGCTGCTAAATCTCCTGCTCTTTCAATGGCTGGTCCTGAAGTGATTTTAAGTGTTCCCCCCATTTCATTAGCAATTATATTAGCAAGGGTAGTTTTCCCAAGCCCTGGAGGCCCATATAAAATAACATGATCTAAAGCTTCTCCTCTATTTTGAGCAGCTTTTATAAATATATTTAATCTTTCTTTCACTTTTTCTTGACCAATATATTCACTTATTTTTTCTGGTCTTAAACTATATTCATTATTAACATCTAGTTCAATTTCATTTGAGGTCAGAATTCTATCACTCATAAGGTAACCTCCAATCTATCTCATTAATGTTTTTAAAGCTTCCTTTATCATTTTTTCAACTGATTGAGCTTTATCTACATTTTCTAAAGCTTTATTTGCTTCTTTATCTGTATATCCAAGAGCCATTAAAGCACCCATAGCTTCTTCAGTATTTCCTAAAGAGCTTAAGTGATTTTCTACATTAGAATCTATTCCTTCTACTGCTTCTCCTAATAATTCATCTGGTTTTATCTTATCTTTTAATTCAAGAATTATTCTTTGAGCTGTTTTTTTACCTATTCCAGGTGCTCTTGTTATATGTTTTTCATCCTCTGATAAAATAGCATATTTTAAATTATTAACAGTACTTATAGATAGAAGTGATAGAGCAGCCTTTGCTCCAACTCCATTTATAGATAATAATTTCTTAAACATCTCAAGTTCTTCTCTAGTAATAAATCCATAAAGACCTAAGAAATCCTCTCTTACTATCTGCTCTATATATAAAGTTACTTCTTCTCCTACAGATGGCATTTCTGCCATTGTATTTCCTGAAGTAAATATTTTAAATCCTATATTATTATTCTCTAAAATTACGTAATCTTTATTTATTCCTATAAATTCACCTTTTATGTATTCGTACACTCTATGCCCTCCCATAGCTAATTTTAAAATTGAAATAAAATTTTCAATAAATTAAAAAAATAATCTACATAATACTTTAACATGAACAAGCTATATTATCAATAATATAAGATTAGGCTACAACAAATTTGTAAAGCTCTTTTTTTCTAGAGATTTACTATTTATCATAGCCTAAATTAAAAATTATTTTAAGGTTTTTCTTCCATATTCCAAAAGAATTTTCCAAAGAATTGTTTAACTAGTATATGCAGTAAGAGCTTCTTCGCAATCTTCTCTTGTATCAAAAACATTTAGAAAATCCTTTATGTCATTTTGATCTTTTTCAGGAAATATATTTATAGGAGTCTCTGTTATATCCTCAGCTTTTTCTATATAAGCTGATCCATTTTCATCAGTTTTATATATAGCTAATTTTCCATCCATAGCACCTATATAATATTTATTAGCTTTTAATCCTTTTCCATCTTCTTTTATAAATGAAATAGCCTTTTCTTCTCTTTTTATTTTTTTAAATCCACCTTCAGTTAGTGTTTTCTCTAGTTCTGCTTCACTTAGACTTTCTACTTTCATAGTTTTCTTTAACTCTCCGATGTTAGATTGATAATAAACTTCTTCTACATTTTGATTGTTAATTTTCAAAAACCTAACTATAAAATCATCAGTTAAGGCTTTATTAGCATCCTCAACCTGTACAGTGGCACTAGTATCAGCTGTATTATTTTTATTTATTTTACTTAATTTATAATAATAGCTTCCAAAATAGCTTACTATGAAAAATAAAATTGCTGAAACTACTAATACTATTAACTTTGTTTTCTCATTTTTTAAATTATTCATAATTCTCATAATTAATCACCTCTCTATTGGTGATTATTACCTATTTTTATCAATTATATACAATTACTAAAAAAATCTTGTTTATTTATTAATTTTATTTTATGATTTAAATAATTTAAAAACATTTACTGAAAACATTTACCAAAGATTAAAATAGAAGGAAATTTATTATGAACACAGGACTTATAGGGAATTTAGATCAAACAGCTGGTTCATTTTTTTATTATGCTCATATATTCCACAAATCAAAAGTCTTATAATAACTAAAAATGCCCAAGGAGTCAGTCAAAACTTCTGGTTAATTTTGACTTTAGGACTTGCCTTAATTTCTTTTAATATGTATTTAACTGGGGTTGAACTATTTATATTATTAACTCAAATTGTAAATACAATACTTGCATTAATAACTTTATTTTTAGTAATCAAATATAAGAAAAAATAATTTTCATAAAATTTAAGGCTCTATTAATTTAAATTTACTAAATTAATAGAGCCTATTATAAATTAAAAAAATATTTTTATTATCCTATTAAAACCCAAGAACTATCACTACCAGGAACCGTATTAGTCCAATATACTGCTCTATAAGTTCTTCCATTATATCTCACCAAAGCTCCACCATTATAAGCAGTTCCTTCAATATAGTCTACACTTCCATCTGGATTTTCAGTTGCTATTCTTTCCCAAGCTGGATCAACTCCTGGCTCTCCACCTTGAATCCACCATTTAGCCCTATATCTAATTCCTTTATAAACAACTTCATCTCCAGTGTTATAAACTTTATTTGGATCATAGTTATCCTCAATAACTGAGTTATCTTTAACAGTAATAATAGCTTCTGCTATTGCTGTTAAGCCCTTACTATCTGTTACAGAGTATTTTAATCTATAGGAAGTAGCCACTGTTACATCAACTTTTCCTTCTACAATTATATTAGAGGTTAAATCACCATCTTCTTTATCAAAGGCTGTTATTCCATCTAAAGCATTGAACTCACTATTTAATTCTATAGTTTTATTTTCTACTCCTCTAATAACTGGTTTACTATTTATCTCTGGATTAGTTCCACCACCAGTATTACCTGAAGGAAAGTTCTTATAAACCTCAGTAAACTCATATTGATTTTTTATTCCGCTATTAGCCATGATTTTTGCATCTCTATTCATTGACCAAAAGGATGCCATTGTAAGTTCTTTATCTATTGAATAGTCAACAACTAATTTAGCCATATCTGTTGTAAAAATCGGATGCGCTTCACTTTCAAATCCAATTGAAGTAGTAGTTCCCACTTTCCCATAAGCCTCTTTATCTGTTAGTTCAATATTAGCAAATTTTTTATAGTATTCTTTTAATTGGTCCTTAGTGCTATCAATAGCTCTAATAGATGCCTCAGCATAATTTTCACCTGGTTTTATAGCACCTTGACCATAACACATAGTCATTATATTAACAGAATGAACATCTACTCCCTCAGTTAAATAAGCTTCTAAAGCCGCAAGTTCAAATCTTGTTAATCCTTCTGGCATTACTGCAAGAGTTAAAACCACTTCTACACCAGTAAGTTCTTGAACTTTTTTAATAGCTTTAGCATTAGCTATATTTTTCTCTTTATCTAAAGCCTGTGGACCTTCTATATCAAGATCTATTCTTGTTAATCCATAACCATAAATAATTTCTAAATAAGTATTAACTAAAACATCTACATCTTGAGTAACCTGCCAAAAACAAGTTCCTGTTAATCCACCAAGAGAAATAGCTACATCTCCTCCTCTTTCACGGATATCTCTAATTGATTTTTTTATTCCATCATGTTGCCAAGGGTCTATGGTATCCTCAGTTATAACGGGTTGACCACCCCAACCCCACTTAACTTTTCCATCTACAACTCCACCTGTTGATTGTATAAATCCTAAGTTATAAAACTTAACATCAGTATCATCATGAAGTTTTCCAATACTAGCTACACCATTATTAGTATAATCTGGGTCCTTTACATAGGCTGTCATATCAACAAAAGGTGCATTAACCTGTTTTGGCCACTTAATCCCTTCACCTACTCCAAAGTTTTTAAATTCCTTTTCTTTAGCAACTGCCTTTTTAAAACCTATCTCTGGTACTAAAGTTACCACCATCATAGCCATAACAGCAAAGGAAATAACCTTTTTAAATTTAAAATTCTTCAAAATTCTCCCCCCTTATTTTCTTTTCAACAGTATTATAATACATTTTTGGATTAAAATGTATTATTTTATATTTTTTTCTTATTGTTTTTTCTAAACCAATTTAATTTTTATAATATTTTTTAATTTCCATAAAATTCACATTATAAAAAGCCTACGTAGAAAGAAAATTTCCACATAGGCTTAATTTTTATCAATATATTTTATTAAAGTTCTAAGTTCTTAAAAATTTTATCTAAATTTATTTCTAAATTATCCATAACTATACTTTTGTAAATATCATCTTTTTTATAGGATTGTTCTAAATAATAAGCACCATATTCATTTAACTTATATTGTTGAATAGTTCCTTCTTGATAGATTAAATTATATTCCTTTATACCAAACTTAGCATATAACTCCATCTTAGTTATAGTATCTAAACTTGCATTACTTGGAGAAACCACTTCAAATATTAAAGTTGGAATAGTTAAAAAAGATTGACCTTTCATCTGAAATTTATTATCTTTATCTCTACAAACCACAAAAACATCTGGCTTAACTCTATCACTTCCAAGTATAACCTCTATTTGTTCTGAAAGTACAATACAAGGTTTTTCATCAAGATAATCTTCAATTTTAGCATTAATTCTATTTACAATGATATTATGTTGTACTGAACTAAATAATTTAGCATAAATATATCCACCTACATATTCTAATGGATAATCTACATCTTTTTCTTGTTCTAAAAATTCTTCTAAAGTATATTTAGGTTCAAGTTCTTTTATTCCCATAATACACCTCTTCACTTTTTATTTACCATAGTTATTTTATTTATCAATAATTTTTAATTACTCTTCCCATCCTTCAGGGAATATAGCATTATGATAAACCTCTTGAACGTCATCATCATCTTCAAGAAGGTCAAGCATTTTTTGGAATTTCTTAGCGTCATCTTCATTGATTTCTGTTTCTGTATCTGGAATCATTTTAACTGCTGCTTCTAAGAATTCTATTCCTTCTGCTTCTAAAGCTTCTCTTACAGCTGAGAAATCCTCTGGTGCAGTTTTAACAACAAATACTTCATCCTCTGCTGCAAAGTCTTCTGCCCCTGCTTCTATAGCTAACATCATTACTTCATCTTCATCTTTATCTTCTTTTTCTATTATTATTTCACCTTTTTCTTGGAACATGAAACCTACACAACCTGAAGTTCCCATATTTCCACTACCTTTAGTAAAGGCACTTCTTACATTAGCTGCTGATCTGTTTTTATTATCTGTTAAAGTTTCAACTATTACAGCAACTCCTGATGGACCATAACCTTCATAAACTATTTTTTCATAACTTACGCTATCAGCTTCTCCCTCTGCCTTTTTAATTGCTCTATTTATATTATCATTTGGCATATTTGCAGCTTTAGCTTTAGCAATAGCATCTCTTAATTTTGAGTTTATTTCCTGATTAGGACCACCCTCTTTAATAGCAATGGCTAATTCTTTTCCTATTTTAGTAAAGATTTTACCTCTCTTAGCATCTACTTTACCTTTTCTACCTGCAATGTTTTTCCATTTTGAATGTCCTGACATATGATTACCTCCTCTAAATCTATAACAAAATTCAATAAAGACCTCTAATCTTTTTTCATTTTCTTAAACTTGATTTACTTTCTTTTTTTAATTATTTTTCCTTTTAGCTCTTAACATAGTCTATAAGAAAATTCTAACTTTTTCACTTTTAAAATTTTCTTATTTGCCACTTAATTTAGCTAATTTAGGCTACTAAAATTATATCATAGCAAAAATAGCTTTTCAAGAAAGCTATAGCCTACCTTCACAGTATTCACCACTAATCAATTTCTTTAAAAAGTCTATAACCCTCTTTAAAATAAATTCCCTCTTCATCTGTAGTTATGATAGCTTTTCCGTTGGTTGCTTCTGTAAATTCCTTTTCAACCTCTAATGCTACTGCATCTTCTGCAATTATATAAACCTTAACTCTATCGCTAAACTCACTGTCTTCTATATGCCAATTATTTTGTCCACAAATATATTGAATTTTACCATATAAATCATAATCAACATCTACAGCAACTCTTTTGCCCTTTACTTTTTCAACTACTCCCCCAGCAGTAATTGCTATAGCTGCACCCTTTGTATATGCTCTAGTAAGGCCCCCTGTGCCAAGTAAAATCCCACCAAAATATCTAGTTACAACTATAGCACAGTCTGTAATCTCATTCTTTTTTATCACTTCAAGTATAGGTATTCCTGCTGTTCCCTGTGGTTCTCCATCATCTGAGTATCTTTGAATCCCCATATTTTCTCCAATTATATAAGCATAACAATTATGTCTTGCTTGCTTATGTTTAGCCTTTATCTCAGCAACAAAAGCCTTAGCTTCTTCCTCAGTGGTTACTCTTTTCCCATAACCTATAAATTCCGATTTTTTCTCTTCAAAGCTATCCTCTCCATAGGCTTTTAAAGTCATATATTTACTCATTATTTTATTCCTTTCCTTCTAAAACTTTAACTATACTATCAATACCTTTGTCTATTTTTTTATAATCTAATTCTGAAAATCCTATTCTAAAGGTTCTATATCCATCTCTTTGATTATGGTAATAAAGAATTCCTGGACTTATCATAACTGCTCGCTTTGATAGTTTATAAAAAAGTTCTTTAGATGTTATCGCTACTGATTTATTTAATGTAATAAAAATATTTAATCCACCATCTGGTCTTTTAAAAGTCACATATTTTTTAAGCTTTCCCTCTAATTCTTTAACCATATAATTATATCTTTTAGAATATTCTTTATTTATAGTTTCAATATGTTCCTTCCAATAACCTTCGCTTATATAAAGTTCTAATGCCCGTTGCATTAAACTGGATGTGGCTATATCACTAGTTGCCTTTGATATTTGAAGCGCTTCACTAAATTCATTAGGGGCTAATAAATAGCCTATTCTTATCCCTGGTAAAAAAACCTTTGAAAAACTTTTCAAATAAATTACTCGCTCTTTATTTAAAGCTCTATAGGGAATATGTTCTATTTTATTATCATAAATAAGCTCAGACAAATAATCATCCTCTATAATATAAAAATTATATTTTTTTGCTAATTCTATTATTTTTTTCTTTTTCTCTAAAGAACAGCTTATCCCTGTAGGATTTTGAAAATAACTCATTGTATAAAAACATTTTATTCTATATTTTTTTAAAATTTTTTCAAAAGCTTCAATTGAAACTCCATCATCTTCCATAGGAATTTCTAAAATATTAGCCCTTCTTATCTTAAATACAGCTAAGGCTCCTGAATAAGTTGGTTTTTCAACTACTACATTATCATTAACGTTAATTAAACTTTTAGAAACTATATCTATTCCCTGCTGAGTACCTGAGGTTATTAATAAATTTTCTAAAAGATTTTCTCCATTCCAAAACTTAGTATTTATTACTTCTCTAAGTTTTTTAAAGCCCATAGAATCATTATATTCTAAGGCATTAACACCATCTCTATCTAAAACTTCATCAAGAACCTTTTTTAATTTTTTCACTTCAAAAAGGTTAGCACTAGTTGTTTCACCTGTAAAATCTACTAAATCCACATCACTATTAATTAGCTTTCTAAAAATTTCACCATACTCTTTTTTAAAGCTTTTTAATAAGTCCTTTTTCTTTATATAACTGCCACTACCCTGACTTTGATATAAATAACCCTCTTGACTTAATTTTTTATAAGCATTTATTATAGTATCTTTATTAACATTTAAATGGTCAGCTAATGCTCTAATAGTAGGCATTTTTTCCCCATCTTCCATTTCATCTTTATCAATAGCTTCTCTAACATAGTTATAAATATCTAAATATTTATGACTTTCTTCTTGAAAATTTACTTTAAATTTATCTAAGCTAATTTTTTCCTTCTTCATAGTAATACACCAACTCTTCTATTAACTTGTTTTCTTCACTACTGTGGTATTCTCTATAAGAAATTTTTATAATAGCTCTTTTTGAAAGTTCTTTAAGTATTTTTTCCATATTTATTCCAACTCCCTTAAACTCCTCTTTACTCAAAAGAGCAGTTGAATCTATTGGCTCAGTAGAATCTTTTAATTTATCTATTAAAAGAGTTGATGCTTCTAATATATTATTTCTTAAAAATCTTTCTACAAATTCTATAAATTCTTCTATAACTTCTTTACTATGTTCTTTCACTATTTTATCAATTTTTTTCTTAAAACTATTATCTAAACTTATAGCCATTGATAGGGGGTCACTATTTAAAAGATAATTATTAAGATTTAAATATAATTTAGCATAGGCATCTCCAAGCTCCATAGCTGCATAAAAAGCTCCGTAAAGTTTTCCATTTTCAAGAGCTTTTTTACAATGTCCCATAGCACTTATTACTTTACCTAAATAGGATAAACTCCATTTTTCCTTTTCCACATCATTTAATAATTTTAATTCATTGTATTTGTTTACAACCTCTCTATCATTTCCAATTACAAGCTTTGATGATATAAGCTTTCTATGAATAGCACTTCCAGTTGTATAATTTGATTTAAAATTCATAAAATCATCCTTTGATAGAACTCTCATATGAACAGCTATATCGTGTTTTTTTCCGTAAAAATCTTTTTTATCAAAAGCTTGATTTTTCATAATAATAAACATATCAATATCTGAGTTTTCCCATAAATCTCCTGTTATGATACTCCCAAAAACTGTTACACCTAAAACATCTTCATTTTTATTTAAATCATTTATTAAACCTTTATAAGCCTTTTGGTAATCTGAAACCTCTTTTTTCATAAATACCTCCCATTTACTTTAAAATTAAGCTGTATTAAAAATAGCTTAATTTCTAATTTCAATACAGCTTCAAAATTTAAATTTCGTAATTTGCAGTTTTATTTTTAACCTCTTCATCTACTTGAGCTCTAATATAAGTTCCATTATCTTTATATTCTTCTTCCAAAACATTTCCTGCTCTATGTAGATAAGCTACCATCCCTTGATCACTATAAGGAATTAAATATTCCTTCTCTACTAATTGATAAGGTAGTTTTGTTTCTATAAGTTTTAAAAGCCCATCTAAATTTATTTTTTCATAGGCTGATATAGCTATTACTTCATAATCCTTTGAGTATTTTGCTTTTATTTTTTCTAGTTCTTCCTCTGTTATTAAATCTATTTTATTTAATACAAGTAACATAGATTTATCTAAAGCATTTAGTTCACTAAGCACTGCCTCAACTGCTTCTATTTGTTCTTCAAATTTTTCTGAAGATGTATCCACTACATGACAAAGTAAATCTGAATAAATAACCTCTTCTAAAGTTGATTTAAAAGCCTCTACTAATTCATGTGGTAATTTTTGAACGAATCCAACAGTATCAGTAAGAGTTATTCCTCTATTACTAGGAAGAGTTATTGCTCTTGTTGTTGTATCTAAAGTTGCAAACAACATGTTAGCTTCAAATACTTTTTCTTTACTTTGATTATCTTTAGCTGCTGCCATATCACAAAGAGTATTTCTTAAAGTTGATTTTCCAGCATTAGTATATCCAACTAAAGAAACCTGTGGAATATTTTGTTTATTTCTTTTTTCTCTTTGAACTTCTCTAGTTTTCTTTATTTTTTTAAGTTCTCTTTGAAGATCATAAATTCTTTCCTTTATGTGTCTTCTATCTGTTTCTAATTTCTTTTCCCCAGGACCTCTTGTTCCTATACCACCACCTGTTCTTGACAGTACTGTTCCAAGTCCCATAAGTCTTGTTGATCTATATTTAAGTTGAGCAAGTTCTACCTGTATTCTTGATTCCTTTGTTTTAGCTCTTCTTGAGAATATTTCAAGTATTAAAGTTGTTCTATCAATTACCTTAACTCCTAAAACACTTTCTAAATGTCTAACCTGTGAACCTGTTAATTCATCATCAAAAATAACTACATTAGCTCTTAATTTTTGTCTAAGCTCTGCAATTTCTAAAACTTTACCACTTCCTATATAGAAAGCAGAGTCCACTTTACTTCTATTTTGGAAAACTCTTTCTAAAACTGGTATTTCACAAGCTTTAGCTAATTCTTGAAGTTCAATTAAACTATCCTCAGTATCACAACCTACTATAATTGCCTTTTCGCTATCATCTTCCTCTACATTATTAACTTTAATCATTTCTTCAATATAAGCTATTTTATCTAATATTTTAAAGTTTAATGTTTGTTCAATAGTTCCATGGGCATATTCCTCTGCCACTAAAACATTATTTTCAACTTTACAGAATCCCATTGAAGCGTCTTTTATTTCTCCATCTTCAATAGCAACAGCCATTATAGCATCTAACTTTAATTTTAAAAGTGCTGAAATATCTAATGCTGATAATCTACAAATACCATTTGGATGTGTATGTATGATTCTAACTCCAGAAAGTTTTTTTTCATGTATATCTATAACAGGAATTTCTACACTAGTAGAATCTCCTATAGCTACACTAATTACTTTTCCCTTTCTAGTTATTCCTACACTTACTTCCTTTTCTATATCATTTGAAATTCTACAGATAGTTTCTATAATCTCTTCTGTACAAACACTATATTTAGGAATAGTATATCCATAAAGTTCTTCTAATTCATTTAAAACTGAATTCTTTATACCTTCAATTTTTCCGTATATCAAAAAAATCACCTCAAAATTCTTCTTCTACATATTTTTTTCTTTATCTTTATTATATAACAAAATTTAAATTTCTACCTATTATTATCCCTTAAAATTCCTTGACAATATTCTATTAATTTTATAATATAAATACAATATTGTAAACAACATAAGTTGTGGTTTCAAAGCTTAAGCATCTAGGAGGTTTCGTATTAATGGAAAATAAAAAGAGAAATATTATAATTACAGAAGAAGAAATACAAAAGCAAATTAAAGTTGTTGCTGAAAAAATTCAAAAGGATTATAAAGACAAACCAATCTATGTATTATCACTTTTAAGAGGTAGTTTTATATTTACTGCTGATCTTGTTAGAGCTATTGATGGAAAAGTCCAAATTGGATTTATGACTACATCAAGTTATGGACATGGTGAAGAAAGTACTGGTTCTGTAAAAGTAGTTAATGATATCCCTGATAATATCGAAGGATTAGATGTACTAATAGTTGATGATATTATGGACACTGGAATAACAATGGAATTTGTCATAAACCATGTGAAAAAACTTGGAGCAAAATCTGTTAAGACTTGTACTCTACTTGATAAACCATCAAGAAGAACAGCAAAATTAGTTCCTAATTACTGCTGTTTTGAAATCGAAGATTTATTTGTTGTTGGATACGGACTAAATTACGGAGATTATTACAGAAATATTCCTTACATATTTAACTGGGAATAATCAAAAAAAGCATTTATCTAAAAAGATAGATGCTTTTTTCCTTTTATAAATATTTCAATATTTTTTTCAATCCTATATTAATTTTCATTATTTTTATTTTCTTCTACATTTTTATTCCCTTCATCATTTTCAAATAAATCTGTTCCAAAACTTGTTCTTGGAACTTCCCCTACAATCACTCTATCACTTATAGGAATTTGATGATTCACTTCAACTTCATCACTTTGTAATGGTAATATTATTTTAAGCTTTGTTTTTAAATTTATTGTAATTAAATGTCTTGTTTGATTAAATCCAGCTCCTTCAAAGGTTGAACTATAACTAGTCTCTATTCTACCTATCGGCTCCATTTTTACAGTTATCTTAGGTCCCCAATAGGACATTATGTTATTTTTAGTTATATAACCAATTGGAATTCTCACTCCCACTGCTCCCACATCTTTAATTTCCTGTTGTGATTCCAATACAAGTTCTGTAGCAAGGGAATTAAGCTTTGTAGTATCTGCTGTTAACATTACAATTTTCCCATTATTGTCTTTTTCAACTTTAATCATATCTTCATAATTAAAATTTTCTCCATAAATTTCATTGATATTTTTGTTTATTATGTCCGTTGTTTTCGCTCTCATTTCAGCATCTGCTACAGTCATTACCGTTGGTGCAATAATATTATCAAAGTAATATATAAAGCTAAGGAATAATAAACTTAATGATGTAACAATTAAAATTAAGTAAAATTTTATCCTATATCCTATACTATACTTTTTCACCGCTACCCTTTGATACAAATTGTTCACCTACTTTTCTTTTTGTGTTTATGTTTAATCTTTACATTATTATGCTATAATAATATTGAATATTTAAATATATTCAAAAAACTAGGGGATAAATAATAAAAATATTATTAAAATGTTGTTTTAGTTAGAAAATCGTTATTTTATTTTGAAAGGGGGAACCCGTTTTTTATAACGGAACTTATGTCAGAAAGCAATGGTTTAAAGAAAAAAACTAGAAATAAAAAGTCTTCTAAAAAGAATAAAAAACAAAATAAATTTAGAAAGATTTTAAAAATATCTTTAATAGTACTAACATTTCTAATCTTAACTTTAGGGGTTACTGCTGCTGGTTATGCAATAGCTATTATAAGAAGCACAGAACCTATAGATGTAGAACGAGTTAAGACACTTTCACAGGGTGCAATTTTTTACAATAGTCATAATGAAAAGAATGATACCTGGAAAACTAAAGAGGATCGTGAAACACTTACTTCAGATAAAATTCCAAAACAACTTAAAGACGCTTTCGTCTCTATAGAAGATGAAAGATTTGAAGCTCATAAAGGTATTGATGTAAGAAGAATATTTGGAGCACTTTTACATGATGTTAAAGTAGTAATAACAGGAAAAGGTGGCTTCCATGGTGCATCAACCCTAACTCAACAATTATTGAAAAATACTATTTTAAGTAATGAAGACAGTAAAATTGAAAGAAAAATAAAAGAAATTTATCTTGCTCTTCAACTTGAAAATGAGCTTACCAAGGATGAAATATTGACAGCTTACTTAAATACTATTCCACTTGGTGGTACTGTATATGGTGTAGAAGCTGCTGCCCATAGGTATTTTAAAAAAGATGCTATTGATTTAAATTTAATTGAATCTGCCTATATAGCTGGAGTTACTCAAGCACCTGGTTTATATGATGCTTTTAATCCAACTAATAAGGACAATGCAGATAGATACTTAAATAGAACTAAAACTGTACTTTCAAAAATGGCTGAACTTGGGAAAATATCTGAGGATGAAAAAAATCAAGCAATTTCAGATATTGATAATGGTAAATTAGTATTTACTTACGAAGCTCCTACTAGCAAATTGAATTATGAAGATTTCAATAGAGCTGTAGCTGATCAAGTTCAAAAAGATTTACAGGAAAAATTAAAATATACAGAGGAAGAAGCAAAAAGACTTATAAATCAAGGTGGTTTACACATTTATACTACTATGGATGAAGGTCTTCAAAAAGAAGTTCAATCTATTGTTAATGATAGAGCTAATTTAGCTGTACCTGGAAAAGATACTACTGATGAAAATGGTATCTTAGAGCTTCAGGCTGCCGCTACTATAAAAGATCCTAAAACAGGTGAAATTAAGGCTTTAGTTGGTGGAAGAGGAGATCAACCTGCTATGTCATTAAATAGAGGTTACTCTGTTTTAAAACCAATTGGTTCTGCCACTAAACCATTGTCAGTTTATGCACCAGCTATAGATTTAAAGCTTATGAATCCTGGTACTGTAATTGATGATGCTCCATTTACCTCTGAAGAACTTCGTGGTATTGGTTCACAAATTAAAAATATGAGTGGAAACTTTAGTGGTTACTTAACTCTTGATAAAGCATTAGCAGTTTCTAACAACGTTGTTGCTAGTAAAGTTGTTAATCTTATTGGAGCTAAAAATGCAATAGCTTATGGTGAACGTTTTGGTCTTATCTATAATGAAAATTCTAAAACTTCTAATACTGCTATTTCACTAGGTGAATTTAACAATGATTATAAAGATCCAGATGGGGCTACTCCTTACACTTTAGCTGGAGCTTACGGAGTTTTTGCTAATAATGGTGTTTTAGTAGAATCAACTCTTTATAGAGAAGTAAAGGACTCTTCTGGAAAAGTTATTCTTAAATCTGAACCAAAAGAAACACAGGTTATTTCCCCTGAAACTGCTTACATCATCTATGATATGATGAAAGGCACAGGTGCTAGCCAAGGAATTGCAAAGGTTAAAAACATTCCTACTGCTGGTAAAACTGGAACTACCACTGGAAATAAAAATTACTGGTTTGGTGGATTAACTCCTTACTACTCTGCTGCTGTTTGGATAGGTTATGATAAACCTAAAGCAATGGGTAGTAATAGTACTTCAACTGCTGGAAAACTATTTGGTAAAATCATGAATGTAGCCCACGAGGGATTAGAAAACACTGAAATTCCAAAACCACAGGGTGTTACTTCTGTTTCAACTTGCATGGATTCTGGAATGAATCCTACTGGACTTTGTTCAAGAGACCCTAGAGGTTCTAGAGTTCAAAGTCATTTAATAATTGCTGGTACTGCTCCTAAAGAAGCTTGTTCAGTTCATGTTACAGCTGAGGTTAATAAAGTTAATGGAAAGCTTGCTAACGATAAAACTCCAGCTGGGTTAAGAGAAAGCAGAGTATTTATAAAGAAAGAACATTATAACTCAGCTACCGCTGATTCTAAATATGCTCTACCAACAGAACAGGACGATTTATCAGGAATACCTACAACACCAGAGGTTGAACCACCTGCTGGTGATGGAAATGAAGAGGAGATTATACCACCTACTGATGGCAATCAAACTGGAACAACGCCTCCAGTTACTCCTCCTCCTACTACTCCACCAGTTACACCACCAGTCACACCACCAACTACGCCACCTGCAGAAACACCACCTGCAGCAGCTTAATTTGTAAAAAGAATGTCTTTCAGGCATTCTTTTTTATTTTTGCAATTTATCTTTCAAGTTACAACTTAAAACATTATTTGAAGTTGTAAATTTTTATAAAACAAAACAGCTATCCACTTGTATTTTTTTACATAAAAGTTTAAAATTTTATTAGTTATTTATAAATTCATTTTATTTTTTAGCAATATTTAATTTTATAGGGGGTATTTTTATGGATTTTTTACACAGTGTTATTTTAAAAGCTAATGATTTTATTTGGAGTTATCTTTTAATAGTACCATTATTAGCTTTAGGAACTTATTTTACTTTTAAGACTAAATTTGTTCAAATTAGATATTTTAAAGAAATGTTTAGGCTTCTAGGAGACGGTTTTTCAAAAAATTCTAATAAGGAGAAAAAAGGGGTTTCTTCTTTTCAAGCTTTTTGTATAAGTACAGCCTCAAGAGTTGGTACTGGAAATATAACAGGTGTTACTATGGCTATTGCTGTTGGTGGTCCTGGTGCAGTATTTTGGATGTGGCTTATAGCTCTTATTGGTTCTGCTTCTAGTTTTGTAGAAAGTACACTTGCACAAATTTACAAAGTTAAGGATGGAGATACCTTTAGAGGTGGTCCTGCTTACTACATGGAAAAAGCTTTAGGTAAAAGATGGATGGGAATATTATTCTCTATACTTATAACAGTATGTTTTGGTTTTGTTTTCAATTCTGTACAATCTAATACAGTAGCTCAAGCTTTCGAAGGTGCTTTTGGAATAAAAGCTCTACCTATGGGTATTATTTTAGCCTTACTTACTGCTGTAGTAATCTTTGGTGGCGTAAAAAGAATAGCTAAAGTTTCAGAAATTATTGTTCCTATATTTGCAGTAGCTTATATACTAGTTGCTTTAGTGGTTATCCTTTTAAACATCTCTGCTATTCCAGCAATCTTTAAAAGTATTTTCCAAAATGCCTTTGGTATTAACCAAGCTGTAGGTGGTGCCATTGGTGTAGCAGTTATGCAGGGTGTTAAAAGAGGTTTATTCTCTAATGAAGCTGGTATGGGAAGTGCTCCTAATGCCGCAGCTACTGCTGATGTTAGTCATCCTGTTAAACAGGGATTAATTCAAACACTTGGAGTATTTACAGATACTATAATAATTTGTTCCTGTACTGCCTTCATGATTCTAGTAGCTGGTAATTATAGTGGTTCTGAACTTAATGGTATTCAACTTACCCAACAGGCACTCTCCTCTCAATTTGGAAGTTTTGGTTCTATTTTTATAGCTATTTGTATTTTCCTATTTGCTTTCAGTTCTATTATTGGAAACTATTATTATGGAGAGTCTAATATTGAATTTATTACACCAGATAATAAAAAAGTAATGATTATTTATAGATCATTAGTTATATTTATGGTTCTATTTGGTGCCCTTGCTAAGGTTTCTTTAGTTTGGGATTTAGCTGATGTCTTTATGGGTCTTATGGCTATACTTAACTTAATAACAATTGCTCTTCTTGGTAAAATAAGCTTTGCTGCCCTTGAAGACTATTCAAAACAAAAAAGAAAAGGTATTAAAGACCCTGTATTTTTTAATGACTCTATTCCAGAACTTAAAAATATTGAATGTTGGGAAAAAGATTCTCAGGAAGTATTAGATGCCTAAAATATAATTTAAAAGGGGGTCTGTCTAGAAAGAACTTACTTTACTAGACAGACCCCCTTATTAAATTAATTTTTCACTAACTCAAAAGCTACAAATTTATTTATTTCTAAAGTTTCTTTATTTATTGTTACCTTAAATATTTTCGGACAATCTTCTTCTCTCCATTTTTTCATATATGTAGCTGTAGCTTTTCCTGCATAATAAGTTTTTTCTTCATAGTAATCTGAGAATTCTAAAAACTCTTCTATACTTTCCTTAGATAATTCTATTTTTTCTTTCTCTATATTATTTATTATAGGTAATAAAAATCTCATAGGAATTAAATAAGGATATTCTTTTTTGCTTTTTACTTTATTAGCTTCAAATAAGGCTCTTTTTAATATAGTATTTTCTTTTAATTCACCCTCTACATTAGCTCTAAAATTAATCTCCCCTCTTTTATTTATTTCTAATTTTATCTTTATCATTATTGCCTCCTAAATTCAAATTCATAAAATTTAAGTTAAATCTAAAAAAAACTCATTATCAATTCCATTTAAAAATAAATTATTTCTCATACTATCTCCATTTTTTAATATAATTAATTTTATTACAAAAAAAAATAACAATTTCGTTACCGTTTATTTAATAATTTTATCAAATAATCTGTTATAATGTATACATAGGAAAGAACAAAATAAAAAAAAAACAAAAAATATTTTTTTACATTAGGGGAGGACACAATATGAGATTAACTAGAGTATTTGAAGAAAGAAGAAAAGCTAAGAGAAGAAAAGAATTAATGAAAACAGCAAAAAATGTAGGAATAACAGCAGCAGCTTGTACTTCAATTGGTGCATTAGGAGGAGTTTTACTTGCTCCTAAATCAGGGAAGGAAACAAGAACTGATATAAAAAATAAAGCAATAGAAACAAATAAAGCAGTTAAAACAAAAACTATTGAGTTTAAAAATACTATAAATTCTGGATTAACAGAAAAACGTAACGAAGTCCTTGATGCTAAATCAAGAATAAAGGCTTACTTACAAGAGAAGAAAGCTGCTAAAAAAGCTGCTACTTCTGAGGAATCAGTAAATGATACTGAACAACCAATTTTAGAAGAAGTATTATAATACTTTAATATAAAACCAAAGATTAGGGGGATAAACTAATGATAACATTCAGTGTTTATACTCTTTTCTGGTTAGTAATAGGTATACTAGGTGCAGTAGCTCTAGTATACCTTATAGTGCTACTATTTAATCTTACTAATCTGATTAAGAATATAAATAATATTTTAGTAGAAAATAAAAAAGATTTAGCTAAAAGTATAGAAAACATTCAACAAATAAGTGATAATGCTAAAGATATCAGTGATGTACTTACTGAAACTACAGCAGAGGCTCTTGTGGCTAAAGAAAATATAACTAATCAAATTAGTTCAATGAAACACTCTTTAGGCGCTGTATTTGATTTATTTTCTTTATTCAGAAAAAAGTAATTTTTTGAGTTATATCAAAATATATAAAATTTTATTCATTAAATCTTAGATTTAATGAAATGATTTTTTATGTTTGATATAGCTCTTTTTTTATTACTTCATTAAATTTTAGTATATTTTTCTATTAATTTAATATTCTATTAAATATATTAACTATTTTTTAATTCTATTGAAATTTTAGAAGTAAGTGTATATAATCTTTTTGTTTAGTATTTTTAAACTTTCTGTTTAGTTTAACTTACCTTTATCAAATAGATTGGAGGAATAAATTTATTGGAAATCGGTAAAAAAATTAAAAGGTTACGTATTGCAAAGCAATTAACTCAAGAAGAACTTGCTATAAGATGTGAATTATCTAAAGGGTTTATCTCACAACTAGAAAATGATTTAACTTCACCATCAATAGCAACTTTAATTGATATTTTAGATATTTTAGGAACAAATCTTCAGGAATTTTTCAACGAGGAAAAAGTTGAAAAAATACACTTTAAAAAAGAAGATATGTTTGAAAAAGATAATAAAGATTTAAATTATAATATAAAATGGCTTGTTCCTAATGCTCAAAAAAATGAAATGGAACCTATCCTACTTACCCTTCTACCCTCTGGTGAATATAACCTAGAGGAACCACATGAAGGTGAAGAATTTGGCTTTGTTTTAAGGGGAGCTATAACTTTACATCTTGGAAAGAAAAAATTTAAAGTTAAACAGGGGGAGAGTTTTTACTTTAAAGCTGTACATAAACACTACATCTCAAACCCAAATAAATCTATAGCTGAGGTGATTTGGATTTCAACGCCTCCATCATTCTAATTAAATAATAAAGGGGTGTATTTTTTTGGAAAACAATATTATTATACAACTAAATAATATATCAAAAACATTTGAAGAAACTAACGTACTTAAAGATTTTTCACTTTCTATAAAAAGAAATGAATTTTTAACTCTTTTAGGACCTAGTGGTTGTGGTAAGACTACTACCCTAAAAATTCTTGCAGGTTTTGAACAGGCTGATAAGGGTGAAGTTTTATTTGAAAATAAAAATATTAATAATATTCCACCCTATGAAAGACCACTGAATACAGTATTCCAAAAATATGCTTTATTTCCGCATATGAATGTTTTTGAAAATATAGCTTTTGGCTTAAAAATAAAAAAAATGAAAAAAGAAGTTATTGAAGAAAAAGTTAAAGAAATGCTTAAATTAGTGTCTTTATCTGGTTATGAAAAAAGAACAGTTGACTCTCTAAGTGGTGGACAACAACAAAGAATCGCTATAGCTCGTGCCTTAGTTAATGAACCAAATGTTCTTCTTTTAGATGAGCCTTTAGGAGCTTTAGATTTTCAATTAAGAAAAGAAATGCAGGTAGAACTTAAAAGAATTCAACAAAAGCTTGGAATCACTTTTATTTTCGTTACCCATGACCAAGAGGAAGCTCTATCAATGTCTGATACTATTGTAGTAATGGATAAAGGAAAAATCCAACAAATGGGTTCTCCTGAAGATATTTATAATGAACCTTCTAATAGATTTGTAGCTGAATTTATTGGTGAAAGTAATATTATAGATGGCATTATGCTTGAAGATTTTAAAGTGAAATTTTATGATAAAACCTTTGATTGCGTAGATAAAGGCTTTAATGAAAATGAAAAGGTTGATATAGTTATAAGACCTGAGGATGTTGAAATGATTTCCTGTACTTCTGCCAATATTACTGGTGAAGTTGTTTCTGTAATTTTTAAAGGAGTTCATTATGAAATTTTAGTAAAAACACATAATAATACTTGGAAAATTCATAGTACTAAAAATGCAATAATTGGTGATAAGATTGGGCTTACTTTTACTCCTGAAAGTATACATATAATGAAAAGTGAGGAAAAAAGTAATGAGTAAAAGAAAATCAAACTCCATCTTAGCTTATCCCTATATATTTTGGAGTTTACTTTTTATTGTTGCTCCAATAATTATTATTTTAGCCCTTAGTTTTATGGTTGAAAATAATGGACAACTATCCTTTTCATTATTTAATTATAAGAAAATTTTAGATCCTATTTATATAGGTATTTTTCTACATTCTTTATTCTTAGCACTTGTATCTACTGTAATTTGCTTAATTCTTGGATATCCAGTTGCTTACATTATATCTAAATATAATCTTAGAAAAAGAAATATGTTAATTCTATTATTTATTTTACCTATGTGGATGAATTTTTTAATAAGAACCTATGCCTGGATGGCAATTCTAAATACCAATGGAATATTAAATACCTTCCTTGGATTTTTCGGTATAGAACCTATTAAATTTCTTTATACAGAGGGAGCTGTTCTTTTAGGTATGGTTTATAATTTTTTACCATTTATGGTTATACCTATTTATACCGTACTTATTAAACTTGATAAAAATCTTATAAATGCCTCCTATGACTTAGGTGCCACTAAATTTCAAACTTTTAAGAAAGTAATTTTTCCTTTAAGTTTACCTGGAGTTATTTCTGGAATAACTATGGTTTTCATGCCAGCGGTTTCAACCTTTGTTATCTCTAGACTACTAGGTGGTAGTAAATATATGCTTGTAGGTAATTTAATTGAACAGGAAATCACTGCAGTTGGTGACTGGAATCTAGGTTCAGCCCTATCAATTTTTATGATGCTGTTAATTTTAATTTCTATGGCATTTATGACTAAATATGAAAAGAAATACTCTGGAAAGGATGGTGTATAGGATGTTAAAAAACCTTAAAAACTTTTTATGTAAATTTTATATTTTTATAATTTTCCTATTCCTTTATGCACCAATCATTGTTCTTATGGTTTTTTCTTTTAACGATTCTAAGTCAATGTCAGTATGGAAAGGCTTTACCTTTAACTGGTATATTCAACTATTTCAAGATGAAAGAATACTTCAATCTCTTTATTATACTCTATTAATAGCCATAATTTCTTCAATAATTGCTACTATAATTGGTACTTTAAGTGCTATAGGTATTAGTAAAATGAGAGAACCCTTTAAAAGAATAATCTTAAATATAAATTATTTACCTGTTTTAAATCCTGATATTGTAACAGGTATTGCACTTATGAGTTTATTTGGTGTACTAGCTTTAGTTTTACCTTTAAAACCAGGGTTTGCTACCTTATTGCTTGCTCATATTACCTTTAGTATTCCATATGTAATACTTTCAATTTTACCAAAACTTAAGCAATTACCTCCAAATATAATGGATGCAGCTTTAGACCTTGGTGCTACTCCTATGCAGGCTCTTAGAAAAGTGCTTTTACCTCAAATAAAACCTGGCATAGCCGCTGGATTTTTAATGGCTTTTACCATGTCTATTGATGATTTTGTTATAAGTTTCTTTACTACAGGACCTGGAGTTTCCAATTTATCTATAGAAATTTATGCTATGGCAAGAAGAGGAATTAAACCAGAAATAAATGCTCTATCCACAATTATGTTTGTAGTAGTTCTTATTCTTCTTTTAATCGTAAATAGTAAAGAGTCTTTAATAAAGGAGGATTAATTATGATAAAAAAATTAAAACTATGTGCTTTAATTCTACTTCCTTTATTATTTTTCACTAGTTGCTCTATTAATTTTAATAATGATGATTCTAATGAAAATCAAGAAGGAAACTATCTATATGTTTATAATTGGGGAGACTATATAGATCCTGATTTACTAAAAAAATTTGAATCTGAAACTGGAATAAAAGTTAAATATGATGTTTATGATACTAATGAGATAATGTATCAAAAACTTAGCAATGGTAGTTTAAGTTATGATCTTATAATTCCTTCTGATTATATGATTGAAAAAATGATTGATGAAAACTTATTAAGTCCAATTAATTTTGACAATATACCTAACTATAAATACATTGATGAGGAATTTAAAAATTTAGCTTATGATGAAGAAAATAAATTTTCAATTCCATATATGTGGGGCACTGTAGGTATAATGTATAATAAAACAATGATTTCAGAAGAAGTTGACAGTTGGAATTTATTTTGGGATGAAAAATATAAAGATCAAATCATTATGGTAGATAGCCCTAGAGATGCCTTTGGAATCACTTTGAAAAAACTTGGATATAGCTTAAATAGCTCTAATCCAGCTGAGTTAGAAAAAGCAAAAATGGAACTTATAAAACAAAAAAATGCTGATTTAATTAGAGCTTACATGGTAGATGAAGTTAAAGATGCTATGATTTCTGGTGAAGCTGCTCTAGCGGTAGTTTGGTCTGGCGATGCAGTAACTATGATGGATGAAAATCCTGATCTTGAATTTGCTCTCCCTAAAGAAGGCTCAAATAAATGGTTTGATGGAATGTGTATTCCAAAAAGTTCAAAAAATAAATCTAATGCTGAAAAGTTTATAAATTTTCTTTGTGATCCAGAAAATGCAGCAGCTAATGCTGAATATATTGGCTACTCTACTCCTAGCTCAGAAGCTTTAAAATTACTTCCTGAGGAAGTTAGTGAAAATCCTGTTGCTTACCCAGATTCTGAAAAACTTGAAAATTTTGAAGTTTTTATAGATTTAGGTGAGGAAGTTAATAAAGCTATAAATCAAGCTTGGATTGAGGTTAAAGCTACTAGAAAATAATAATAAATTAAGGGACTATCCTAATTGGATAGCCCCCATTTTTTTAACTTACTTTTTTCTTTTTATTTACTAAAACTAAAGCTGCAATTGCTGCTAAAGTAACTATTCCATATGGAAGAGTTCCTAAATCCCCTGTTTCTGGAACTTTATTTCCATTTCCATTATTATTCCCAATATTGTTTCCATTCCCATTGTTGCTTCCATTTCCGTTTCCATTGCCATTTCCGTTTCCATTTCCGTTTCCATTTCCATTTCCGTTTCCATTTCCATTTCCGTTTCCATTTCCGTTTCCATTTCCGTTTCCATTTCCATTTCCATTTCCATCATCATTTTCATCTATACCATTAATAGCTGTATTTTCATCATAGGCAAATTTAATATCACCAATACTACTAAACTTTTCTATTAAGGCATCTCTTATAGCTACTCCTGTATCTTTAACATCAATAGCTCCTGTAAAGTCATAATTATCCCCTTTATCATACATAAAGTCATTTGTTACTACAGTATAATATTTATCCATTTCTACTTTAGTTCCATCAAGTAGTCTCATTGAAGAAACTCTTTCTCCATATTCTTTATTTCCATCATAATAGACTTTCAAACCGTGGTATTGTATCCAACCAACATTTGTATTCATTACACCATGCTCTATTACTCTTTGTAAATCAGAACCTTTTAATTTCATTGTTACTAAAGTATTGTCAAATGGCATAACATCCCACATATCACCAACAGTTATATTCCCTTTTTCTAATGGCTTTCTAAGACCACCAGCATTGGTTAATGCTATATCTACACCTGAAACTTCAGCCATATATTTTGTCATAAATTGACCAAGCTTTGTAACTCCATTATGACTTCTATCATGAGTTAACTCTGTGTCAACTGTTGCAACAACTTCTGATAAAATAGGATTTAAATCTTTCTCATATCCATCTACTATTTTTTTAGTAGCTTCATCTATTGCTAATTCATTAACTCTTTTATAAAGTTCATCATAACTTACATTGATTTCTTTATTTCCATCTAAATCAATAGTTATTTCTAATTTTCCTAAAGCTCTTCCATTATTACCTGCTTGCATTATTGGTACATTATTTACTTTTCCTGCTATATATTGATGACTATGTCCACCTATAATTGCATCTACACCAATTGCTTTATTTGCTAAATCAGCAACTTCTCCTGTAATAACTTTACTATCTCTATTTTGCTCCCCACCTAAATGACTTAAGACTACCACTAAATCTACATTTTCAACTTCTCTTAAATGTTTAGACCATTTATTAGTAGCTTCTACTGGATCTTTAAATTCTAAAGTTCTAACATTTTCTGGTTTTGTTTTATAAGCACTTTCTGGAGTAGCTAATCCTATAAGACCTATTTTTACTCCTGTAAATTCCTCAATAGCATAAGGCTTAGCCCAGTCTACTGGATTTCCTGTTTCTTTATCTACTATGTTAGAAGCTAAGAAATCAATATCCTTTGACCAAGTTTCTATTTTATCTAATCCCCAATCAAATTCATGATTACCAATAGCTGTATATTTCATTCCCATTTCTTTTAATACTTCTGAAACAGGTTTTCCATATAAAAGATTTGATATAGCAGTACCTTGATAAAGATCTCCTGCTCCAACAAATAAAGTATTTGGATTTTCTTCTCTTATTTTCTTTATTTCAGCAGCAAGTTTTGCAGCTCCTATATTTTTACCACTTTCAACAATATTTCCGTGGAAATCATTAATTGAAAGAATATTTATAGAAGTTTTTAAAGCATTTTGAACCATAGTCCAAGTTACAGGCTTAACATTTGGAGTTCTACCATCTTCAGAAGTAGGTAATTTTACCTTACCTGAATTAATAGCTTCAACAGCATATGCTCTTTGAGTCTCATCCCAATCATTCCCTATTATTTTCCAATTACTATCAACTTCTCTAGTTAATTTTCCACCTTTAACCACTTTAATATATTCAGCAATCATATCTCTTACATCTGATAAAGTATCATTACTTGTATCTATAACTTTTTCATGCTCACCTTTATCAAAAACTGGATTTTCACTTTTATTTAAAACTGTATTATATCTATAATCATTAACAGTTAAATAAACTTTATCAGTATCTTCTACTAATTTTCCATCTGCAAATTTAAGATTTTCTATTCTTTCACCAGATGGTTTAGCTATATTAATATCATAAGTAACACCTGATAACATATCATAGTTATAAAATCTTACATCTTCATTAAATGAAACTGTTAAATCTCCATCATTATATTGATTAAAAAAATTAGCTGACCATTCCATATATTTCTTTAACTGCTTACCAGTAGTCTTTATAGTATAAAGTTTATTATCATATTTATAAATTCCAGCTATACTTGCTTTAGTTATTTTTCCTGCTTTTAAATTTGATTTTGCATCTAATAAAGCTGCTCCTGATACATGATAAGCTTCATCATCATAATTTTCTAAAGCTTTAATTGCTTCATTACTATAATATAATTGAACTTTATTTATAAGATCTGTAATTCCTTGATCTGTTACAGCAGATTGAGGAATTCCATTAACTTCATTAGCATCTGCTAAATCTCTATCTAAAATTCCTATTTCACCATTTGCATCATTAAAAGCAAGTTGATGTTCATCATTTAAATAATCTCTTAATTCCTGATTTTTTTCTAAGTTTTTAGCACTTATTAATGAAGCTTTTTTATCAATTAATTTTAATTTTTCTCCATCTTCTTCAAATGTAAACTCAAATTTAGAAACACTTCCACCATTATTTTGTGGTTGTGAAATAACTGCATTATTTACTATTTTACTTTCAATCACACTATGACTGTGCCCTGCAATAACTCCAGCAATCTCTGGATTTGTATTTGCTATATCCTTTGCACTATCTCCATTACCATATTCATTATCAAAGCCTACATGAGCTGTTACAAAATAAAGATCTGCACCACCTTCAGCCTTTATTTCTTCAATAGCTTTTTTAACTTCCTTATCTGGTGCTGTTGTTTCATGTCCTGCTAAATGAACAGCATCCCAGTTAGTTACATTTGGAGAAACAACTCCTATTATAGCAACCTTTACTCCATTACTTTCTTTTACAACATAAGGTTTATAAACTCTTTTACCATCTTTATATAAATTGGCACATAAGAAATTTAATTTTTCATTTCCTTGGCTTGTAAAATTTTTAACTTCTTCTAACCCTTGGTTAAACTCATGATTTCCAAAAGAAAAAACATCATATCCAAGATAATTCATAGCTTTAACCATTGGATTAGTTTTACCCTTAAATAAATGATTATAATTCCCTTGTACAGTATCTCCATTATCAACTAATAATAAATTTTTATCTTTTTGTCTTTCTGAATTTACTATAGTAGCTACTTGATCAAGACCTCCATCAACCTCTGAAGTAGTAGCATAATCATAACTTAAAAATCTACCATGTACATCTGTAGTACCTAAAATTGTAACTTTTTTAGTTTCTTTTTTTGTATTTTTTTCTTCTATTTCTTTATTTTCCGTAGCTTCTTCTTTTTCACTTTCTTCAATAACTTCTTTTTCATTTTCTCTAACTTTTTCATCCTCTGTAATATCCTCAGCGGTATTTTCTTCCACTAATTTAATTGAATCACTTTCCTCTTGAACCTCAACCTTTTCTTCAGCTTTTACATTAATAGCTGGTGTAAATAAGCTAAAAATCATAAAGAAAGCCAATAAAAAGGATATTTGTCTTGATTTTCCCCTTTTATTAATCATATTTGTCCCCCTAAAAATATTTTTATAAACTTTATTAAACAATAAAAACTATTTAACAGGTTTATACATTTATTATAATAAAATAAAGTTCGTATTTTCCTTTTCTATTAAATATTAAAAAAATATTATCATTCTATTAACATATTTCTATTTTTTTCTATTTTTAGTATACTGATAACATTTTCATTGTTTAACATTAGCTTTTTATTTATTTCTCATAATTAAATTTATGTAAATTGTACATAGCTTTACAAAGTCATTTTTTTATCTTAATTTATCTAAAATGTTCGTAAAAAATAGAGATATATTAAATTAAACTTTTAGTTTATTTGATATATCTCTATTTTTTCTTTAATTAATAATTTTATTTAAACCATAATTTTATTTCACGATTAGCACTTTCTAAAGAATCAGAAGCATGAACTGAATTTTCAGATCCATTTATAGCATAAAGTTTTCTTATAGTTCCTTCAGCTGCATTTTCAGGATTGGTCTTTCCATTAAGTTCTCTTACTTTTTCTATAGCATTTTCACCAGTGAGAACCATTGCCACAAGAGGGCTTCTAGTTATATATTTGATTAAATTTTCATAGAAACTTTTACCTTCATGCTCTTTATAATGCTCCTTAGCTAATTCTTCTGTTATTTTTTCAAGTTTCATATTGATAACTTTTAAACCATTATCTTCATATATTTTAGTTATTGCTCCAATAAGATTTCTTTCCACTGCATCTGGCTTAATTAATACTAAAGTTTTTTCCATAATTCAAAACTCCTACCCTTTTAAATATTGTTCCAAAGCTCTTCAATGCTGTCATAACTTTCAAAAATAGCATCTATTAGTGTATCTGCATCCTCTTCATTCCAAATTTCATATCTTTTTTTTGAGCCTAAATATATAACACTCTCTTCTCTATTTTCCTCAAAAATACTAACTTCTTCTGATTTTTTTACATAGTCCTCTAAAGTTTCTTTAATTTCATTACTTACTTCTATTGTTTTTATTCTTTCATTATTTTCGTCTCTAAAATCAATAATAATTCTATTAGAATTTAGTAACCCTTCTATAAATTCACTATGCCATTTATATCCGTAATTCAACCATAAATCATAGGTTGTATTAAAATCATTATTAAATTTAAATAACATAACCAATAAAAAACATTTATTATCACTAAGAATTGAATTCTTCATTGAAACTAATTGCTCTTCATTTATCTCTTCTAAAGTGTCTTTATAATCCTTTACAAAAAATATTGGAATAATTTCATTATCAACTTCTACGTTTAAAGGTAATACTGTTCCAACTTCTCTTTCCTCTAAAAGATCATTTACTGTAAAGTTACCCAAATTATCACTTCCTACTATCACTGCTATTTTAATACAATTATAACTCTTTACCTAAAAAAGTAAAACAAAATTTCAAAATTTTCAAAATTCTTTTAAGGAGCTATTTTTTCAACTAATTCTTTTTTACCGTTATCTATTTTTAATATAACTGCATCTTTTACAGCTGAATTATCTTCTCCAAATCTTATATTCCCTGTTACTCCTTTTACTTCAACTTTTTTTAGAGCCTTTAAAATATCTTCATTACTTAAACTATCAGCCTCTTTTAAAGCTTTATATATAGTCATAGCTCCATCATAATATAAAGCTGCTAAAGTATCTGGTTTCTTTTTATAGGTTTCTTCATATTCTTTCACAAACTTAGAAACAGTTTCATATTCATCATAGGCAAAAAAATGATTAATATAATAAGAATTATTAATAGAGTTACCAGCTATAGATAAAAGTTCTTCTGATTCCCAACCATCAACTCCAAGTAAAGTAGCTTCAATACCATTATCTCTTGCCTGCTTAGCTATTAATGCAACTACATTATAATAATCTGGTAAGAATATAGCCTCTGGATTTGTACCTTTTATTTTAGTAAGTTGTGCATTAAAATCTTTATCATCATTATTATAACTTTCAAAAGCTACAACCTTTCCACCCTTTGTTTCAAAATCTTTTTTAAAAGCTTCTGCTATTCCCTTTGAAAAATCTGAACCTACATTATAAAGTATTGCTACATTTTCTTTTTTTAGTGTTTCCTTTGCAAACTTAGACATAACTTCCCCTTGAAAAGAGTCTATATAACATCCTCTAAATACATATCCTCCACCAATATTTGTAACAGTTGGCTCTGTAGCTGCTGGTGTAAGCATTGGTATTTTATAACTCGCTGCCTTTGGTGATACAGCAAGAGTTGGTGCTGAAGTTAAAGGACCTAAAATTACATTAACTTTATTTTGATCTACAAGTTTGTTAAATACATTTAAAGCTACATTTTGATCTCCTTGATCATCCTCAATTAAAAATTTAACCTTCTTACCATTCACTCCACCATCTTCGTTTATTTGTTTTTCTGCTAGTTCTATCCCTTCCTTTGCAGATTGTCCAAAACTTGATACCTTTCCCGTTAAAGGTGCTATAGTTCCAATTTTTATTTCTTCTACCCCAGATGTCTGTTTTTCTCCTCCACAGGAAACTAATCCCCCCATGGCAAGTACAGCAATCATAGCTACACTAATCATCCTTTTTTTCATTTTTTTTGCCCCCTTTTAATTATTACTTATTTATAAATTACTTTCCTAAATAAGCCTCTTTTATCTCTGCATTATTCATTATTTCTTTGCCCTCTCCCTGAAGAACAATAGTACCTGTTTCTAAAACATATGCACGGTTTGCTATAGATAATGCCATATTTGCATTTTGTTCTACTAAAAGAACTGTAGTTCCAGTTTTATTTATTTCTTTTATTATCTCAAAAATTCCTTTTACAATTATAGGTGCAAGGCCCATAGATGGCTCATCTAATAATATAAGTTTAGGCCTATTCATAAGAGCTCTCCCTATAGCTAACATCTGTTGCTCTCCCCCTGATAAAGTTCCCGCTAACTGTTTTCTTCTCTCTTTTAATCTTGGAAACTTTTCAAAAACCATCTCATAGTCAGCTTTTATATTTTCTTTATCCTTTCTTTTATAAGCTCCAAGTTCTAAGTTTTCCATTACAGTAAGATTTGAAAATATTTTTCTGCCCTCTGGAACATGGCTTATTCCAAGTTCTACTAATTTGTAAGTTGGAATATTTTTTATAGACTTTCCTTCAAATTCAATATCACCGTTTTTTATTTTACTTAATGCTGAAATTGCTCTTAATGTAGATGTTTTTCCAGCCCCATTAGCCCCAATTAATGTAACTATCTCACCTTTATTAACCTCTAAATTAATATCTTTAAGTGCATGAATTCCATCATAAAATAAATCTAAATTTTTTACTTTTAACATTTAAGCTCCCTCCTCACCTAAGTAAGCTTCTATTACCTTACTATTATTTCTTACCTCTTCAGGAGTTCCTTCAGCAATTTTTTTTCCATAGTCTAAAACAACTATTTTTTCACAAATTCCCATAACTAAACTCATATCATGTTCAATTAAAAGTACTGAAATAGAAAACTTTTCTTTAATCCAATTTATCATTGTCATAAGTTCTAAAGTTTCCTGTGGATTCATTCCTGCTGCTGGTTCATCTAAAAGTAACAACCTAGGTTTTACTGCTAAAGCCCTTGCTATTTCAAGTCTTCTTTGTTCCCCATAGGATAAATTTATAGCCAAATCATTTGCTTTATCTGCTAAATTAAAATTTTCTAAAAGCTCCATAGCATCTTTTTCTATTCTTTTCTCTTCTAGTTTAAATTTTTTAGTTCTTAAAATAGCATCAATTATTCCATAATTAATTCTATAATCATAGGAAACTTTTAAATTATCTATTACAGATAAATTATTAAAAAGCCTTATATTTTGAAAAGTTCTTGCTATCTGTTTTTGTGTTATTGAATAGGGCTTTAATCCATGAATTTCTTCCCCTAAATAATTTATTGTTCCTCTAGTTGGTGAATAAACCCCTGTTAGCATATTAAATATAGTTGTTTTTCCAGCACCATTAGGTCCTATAAGCCCTACCACTTCCTGCTCACTTACAGTTAAATTGAAATCTTCTACTGCTGTTAATCCGCCAAATTGTATGGTTAAATCACTTACTTTTAGCATACTTTATCCTCCTCCTTCTTCTTAAATTTCAAAAAGAATTTTTTAATCCATGTGAAGGATATTTCTTTAGTTCCCATTATTCCTTTTGGTCTAAATATCATTAATAAAATTAAAGCTACTGAATAAATTATCATTCTTAAATCTTTTATTCCTCTTAAAAGTTCTGGAAGGAAAGTAAGAATAATTGCTCCTATTACTGATCCAGACATAGAACCCATACCACCTAATACAACAAAGGTTAAAATTTCTGTAGATCTTACAAATCCAAAACCATTAGGCTCTATAAATCCAACATAATGAGCATATAAAGACCCTGCTATTCCTGCAAAAAAAGCTGCTATTACAAAAGCTAAAAGCTTTGTATTAAAAGTATTTATTCCCATTGCCTCAGAGGCTATTTCATTTTCTCTAACTGAAATCATAGCTCTTCCCTTAGCAGATTTTATTAAATTTAAAATTATTATAGCTATTAAAACCATCAAGAAAAATGCCCAAGTAAAATTTGTTTTATTTGGAATTCCCGTAATACCTCTTGGTCCTCCTAAATAATCTATATTAGTTATTAATACTCTTATTATTTCTCCAGATGCAAGAGTTGTAATTGCAAAATAATCTCCTGATAACCTTAATGTTGGAATACCTATAATTACTGATATTAATGCGGCTAAAACTCCACCTGCTATCAAAGCTACAACAAAAGGAAGATTTAATTTTGTTGAAACAATAGCACCTGCATAAGCTCCAACTGCCATAAATCCAGCATGTCCTAAACACAACTGTCCAGTTATACCTGTAATTAAATTTAAAGATAATGCTAATATAATATTTATAATTGCAAGTATTATAATTCCAGCATAATAATTATTTATTATTTTTGCTTCTTGAAGAGAAAATATTACAAGATAAACAATTAAAACTGCTATCATAGCAAAAATTATATTTTTTTTCTTTTTTAAAACATTCATGGAATCACCCCCTATACCTTTTCTCTAGTTTTCTTTCCTAAAAGCCCCGCTGGCTTAATAAGAAGAATTACAATTAAAATCGCAAAGGCTATGGCATCTGCAAGTCTTGTAGATATATAGGCCTTAGTTAAAGTTTCAGCTATTCCCATAAATACTCCCCCAATTAAAGCTCCTGGGATTACTCCTATTCCTCCAAGTACTGCTGCAACAAAGGCTTTAAGCCCAGGCATCATTCCCATATAAGGGTCTATACTTATCCAACTTAATGCCACAAGAACTCCAGCTGCCCCTGCAAGAGCTGACCCAATAGCAAAGGTAAATGAAATTGTATTATTTACATTAATCCCCATAAGTTCTGCTGCCTCTCTATCTTGAGATGCTGCTCTCATAGCTTTTCCCTGTTTTGTTTTATAAACTAAAAATTGAAGAATTAACACAAGTAATAAAGAAATACCTAAAGTTAATAATTGCACATTAGTAATTTGAATTCCTAAAAATTCAATTTTACTAACTTCTATAAGTTGTGGAAAAGACTTAGGTGATGGTCCTACAATATATCTAACAAAATTTTGTAAGAATAAAGAAACTCCTATAGCTGTTATAAGCAAGGTAATTCTCGGTGATTTTCTAAGTGGTTTATATGCCACTTTTTCTATTAATATTCCTACCATTGCCGAAAGAATCATTGCAAGTATTAAAGTAGGTATCAATGAAAGCCCTAAATTTATTGCTAGAAAATATCCAATAAATGCCCCTATCATATAAATTTCTCCATGGGCAAAGTTTATAAGTTTTATGATTCCATAAACCATGGTGTACCCTATTGCTATTAATGCATATGTACTCCCAAGTGAAAGTCCATTTATTAATTGTTGTAAAAATTCCATATAAACCTCCTTTTATATTAATAAAAGAGCCATATCTAAATATTAAAAATAGCTTACTACCTAAATCTAAATAAATCTGAAGTTATAGACAGTAGCTATATTTTTTTATTTGATATAGCTGCTTTTATTTTATTTTTTACTTAGCTGCAACTTTTGTTACAAGTTTAGTTTTAGCTCCATCTACCTCAACAATAGTAGCTCCTTTTATAGCTGATCTATCATTATCAAAATATATTTCTCCTGTTACCCCTTTAAGTTTCATATCTTTCAATGCATTTTTTATTACTTCACCCTCTGTACTATTTGCTGTCTTTATTGCTTCAACTAAAATTTTAGTTGTATCATAAGCTAATGCCGCAAAAGCATCTGGTTCTGCATTATATTTAGTTCTATAAGAATCAACAAAAGATTTCACTACAGGATCTTCATCCCCTTTAAAATAATGATTTACATATACAGCACCATTTACTGAATCTCCTCCTAATTTATAAAGTTCTTCTGATTCCCAACCATCTCCACCTAAAAACTTAGCTGTTATCCCCATATCTCTAGCTTGTTTTGCTATCAAAGCTACAACATTATAATAATCAGGTAAAATTAATATTTCTGGATTATCTGTTTTTATTTTAGTAAGTTGAGCATTAAAATCTTTATCATCATTTCCATAGGTTAAAAATTGAGTTACTTGTCCTCCTGCTTTTTCAAATTCTGCTTTAAAGGTATCAGCAATTCCTTTTGAATAATCAGAACCTACATTATATAAAACAGCTGCTTTTTTTGCTTTTAAATCATTACTGGCATAACTTGATAAAATTTCACCTTGATATGAATCTATATAACAGCCTCTAAACATATATTCTCCACCATTTTTAGTAATGTTAGGCTCTGTCCCTGTAGGTGTTATTAGTGGAATTTTTGCTGTTGTTGATTTTGGTGCTATAGCTAATGTTGGTCCTGATGTTACTGCCCCTATAATAGCTGATACTTTATCACTATCAACAAGCTTATTGAATGCATTCATAGCTGCATTTTGATCTGCTTGATCATCTTCAAAAATAAACTTTATCTCTTTTCCATTTATTCCACCAGCTTTATTAACTTCCTCAATATAAAGCTCAGCTCCATTTTTTACTGATTGTCCATAAGTAGAAGCTTTTCCACTTAAAGGTCCTATTGCGCCTATTTTAATTACATTGTCATTTCCTCCATTTGAAGCAGTATCTCCTCCGCAAGAAATCAACGAACTAGCTAAAACCCCAATAACTAGTGATAAGGCTAAAAATTTCTTTTTCATTTTAAATTCCCCCTTTAAAAATAATTCACAACTTATCCCCTTAACAAATAATCAGTTTAATTAAAATTAATTATTTTTAATGATAAATTATCAATAAATATTTTGTTTTATTATCATTTTACCACAATTACCATTTTTTTCTATATATTAAAATGAATATTTTGTTAATTTATTTATAAATTCAACATTTTTATGGATTTATTTCAAAAAAAAGCTATGCAAAAGTATTCCTTTTACATAGCTTAATGTTATAAAATTTTTATTAACTAAAAAATCTCTTTTGTTTTAAATATTGTTGTACTTCATCATCTGTTTTAAGATCCGCTAGATTGTAATTTAACATATAACCTTTTAAATTATTGTAAAGCTCCACATCTAAATATGTTAATGTCACTTTACTATTATGGTCTGTATTGAATGAGATAGTATTATTTTGTTCATTTAAATTTCCAATAATATTTAATTTAATATTATCTTCCTCTAATTGTATATTGATAATGTTTTCATCTGGATTATAATTAAACCCATAACAAATGTCACTATTACCTTTGCAGTCACCTTCATCTATTTTAGTATAAAAGTAAACTTTTTCATTAATATCTTTCACAATACCCCTCCTAGCAGTTTCTATATATTAGTAATTATACCATATATTATATTTTTTTCTATATAAATATATGAATTTTTACATTATTTTTATTTTAAACAGTATCTATACAAATTAATATTCTTTTAATTATTTTATCCTTTATTGTTTATATTTTCCACAAATGGTATACTGAACTAAAAATAAATTAACAGGGGCTGAAAAAATGAAAAAAGAAAGAAAAATAAAATTAGTAGCTATTTTATTTTTATCCGCAATTTTAAGTTTTAATTTCTTAACTACTACCACCTACGCTTTGGATAATAAAAATTTGAAATCAAACAAAGAAAATAAGGTATTACCTACTATAACAGCTAAAGCTGCTATTTCTCTTGATTTAAATAGTGGTGAAATTATTTATTCTAAAAATGCTGATAAATCTCTTTATCCAGCTAGTGTAACTAAATTGATGACTGCTCTTCTTTTTGCAGAAAATGCCAATCCTAATGATAAAATCCCAATGTCTAAAGATGCTAAAAAGCAACCTCCATTTTCTTTAAATGCTAACTATGGACCTATCGAAATAGGTGATAGCTTAACTGGAACTGAAGCTATGGATGCACTTTTACTTTATTCTGCCAATGATGTAGCTTATATGATAGCTGATTTTGTATCTAAAAGTAGCTCAGATTTTATTGAATTAATGAATAAAAAAGCCGCTGACTTAGGAATGAAGGATACTCACTTTGTAACTGCTAATGGTCTTCATAATGAAAAACATTATACAACTGCTTTTGATTTAGCACTTTTAGGACAAGAGGTTTTAAAAAATCCTTGGCTTAAAGAAACTTTATTAAAAAAGAATTCTGTAGTTGAATTTGAAAATAGTAAAAAAAGAATTCTTTTATATAGTAGTAATAAAGAACTAGGTACTGATGGTAACATAGGTGCAAAAACTGGTTTTACAACTCCTGCTGGTCGTTGCTTACTTTCTTTTTATCAACGAGGAGATAGAACTATTCTAGGTGTTGTTTTAGGCTCCGACTATGGTGCAGATGATACTACGGTTTTTAAAGATATGAAAACTCTTATTGATTATAGCTTTACAGGTGAAAAAGAAACTTTTAAAAAAGCTGGCGATGTTTTAGATAAAGTTACTGCTTCCTACAAAGCTTTTGGATTTTTTGGTAGAGAAAATTCAATAACCTTTCCTGTAACAGTAAAGGAAGATATTAATTATTATAATAATTCTTTTAATAATGACTATAGTGAATTAATTTTAGATACAAAAGATTTATCTCCTTGGAAAGCAGCTTTTAATTCCTCTTTAAAAATCTCTTTTAAAGATGGTCTTAATAACACCGAACTTATTGCAAATGTTGATTTATCTCCATTTACATTAATCTGGCAAAATATTTTTTATTATGTTATAACTATAACAATAACTATTTTAATTTTAATCTTAATTATCTACTCTATTAGAAAATCTAAAACTAATAAGAGAAGAAGAGATATTTTTAATAGACGAGGTAAACTTTTCAAATAACTATAAATAATAAAAAGGGGGTCTATTTATGCATTCTAAGGTACTAATTCCAAAAGAATACCAATCTCAATTAACATTAAAGGAAACAGCAATAGCTATAAAAAAGTTAAAGGACTTTTTTGAAAGTAAATTGTTAGAAGAACTATCTCTTACAAGAGTTTCTGCACCGCTTTTTGTAAAAGCATCCACTGGACTTAACGATAATTTAAACGGAACTGAAAGTGCAGTTTCTTTCAATATGAAGGCTTTAGAAAATTCACCTATAGAAATAGTCCATTCTCTTGCTAAATGGAAAAGGAACGCTTTAAAAGAATATAGCTTTAATGTTGGGGAAGGGCTATATACTGATATGAATGCCATTCGTAGAGATGAAGACTTAGATAATATTCACTCTATTTATGTTGATCAATGGGATTGGGAGAAAATCATAAATAAAGAAGACAGAACTATATCTACACTTGAAAAAACAGTTAAATCTATTTATTCAGTTTTTAAAGCTACTGAAAATTATATTTCTAGTTGTTATCCTTTTATTGAAAAAAAATTACCTGATGAAATATTTTTCATAACAGCTGAAGAACTTTATAAAAAATATCCTACTCTCTCTGCTAAAGAAAGAGAAAATAAAATTTGTAAAGAAAAGAAAGCTGTATTTATTAAATCTATTGGTAATTTTTTAAGTTCAGGTGAAAAACATGATGGTAGAAGCCCTGATTATGATGACTGGAATTTAAATGGTGATTTACTTTTTTATTACCCTTTATTAGATATGGCACTTGAACTTTCCTCTATGGGAATAAGGGTTGATGAAAGTTCTCTTTTAAAACAATTAGAAATTTCTAATTGCATAGAAAGAAAAACGCTTCCCTTCCATGAAAAATTACTTCAAAGAAAACTTCCTTACACTATAGGCGGTGGTATTGGACAATCTAGAATTTGTATGTTCTTTTTAAATAAAGCTCATATTGGAGAAGTTCAAAGCTCTATTTGGGATGATGAAACCTTAAAGATTTGTAAAAAAAATAATATCAATATTCTTTAAAGTTAAATATTTTTTAAGCAAGGTGTTAAATAGTTAAAATATTCTAAAGGTATTTTAACATTTAATGCCTTTTCTTTACTGATTTTTTCAATTTATTTTTCCGTAACCTTATGTTACATATAAAACAAGAGAAATTACAATGATTTTAAAGCCTCAATGATATATATTCATTAGATAGTACTATAGGCAATTAATTGCTTTTTAGCTAACTACAGTTAAGCTATACAATTTCCTTTAATCATAATAAAATATAAAAGCAGTGATAATTTATTTTCAAACTAACGGAGTGATAATATGAAACTTTTACGAGAAGCATTAATTATTTTAGCTATTTATTTTGTTGGAGAATTCTTTTCTGAATTTTTCCATTTACCTATTCCAGGAAATATTCTTGGAATGCTAATTTTACTTCTTTTACTTTGCACTAAAGTTGTTAAGGTTGATATGATTGATAATGTTTCAACATTTTTACTTGATCATTTAGCTTTCTTCTTTATCCCAGCAGGTGTAGGCATAATAACTGCTGTTAATGTTTTAAAAGGAAATACAATAAAACTTCTTATTGTTGTTGTTCTTTCAACATTTATAATTATGGGAATTAGTGGTGCAGTAGTTCAATTTGTAATTAATTTTAATAAAAAAAGGGAACTAAAGAAAAAGGAGTTAAAGGGAAATGAGTAGTATACATGACATAGTACGCCAACCTTTATTTAGTATGCTTATTTGCATAATAGGTTTTGAGTTAGGTATTTTAATAAATAAAAAAACAAGAATAGCACTTTTTAACCCATTACTTATTGGTATCCTATTTGTTATTGGGTTTTTATTAGTTTTTCATATTCAATATAATCAATTCAATAAAGGTGCTCAATTTATAAATGATTTACTTGAACCTGCTACAGTTGCCTTAGCGGTTCCTTTATATAAACAGATGAGATTATTAAAAAAACATGCAATTCCAATAATTACAGGGATGGTTTCAGCTACTTTTGTTGGTTTAATCTTTATATTCTTCTCAAGCTACGCCCTTGGTTTAAATAAAAGCTTGATTGAATCCCTAATGCCAAAATCAATTACTACCCCTATTGGAGTACAGGTTACAAAAACTTTAGGTGGAATAGTTCCTATTACTGTTGTTGCTATCATAATAACCGGTATAACAGGAGCTGTAATTTCAACTTTTGTATTTAAATTATTTAGAATAAAAAATGATATAGCTAAAGGGGTTGCCTACGGTACATCCTGTCATGCTATGGGTACTAGTAAAGCTTTAGAAACAAATGAAATTCAAGGTGGTATAAGTTCTTTATCCATGGGACTTAATGGACTTCTTGTGGTATTTTTAGCCCCCCCTGTTTATCATATTTTAGCATCTCTAGTCCATTTGCATTAATCTTATGGAGCTTACTTAATTGTAAGTTCTTTTTTTTATGCTTATAATTTATTTTTATTTACACATAATATAAATAAAAATATAGTTAGCTGGCTTATTTTATTAAATCTCTAACTTAAGGAGGCATAAATTTTGAAGAATCTAAAAAAACTTTCAATTACTTTAGCTATAGCTTTATCAATTATTCCTAGTAAACTCGCATTCTCTAAACCTTTTTCTTTAACTGAAAATTTATTTAACAAGCCCCTTTATGAAAATAGTTATTTTTCCGTACAGGAAAATAACTTAAACCTAATAATAAATAATATTAGCACTAATAGAAAAAATATTTTAATCGATGGTTATTTTTTAAATAATTCAAAGAACAAATATAAAACTATTACTAATTTCAACTTAAAAATAAAAGACGAAAATAATAATTTAATACTTGATGCTATTTTTCCTGAAATCCCTTTAGAAAATGGTTTAAATACCCTTGAAGGAAAAAAAATAATTCTTTCTCTTCCTAAAGATAAAAAAGTAAAACTCACCAAATTAAAGGAACTTAGTAACATCTATTATGAATTTACATATAACTATACTTTAAATTAATTTATAAAATAAAGGAACTATCAAAAAATGATAGTTCCTTTATCTTTTTAGTGAGTGAAACCAAAGGTTTCCCCTTTATGTCTTTTAGCATCTAAATCTTCTATTGCAGTTTTAAAGTCCTTAGCAAACATTTCTCCCATGTTATAGCCTAAATCTGCTCTACAAACGATACGTTGAATTGTAATTTCTTTTAAATTATCTGGAAGTGGATATGCTGGAACTTGCCATCCTTTCATTAATAATCTTTCAGATAAATCATATAAATCCCATCTTACATCTGCATCTTCTTTTAGTCTATAACAAACTATAGGTAAATTACTACCATCATTAAAGATTTCAAATAATCCTGTTTTTTCTATTTCCTTTGATATATACATTGCTACATCTTTTGTTCTTTGATGAATCTCTTTATATCCATTAAATCCAAGTCTTAAGAAGTTATAGTATTGCCCTATAATTTGACTTGCTGATCTTGAGAAGTTTATAGCCATAGTTGGTAATTTTCCACCTAAATAACTAACTTCAAATATAAGTTGTTTTGGAAGGAATTTTTTATCTCTCCATAAAACCCATCCAATTCCTGGATAAACCAATCCATATTTATGCCCTGAAACACTTATGGAAGTTACGTTTTTAAGTCTAAAATCCCAAAGTAAGTCTTTATCTATAAAAGGTGTGAAAAGACCACCTGAAGCAGCATCTACATGGATATATATTTTCTTTTCAGTTTTACTGTTATACTCTTCTACTACTTTATCAAGAGCTTCTATATCATCAAATTTTCCTGTATAAGTAATTCCAAGTATTCCAACTATCCCTATAGTATAATCATCTACATAATCAAGAACTTTTTTAGCATCTAAAGCCATTTTATCAAGTTCCATTGGAACTTCTCTAAGTTCTATATCTAAATAAACACAAAGTTTTTCCCAACAAACTTGATAGCCTGATGAAATAATTAAATTAGGTTTTTGTTTTGTTATATCTATTCCTAATTTTTCTGCTCTTTCTCTCCATAAAAATTTAAGGGCCATTCCTCCAAGCATACAAGCTTCTGATGAACCAACTGTAGAAGTTCCAATAAAGTCTTCTTTTGCATTCCAAAGATTAGCTATAATATTAACGCATCTTTGTTCTAAATCTGCTGTTTGTGGATATTCTGACTTATCTATAGCATTTTTATCTAAAGTTTCAGCCATAATATCAATTGCTTCATCTTCCATATAAGTTTGGCAAAATGTTGCTAAATTTAATCTTGAGTTTCCTTCATTTAAAAGTTGATCTTTTATCAATCTATAAGCTATTTTAGGTGCCATTGATTGATCATTTAACTTATCTTTAGGTAATGGTGAATCACTTTCTTTAGTACCAAATATAGGAGTATCATAGGATTCTTTATTTATTCCCAATTCATTTCCTGCCTCCGTATTAAACATCTCATTCATATTAAGTAAATTTTTTCTTATATTTCTATTATTAATCATAAATTTGAACTCCTTTCCTTATTTTTTATAAACTAGTAGAAATAGATCCTCTCTTTTTAGCAATTCCATATATAACAAATGGTATTATTAAAACTATAACCCATCCTACAATTAATATAATCTCATAGTCTTTAGATTGTGCTACCGTAAAGGTAGATGGCGGTACAAAAGATATAATAAGGGCAAATAGAGAACAAAGAAGTCCAACTCCTGCTACTATTACTTTACCTATTTTTCCACCTGGAACATTATAAAAACTAGTTATTTCTTTATGTTTAAATACCTTAAAGAAATAGGCTGTAAAGAATATTAAATAAGCAGCTAAATAAATAACAACAGTTAATGACATTGATGTAAAGAATGACATATTCCCACTACTACCTCCTCCAAGGGTTAAAACAATACACCAAAAAGTTACTATAAGTCCTTGAATAAAAATTAAATTAGTTGGAACTTCTTTTTTATTTTCCTTTGCTAAAAATTTTGGTAATATTCCATGTTGAGCTGCATTGAACATCCCATGTGATGGACCAACAACCCATGAACTTACCTCTGCCATAACTCCTATTGTTAATAGAAAAGCTAAAAGTCTTGCTGGCCATGTAGCATTAGTAAACAAAGCTATTATTACCATATATGTTTGTATTATTCCTGAACTTAAATTAAGTTTACTAGTTGGGATAGCTGATGCTATAGTTAATCCCCCTAAAGTATTTAATATAATAGCCACAATTACTAACATTAACATAGCTAATGGATAATCTCTTTTAGGGTTTATCATTTCATGAACATGAACAGCTGATGACTCAACCCCCATATAACTTAAAATAAAGGATACAAAAACAACTAGAGTATCTAATTGCCTAAAATCAGGAACTGCTGTATTAGCATCTATAACTATATTTAACGCTTGCCCTGATACTATGTAATATATTCCAAGACCTATTAATATTATTGCTGGAATTAAAATTCCGATTATAAATCCTGTTTTTGCTATTCTTGCTGTATACTTAGTTCCTCCTAATTGTGAAAAAGTTAATCCCCAAAAAATTATAAGCATAGCTATTAATTTTATATATGGATTACTATTAAGTTCTGGCCAATTAAGTACATAGGATAATGAACCTATAATGAAATATAACATTGGTACAAATCCAACTGTTATTTGAAACCATTGAAAAAAAATATGAGCAAACCCCATTCTTTCATTTAATGATTTTCCAGTCCAAGTAAAAACTCCTCCTTCCTCCCAACCTTTAGTGGTTGCCATTTCTGCTGCACAAAGGGCCACAGGAATAAACCATAATAACCCCGCAAAGATAAGATAAAATACTAAAGAAAAACCTGATGTTGCAAAGGTAGGATATTCATAAACAGCCATAACCATAGATGCTGTTATTGAAAAAAATCCCATTAGGGTTAGGGTTTTCTCTGTTCCTTGAGGTCTTATATTATTTTTTTCCATACTCTCCATTCCTTTCTTTTTTTAAATTAAAATATTAAAGCATTATATTAGTAAAATAATATTTATTATAAATAATTTATAAGTTTGCTTTAACAATTTTAGAAAAGCAACTTACTTTTAATTTAATATGATATATGTTTTAATATTTAATATATATTATCTGCATAAATTTATTTTTCATGTGAAAAATAATATTAAATATTTTTAAGGAGGTTTTCATTTGAATAATTTAAATAATCAACTATTAGAAGAGTTAATAGAAAAAAATAAAAAATTTATAGGAGATGGTCATGTAGCCACTTACATACCTGAACTTAGCAAAATAAATCCAAATCTTTTTGGAGTGGCAGTTATAGATTTATCTAGCGGAAATGAATATACTGCTGGAGACTATAAGGAAAAATTTGCTATAGAAAGTATTTCTAAAATTTTATCTTTAACCTTAGCTATAATGGATAATGGTTTTGATTATGTCTTTAATAAAATTGGCATAGAACCTACTCATTTTGCTTTTAATTCTATTTTAAATATGGAAATTAGAAACAGTAAAAAACCTACAAATCCATTTATAAATGCTGGTGCTATTGCAGTGACTTCTCTAATAAAAGGAGATACCGCAGAGGAAAAGATTACTAGACTTATAAATTTCATAAAAAAATTAGCTAATAATGATGATATTGAAGTTAACGAAACTTTATATTTATCTGAAAAAAACACAGGAGATCAAAATCGTTCATTAGCCTTTTATATGAAAGCTCATGAAATGATTATAGGAGATGTCGATGATATTTTAGATGTTTACTTCAAACAATGTTCTATTGAAGTAACGGCTTTAGATTTAGCAAAGATAGCCTCTATTTATGCTAATAATGGCTACTGCCCTTATTCAAAAAAAGAAGTAATTAATAAAGAAATTTGTACTACAGTAAAAAGTTTAATGACTACCTGTGGTCTATATGATGAATCTGGAAGCTTTGCTGTAAATATTGGAATTCCATCTAAAAGTGGTGTAGGTGGCGGAATCATTGCTAGTGCACCTCAAAAAATGGGCATTGGAATTTTCAGTCCTGCTCTTGATTTAGCCGGAAATAGTATTGCTGGTTCTAATCTTTTAAAGGATTTATCTAAAACTTTAGATTTAAATATTTTTGAATAAAAAATAGGGTTATAACAAAATTACTATTTTGTTATAACCCTATTTATTTTTATTTATAAGCTTTGTTACAGTTTCATTAGCAAGATAATTTAATTTATCTAATAAATTCTATCTTCCAGTTTAAGTATCCTGTTTTTTCATCTAATTCATATTTAAAATAAGCATTAAATAAATTTCCGTTTTTACTTTTTAAATTTCTAAATCCTACTTTTCCATTCTTTAAAAGTAATACTACCATTTCCTTACTTACTTTCTTTCCAAAGGCTTCTATATACTTATCATTTTTCCATATAGTATATTTGCAACCATTTCTCCAATTTATACATCCAAAGCCTTTTTCTCCTTCTATTATGGAATTACCACAAATAGGACACTTTCCTATTTCTTCTTTTCCCTCTGGAAGTTCTACTTTGAATTTATGAAGAAGTGATCTATCATCCTTAATTCTTTGCACTGACTCTTTTGTAAAATTAAATATAAGATTTAAGAAATCTTCCTTTGATACTTCCCCCTTTTCAATATCAGAAAGGGTCTTTTCAAGACGTCCTGTATATTCAAGATCTAAAAGTTCTTTAGCTGGAAATACTTCAACTATAGTTCTTCCAAGCTCTGTACAAATAAGATTTTTACCTTTAGACTTTATGTATCCAATGTCCTGTAATCTCTTTATAGTTTCGGCTCTTGTTGCTGGAGTTCCTATACTAAAACCACTAAGAATTGCTTTCATCATCTCTTCTGATGTTTCCTCAGTGTTCTCTTCTAAATTATCTTCATTATCCTCTTCATCTTTATCTACTTTTTCATTTTTAAAGCTTTTCCCACAGGTTTCCATAACTCTTAAAAGAGTTTTTTCACTGTGATGCTTTGGTGGTTTTTTAGTTACTTTAGTTACTTTTCCATCGGTAACATCTAATAGTTCACCTTCATTTACTAAAGGTAAAATAGTATCCTTTGTTTCAATCTTTTCAACAACTCTCCAACCTTCTATTAAACTAACTCTTCCTTTAGCTCTAAACTCACCTTTTGCCTTTTCATCATCTACTTTAATTGTTATTTTAGTTTCTTCAAACTCTGCAACCGGCATAAATTGCATTATAAATCTATTTTTAACTGCTTCATAAACTGCTCTTTCATCTGCTGTTAAATTACTTGGATTCATATAAGTTGGAATTATCGCACTATGGCTTTCTACCTTTGAATTATCAAAAACTCTTTTAGATTTTATAAATTTCACATCTTTTTCATAGGGAAGTCCAACCTTTATCCTTTCTAAAACATTTTTTGTTCTATCTACTAAACTTTCTTCAAGAGCTATACTTCCCGTTCTAGGGTAAGTGATAAATTTCTTTTCATAAAGACTTTGTGCTACTTTTAAAACTTTATCTGAAGTCCAACCTTTATATTTACTTGTAATATGTCCTTGAAGATTTGAAAGATTAAAAAGTGGACCTGGATATTCTCTTTTTTTCTCTACTTCTTTTAAAACAACTTTTCCCTGTTTATCTTTTATTGCTTTTTTTATTTCTTCAAGATATTCTTTTTTTTCAAATTTTTCATTTTCTTCATAGTATAAAGTTTCAAATTCAACATTCTCTAAATTCTTAAATTTTTGAGCAAATTTAAAATAACTAGATTCTTTAAAATTTTCTATTTCTTTATCTCTATCATAAATAATTTTTAAAGTAGGTAAAAGAACTCTACCTATATTAACCATTTTATCCTCAAATCCGTATCTTAAAGTAGCCACTGATGTAAGATTAATTCCTATAACCCAATCTGCTATTTGTCTTCCAATCCCTGCATCTTGAAGTGGTTTCATTTCAGAATTTAATTTAAGGTTTTCCATTCCTTTTTTAACTTCTTTTTCAGTCCATTCATTTAATAAAATTCTATAAATAGGCTTTTTAGTATCAAAATAAATAAAAAGTTCATCTGAAATTACTTGCCCCTCACGGTCAAAATCTGTTGCTGCTATTACGACATCTACATCTTCTCTATCTATTAAATCTTTTATTATTTTAAGTTGTTTTTCAGAACCCTTATCAACAAAAGCTTTATTTTGACTATCAGATTTAATTTTATATTTAAATTCCTCTGGGATAAAAGGAAACTTTTCCATTTTCCACCCTTTCATAGATTCATCATAATCTTTAGCATCAAAAAGCTGTAAAAGATGTCCAAAAGCCCAAGTTACTATGTACTCTTCACCCTCAAAATATCCATTTTTTCTATTTTTCATCTTAAAAGCATCTGCTATATTTTTAGCAACAGATGGCTTTTCCGCTATTATAACTTTTTTCACCCTATCAGCTCCTAAACTTAGTTTTACATTTATATTTTATTTAAAATCAATATAAATACTTTCCATAATTAATAACAACTATTCAATCTATTATCTCTTTATTAATTTAAAAAGGGACTAAACTAAATTTAAAATTAAAAATATATAACTACTTATAATTTAGCAGTAAAATATTTTCAATATTTTCATATAGCTTCAATCCCACAATAATTTCTGTATTATAATTATATACTATTTATAATTATAATATAAATATTTAAAAATTCAAAATTACATTTCATTTAACATCCAAATAAAATAACTTAATACTAAAGCAAAACTACTCCATAATCCATAAGGAATAAGTAAATAGGCTGAAATTTTATCAACATTAAAAAATTTCCATATAGTTACTATAATAAGAATAAGTAAAATAAATAATTCTATAGTTGCTAATCCATAAAGTTTAAAGTTAAAAAATATTATAGACCATGCAAAATTAAATATTAATTGAATTATATAAATCCCTAGTGCCCCTTTAGTATTTTTTTTCTTTTTCACTTCATAGATTCTATAGGCTGCTATAGCCATTAAAATATATAAAATAGGCCATACAATTCCAAAAACATAAGCTGGTGGGCTAAAAAATGGTTGCTTTAAGCTATCATAAACGCCCTTTGCATTTCCCATAAACATCCCAATTAAAAAACAGCCACCTAAATGAATAATAAGACTTATTATTAAATCTCCTAAATTAAATTCTCCTTCAACCTTAAATATATTAAACACTCTAATCACCTCAGAATAATTATATGTTAATCTAAAAATCTCTATGCTAAAAAAGACTTTATTAATTTAAAAACAATTTGTTATTTAAGTTAACTAAATTATAGTTATAACAAATGTTTTTTTAATAAAATCTCTTTTTTTAAAGATAGATATCTGCAAATTCAATATCTATACGTTCTTTTAAATCACTAATATAATTTTCTGAATAGCCCTTATTATTCATAATAAATTCTAATCCATTTATTTTTTCACTTTTAAAACTTACTATAAATACATTTTTATCATTTTTATTTTTAGCTATTTCTAAGCTACCACCTTGAAGTTTCATTATAGATTTACTTATATAAAGACCCAATCCACTACCTTCATTATCTCTATTTAAAGATTTATTATTTTTAGTAAATTTATCAAAAATATAAGCTTTTTCTTCATCAGTAATTAACTTGCCGTTATTTTCTATATTTATATTTATATTTTCACCATCTAAAGCTATTTTCACAAAAACATAACCATCTTTCTTACCGTATTTCACGCAATTTGATAATATATTTAAAATAACTCTTTCAGTAAATACCCTATCAATTCTTGCAAAAATTTCTTCTTTTTCCGTATCAAATATAAAATTCATTTCTTTTTTACTTAAATATTTTTCACTTTGCTCTAGTATTGTTTCCACTAATTCTACAATATTATGAGTTTTATATTCTCCACTTAAAAAATTTTCAGAAATTCTATTTACATCAATAAAATTATTTATAGTTCTTATTAATCTTAATGAATTTTGTCTTATTCTCTTATTATTTTCTACAACCTTTTTTAAGTTTTTTTCTTCTAAATTGATTTCATTAAGTTGGATTGCAGAATAAATAACATTTATAGGTGTTTTTAACTCATGTGATATATTAGAGAAAAATCTACTTTTTAAATATTCTTCTTCATAGAATCTTTTTAGGTATTCACCTTTTTCCTTTAACCTTTTTTGCTCTGTCATATTTCTTATAAGTAAAAAACTATATCCATTGGTTAAATTTAAATAATATAATTCTAAATTTATTATTTCATCAAATTTATCTATTAAATTTAAATCAAATTTAGCTTCTACTAAGCCCTCTTTTTCTATTTTTTTTAATATATGTGTTTTACAAAAATCACTTAATTTTTCGGTTAAATATTCTTTGTCAAAACTTCCTCTAACAAAATTTATAGCTGTTTCATTTATATATTCAATTTTTGTTCCTTTAAAAATACAAATAAAATCATTTACAGAATTTATAAGTTCATTATGATGTTTCCTACTTTTTTCAATTAATCTATTAAGTTCCATTAATAACTTAGTCCTATTTTTAGATATAGTATTTCTTTGCTTTATATTTTTTTCTCTAGTTACTATATAGTCATATAAATTTTTATAATAAAATTCTAAAGAATTAATAATAATTCCTTCATAAAGACCATAATAAGCAAAATACTCTAAAGATAAAGCTATAAATAAAGGTTCTCTATTAATACCTAATACCATAGTTTTAGGATAAAATCCAATGGTAAATGAACTGAAAAATATTAAATTAATAAATACAAAAAGTGTTTTTCTTTCTCTTTTATCCATTGGAAAATTCATTTTACTTATATCTGCTATAGTTAAAATATAGATAGTTATACTTACAATATAATTTAATCCATAATTATAATAGAAATTTTTAATAAAAAAAACCACTTGTTCATTATTTACCATAAGACATATTATTGCTAATAACAATATCATAAATATTGAAAATTTTATCATATTGAATATTTTATTTATTATCTTTTTCTTTTTAATTGATTTTTTTATTATATTTATTACAATACTAAATTCAACCCAATTTATAACTAAAGAAATCATCTCTAACTGTATATTGTACATAGAATTTATAATATTCATATCTAAAAGCAAAAACTTTATAATCTTTAAAATTAAAATAACCATTAATCCAAAAATTAAATTAACAGAAACATTACTATTGCTTCTAGAATATTTATTATTAACCATCATTACTATAGAACTTATAAAAACTATTTCCATAACTTCTATTATTCTTAAAAATTCAAAATCTTTTTCATGATTAAAAAATAAAATTGCCACTATATATATAAATATTATTACAACTCTTAAAACTAATTTATTTTTATTTATTTCAATTTTATTTCTATATAACATCATAGTTTAAATCTCCATTTGAAAACTCTAAGAAAAATTCAACCTTTATAGTAGTTCCTACATTTTCTTTAGAAGTTAATATTATTGTTCCTTTTTGTATTTTCACTAAATTTTGAACAACATAAAGTCCTATTCCTGTATTTTTATAAAATTCATTTAAGCTTTTCTTTCCCATAGAATATTTATTAAATACATTTTCCATAAGTTCTTCGCTTATCCCTATACCTGTATCCTTAAACTCTATAATTACTTTTCTATTTTTTATATAAATCTTTACTGTTATTTCTCCCTCAAAGGTATATTTTATAGAATTAGAAATTATATTAATTACTACTCTCTCCATAAGTTCTCTATCACATTTTATATATACTTCTTCTTCATCAGTATCAAAACAAAATTTTAAATTTTTATTTTTCATGTATTCCACAAAACAATTACAACTATCTTCTATTAGCTCTACTATATTTAATACTTCCATATTAGGATTTAAATAATTATTTGATAATTTTGATGAATCAATAAGATTATTAGCAAGCCTTGATATTGCTAATATATTTTCTTTATTTATATGATTATACTTTTTAAGTTCTTCTATTTTTTCTTCCTTAATCAACATATTTTCTAACTGTAATGCACTATATATAACATTTATAGGTGCCTTTATATCATGTGATATATTGGATAGAAAATCATTTTTCATTTTTTCTTCTATTATCTTTTTTTCATAATCTTTTTTTATTTTTTCTATTCTTTTTTCTCTAGTAATATCATGAAAGATTAGTATATTTTCATCCTTCTCCATATTTATTACATTGACGTTAAAAACTTTTGTTCTATTGTTTTTTATAATTACGTTTTCTACCATATGTTTATTGCCTAAACTAATTTTTGAATTCTTCAAAAAATCCATAACATCTACAAAAGTAAAAATATTTTTATTTATAATTTCTCTAGTATCATTTTTTTCTAAAACATCTTTGAACTTACTATTTATATAAATTATTCTATTTTTTTTATTTATTATAGCTAATGGAATTGCTATATTAAAATAAATACTCTTAAAAATATTCTCATCATTTTTTAATTCCATTTGTTTATTTTCTAAATCTAAATTTTTAAGATTTATTTCATTATTTATTTCCTCTAGCATTTGTTTTCTACTATAAAGTTCTGTAAATAAATTTTCTGATGGTTTCTTTAAAAGTTTATAACTAAAAGCTAAATATATTAAAAAATAAGCAAAGAACGAAAAGCACTCCATTAATATTTCTGCCTCTATACCATCTAAAAAAATAAAAAATGTAACTCCATTTGAAATAAATATTGCTACCACAGCCACAGAAAAATAATTTATTTGATTTTTCAGTTTTACTGGAAATCTAGAAATATAATACATAATATCAAAAAACATAAAAAGAATTAGTATTTTATAATAGAAATTTAAATTACTACTGTAATTAATTAAAGATAAAAAGAATATTATTATAGTTAATGCAAACATAAAATAGTCTATTTTTTTATCTTTAATAGCTTTGCTTATTAAATCAAAGCTTTCTCTAAAATATCTTACTACTATAAAGATATATAGAGCCTCTATTAATTTGCCTATATTAGAGATGAATCCAGCTGAACCATTATAATATATAAGTTCTATAATTTTTAAAATTCCTATTAATATGTAACAAAACGCGCTGGTAGAAAAAAAACCATTTTCCGAAAAAGAAAAAGTTATTATTGAAAAAAACATTATTGAAAAAATAATAACAATATTCATTATTATTATTATCTTTTTACTCATCAATGGATTTAAAAAATATATCGCTAGCATAAATAATAAAGCCCCTATGGTTTTTACTAACATTTCATAAAAAAAACTTTTCTCAACATACATAATTTCTTTCTTTTTATTATCCATAAATTCCCTCCTAGATTATTTTATACTATTCTAAGAAAATAAAAAACAATATATAACAAAATTGATTATTTTTTTACAATTTGAAACTTTTTTTTAAAAATAAAAAAAAAGAGTTACTTTTTATAACTCTTTTTTCAGATATTCTTTAATTAAATTAATTTTTAAAACCTCTTTTAAATCTTCATCTTTATAAATGTGCTTTTTAAAATCTGGATATAATTCTATAGCTTTTATTAAATCTTTTGCTGCTAATTCTAATTGATTTGTTAAAGCATAAAAACAAGCTCTATTATAATATAAAAATTCTATATCAGCATTTTCATTTATTCCCTCAGTTAAAACATTAATAGCCTCTAACAAATTACCTTCTTCTTTATATATAACTGATAAATTTAAATAGCTATAAGGATATTTAGGCTCTTTCTCTATAGCTTTTCTATAGGTTATTTTACTTTTTTCTAAAAGATTTAATTTTTTATAAATTACTGCCATATTAAATATTGCTATATGATTATTTTTTTCAATTTCCATTGCTTTTTGAAATAATCTATAAGCTTTATTATTTTCATTAAGTTCTTCATAAATTGATCCTAAATTTATAAGTGCCCAAAAATCCTTTGGGCAAATTTCTAGAAGTCTTTCATAATAAACTATTGCCTCATCTTTTTTTCCAACTATATCTAATGCATTAGCTAAAAAGAAAATTCCTCTATCATAAACTGGATTTATTTCAACTGCTCTTTTGTAATAAATTATAGCATTTTCATAATCCTCTTCTTCATCAAAGATTACTGCCATTCCATAATAAGCCCTTGGCTCATCTCTATCTAATATTATAGCTCTACTGTAATATTCCTTTGCTTTTTCTACAGTTCCTATCTCATCATAAATAAGTGCTATATTTATCAATAAATCTATATCTTTTTCTTTTTCTAATATTTCTTCTGCTCTTAAATAATAATTAAGAGCTTTTATTAATGCCCCTTTATCATGGGATTTCTCACCTTTTTTTATGTATTCATTAACAATACTATCTTTATTCATAAATTACCTGCTCTTTTCTATTAATAAACTATTTAAGGGGAGTATCAAAAATATTATTGACACTACCCCTTAAGTTAAATACTCTTAATATTTTATCCTTAACCCTTATATTTATCAATATAATTACACTCTACTTTTTATTATATTTTAAGTATTTATTTATTCTATATTTCCAAAACATAGCTTTTTCGCTATTTATATCATTTATAATATCTAAAAACTCTTCAAGAACTCCTCTTTTCCAAAGCCCTTTCATTAAATGTCTCGGATATTCAACTCTTTTTATATAATTTTTTTTAGGATCAATAACCATTAATTTTTTTGTTTTTGTGTTATAAAATAAATCCTTACATCTTATATCAAGTCTCTTAAACTTAAGCTTTTGAAATTCAACAGTCATATTATAAATTTCAGTAGCTAAGGTTTTATCCATTCTATTGTCTTTGAGATACTTATCAAGTCTTTCCCCTTCAACATAATCTCTAACAATATAATTATCTCCAACCTCATAAACCTTTGGGAAAAATCTAGACCCTTTAACCCTTTTTAATATATAGGATTCATCTATCCAAGCTTGATGTCTTCTAAAAAATTTAACAGTTTTTTTTGCACTTAATAAAAAAACTATACCATTATGTCCTTCTCCTATTTTCTCAGCACTTCTTAATTCTAGTTCAAGCTCTTTCGAAACTTCCTTTGAACTATAATCGAAATTTTTACTCATAACATCCTCTTGATAATAGTACTTTATTAATTATATGATAAAACCTCAAAAAAAGAGACTATTTTTATCCTTAAATATAAAAATAGTCTCTTTTAGCCCAGTGCAGATAATGGGACTTGAACCCATACGAGCATAAGCTCACTACCCCCTCAAGATAGCGTGTCTGCCATTCCACCACATCTGCTTAATCTTTAAATAATTAAGTTTATAATATCACCATATTTATCCAAAATCAAGAATAATTTTCCTTTCCCCATTTATTTCTATCTAATCTTCATTATAAAAAAGTTCTATCAAAATATAAAATAATAATTATAAATTGATAGAACTCTCATTATAAAATCTATTTTCTAGTTATATAATTTTTGATAAATATTTTTATATACCTTAACTTTTTTCACATATTTATCAGTTTCCTTAAAAGGTATATAGTCTAATTTATCCCCTGTAGTTGAATACTTAGGATTTTTAAGCCAATTCTTAACATTTCCAATTCCCGCATTATATGCAGCTATTGCAATATCTTCACTTACAGATTCATCTATTAAATATCTTAAATACCAACAACCAAATCTTATGTTTACCTCTGGATTATTAAGCATTTCAACATTAAAATCTTTCATATTTAACTTCTCTGCAATCCAAGTACCTGTACTCCCTGTAATTTGCATAAGCCCTTTAGCATCTTTATTTGACGCTGCATCAGGATTAAAATTACTTTCAGCTTTCATTACTGCAAAAACAAGCATAGGATCTAAATCATATTCATCACTGTACTTCATAACGTAATTATTATACTCATTTGGAAATATAACATTTTTCATAATGTAATGACTTCCTTGAAAGAATAAAAAAATAAGTATCGCTAAAAATATTAATTTAAAACTCTTTTTCATCCCTTAACCCTCTATTATTTTTTATATAAATTTAATAAATCAATTAAATCATCTACCTGTTCTTTTGTTTTAATTAAATTTCCACTATTATCAATTATCAAATTCACAAATTCTTTTTTCTTTTCTAAACTCCATTGTGCATTAATTCTATTTACTGCTTCATTTTGAGTTAATTTATCTCTAAATTTTAATCTTTCAATTTGAGAAGGTAAATTAACCCAAACTAAAATCATCATATCTAATTGCTTTTGATATCCGTTTTCTATAAGAGTAGCCCCATCTAAAATCACAAGTTTTTCTCCCTGTTTTTTATAGGATTTAAAAGCTTCCTCTATTTCATTTTTTATATAAGGCATCACTATTTCTTCATATTTAATTCTTTCTTTTTGAAACCTAAAAATATGATTTCCAAATTCTCTTCTTCTAAACTCTCCACGCCAATCAAAAAAACTTCCACCAAAATTCAATCTTACTTCTTCTAATATTTCAGGATATTTAGAAAGGACTTCTTTTGCTATTTCATCAGCATCAATCACTTTAAATCCTTTTTCCTTTAGCATTAAAGAAATTGTACTTTTCCCCGAACATATTCCACCAGTAAGTCCTATTTTAATCAAATCTCTCATCCTCTCTATTTAGCTTCATACCATGTTTTTCCTATATTTATATCTACGTCTAATGGTACATCTAAGCTTAATACATTTTCCATTTTATTTTTCACAAGTTCCTTAACCTCTTCAAGTTCCTCTGGAACAACATTTAAAATAAGTTCATCATGAACCTGTAATATTAATTTACTTTTTAATTGTCTTTTTTCTATCTCTTCATATACATCTACCATGGCTAATTTAATTACATCAGCAGCAGTACCTTGTATTGGTGCATTCATTGCAAGTCTTTCACCTAAAGCTTTAACAATTTTATTACTAGCTTTTATTTCTGGGATAAATCTTCTTCTATTTAACATTGTTTTTACATAACCATATTCATTTGCTTCTTCTAAAACTCCATCAATAAATTTCTTTATATTTGGATATCTTTCAAAGTAAATATCCATATATTCTTTAGCTTCTTTTCTTGTTATTTTTAAATCTTGAGATAAACTAAAATCACTAATACCATATATTATTCCAAAGTTTACAGCTTTAGCTCTACTTCTCATAGTTGATGTAACTTCTTCAGTTGGAACATTAAAAACTTCTGCTGCTGTTCTTCTATGAATATCTGAATGTTCATTAAAGGCTTTTATCATATTTTCATCTGCTGACATATGTGCAAGTATTCTAAGTTCAATTTGTGAATAATCCGCTGATAAAATTAAATCTTCTTTTTCTCTTGCTATAAATACTTTTCTTATTTCTCTACCCATTTCATATTTTATAGGTATATTTTGAAGGTTAGGTTCTGTTGATGATAATCTTCCTGTTGTTGTTACAGTTTGATTAAAGGTTGAATGTATTGCACCATCTTCATCTATTACATTTTTTAATCCTTCTACATAGGTTGAATATATTTTTGCAAGTTGTCTAAAGTAGGTTATTTTTTCTATTATTGGATGCTTATCTTTAAGTTTTTCTAATACTTCTGCATTTGTTGAATAACCTGTTTTTGTTTTTTTAATTACTGGTAAATCTAATTTTTCAAATAATATTTTACCAAGTTGCTTTGGAGAATTTATATTAAACTCCTCTTCTGCTAAAGCATAAATTTCTCCCTGTGACTTTTCAAGTTCCCCTTTAAATCTTACAGATAGCTCATCTAACATAGTTTTATCAACTTTAAACCCTACAGCTTCCATCTCACTTAAAGCTATTGCTAATGGTATTTCTATTTCATATAGTAATTTACCCATAGCTTCATCTTTTATTTTTTCTTTTAGTACTTTTGAAAGTTTTGGTAAATAATTTAAAAGAATTCCCTCTTTATTATTTTCATCAACTTTTGGATACTGATTTAAATATATGTTAACTAATTCTTCTAATTCATAACTTCCCTTTGAAGAATCTAAAAGATAAGCTGCTATTTCAATATCAAATTCTATGCCCTCTAAAATAATATTATGCTTCTTTAAAGCCTTAGCCCCTTCTTTTATTTTATAGAAATTCTTTTTAATTTCTTTCTTTTCCATAATATTTTTTAAAATTTCAAAGGAATTTTTATTATTTACAATAGGTTCCATAATTATTTTGAAATTTTTATCATTACTATTTAATAAAATACTTTCAATTTCAACTGTTGAAAATCTATTTTCTCCTATTAAATTGAAATTAATAAATATTTCTTCATTAATTTCATCCTTAAGTTTTTTCATAGATTCTTCATCATCAATAATTTCTAATTGAACCTCTATTGTTTCCTCTTCTAAACTTTCATCCCCATTACCAAAAAGCTTTAATTTATCTTCATTTATTTTTATTTCAAGTTCTCTATAAAAATTTAGTGCTGCTCTTAAATCACAATTATCCTTTGATTTAATTTCTTCTAAATCAAAATCTATTGGTACATTAGTCATAATTGTAGCTAATTTCTTTGAAAAAATTGCTTGTTCACTATACTCAGTTAAGTTTTCTTTAAGTTTTTTACCATTTATTTCATCTATATGGTTTAAAACTTCTTCCACTGACCCATAGGTATTTATTAATTTAAATGCTGTTTTTTCTCCAACACCAGGAACCCCTGGAATATTATCTGATTTATCTCCCATAAGTCCTTTTACATCTATAAATTGAGTTGGTGTTACAGAAAATTCTTCTATCATTCTTTTTTCATCATAAACTTCTTTTTCAGAAACACCTTTTTTAGTTATACAAACTTTAATATTATCTCTTGCTAATTGCAGTGCATCTTTATCTCCAGTCATAATATAAACTTCTATACCTTGCTCTGCTGCAAAATTTGCAAGAGTTCCTATAATATCATCAGCTTCAAATCCTTCAAGTTCATATATAGTTACTGATAATAAACTTAAAAGTTCTTTTACTAAAGGAAGTTGCTCTCTAAGTTCATCTGGCATTTTTTTTCTTCCAGCTTTATAATCTTTATATTCTAAATGTCTAAATGTAGGTGCTTTTTTATCAAATGTTGAAACGATATAATCTGGTTGTATATCCTCTTTCATTTTTAAAAGCATATTTGAAAATCCATATACTGCATTAGTATGGATTCCCTTTTTGTTAGTTAAAGGTGGTAAAGCATAAAAAGCTCTATTTATTAAACTGTTACCATCTAGTATTAATAACTTTTCCATCTATTTCATCCTCCAAGATATTGAACAAAACTATTAATTAGTTTCTCCAATTACTATGTAATTTATAACTTAATAAAAATTAAAACTCTTAGAATATACTAAGGTCCATTTCCTCTGATAATTCTTTTAATATCATAGAACCTGCAATACTATTCCCTTTTTCATCTAATGATGGTCCATAAACTCCTATCCCCATTCTATGAGGTACTGCTGCCATAATTCCACCACCAACTCCACTTTTCGCTGGAATTCCTATATGAACAGCAAATTTTCCTGAAGCATCGTACATTCCACAGGTTACCATTATAGTTTTAACTATTCTACAAACCTCTCTTGAAATAATACGTTCACCATTCCATGGTAATATACCATCATTGGCAAGCATTGCTCCAAATTTAGCTAAGTCTAAAGTATTAACCTCTATTGAACATTGTTTAAAGTAAGTATCTAATATATCCTCTACGCTACCTTCCATATATCCGTTACTTCTTAAAAAATATCCAAGTGCTCTATTTTTATCGCCAGTTTCTTTCTCTGATTTATATACCTCTTCATTTACTGTTATATTTGGATTATCCATAACTTTTTTTGCAAATTCTAATATTCTATGGAATTTTTCATCTCTATCTTCCCCTGCAATAAGTGAAGTTGTAACTATAGCCCCTGAGTTAACCATAGGATTATATGGTTTATTTTTCTTTTTAATTTCTAAATTCAATATACTATTAAAACTATCTCCTGTTGGCTCTACTCCAACCTTCTTAAATACGTTCTCTTTACCATTATCTATAATTGCAAGCATAAGAGATATTACCTTTGAAATACTTTGTATAGTAAACTTTTTTTCCCAATCTCCAGCCTTATAAACTTCACCTGCTAAAGTTATAACACAAGCCCCTACTTCCTCCTTATTTGCCTTTGCAAGTTCTGGAATATAAGTGGCTACTTGCCCTTCTTTAGTATGCTCTCTATTATTCTCTATCAATGTTTCTAATAATTTTTTCAAAATTTTTCTCCCTTTCTTAGAAAATTTTATCTTTCTATAAGCTCTAATCTTAAATAAATATTACTGTAAATTTAATTAAATATATAAATTATTTTGAATATAAAATTTAATTTATTATTATAACTTATATATTAAGGAATTTTCTCTTTATTTCACCATAATACTTTTATTATAAACGCAAATAGATTTATAATCTAGTTTATAAAAAACTTCTTGTACCATTTCTTTTCCTTTAATCATAGTCTAAATTAGTATTATTTCTATGGAGAAAAGCTATGAGATTAACAGAAAATAACATAATGTTGTTAAACAGTTTTTCTAATAATGATTTTAAAAAACATTTTAAATTTTTAGGAGAAGGAATTGCTAGAAAAGTTTATTCTTTAAGTGATAATTTAGTGATAAAAGTAGCTAAAAATAATGCTGATGGTTATCATCAAAATTTTGTTGAAGAATTTATTTATTATAATGCACCAAGCCATATAAAAAGATATTTATGTCCTATTTATTATTGTAATGATCGAATTATAATAATGGAAAAGGCTTTGCCATATAACAAATATCTAAAAAAAAATCTTCCTATTAATTTAAAAGAACTTAGGGAGGAACCAACTGTAACTAGAGATATTGAAGAATTAATTTCAAATTATTATCTTTTTAGAAGTGATATTTATAATTCTAGTTCCTGGGGAATTATAAATAATTCATTTTATTTAATTGATTTTGGTTGTACCTCTAACTTTGGGGATCATTATTATGATACTATTAAAAAGCTTTATTTTAATATAACACCCTACAGATAATAATTTTTTGTTAATAAATTATTTCTAAACTATTTGTACTAGTTAGAAAATTAATTTATAATATAATGAAAGTTATTATTACTTATCATCCTTATAATAACAAAAATTTATTTATGATTGTTATTATAATTTAAAGAAAGGCGTGTTATACCCTATGATTAAAAACATGGAAAATTTATTAGAAAAGTATGCTAAACTTGCTATTCAAATAGGAGTTAATATACAAAAAAATCAAACTTTAGTTATTAGCTCTCCAATAGAATGTGCTGAGTTTACAAGAATGCTTGTTAAAGAAGCTTATTTAGTAGGTGCTAGAGAAGTTGTTGTTCAATGGAATGACGAATTAACAGGAAAATTAAAATTTGAATATTCACCTATGGAAGTTTTTGAAACTGTTCCTCAGTGGGTTAAAGAGTCTAGATTAAGCTACGCTAAAGAAGGTGCAGCATTTTTAAGTATTTCAGCTTCTGATCCTGAACTTTTAAAAGATGTGGATGCTAAAAAAGTTGCTGCTTCAAGAAAAGCTTCAAGTATTGCTTCTAGAGAATTTAGTGATAGACTTATGAGTAATTTAAACCCTTGGTCTATAGTTTCTATTCCAACTAAAGGCTGGGCTAAAAAAGTATTCCCTGACCTTTCAATAGAAGAAGCTATGGATAAATTATGGGAAGAAATCTTTAAAATAGTTAGAGTTGATGCTAAAAACCCTGTTGAAGCTTGGGAAGCTCATAAAAATAACTTAAAAGAAAAAATGGATTATTTAAATGATAAAAATCTTAAATCATTACATTACACTAATTCACTTGGAACTGACTTAGTTCTAGAGCTTGCCCCTAAACATCTTTGGGCTGGTGGAGCTGAATATAGCCAAGAAGGTACTGAATTCATCGCTAATATGCCAACCGAAGAAGTATTTTCTATGCCACTTAAAACTGGTGTTAATGGAATTGTTTATAGTTCTAAACCATTAAACTATGGTGGAAACTTAATCGATAACTTCTCACTAACTTTCAAAGATGGTAAAGTTGTTGACTTTACTGCTGAAAAAGGTGCAGATACTCTTAATCATCTTTTAAATACTGATGAAGGTGCAAGATATCTTGGAGAAGTAGCTTTAGTTCCTTACGATTCACCAATTTCAAACTCAGGAGTAATTTTCTACAATACATTATATGATGAAAATGCTTCCTGTCACTTAGCTTTCGGAAAAGCTTATTCATGCTGTGTTGAAAATGGAGAAAACTTATCTGAAGAAGAACTTGCTAAAGAAGGAGCTAATGATTCATTAACTCATGTAGACTTCATGATAGGTACTAAAGATTTAAATATCACTGGTCTTACTAAATCTGGTGAAACAGTTAAAATCTTTGAAAATGGAAATTGGGCTTTCTAAAAAAGCTAAAAAAGATGACTTTTGCAAAAAAAGTCATCTTTTTATTTTTTAATGTCCTAATATTTTTCTAAATCTATTTTTAGATTCTAATGTTTCTGTTATTTCTTTTAATACTTCTTTTGCTTCTTTTTCTCCATTTAATTTATTTTCTTCTCCTGCATATATTAAAATCCCATTACTAAAATTATTTAAAATTTCTTCCTTTATTTCTTTTAATATAAGCATTCTATTTTCATGCTCTAATTTTAATTCTTCCATTTTCTCTTCTGACTTTTCCCATTGATCTATATAAAAATCAATTGCTTTATTATAGGCTAAAAACCATTTGATTTTATTATAAAAATCTAAATCCGCTGTAATACACCAATAAGCTGTATTAGCAAATTGTCTTGTATTTAAAAGATAATAGCTTCTTTTACTATCTTTTTCTTCGCCAATATGAAAATCAAGTTTTAAATTTATATTATTATTAGTTTTATTTATTTTATCTCCTAATATATCTATAGAAACAGTTAACTCTCCTATTTCTTCTAGAATATCCTTAAAACTATCTTTAACTATAGCTCTTAATAGTTTATCTGCTTCCATATTATCACTATCTTTTATCATTTCTATAGTTTTTTTTCTTATTTCTTTTCTTTCTTCGCTTATTATAAAATAATTACCATCTAAATCAATATCTATATAAGATTTTTCTAAAAGTAATTCTAATATTTCTCTTATTATAGATTTAAGCATTATTCCTTCTGTTCTAATTGAATAACTTAAATATCTATAAATTTTATCTAAATTATTATCTAATGAGTTATATTTCTCAAATAGATAAAGTATTTTCATTATTCTATCAATAACTAGGCTATATCTATCACTAGATAGTTTAGCCTTTCTTATATTTTCTATTTTTTTACTACTTAAAACTCTTCCAGTATTATTAAAATAAATATTTATATTCTCCATTGCTATGCTATAGCAAACATTAAAAATATATTGGTTATATTCACTTCCCTTTTTATCATGAAAATGTATATTTAATCCAGCTGGCATATATACTATATTTTTTCCTATATAACTTTCTGGATTATCTATTACATCCTCAGTTATTATTGCTCTTTCAAATAAGTCTTCAAGTTCTTCTTTTTTAATTATAAATTCTTCCATAGTAAAATTTATAAGTACTATTGCTTTCACTGTATCAGCGTAATCTAATGTAGTTTTGTTGTTTGTTAAGTTAAAGAATTTTAACCAACTTGTAAGTCCATCTTCTTTTTTACTGCCTCTAAACAATTTAAATTCCTCCAAAATTCCTTACTTATTTTTTCTCTTGTAAATTTATTTTTAAAATTAAAGTTTTTAATAGATAAAACAACTATTATTCATATACTATATTATACTATTACTTTTTTAAATCAACATATATATTTTAAATTAATTAAATATTTGTTGTAGGTGATTATAAATGTATTTTCCCATAAATAAACTGTTAACAGTAAAAGAATTGGCCTTTCTTTGTAAATATAAATTACATTCTAAGCTTTTAGAGTCTACTATTAAAAGTTATTTATACAAAAATATAAAAAATAATTTATTAAAATCAGAGTATAAAAAAGGTCAATATTTAATAAATAAATCTGACTTCGAAGAATTTTTATGTAAATATTATAGTCAATTTGGCTTTAGTTATAATCCAATATAAAAGGGGATTGTATCAATTCGATACATCCCCTTTATTTAAATTCTATTATTTTAATTTAAATAATTTTATAGCTTCCTCTAATTTCTCAGCTACAATTTCTAAATCCTCTGTATATTTTGTTAAACCATCCATTGTAGAACTTACTTCCTCTGTTGATGCTGTTACTTCTTCTGTTGCTGAAGCAATTTGTTCTGCTACAGATGCAACATTACTCATTTCTTCCATTACAGATTCTTTATTCATATTTATAAATTCCACGAAATTTTTTATTTCAAAGGCATTTTGATTAACCTCTTTTATTTTTTCAAGAATTTCAGTAAATATAGCACTTGTCTTCATTACTGCTTCCTCTTGTTCATTAACAACCACTTTATTTTCTTCTATACGGTCTGTAACTTTATTAGATTTTTCTTTTATTTCATCTATTATATATTTTATTTCTTCAGTAGACTTTTTAGATTGTTCTGCAAGTTTTCTAATTTCATCTGCCACAACTGCAAATCCTCTTCCAGCTTCTCCCGCTCTAGCAGCTTCTATACTTGCATTTAAAGCTAATAAGTTTGTTTGTTCTGTAATTTGAGAGATACTATTAGAAATAACATTTATTTTATCTGTACTATCTGCTACTTCTTTTACAATATGATTAAACTCATTAGTTGCTTCTTTGCTTTTATTATACTTCTCCATAAGTCCCATTATTATCTCTGACCCTTTATTTTCTATAATATCATTAGATTGATCTGAAACTTTAGTCATATTATCCGTAATACTTGTTATATCAAAAAGTTGCATAGATAAAACTTCCATTGACTCCATACTTTGCTGTGAATTACTTGATTGCATAATTGTTCCTGAAGCTATTTCCTCAATAGCTTTTGAAACTTCATTTGATGAAGCGGTAGTTTGCTCTGCCATAGTAGCAATATTTTGAGATGATTTTAATAAAATTTCTGAATTCTCACTTATTTCTTCTAATAAATTTTTAGTTCCTGCTTGAGCAAGATTTATATCATTTGCTAAAGCCTCAAATTCATCATTACTTTTTAATATTATTTCATCCTTTAAATCTCCACTAGCCATTTTTTTAAGTTTTTCTCTAATAACTTTCACACTTTTATTTATATCTTTAAAGAATAGTGTTATTGCTGTAATGGTAGTAGCTAAAATTAACAAACCTATTATTATACTACCTAAAAGCAAAGGTCTTAATTTTTCATTTAATATAGTTTTATTTATAGTGTTAAATAAAATTTTATTCTCCCCTAAACTTTTATCAAAAATTATATTTTGCTTTTCACCATCAATTTTAATTTTAATTCTGCCTTTTAAAGCTTTTTCTGAAGTTAGCTTATTCTTTATTTCATTTAACCCATTTTCTGAAATATCTTTTTTTGCCGTAAGCTCTTCTATGTTATTACTTTCAATTAAATAAATACTACTTTTTAAGTTTTCTTCTGTTATTCTAGTTTTTAATTGTTCCATTTTTCCATTTTCATTAAAATCTCGTTTAATTTCTTCTAAAAATTGAACATTTATTTCAATAATACTATTTACTAATATTTTTTGACTTTGTAAATACATTAAAATAGTTCCTACTAATTGAATTATTAAACATAGAGACATAAACATAGTAACTTTTATCCCTATACTTTTAAACTTATCCCCCTTATTGTTCTCTACCTTTTTAAACATAGTACTCCCCCTATTTGCTTTTTGACATTTTACTATATTTTCGTAAGGTTTCAGTACTAACTTTATAGTTTATTCAATTTTATTTTACAGATTTCATTTTCATTTCATCAAAAAACTTTTCTGTTTCTTCTACTATTTCTTTTCTAAGACCTATTAGTCCTACTAAATTAGGAAATGCCATAAGGCCGTTAACTATATCTGCTATTATAAAAATAAGAGTTAAAGGTAAAAATGCACCTACTGCTACAAGTAAAATATAAATAATTCTATAGGTTTTTATAATTTTTACCCCTAATAAATATTCTGCACATCTTTCACCATAGTAATTCCATCCTAAAATTGTTGTAAAAGCAAAAAACATAAGTCCAATATTAACTACGTAAAGACCAATATTAGCTATTGGAAAACCACTTTCAAAGGCTGCTGTAGTAAGTGCTGCCCCTTCTAACTCTGTCCCTGTGTATAATCCAGTAATTACAATTACTATTCCTGTCATTGTACAAATCAAAATAGTATCAAAAAAGGTTCCTGTCATTGATATCAATCCCTGTCTAACTGGAGACTTAGTTTTTGCTGCTGCTGCTGCAATTGGTGCACTACCAAGCCCCGCTTCATTGGAAAATATTCCTCTTCCTATTCCCTTTTGCATTGCTATTATTATAGTTATTCCTGCTGTTCCCCCTAAAGCCGCTTTAGGATTGAATGCACTTTCTATTATTAAGCTTACAGCTGCTGGTATAGCCTCTGCATTACAAATAAGAACTATAAGCACGGCTACAATATAAAGTCCTGCCATCAATGGCACAACCTTTTCTGAAACCTTTGAAATTCTTTTTATTCCACCAAGGGTTACCATAGCCACCAATATTGTAACAATAATAGCTGTCAGCCATAAAGGTGAATTAAATGTTATTTTTGCTGCATCTGCAATAGACTTCACTTGACCAAAAGTTCCTATACCAAAAAAAGCAACCCCAATTCCTAGTAATGCAAACAACTTACCAAGCCATTTAATTCCAAGACCTTTTTCTATATAATACATAGGCCCCCCAGCCATATTTCCATTTTCATCAATTTCCCTATACTTTATAGCTAATACACCCTCTGCATACTTTGTTGCCATTCCAAAAAATGCTGCTATCCACATCCAAAATAATGCACCTGGTCCACCTGCGCTTATAGCTGTTGCTACCCCAACAATATTTCCTGTTCCTATAGTTGCTGATAATGCTGTACAAAGGGCTGCAAAACTTGAAACGTCCCCTTCATTACTATCATCTTCAAATTCCTCATCCTTAGAAAAAATATACTTTAAAGCTAGTGGAAGTTTAAAAACCTGTATAAGCTTCAATTTAAAGGTTAAATAAACACCAGTAAATCCTAATAAAATTAAAAGTGGTGCTCCCCAAACCAAAGAATTAATCTTTTCTAAAAATCCCTCAATAGAAAAAGTAGCTACTAAAAAATTACCCATAAAAAAATCCCCCTTAAATAAATTTAGGAGGGTTTAGAATTAAACCTAATGGAATTATCCATTAAGTTTATCTATCCCCTGTCCTTTTACCTGAGAGTTTCAATAATAGTTTTAATTAATTTCAAATAAAAGTTTTATTTCACTTGAATATAATAAAAATTATTACCTTGCTCCTTCGGTGCTCTTACTGAGTCTCTCCAGAGGCTCGTCCAATGTCGGTCCTTTTACCTGAAAGATTTCCCTCTTCGGTGTGTACCCTAAAGTACCTCTCTCCCAACATCTTCATCCGAACTCTTTTTAATTTTTATAAAATCTTATTTTTATATTACTATATATTCCCATAAAATTCAATAATTTTAAATTAAACTATTCTATTTCTTTTTTCACCTCTATAAAAGGCTTTTATATTTTCCACCATATCATTAAATAATCTCTCTCTAGATTCAATACTAGCCCATGCAATATGTGGAGTTAAAATTAAATTTTCTTTATTTTTAACATTTAAAAGTACATTATCTTTTGACATTGGTTCTTTTTCAAAAACATCTAAAGCCGCAGCCCCTATTATTTCTTCATCTATGGCTTTTGCTAAATCTGCTTCTACAATAATAGGTCCTCTTCCCATATTTAAAAGTACCACTGTTTTTTTCATTTTTTTCATAGCCTCATAATTTATTAGACCCTCTGTTTTTTCATTTAATGGTGCATGTATTGATATAATATCTGCTTCTTTTAAAAACGCTTCAAAATCTACTCTTCTAAATTCTTCTGAGCTATTTTTTCCAGAGGTTGAATAATATATAACCTTTGCTCCAAAAGCCTCAGCTATTCTAGCAACTTTTTTCCCAATTTCTCCAAGACCTATAACTCCAAATACTTTTCCTTTTATATCTTTAAAAGATCTATCTAAATGGGTAAATATATCTGAATCAGTATAGCTTCCAGATTTAACGTAATTATCGTAATAAGCTATTTTGTTATATAAATTCAAAAGAACTGCAAAGGTATGTTGCACTACAGTATCCGTTGAATAACCAGCAACGTTCGTAACTGCAATATTTCTTTTTTTGGCATATTCAATATCTATGTTATTATATCCTGTTGCCATTTCACAAATTAATTCTAAATTTTTTGCTTCCTTTAAACTGTCCTCATTTAAAATAACTTTATTTGTTATTATTACATTAGCCTCTTTAATTTTTTCCTTAACTTCTTCTTTTAAAGTTAAATTATATTCTTTAAAATCTCCAATTTCATTTAAAGAAGAAAAATTAAAGGGTCCCATAGTTTTTCCATCTAATAAAACTATTTTTTTCACTTTCTCATCTCCTTTCCTTATTATAATCAAATTATACTATATAAAATGTATTTTTTACCATTATTTGTTTTTTAAAGTTTTTACTGTAAATTCTTCAAATCTATACTTTTGTCCTGTTGGATTGACCTTTTCCTTCGGAACCTCTTCTAAAAACATTTCAAGAGGTCTTACAAACCTACCACAATCTCCATATAAAGCTTTATATAAAACTAACTTTTCTCCTGTTTCTGAATGAATTACAACATCTTCAACTAAGTAACAATCTCCTTTAAAGTGTCTAAATATTTTTCCTATTGAATTTTCTATTCTATTCATTTGTTCTTTCTCCTTTTTATTTAAATATACTTTTATTTTAATTAGAATCTAAAAAAAAGCAAACTTTTTAAAAAAATTACGTTAAAATTAATTTAAAGTTATATCAAAAATTAAAAATGCTATACTAATTTTCATAAGTACTCATTCTATTTTTTGATATAACTTTTTTTAAATTTTAACGTAATATCAATATATTATTTATTAATAGGTGTTCCCACCTTTAAACTTTGTTCCATTTCTTCTACCTTATAATCTTTTACCTTATAAGTTTTTATCTTCCCTGAAATCTTATTATTATCGAATTGTACAACTTCCAATTTATGTACACCTACATTTAACTCTTTCCCCGTTAAAGTTAAAGCAGTATTTACACTATTAGAGCCTAATTTTGAAACTTCTTTTCCATCAATGAAAATATAACTATCTAAATCATTATTTAGATTTTTACAAACCAATGCTATTTGTTCACTTTTATTATTATCTTTTGTAAAAACTATAGGGATTTCTTCCTGTGATGAATTCCCATTTGGTGTAAAAATATTAATTTCTCCATTCCCTATATTCTCTGCCTTTTTCCCTAAACTAAAAACTCTATGAATTGTTAACATTTTACAAGAAAAACCAATTAAAATAACTACAACAACTACAATCAAAAGTGAAACAATTCCTTTTTTCATCTTTTAGCTCCTTAATATTAATTTCCATATATTATTTTATACTTATATTTTTTTTAATCAAATTGATTTTTTTTATTTTTTATTAAAAAAATAAATATTTATTTGATAAATTCTTAAATCTTTTTCCTTTGATAAACAATTAACTATTATTTTATTAATTTTTTTAATAATTATAGTCCTTTTATAAAAATATAATAATTTAAAGTTCCTTTTTTTATAGAATTTATTTATTTTATAATAAAAAAACACTACAGTAAACTGTAGTGTTTAATGGAACGAGCAAGTCTATAAGCCGAGTTCTGTTTTAGACAATCATCTATCTAGGCCTATAGTTGCCTATAGGCTCAAGCGACACACCCGAGGACGGGACGGGCAATCCCTTTAACGTCCTCCTATTTGGTCTTGCTTCAAGTGGGGTTTACATAGCTCTATTGTCACCAATAGACTGGTACGCTCTTACCGCACCTTTCCACCCTTACCTAGTAAACTAGGCGGTATATCTCTGTTGCACTATCCTTAGAGTCACCTCCACTGGCCGTTAACCAGCACCCTGCCCTACGAAGCTCGGACTTTCCTCTCCTTATAAATAAGCAGCGATTGTCTGGCTTACTCGCTTTTCTATATTATCACATAATTAGCTAAGTTACAACTATTTTTATTATTTCTTATTTATAGAGTAATAAAAATAATGCTAAAGCTGTTACACAAATTGTTACAGGTAACCCCACTGTAAAACTCATTATAACAACTAAAGATCCTACAATTACAACTTTTTTCAGCGTTTTTCCTGATTTAGTTCTAGGATCTGGTAACTTAAATTCTTTTTTAAAAGTTTTTGATTGACCATTTAAACTTGCTGCTAGTTCTTCTTTAAATTCTTTTAAACTACTTAAAATTGTAGATGTGGTTTCATTATTAACTCTATAACCACCATTTTTACTAGCACTATTACTTTTATGTTTTTTAGAGTATTTTGCTACCATAAAAAAACTCTCCAAAAATTTATTTCATAATTATAATATGATAAAAAAAGGAATTAGTTCTTATTCCAACTAATTCCTTTAAAATTATATTATTCTCCAACACCAAAGTCTGTGTTTTCAAATAATACTTCTATATTTTCATTATTTTCTAAGAATCTATACTTTTCTGAAAACCACTTTATTAGTTCTTCATCTCTTTTAAAATCAGTACTATTTTCTGTCCAAATATTTATAGTTGCCTTTGGAAACTTATTAATTACTATATCCATATCTCTATCTATCATTTCCTTAGTTTGACCTTTTATTCCAACCATAAGACAAATAGAATCATAGTACTTTTTTACTTCATCTAAACTTTCAAATTTAACATTTTTATTTAATACTTCATTTCTAAAGTAATCGTCAAAGGTTTCTATACCTGTTTTAAATATAACTTCCACTCCAAAAAAATCTTTAATTTCTTGAAGTCTATTTCTATAACACCAATGAGCTTCAAAATAAATTCTTTTTATATTTTTTTCTTTAACAATTGTTTTAATTTCCTCTAAAGTTTCTTTTGGAATTTCAAAAACACTTCCTGAATTTATTACTTCTAGTACTCCATAAATTCCTGTTATATTTTTTATCACTTCTTTATTAACATTAATTATTTCTTCTTTATTCCTTGAATTATCTTCTATATAATCACAGAAACTACATTTACCCCAAGCACAAGGACGGCTTTTAAGTAATACAATTTCTCTTCTATTCTTACCACTTATTAGATTATATCTATCCATAACTATTTCTCCTTGATATTTCTAATTTTTCTTTTCATATCACTTGGCATTCTTTTTATAACTATTAAACTTATAGCACAGGATACTAATTGATTAACATAATCGGTCATCATCTGCATTATAAAGGCTGCCACTACAGAACTAAATCCTATATATTTAAGTAATAAATAAATATAAGTTGAAGCTGATGGTGTAATTCCTCCATAAACATAAACCGTTACAATAGCACTACTTGTACTTATAAATAAAATTGCAATAAGCATTGACCAAAACATTTTTTTCATAGTAATCCAGCCTTTTCTATAAAGGTATGCGATTATTAATCCATTAAATATTTGTACCGGTGCATAGTATATTGAAGATACATCAAAGGTAAATCCACATAAAAGTGAACCTACTACTCCAACTATCACACCCTCTACTGGTCCAAACATCATAGCTATTAAGTTCGTCCCTATTGCATCTAAGTAAATAGGTATATTAAATGTCATAGCTATAAAAGGTCCTATAACATTTATAGCTATACCAATAGCCATAAGAGCTAGTTTAAAATTTTTGTTGTTTCTCATTTTTTTAAATCTCCTTCGATAATATCTAAACCACGAAGGGAGCTGGTTTTATTGTAAAAAACAATAAAAAAAGTCGCAAAAAGCCCATAGAAGCTATTGCAACTACAGTCCCTAGTTTTTTATAGAGGGATGGTTACTACTCGAACCTCTCCTAGATTTAGTTTAACTAAATTCTAGATTTTTATTAAATACCTTTATTATTTTAATAAAAAAAAAACTATTTATCAACAAAAATTTAAATAAAGTTATAAGGATCTATTGTTTTTTCTGATATTATAAATTCAATTTCTGAAAATTTATCTTTAACAGTTCTTTCAATATCCTTAGTTGCTTCTATAACAACAGGCCACTCTGAAGCAAAATGTCCTATGTCTATTATAGACATCCCCATTTCTTTATAATCTGAAGCATAATGATAGCTAGTATCTCCTGTTATAACAAGCTCTGCCCCTAAAATCCTAGCTGATTCTAAATAACTTTGCCCACTACCATTTATAATTGCTATTTTAGATACTTCTTTTTCTAGTTCCCCTACATATCTTAAAGAATTAGCCTTTAAAATAGTTTTACTAAGTTCTATTATCTCTTTTACTGACTTTTTATTCTCTAAAGTTACTATTCTACCAATTCCAGCATCCTCTGAAACTTTATCCATTATAATTTCAGAACTCATTCCTAATAAATTAACTATCTTATCATTTATTCCACCTTTAACAGAATCCCAATTAGTATGAGCTGAATATAAGTTAATATCATTTTTTATAAGTTCTATTATTTTCCTTCCTAAAAGACTATCTGTTGTTATTGTAGAAGGTTTTTTAAATATTAATGGATGATGAGTTAATATCATATCTACCTTTAATTTCTTAGCTTCTTCAATTACATCTACAGTACAATCTAATGCTACTAATATTTTTTTAACTTCTTTATTTCTATCTCCAACCATAAGCCCTACATTATCAAAATCTTCTTTTAATTTAGTAGGTGCTATTTCTTCCATTATATTTATAAAGTCATTAACTAACATCCTATAGCATCTCCTTTAATATATTTATTTTTTCTTCTAAAATCACTTTTCTCTTTTCAGCTGCTTCACTATCTTCTTTTATAAAACTCTTTATTTTTTCAGCTTTTTCTTTTTTAACAGTTATATATTCTTTAATTAAAGGATGATTTTTTCCTCTTAGAATTGGACTTATTTCATAGTCAATTTCTTTTAAATCTCCTTTATTAAATTTATTTCCTCTACTATATTTAACCTTAAATAACTCATAGTATTTATCTTCCTCTTTTATAAGGTCTTCATCTATTATTTCATAATTATTATTATATAAAAACTCTCTTAATACCTCTGGATTCTGTGCAGGTTGTAAAACCATAAACTCATATTTTTTAACCTTCTCCATATCTTGAAGAAGTATATCTCTAGTTAAGTTTCCACCCATACCAGCTATAATAATTCCATTAACTTCACCAACTTTAAGTGGTTTAAGCCCTGGCCCTAAATAAACATCTATACTATCCTTTAATCCTTCAAAAGTTACATTTATTTTCGCCTTTTCCATTGGTCCTTTATTTATATCTGAAGCTACTGCTTTTTTACAAATTCCTCTTTTCACTAAATCTATAGGAATATATCCATGATCTGTCCCTATATCTGCAACAGACTCACAACTATCAACATAACTAGCAATAACTTTTAACCTTCTACTTAACTCCACAAAAAAGTCCTCCTTTTGTTTTATCCTTATTTAATAAAATATTTTCTTAGCCTTAATAATTATTATTTTATATTTAAATAATTACTTAGTTAATTTTTAATATAACATTTATTTATTTTAATTTATATATTTTTACGTAAAAAAGAGAAAAAGCACTGCTTTTTCTCTTTAATTTAAATTAATCTAAGTAATCTTTTAACTTTTTACTTCTACTTGGATGTCTTAATTTTCTAAGTGCTTTAGCTTCTATTTGTCTGATTCTTTCTCTAGTAACGTTGAATTCTTTACCAACTTCTTCTAGAGTTCTAGCTCTTCCATCATCTAAACCAAATCTTAGTCTTAATACTTTTTCCTCTCTTGGAGTAAGAGTATCTAAAACATTTATTAATTGTTCTTTTAATAAAGTAAATGCTGCCGCTTCAGCTGGTGCTGGTGCATCATCATCTGGTATAAAATCACCTAAATGTGAATCTTCCTCTTCTCCTATTGGAGTTTCTAATGATACTGGTTCTTGAGCAATTTTTAAGATTTCTCTTACTTTATCTACAGGCATATCCATATGCTTTGATAATTCCTCTGGTAATGGATCTCTTCCAAGTTCCTGTAATAATTGTCTTTGAACTCTTATTAATTTATTTATTGTTTCAACCATATGAACTGGTATTCTTATTGTTCTTGCTTGGTCGGCAATAGCTCTAGTTATCGCCTGTCTTATCCACCATGTAGCATAAGTTGAGAATTTATAACCTTTTCTATAATCAAACTTTTCTACTGCTTTAATAAGACCAAGATTTCCTTCTTGAATAAGGTCAAGGAATAACATTCCTCTACCTACATATCTTTTAGCTATACTTACAACAAGTCTAAGGTTAGCTTCTGCTAATTTTTTCTTAGCATACATACTACCTTCTTCTATTCTTTTAGCAAGACTAATTTCTTCTTCTGAAGATAATAGAGGTACCTTACCAATTTCTTTAAGGTACATTCTTACTGGGTCATCTATAGCAATACCTTCTGGAATAGCTATTTCAGCCTCTTTTTCCTCTTCATTATTTATCTCACTTATTACTTCTACTCCCATAGACTCTAATATTTCATATATTTGCTCTATTTGTTCTGGAGTTAAATCTATTTCATCGAGTTCATCCATTATCTCTTTGTATGTTAATGACCCACTCTTTTTACCTTTATCAATTAATTTTTTGACAATTGCCATTCTAGCATTTTTATCTTTAATTTCAGTTTTCGCATTTTTACCCTTAACATTTGTTGTTTTATCACTCATGGGTTTGCCTCCTTCCGGTTCTAAGAACTAACTACCTCTTCAACATCATAAGTTTTTCTTGAATGTCTTTTGCTTTTTTTAAGTATTCAAAGGAAAGTTCTAAGTTTCCTTCCTTTTCACTTTCTTTTAGTTTTTCTGTTATTGTTTCTTTTTCTTTATTTAATCTATATAATTCAATATTATAGATATAATCTTTTATAACAGTTTCTAAATCGTTGCTAATAATAATATTTATGTCTTTTATCTTTAGAAACTCTTTTAATAACTCTGCATCTTGACAGTTAAATTCTATATGCTTATTAATTTCATCAAATCCACTTTCAGAAATCACTTCCTTTATTAAATCATAAAGTGTTAAGTGAACTTCATCAATGCAATTTTCTCTATTAAATAGCGAATCTACTCTTTCATAGCATTGTTTTTCTGTTAACAATTTGAGTATATTCCTTGTTGACTTAACATATGCAGGTTCTATATATAATTTTGTTCCAAATTCTGCATTATTATTCACCAAATTACTATTATTGTTAATAGATGTCATTTTATTTCTTAATAAGTCATATAGTGCCTGTTCTTTTATCTTTGTTTCTTCAGAAATCTTTTTTATATATATATCTTTTTCAACTGGATTTAAATTAGCTAATATTTCAGTAATTCTATCTCCATATAAAGCTAAATCTTTCTCCTTTGAAAAATCGATTCCCTCTTTTGCTATATCTATTTTATAGTCTATTAATTGTTTTGCATTATCCAAAAGCTTTTTAAAGGCTTCTTTCCCATTAACCCTTATAAATTCATCAGGATCTTTTCCTTTTGGTATTTTAAGTACTTTGACCTCAAGACCAATTTCTGTAAGTATATCAAGTCCTCTAAGTGTAGCCTTTTGACCAGCCACATCTGCATCATAAGATATTATAACTTTATCTACATACTTTCTAAGTAATTTCCCTTGCCCTGGAGTTAATGCTGTACCTAAAGATGCAACTACATTAGTAATACCATGTTGATGAAGAGAAATACAATCCATATAACCTTCAACCATTATAATAGTCCTATCTTTAATTCCACTTTTTATGGCAAAATTTAATCCATAGAGATTAGTACCTTTATCAAATACTATAGTCTCTGGAGAGTTTAAATATTTAGGCTTAGAATCATCAAGTACTCTTCCTCCAAACCCTATTACATTGTTATGAACATCAAAAACTGGGAAAATAACTCTATTTCTAAATCTATCATAGGTTACTTTCTTTTCTTCATTAAAAACAATAAGCCCTGTTTCCTTTATCATTTCTTCATTAAGTTTTAAAGATTTTAAAAACCCTAAAGTTTCTCTCCATCCATCTTTAGCATAACCCAAACCAAAACTTCTTATTGTTTTTTCTGTTAATCCACGCCTATAAAAATATTCCTTTATTTCAGCCTCTTTTTGTAAATTTAAAAAGTAATACTTTCCAACTTGCTTATTAATATTAAATAATATTTCTCTTTTTTTCTGCTTTGGATCTACTTTATTACCTTCAAATTCTATAGTTACATTAGCTCTAGTTGCTAAAGTCTTTACAGCATCTACAAAAGAAAGATTCTTATATTTCATAACAAAACTTATCACATTTCCAGCTTCTCCACAGCCAAAACACTTATATATTTGTTTTTCCTGTGATACGCTAAAAGAAGGTGATTTTTCATTATGAAATGGACACAATCCAGAAAAATTCTTTCCAGATCTTTTTAATTTAACATTTTCTGATATTACATCTACAATGTCATTTTCTTCTTTTATTCTTTCAATAATTTGCTCTGGAATTTTCAAGAAACTCCCACCTTCATTTTAAAGATTTTATCGCAACTCTTATTAATTCGACATATAGTTTTAAATTCCTCTTTTTTTTTAAAAGTTTTTTAACTTTTTTTTATATTTTTTTTATTTTTGTCAAAATAATAAAAGGCTTTTATTTAAGTATTGAAAATTTTAAAATATATATAAACTTTATTTTTTTGTCAATTCTCTTATAAATTCTTTATCCTTTAATTTTATTGTTTAATATCCCTTATTATTATTTATTCTATACTTTTTCTTAAAATCCTTCATTTTATACTTATTATTTAATATTTGCAATTTATTTTCAAACTATTACAAAAATATAATTTATATTTTAGTATAATATATTTCCATTATTAATATGTATATATTAGGTAATTTTATACATTAGGAGGATTTTATGTGTAAAGAAAAAAAAAAATCTAACTACAAAAGCTCAGAACTTTTAGATATAGTTAAGGATTCAATATTACCTCTATACAATCTAGATAATGCTTTAATAGAAGAAGTGAAGGTTAAAGATACAGAAAAGCATAGAGCTGTTTATAAAATATTAGATAATGAAAATACTTATTGTTTAAAAAAAGTTTATTATTCAGAAGAATCTTTATTATTTGTTTACTCTGTGGTTGAATGGCTCTATAGAAAAGGAATAAAAGTTCCTAATTTTCTTCCAAGTTTAGCAAATGATCGTTTTGTTTCCTACAAAGATTTATTATTTATATTAACCCCTTGGATAGAAGGAACTAAATGTAATTTAGATGAAGATTCCTGTATTTCTAATACAGCAAAGACCTTAGCAAAACTTCATAAATCAACTAAAAACTTTAAACCTATTCCAGGAAGTTATAAAAAAGAGAATTTTGACAATCTCTACATATCAACAGAAAAACATTTTACTAAACTATTAGAATGCTTTAATGAAGCACAAAAAAGAAAAGATAAATTCTCAAAATTATTTATTAAAACCTTTGATAATAACATGGAGCTTGCTAAAATATCTTTAGAAATTTCCTCTTCTATCAATTTTAAAAATTTATCAGTTTCCCTTTGTCATGGTGATTACGTAAATAAAAATTTAGTTTGTAAAGATAATGATATTTGGGTAATTGATTTTGATAAATGTTCTTTAAATTATTCTATTTTTGATGTTAGTTATTTTTTTAGACGATTATTAAAAAGAAATAGTAGTTATTGGGATATTGAGATTGCTAAAAAATTTTTACTAACTTACAATGAAATATCACCTTGCACTAAAGATGATATTAAATATCTTTTAGCTTATATAGCTTTCCCTCAAAAATATTGGAGAGTGTCAAAGGATTATTATAATAATATAAAAAAATGTAATAAAATAGCCTTTTTAGATATACTCTCTAATAATGTAAAATCTATTGAACCACAAAAAAAATTCGTTTCTGAATTTTATAATTTTTGTTTAAAAGAATTTGATTTATAAATTCAAAAAACTTTCTCAAAGAATTTTATCCTTTGAGAAAGTTTTTTTATATAAAAAAAAGAGGTACCACTAGGTACCCCTCTATCTAAATAACTATATTTTATTTATTATTAACTTTAGCTTGTGCAGCTGCAAGTCTAGCAACAGGCACTCTAAATGGTGAACAACTTACATAGTTTAATCCAAGTTTGTGGCAGAATTCTATTGAACTTGGGTCTCCACCATGTTCTCCACAGATACCTAATTTGATATCTTCTCTAGTTTTCTTACCTCTTTCTACAGCTATTTCCATTAATGAACCTACACCTGTTTGATCAAGTTTAGCAAATGGATCTTGCTCATAGATTGCTTTTTCGTAGTAATCATTTAAGAATTTACCAGCATCATCTCTTGAGAAACCAAATGTCATTTGAGTTAAATCATTTGTTCCAAATGAGAAGAATTCAGCTTCCTTAGCTATTAAATCAGCAGTTAATGCAGCTCTTGGAATTTCTATCATTGTTCCTACTTTATAGTCAAGTTTTACTCCTTTTTCAGCCATAACAGCTTCAGCAGTTTCACATACTACATCTTTAACATATTTTAATTCTTTAATTTCACCTATTAAAGGTATCATTATTTCTGGAACTACATCATATCCTTTATTTTCTTTAACTTCTATAGCAGCTTCTATTACAGCTCTTGTTTGCATTTCTGCTATTTCAGGATAAGAAACTGATAATCTACAACCTCTGTGTCCCATCATTGGGTTAAACTCATGTAAACTATCGATTGTAGCATTTACTTCTTCAACAGCTAAATCCATTTCTTTTGCTAAAGCTTCAATATCTTTAACATCAGTTGGTAAAAACTCATGTAGTGGTGGATCTAAGAATCTTATAGTTGCTGGTCTTCCTTCTAAAGCTTCATAGATTCCTACGAAGTCTTCTCTTTGCATTGGAAGAAGTTTTTCTAAAGCTTTCTTTCTTTGCTCAACATCTTTAGCAAGTATCATTTCTCTAACAGCTGCTATTCTGTCTTCTGCAAAGAACATATGCTCTGTTCTACATAAACCTATTCCTTCTGCTCCAAAGTCAACAGCTTGCTTAGCATCTCTTGGTGTATCTGCATTTGCTCTTACTTTTAATGTTCTGATTTCATCAGCCCATCCCATAAATGTAGCAAAATGTCCGCTAATTTCTGGAGTTACAGTTTCTAATGATTCTGCATAAACTTTACCAGTTGATCCATCTATTGAAATATAATCATTTTCTGTAAGAACTTTACCATTTACAGTAACTGTTTTAGCTTCTTCATCAACTTTTAATTCACCACAACCAGCTACACAACAAGTTCCCATTCCTCTGGCAACAACTGCTGCGTGAGAAGTCATTCCTCCTCTTACTGTTAAGATACCTTCAGCTGCTATCATACCTTCAATATCTTCTGGTGAAGTTTCAAGTCTTACTAATACAACCTTCTCTCCATTTTCATGTCTAACCTTTGCATCTTCTGCTGTGAATACAATCTTACCACAAGCAGCACCTGGTGATGCTGGAAGCCCTGTAGCTATAGCTGTAGCATTTTTCACTGCATTACTATCAAAGTTTGGATGTAAAAGTGTATCTAATTGCTTAGCTTCAACTTTTAATATAGCCTCTTCTTTATTAAGCATTCCCTCTTCAACTAAATCAACAGCAATTTTTAAAGCAGCTTGAGCTGTTCTCTTACCATTTCTAGTTTGAAGGAAATATAATTTTCCATCTTCTATAGTAAACTCCATATCTTGCATATCTCTATAATGTTTTTCAAGAGTATTTACTATATCCATAAATTGATCGTAAATTGGCTTGTTTTGCTCTTCCAATTGAGAAATTGGCATTGGTGTTCTAATACCTGCAACAACGTCTTCCCCCTGTGCATTCATTAGATATTCACCATAAATTCCTGTATCTCCTGTAGCTGGATTTCTTGAGAAAGCAACACCAGTTCCTGAAGTTTCTCCTTTATTACCAAATACCATCTCTTGAACATTAACAGCAGTTCCCCATGCACTTGGGATATCATTAAGTCTTCTGTAAACTATCGCTCTTGGGTTATTCCAAGATCTAAATACAGCTGTTATAGATTCAATTAATTGCATTTTTGGATCACTTGGGAATTCTTCGCCTTTTTCTTTTTTATATAAAACCTTAAATTGTCCTACTAATTCTTTTAAGTCATCAGCAGTTAAATCTGTATCAAACTTATACTCTTTTTCTTCTTTCATTTCATCTAAAAGATTTTCAAATAATCTTTTTTCAACACCCATAACTACATCAGCGAACATTTGAATAAATCTTCTATATGAGTCATAAGCAAATCTTGGATTATTTGTTAGTTTAGCCATCGCTTCTACTGATTCATCATTTAAACCTAAATTAAGAATTGTATCCATCATACCAGGCATTGAAGCTCTAGCTCCAGATCTTACTGAAACTAATAAAGGATTTTCTAAACTACCAAATCGCTTCCCTGATATTTCTTCTAAACTTTCTAATTTAGCATAAATTTCCTTTATAATTTCCTCATCAATTTTTCTACCATCATCATAATACTTGTTACAAGCTTCTGTTGTTACAGTAAACCCTTGAGGTACTGGAATTCCTAATGTAGTCATTTCTGCTAAATTAGCACCCTTTCCTCCTAACAAGTTTTTCATACTTGCATCACCTTCACTAAAAAGGTATACATATTGATTTTTTCTCATCTCAATACTCCTCCGTTCAACTTAGAATTAATTGCTTAATTTATATACTAACAAAGCTATTGCCTTGATAGCTCACCCATTTAATAAATTAATAACCTTTTAATCGATCTTTCCTAATTTAACAAATAATTTTGTTATATTAGTTTTAGATACTTTACCAATAATTCTTAAGTAACTTTCACCATCTTTATCTATCTCTTTTTTCACAACTGGAATAGAATCAATTTCATGACTTATTATTTTTTCTGCTACTTCATAAGCTGCTTCATCTTCACTGGCACAGATTATGTTTGGCATCCTTGTCATTATTACTCCTACAGGAACCTTATAAATATCAGTTCCTCCTATTGCAACCTTTAAGAAATCTTTTCTTGAAATTGCTCCAGTTAATTGGCCTTCGTTTTCAACAAATAGTGTACCCACATCTTTTAAAAATAAATACACAATCGCTTCATGAACCATGGTGTCTTCTGAAACAGTATTAGGCTTTGACATAATGTCTTTAACCTTAATCTTGCTTATATGATCATATAGCAAGCTATTTGAGGGCTTATTAGAGTAAATATATCCTACCTTAGGTCTAGCATCTAGCATTCCTATCATTGTTAGTATTGCTAAATCCGGCCTTAAGGCAGCTCTTGTTACCCCTAAATTTGATGCTAGTGTTTCTGATGTAACTGGTTGACCTTCTTTTACAAGCCTAACTATCTCTTCTTGTCTTGCTGTTAATTTCACGGTCTATTCCCCTCTCTCTATTTAACTTTTTCTTTTAGGCAAGAGAGGAGCTTACAAATTATCCCTGTAATTAAATTACAAATATATTATAACACGATAATATATTTTGAGTATAATAAATTTTCTGAAAAATTCGTCAATTTTGTAAACATTTCCTCAATTTGCTCTTTTTTTCTTTATTTTTGTTTTTATTTAATCAATTTCCTCAAAATTTACAGTATAAGAAAAGTTAGATATTTCATGATCTTTAAACTCTTTTTGCTCTCTTTTTATACTTGGTTTTTTTATATTTTTTAATATACTATCTTTTATTATTGATGCTGTTTTATTTTCTGATTTTTCTTTTACTTTTTCAGAAACATCTGTTACAACATTCATTGTTTTTTCTTTTAAGTTACTAGCTGCGTTTTTTATAATTTTATTTACTACTTCCACCGAACCATCAGCTTTAGTAATTTCAATTTCTAAGTTAGTTGCTACAGTAGCAACCACTGCTACAGCAAACACTGGTGGTAAAAGTATAGCTATAGCACCAGCTGCTATCCCTGCATTAACAGGTATATCAGTTAATACTTTACCATCTTTTTTAATTTTCACTCTAGATACATTCCCCTTTTTAACAAGGTCTGTTATCCATTTTTTCATATCCTCAGCTGTTTCGCACTCTTTAGAGTTTTTGCAACTTTCTTTTTCTCTTTCATAACTTTCCATCTCTGCTCTTTGATTATCTTCAATAAGTATAATAGCTTCTAAAACATTACCTTCAGCTTTTTCCAAAGCCTCTTTAGCCTCTTTATATGTTGCAGCAGTTCTTTCAATTACTAAATCAACTTTTTCTAATGTTATATGTTCCACCTTAAATCACTCCTTTATAAATTTTAACATTTCTAAACTTTTTGGTTTTCTAGTATAATTTGATGAGATTATAAATGAATTAATCTTAAAAAGCTCTTCTTTCATCTCATCATTAAGATTCACTCTATAAACCTTATCTAAAGTAGCAGTATTTAAAAATCTTAAAGCATTAAAAGATGCCTTACTTAAATAAACACCATGTTCCTTTGGACAACTTTCACAGACACCACCATAATAACTTAAACTTATATAATTTGAGCTATTAATTTTCTTTTTACAAAATACACAGTTATTAAAATCAATTGCATATCCTGTAGCTTTTAATAGTTTAAGCTCAAAGGCTCTAATTAAAAGTTCATAATCAATAGCGTCAGTTTCTAATAAATATAAGGTTGTTAAAAATTCTTTGAATAAATAAGGGTTTGCTTCTCCATCTTCAGTAGCTATATCTATAAGTTCACAAAGATAGCTTGAATAAGTTAATTTTTCTAAATTATTCAAAAGCCCTTGAAAAGAATTTATTATTTTCCCCTCGGAAAGTCTATAAAGGCTTTTGCCTTTAAAAAATAAATAATCACTATAACAAAGAGGAAGCGTTATTGAAAAAGTTTTACTTTTACTTTTTTTGGCTCCCTTTGCTATAGCTGTTATTTTACCTAACTTTTCTGTATATATCCAAAGAAGTTTATCATTCTCCTTATAGTCTTGTGCTTTTATAACAATTCCTTTGCTCTCTATAAGTGACAGAAAACTTCTCCTCCAATCTATTTTTTATATCCAAGTTCTCTAAGTAAGTTGTTGTTGTCTCTCCACTCTTTTCTTACTTTAACCCAAATTTTAATATTTACTTTTGCTCTTAAAAACTTCTCTATTTCATATCTTGAAGTTTCACCTATTTTTTTAAGTTTTTGACCACCTTTTCCGATTATGATTCCTTTATGTGAATCTTTTTCGCAAATTAAGTCTACTTCTATGTTCCATTTTCCGTTTTTGTCCTGTTTCATTTGTATTATATCTACAGCTATTCCATGAGGAACTTCATCGCTTAAATTTCTTAAAGCCTTTTCTCTAACTATCTCTGATACTACAAACTTTTCTTGAACGTCTGTTATCATATCATCTGGGTAATATTTAGGTCCTTCAGGTAAATATTTTACCATAAGTTCTAAAAGTTTATCTGTGTTTTTACCCTTAATAGCTGAGATAGGTATAATTTCTGAAAACTCATATTCCTTAGAATAATTAATTAAAGTTTCTGCAATTTTTCCTTCTAAAGCTTCATCTATTTTATTTAATACAAATATAACTGGTGCTTTTTGATTTTTAAGTTGTTCTATTATAAATTGGTCTCCTCTTCCTAAATCACCCTCTGGTGTAGTTAGGAATAACACTAAGTCTACTTCTTTAATAGAATCCTTTGCACTGTTAACCATATATTCACCTAATTTATGTTTAGGTTTATGAATACCTGGTGTATCAACGAAAATCACTTGATAATCATCACCTGTTAAAATTGTTTGTATATTATTTCTAGTTGTCTGTGGTTTATTTGACACTATTGATAATTTCTCTCCCATCAATAGGTTTAATAAAGTTGATTTCCCAACATTAGGTCTACCAACTATAGTTACATATCCTGATTTGAACATATTACTCTCCTTTGTTATCTAAATCTTTCTTGGTAAAACTCCCTGGTAAAATTTCATCTAAGGTAGTTTCTATATAATCTGTTGCGTTTTTTACTATATAAATTTTTACATCTCCGTCTTCTGCAAACTCAGAAATAACCTGTCTGCAGATTCCACAAGGATAGGTATAATTATTAGGATCTCCAATTAAGGCAATAGCTTTAAGTACTCTAGCACCATCTGATACAGCATTAAATATAGCTGTTCTTTCGGCACAATTAGTTGCTCCATAAGATGCATTTTCAATATTGCAACCTTTATAAGTTTTTCCATTATCAAATAGAACAGCCGCTCCAACTTTAAAGTTTGAATATGGACAGTAAGCATTTTCTCTTGCTTCTATTGCTAAATTTATTAATTGTTCTTTCATCATGTTGTAACCCCCCTAGGTTCTGTAAAAATATTAAATATACCCTATTTAAAGTTTCAAATCTTAAATATGATTTAAAAACTTATAATAGAGTATATTAATTATATCATTATTTGTAATTTTATTTAACTAAAAAATTTTAAATATAAGTATTGTTATTAAAGTCCCTAAAATTCCTCCAACAACAACTTCCCATAGACTGTGAACCTTTGAATCTACTCTGCTTTGTGCAGTGATTATAGCTCCAAAATAACTTAACATAAATAATATAGGTTCTCCAGATATTAAAGTTATGCAAGTAGCTATTGAAAATGCTATTGCACTATGCCCTGAAGGCATTCCTCCTTTAAGTGGAGTTCCTTCTCCCCATATAGCTTTAACTATTATCGTAACTAAACAAACTATAACAAGAACTATAAAAATAACATAAAAATTAGTAGCTTTTACTGCATGAATTATATTATAACTAAAATTACTTAATTCATTCCAAAATATTATATATCCAACTAATACTGCATTAATTGCTGTTAAAAGTACAGCTGCCGCTGCAGTATTTTTGGCAATTTTAGCTAATGGATGATAATGATTAGTAGTTAAATCAATAGCACTTTCAATAGCGGTATTTATAAGTTCCGCAGACATAACCATAGTTATGGAAATAGCTAGTGTAATAAACTCTAATTTTGTTATGTCAAATACAAAGGCTGCAATTAAAACTAAAATTGCTACTATAAAATGGATTCTCATATTTCTTTGAGTTCTAAAGGCATAAATTATTCCTTCTATTGCATAGTTAAAACTATCTAAAAGTTTTCTAATTTTCATTCTTTCACCCTTTAATCATTTCTAGTTATATTTAATTTACTTAATATTTCCTCTTCTCTGTTTCTCATTTTTATTTTTTCAACTCCCTCCATATGGTCATATCCTAATAGATGTAACACTGAATGAACAACTAAATAAGAACACTCTCTTTCAAAGGAATGGTTATATTCAACTCTTTGTTCTTCTGCTCTTTCTAAAGATAATACTATATCACCAAGTACTAATTCATCTCCATCGTAGAAACTTTCATTAAAGTTATAACCTTTATAAGCATCTTTATAAACTTCATCTTCTGGATAATCAAGCATAGGAAAAGATAATACATCAGTTGCTTTATCCATTCCCCTAGTTTGATTATTGATTTCTCTTATCTCTTCATTGTCTACAAAAACTAAAGAAATTTCACAAGGCTTATCTACCTCTTCTTCTTTTAAAGCAAACTCTATAGTTTTCATTAAATTCTTTTGAAAATCTTCAGTAATTTCAAATTTATTCTGTCTATTATCTACATAAATCAATTACTTTTTCTCCTTTTCTTCTTTTGGATATTCTATTCTTTGGTGATAGATACCATTTAAAGCTTTTAAGAAACATTTTTTAATTTGTCCTATATCCTTTAAAGTTAAATCACAATTATTAAGTTGCCCTGAATCTAATTTATCCTTCACTATATTATTTACCATAGTTTCAATTTTATCCATATTAGGATCTCTTATAGATCTTACAGCTGCTTCAACAGAATCAGCAAGCATTACAATACCTTCCTCTTTAGATACTGGTGTTGGTCCTGCATATTTAAAATCTTCTTCTTTAACCAAATCTGGATTTTCTGAATTTTTCTTTTCAGTGATATAAAAATATTTAACTAAAGTATCTCCATGATGAGTTGCTATAAATCTTTCAATAACCTCTGGTAAGTTATGTTCTTTTGCAAGTTCTACTCCATTAGTTACATGGGAAATTATTATCTTACTACTAAGTCTTGAAGATATTTTATCATGTGGATTATCAATACCAATTTGATTTTCTCTAAAAAAATATGGTCTTTTTGTTTTTCCTATATCATGATAAAAAGCTCCTATTCTTGTTAATAGGGAATTAGCTCCTATTTCCTCCGCCGCTACTTCAGCTAAATTTGAAACTAATATACTATGATGATAAGTTCCTGGTGCTTCCATCAATAATTTTTTCAATAATGGACTATTAGGATTAGAAAGTTCTAATAATTTTACTGTAGTAACAATATCAAAAGTTGATTCAAAAAATGGAAGTATTCCTACAGATAATACTCCTGAAAGTATTCCTCCTATAGCAACATATAATGTATCCATAAATATTTCATAGATATTGTTAGTTGTTAAAGCACCTAAACAAAGAGTTATAGCCGAACTAATTAAAGCTACTATAAGGGCTGCATATAAAATATCATTCCTTTGTTGCATTTTTCTTAATATTGTTGATCCTAGAACTGCTCCTAAAATTGCTACTATTATAACAGCACCATTAAAGTTTGTAGCTCCAGCTATTAAAATAACATTCAATACACTAACAACTAAAGACAGTTTATAGTCTAAAAGTAAAGTTAATAATATTGGAGCACAGGCAAATGGTATTAAAAACGCCGAATATAACCCTGTTACTCTAGTTATTAAGATAGCTAATATATTTATCATTGTCATTAATAAAAGTTTTGAAAAATCATTATAAACTTTTCTATAATATTTATAGGTATATCTATATTGTACATAAAGTACAAGAACCACCAGAGCTGCTAATGCAATATATACATATAATTTTATATTAGAGTCATTTAAAAGCCCAAGTTCTCTTAATTGTTCTATTTGTTGTGCTGTTACAGGCTCTCCTTCTTTTACTACAATTTGATTTTTCTTAATCATTACTGGCGCTACAGCCTTTACAGCCTCATTTACCGCCTCATCTGTTGCTTCTTTATCATACATAAAGTTAGGCTTTATAAGAGTGCTTACCATTGTTGTAGCTATATTTTTAACCGGTTGTGGTAACGAACTTTCAATAATAACAGTTATTGCATTATCCTTTGCATCTGTTAATTGCTGTGAATTTCCTTCTGTTATAGGAGATTCATAAGCAACATCTACACTTTCTGTTAAAACATTTTCTAATTTTTCAATATTTTCCTCATTTAAACCAAACAGGACATTATAGTCATCATTAGTTAGCCCAAAGCCTTTGAAAGCTGCCATGGCATTTATTTTTTCTTCCGGAGAAACATTTTTACCCATTTCCGCATTAAATGAAACAAAGAAATTTTTAATTTGATCTTCGCTATTTTGTTTAACCTCTGAAAGCAAGCTATATTTCTTATCTACTTTTTCAGCAGCTAGTTTTTTACTAGCACTAGTGGCAGCTTCATCTATAATTTCTTTATTAGCTTTAATATCTGCCTTTGGTATTTCCCCTGGTTTTAAATCATATTTCTTAGTTATTAAAGCTGTTGCTAATATTAAATAGATTATTAAAAAAGCCATTATAAATAACATTGGTCTTTTAAAATCTTTTAATAAGTTATCTGCTTTCCTTAAACTTTTATTCAATTTTATTCCACCTTCTACTCCTTTTGTAAAGTATAACTTCTTAAATTAAGGTGATACTATATTTTGTTCCACTACAAACAAAACTTTTAAATTTATTTTTCCTTCACCTAAATCCTCTTTTTCAAATTTCTTCTCTACAATTACAGCATCTCTACTTATCTCTTTAGTTACTGCTTTCTCTAGCTTAATCATAATATCTTCTATTATTGCTTCTTCACTTTCAACTATTTGCTCCTGTTTTTTTTCGTAATAAGTACTTTTATTAAAAAACTTTCCTTTCTCTTCTATTTTATCATAATTTTCAAATTCTTTTGTAGGCTTTTTTAGATAAATTTTCTTTCCTGCTATTTCTAAAAATATTTCACTATCTTTATTCTTTGTATAAACTTCTCTTTCACCTGATATTTGAGTCTCTATATTTTTTTCATAAAAAGTACTTCCAAGAACAACACCCTCTGGAATAACTTTTTCTTTAGCTGTAAGATCCTCTCCCTGTTCTCCAACTATAATTACATCTCCCTTTTTAACAACATCTCCTGGCTTTACCTTAGCCATTCCTGAAGTGGTATAAACTCGCTTTACAACAGCATCCATTATAGCCACTTTTTCCGTTCCCTTTAAATCTTCATTTTCTTTTTTTACAGAGGTTAAAATTTTTTCTTCATACTTAATTTTTAAAGTACTTCCTTCAACTCTTGCGTTAATCCACATTATTTCTTCAAGTTTTTTTTCTAATTCCTTTTCCACTTCATAAACATTAATTGAAGCTTTTTTCATCCCTGGTTTTATTCCTAAATCTCTTAAAATTGCTCTTATCTCATAAGGAGGCAAATAACTCTTTCCTTCTATAGAAATTCTCCAAACAAAATTAGAAAAAACTAAAAAAATTAAAAAAGCTATTACTAATCCAATAGGAATACCTACATTATTTTTCACCTTTAATAACATAGCTATTAATGACCCATTATTGACTATTTTAATTTTTCCTTTTAATCTTTTTACTACTTTCCTTAATTTTTTATAATCTTTATAATTTATGTCAAAACTTAATGTGAAATTATCTATAGTAGTACTATTTTTTATTGTTATGTTACTATTAGAGATTAAATTAAATAATTGTTCTCTTTTCAAAACTTTTACTTCAACTTTTAAATCCACTAATCTTCTTTTCATCTAATTCTCCTCCCCATAGGTTAAAGAATGAAAAGTTCCCACTACTATAATTGTATCTTCCCCCAAGAAAGAAACTTCAAAATTTTTCCCCGTTATTACTATAATCCCACTTTCACTACCTGTTTTTACTATATGTTTGTCAAATTCAATTATCCCCTTATGATTTTCTATTATAATCTTATTTTTTCCTATAACACTTATCTTAGGAAGATTAGTAATTACTTCTTCTGAAATTTCCAAGCTTTCTGCTATTTTAACTCTCAAATCATTTATTTTACCCATCATAAATTCTCCTTAATTATTAATCCTTTATAAACTTATGAATGAAAAAGATTATTTATTCATAAAGTAAAGTTCCATTATTAAAGAGTTTTATTTACAATATTGAAAATTAAAAATATATTTAAAGACAAAAAAAAGAATTCGCTTTACAGCGAATTCTACTATTTATTTAAAAATTCTTTTACTAATTGACTTACAAGTTTTCCATCAGCTCTACCAACTGTTTTAGGGCGGATAGCTGACATTACTTTGCCCATATCTTTAATATTATTAGCACCAACTTCTGTTGCTGTGATTTCTATTAATTCTTTGATTTCTTCTTCACTTAACTGCTGAGGAAGGTAATTTAACAAAATTTCTATTTCAGTTTTATTCTGATCTACTAAATCCTGTCTATTTCCCTTTTGGAATTCAAGTATAGCTTCATTTCTTTGCTTGATTTCCCTCGCTAAGATTTCTATCACTTTTTCATCCTCAAGCTTAACACCATCAGTTTTTTCAACTAAAAGTATTGCTGATTTAGCAGTGCTTAAGACGTTAGCTTTGAATTTTTCCTTATTTTTTAAGGCCTGCTTCCAGTCTTCTTGAAGTCTCTCTTTTATAGTTGGCATCTTACAACCCTCTTTCAAAAGAATTATCTAAATAATTTCTAAAACTACTTGAATTTTCTCTTTCTAGCAGCTTCTGATTTTTTCTTTCTTTTTACACTTGGCTTTTCATAGTGCTCTCTTTTTCTTACTTCTGAAAGTACTCCTGATCTAGCACATGATCTTTTGAATCTTCTTAGTGCTTGTTCTAATGATTCATTTTCTTTTACTCTTATTTCTGACATTCTTTTTCCCTCCCTCCGCTAGCGTAAATTATTAAAGTTAATTCACAGCTGTGGGCTAAATAACACACGCTATATTATACTATAACTATTTTAATAGGTCAACAATTTATATATTTTTTTCTTTGTTAAATTTAGCCTGGTGGCCAAGCTAAATTTCTCCCACCCAATAAATGGAAATGTAGATGACCAACTGTTTGACCGCCCTGTTCTCCACAATTAGAGATAACTCTATAGCCCGTTTCATTTATATTTAGCTCTATTACTATTTTATTAATTACTTCAAAAATATGTGCCACAATACTAGAATTCTCATTAGTTATTTCATTAATACTTCCTATATGGCTTTTAGGTATAATTAAAACATGTACTGGAGCTGCTGGTTCTATATCATAAAAAGCTAAAACTTTATCATCTTCATAAACTTTTTTGCTTGGTATTTCACCTTTTGCTATTTTACAAAAAATACAATCTGACATATTTTCACCTCCATTTTTTTATTCTAATATTATTATACAATAATCTAGCTTCTTTTAAAATAATAGACAATATTATTTTTATCTTTTATTTTTTATACAAGCTCTCCTATTGCCATATCTCCTTTAACATCAACTATTTTTACATTTAATAATTGACCTCTTATATTTTTGTCTGAGTGAACTTCAACTTTTAGATAATTTCTAGTATAACCTTCATGAATTCCCTCAGTCTTTGTAGCCATTTCAAATAGAACTTCTAAAGTTTTCCCTATATGAGCTTTAGCAAATTCATTCTCATATCTATTTGTTAACTCAATTAAAGCTTTACTTCTTTCTTCTTTTTTATTACCATCAACTTGATTTTCCATGCTTTCAGCCTTAGTTCCTTTTCTAGGACTATACTTAAATACATGTAATTTACTTAATTTAATTCTTTCTAAGAATTTGTAAGTTTCAGCAAATTCTTCATCTGTTTCACCAGGGAATCCAACTATTACATCAGTGGTAATTGATACATTCTCTATTTTTTCTTTTAATAAATTAACTATATTTTCATACTCTGCAGCAGTATATCTTCTATTCATTCTTTTTAAAGTTGCATCTGAGCCACTTTGAAGTGATAAGTGGAATTGTGGACATAATTTTTTAAGATTAAATATTCTATTTACTACATCTTCAGTAAAGAAATTAGGCTCTATTGAACCAATTCTCACTCTTTCTATTCCATCTATTTTCTCAATTTCCTCTAAAATATCAACTAAGGTTGTTTTATCCTCAAAATCATAACCATAAGAAGCTATATGAATACCTGATAAAATAACTTCTTTAAATCCATTACTTGCAAGTTTTTTCACTTCTTCAATTATTTTCTTAGGATTTTTTGAACAAATTGAACCTCTTGTATAAGGAATTATACAGTAAGTACAGAATCTATTACATCCATCTTGAATTTTTAAAAATGCTCTTGTTTTATCTTGATAATCATCTATAGTTAAATCTTCAAAAACTTTATTTTTAAGTACAGCACCAACTTTTACCTGTTGTTTACCTTCATCCTTAGCTTTATTTATGTAATAAATTATTTCACCTTTATTTCTAGTTCCAAGGACAACATCAACACCATCTATTCCGCTTACCTCTGTTGATGCTATTTGAGAATAACATCCAACCACCGCTATTATAGCATCTGGATTTTCTCTTCTTGCTTTACTAATGAATTGTCTAGATTTCTTATCTCCCATATTAGTTACTGAACAGGTATTTATAACATAAACATCTGCAAAACTGTTAAAATCTACAACTTCATATCCTTCTTTTATGAATTTTTCAGTCATAGCCTCTGATTCATATTGGTTAACTCTACATCCTAAAGTAGAAAATGCTACTTTCATTTAAATTTCTCCTCCTAAATCTCCTAGCTCATATTGAAGTAAACTAGCACAGGTAAATCCTGCTGTTTCTGTTCTCAATATTCTTGGTCCTAAAGTTACAATATGAGCTCCCATATTCTTTAGATTTTCTATTTCTTCTTCTTCGAATCCACCCTCTGGTCCTATCATTATAGCGATATTTTTAGGTGTTTTATCTCCTAAAGATTCTTTAAGTGCTCTAATTCCATAACCTGTGGCATTTTCGTAAGGTATAACAATTAAATCCATTTCCTTCATTATATCCATAGCTTCTTGAAAGTTTATAGGCTCTAAAACTTTAGCAATTTTACTTCTTTTACTTTGTTTTGCAGCCTCTAATGCAATTTTGTTTAATCTGTCAAGCTTTTTAAATTCTCCCTTTAGCTTCACATCAACTCTAGCTGTTATTACAGGGATAAATTCATCTATACCAAGTTCTATTCCTTTTTGAACTATTAAATCCATTTTTGTTGCCTTTGGCATTCCTTGAAACAAAATAATACTTATAGGACTTTCATTATTTATCTCTAATTTTTCTATAAGCTTAATCCTAACTTCACTTTTATTTACTTCCTCAACCTCTCCAAGGAATTCTTCTCCTTGGAGATTATTGATTGATACTTTTTCTCCCGTTGAAACTCTTAAAACCTTATAAATATGTTTAACATCATCACCTTGAATTATGGCATGTGTTTCTGTAAATAGGTTTGTTGGCGTAAAAAATTTATGCATATTAAAACCCCTTTAAAACTATTTTAATTTAGCAACTATACAGTTCCATTCTCCATCTTCATTAACTTCAACAATCTCAAAGCCTTCACTTTCAAGCTTATCAATTACCATTTGTCTTCTTTCATGTATTATACCTGAAGTTATGAATAATCCTTCTTCTTTTAATACTTTTTTAGCATCATCTACTAAAATACAAATTATTTCCGCAAGTATATTAGCAACAACAACATCAGCTTTTCCTTCTACAACCTCAACAAGATTACCATGTAAAACTTCTATATTATTTACATCGTTATATCCTATATTTATTTTAGCTGATTCTACCGCTATAGGGTCTAAATCTACTCCTACTACATGTTTAGCATTTAATTTTGAAGCTATTAAGGCAAGAATTCCTGATCCTGTACCAATATCAAAAACAGTTGTATCTTCTTTAACATACTTTTCAAGTGCTGCTGCACACATTCTTGTAGTTTCATGAGTTCCTGTTCCAAATGCCATTCCTGGGTCTAGTTCTACTAATATTTCATCATTAGCTAATTCATAATCTTCCCAAATTGGTTTTATAACTATTCTTTCACCTATTTTAGTTGGCTTATAATATTTTTTCCAGTTATTTGCCCAATCTTCTTCTTGCATTTCAGCAACTTCAACTAAAGCCTCACCAAGATCTATTTCCATCTCTTTAAGGTCTTCTAATCTTTCAATTATAAAAGCTTTAATTTCTTCTATATTATCTTCTTCTGCAAAGTAGCCTTTTACAACTGCTGCTTTACCTTTATATTCTAAAATATTTAAATCAGCAAAATCCCAAGTAAGAGGTCCTTGCTCTCTATCTAATATATCATTAGGGTCTTCTATAGCTACCCCTTTACAATCTAAAGCATAAAATATTCCTGAAACTTCTTCTAAAGCTTCACTTTTAGTTATTACTCTTATTTCAATCCAATTACCTTCCAAAGTTTATCATCCTTCCTTATTTGCACTGCGACTAATAATTAATTTTACACTTTATTAAAAGTTATGTCTAGCATCTATTCCCTTTACTATTATTCTCTAAATTCTATTATTAATTTATATCTTTATATAAAAGTAAAATTATGGTAATATCTTTTTATATTAGAACTTTATAAAATTTTATTTTTAGGAGGTCTTATGAAAAAATTTTTTATTCCATTTCTAGCATTTTTAATTTTTTCTAGCACTGTTTTCTTAGGATGCAGTAATGAGGAACCTGAAGAATCAACAAATTCTCCTATTACTAATGAAAGTATAAGCGAAGACCAAAAACTACTACTTAATAATATTATGAGTAAATGCTCAGAGTTCTCTTTAAAATTAACCACTCACGGAGCTGAAATTATGGAGAGATGTAAAGATAACGATGTTTCTAAGGAAGATAAGAAAAAAATAGTAAGTAATATCCAAGAGTTAAACTCTACTCTTTCTGAAATCGATAACTTAAACAAAAATTGTAATATCAGCGAAATAAAATCTAATATTGAAAACTTTTCTAAAGAAGCTAAAAAATCAAATGATTATTATTTAGAAGGATTAAATACTACAGATATATCGGTAGCTAATGAAAAATTTAAAATTTCTCAAGAATCTTTAACAGCTTCTGGAGATTTTTTAGATAAGGCTTTTGATAAAAGCACTGAATTATTGAAATAAAAAAAGAGTTCTTTCGAACTCTTTTTTTATTCTTTATTTTCCAAAATTAAAAAGACCTCTTCTTTTATGCCCTTCTACAGCTTCTTCTTCACCTAATGTTACCATAAAGGCTTTTAAAGCTTCCTGTTGCTCTTTATTTAAGTTCTTAGGAACTTCAACTATAATATTTACATATTGATTTCCTCTTGCATTAGAGTTTATTTTAGGAGCACCTTTTCCTTTTAATCTAAATCTTGTTCCTGGCTGTGTACCAGCAGGAACTGTATATTTAACATTACCATCAATTGTTGGTACTGTTATTTCTTCACCAAGTGCAGCCTTTGTCATTGATATTTTGTAATCGTAGAATATATCTGAACCATCTCTTTTAAATATCTTTGATGGAGCTACATTTATTCTTACATAAATATCTCCTGCTGGACCACCATTTACTCCGTGATCTCCTTGTCCTCTTAAAGTAAGAATATTGCCATTATCAACTCCAGCTGGAATATTAACAGTTATTTTTCTATTCTTTCTTACTCTACCTTTACCCTTACATTCTGGACATGGATCATCTATAACTTCACCTGTTCCTGCACAAGCATCACAGGCACTTGTTGAAACAAAACTTCCAAGAGGTGTTTGTCTTTGAACTCTAATTTGTCCAGTACCATTACACTTTGAACAAGTTTTCTTTGTTGTTCCTGGTTTTGCACCAGTTCCTGAACAGGTTTCACAACCTTCTGTTCTCACTATATTGAATTGTTTTTCAACACCTTTCATAGCTTCTTCGAACTCTATATTTAATAGATATTCTAAATCGCTACCTCTTCTCGGTGCATTTTTTCTTCTACTATTTCCTCCGAAGCCGCCACCACCGCCGCCTCCAAAGAATGTTTCGAATATATCTCCAAATCCCCCCATTTCTGAGAAGTCAAATCCACCAAATCCGCCAGCTCCGCCACCGAATCCAGCTGATCCATCCATTCCAGCATGACCAAATTGATCATATTTTGCTTTTTGTTCTGCATCAGATAATACTTGATATGCTTCATTTATTTCTTTAAATTTTTCTTCAGCTTCTGCATCCCCTTTATTTTTATCAGGATGATATTTTACTGCTAACTTTCTAAAAGCTCTTTTTATCTCATCCTCCGATGCACCTTTTTCTATGCCAAGGACCTCATAATAATCTCTCTTAGACATTATTCTCACCACCTACATTCAACATTGATTTATACTTGGAAAAAGGGAAGACCCTTGCCTTCCCTTTAAATTAAATTCTTTTTTATATTATATCAGAGCTTAAGGCTTTTTTGTAGTTATTATTTATCTTCATCTACTTTAAAGTCTGCATCTACAACATTATCATCATGAGGAACTTCTCCTTGAGCTCCTGCTCCACCCATGTTGTTTGGATCAAAACCTGCAGCTTGAGCAGCTTCTGGGTTTTGCCCATATAATTTTGATGATATAGCATAGAATTCTTGGTTTAATTCTTCCATAGCTTTTTTAATAGCTTCTATATCTTCTCCATCTTTAACAGCTTTAAGTGCTTCCATTTTAGCATCTAATTTTGATTTATCTTCTGCTCCTAATTTATCTCCTAAATCAGTCATTGTTTTTTCAGTTTGGTAAACAACTTGCTCTGCGTTGTTTTTAACTTCTATTGATTCTTTTCTCTTTTTATCTTCTTCAGCAAATTTTTCTGCTTCTTTTACAGCATTTTCTACTTCTGAATCTGAAAGATTTGTTGAAGCAGTTATTGTGATATTAGCTTCTTTATTTGTAGCTTTATCCATAGCTGAAACTTTAACTATACCATTAGCATCTATATCAAATGATACTTCGATTTGAGGAATTCCTCTTGGAGCTGGTGCTATTCCTGATAATGTAAATCTTCCTAATGATTTATTATCTCCAGCCATTTCTCTTTCACCTTGAACTACATGAATTTCAACTGAAGTTTGACCATCAGCAGCTGTTGAGAATATTTGACTTTTTCTTGTAGGAATAGTTGTATTTCTTTCTATTAATTTAGTAGCAACTCCACCTAAAGTTTCAATTCCTAAACTAAGTGGTGTAACATCTAATAATAATACGTCTTTAACATCACCAGTTAAAACTCCACCTTGAATAGCAGCACCCATAGCTACACATTCATCTGGATTAACTCCTTTTGAAGGTTCTTTTCCTGTAAAGCTCTTAACAGCATCTTGAACTGCTGGTATTCTTGTTGATCCACCAACTAAGATTATTTTATCAATGTCATTTAAGCTTACATTTCCTGAGCTTAATGCACCTTTCATTATATCGATAGTTTTGTCAACTAAATCTCTAGTCATTTCGTTAAATTTAGCTCTTGTTAATGTCATATCAACGTGTTTTGGACCAGTTGCATCAGCAGTGATGAATGGTAAGTTGATTATAGTTTGTGAAGCTGATGATAATTCTATTTTAGCTTTTTCTGCAGCTTCTTTTAATCTTTGAAGAGCCATTTTATCTTGTCTTAAATCTATTCCATATTGTGATTTGAAATCTTCAGCTATGAAGTCTATTATTCTTTGGTCAAAGTCATCTCCACCAAGTCTAGCATCTCCGTTTGTTGATACAACTTCAAATACTCCATCACCTAAGTCAAGGATAGATACGTCGAAAGTACCACCACCTAAATCAAATACTAATATTTTGTGAGCATCATCCATTTTATCTAATCCATATGATAAAGCAGCAGCTGTTGGTTCGTTGATTATTCTCTTAACATCTAATCCTGCTATTCTACCAGCATCTTTAGTTGCTTGTCTTTCAGCATCATTGAAGTAAGCTGGAACTGTGATAACAGCTTCTGTTACTTTTTCTCCTAAATAACTTTCAGCATCAGCTTTTAATTTTTGAAGTATCATTGCTGATATTTCTTGTGGTGTATAATCTTTACCATCTATATTTGTTTTGAAATCTGTTCCCATATGTCTTTTGATTGAGATTATAGTTTTTTCTGGATTTGTAATTGCTTGTCTTTTAGCAATTTGTCCTACTAATCTTTCTCCGTTAGCTTGGAAAGAAACTACTGAAGGAGTAGTTCTTGCACCTTCTGCATTTGTTATAACTACTGGCTCTCCACCTTCCATAACAGCTACACATGAATTTGTTGTTCCTAAATCTATACCAATTATTTTACTCATAATAAAATTCCTCCTGATTTTTTTAATTTATAATTTTGTAATTTATATAAAGTTTTAAATACTAACGATTAATTAATTAACTACTTTAACCATTGCATGTCTTATAACTTTATCGCCTCTTTTATATCCCTTTTGGAATACTTCAGCCACTTCATTTTCACCAAAGTTTTCATCTTGAACATGCATTACTGCTTCATGTACATTTGGATCAAAACCTTCTGAAATTTCAATTTCTTCAACTTGTAATTTCGATAAAGCATCAGTAAATTGTCTTATAGTCATTTCCACACCTTTTTTAAGGTCTTCTACTGTACCATCAACTGCTATAGCTCTTTCTAGGTTATCTAACACAGGAAGTACTTTAACAAGAACATCTGTACAAGCATCACTATAAATTCTTTCTTTTTCTTTATCAGTTCTTTTTCTGTAGTTTTCATATTCTGCATTCATTCTTAAAAGTCTATCTTTTAATGCATCAAGCTCATTTTGTAGTTTTTTATTTTTACCTTCAAATAGCATATGTTTTTCTCTTAACTCCTTCAGCTCATCTATTTGTTCAATTTCAGCATTCTCTTCAGAGTTTACATCCTCGCTATTTTCTTCTACACTAGGCTCTTCTATAACTTCTTCTTTATTTAAAATTTCTTCTTCAAATTCATTTTTATTCTCTTCCATCTTTCCTGACCACCTCAATTCTTCTATTTAATATAAGCCAAGTTTTATTTTAGCTTATTAGTACTTGCTTTTAAATTATTCGTCATTTAAAGTTTCATTTAACTCTTTCATAACCATATCCATAATACTTAAAACCTTTGAATAATTAATTCTTTTAGGTCCTATCAAGGCTATAGTTCCAAGTTCCTTACCTCCTAAAGTATAATTAGCAGATATTATAGCACAATCACTAGCTTCCGAAGTGAAATTTTCATCTCCAATTCTTACTGTTATGCCATCTTTACTATCTATAAGTTTTGGCATTTCAATCTTATTATGAAGAAGTGATAACATTTTTTTAGCTTTTTCTATATCATTGTACTCAGGATAGTTAAATATATTTGTAGTTCCTTCCATAAAAAGCTCTTCTACAGATTTACTGTTAAGACCTTCATATATAGCTGGTAATAAAGCATCTATTATATCACTATAATCTTTAAGCTTTTCTTTTAAAGAACTTATAACTTCAAGAGTTATTTGTTCTATGAATAATTCTTTTAAATCATTAGTTATAACTTTCCCTATATTCGATAGAACTTCTTCTCCCGGAACATAAGATACTTTAACTAATTTATTTTTAATTATTCCACTATCCATTACCATTATACAAAGGACTCCATTATTATCTACTTTAATTAATTGTATAGATATAATAAAGTTTCTTTTCAAGGACTTAGTGTTAACTATGCAGGTTAGTTTAGTCAAATCAGATAACAAAGTGCTTGCTTGATGAATCAATGTATTTAATTCATATTCATTCTTCAGCATTTGATCTCTTATTACCTTTTCTTCCTCAGATGAAAGTTTTTCAACCTCCATTATTCTATCTACATATAACCTATAACCCTTACTGGAAGGAATTCTTCCAGCTGACGTATGAGGTTGCTCTAAGAGCCCCATTTCTTCTAAGTCAGCCATTTCATTTCTTACAGTAGCTGGACTTATACCAAGATTGTATTTTTTAGCGATAGTTCTAGAACCTACTGGTTCTCCTGTAGAAATATAATCTCTTATAATAGCATGCAGAATTTTTAATTTTCTATCATCTATCATTTACTATCACCTCATCTATTAGCACTCATTAATGTCGAGTGCTAATTACTATATTTTTATAATATGCTTTTCTTTAATTTTCGTCAACAGTATTTTTAAAAGAATAATTGCTATTTATTTTAACTTATCCCTATTTTTCTCTGAATATCTTTCTTTTACTTCCATTTTCTATATTTCAAAGTAAAAATTCAGCCATAATTTGATTGGACCATTCTATTCCTTTAGCGGTAAGGTAGACTCTTTCTTCAGTAACTTTTAAAAGTTCTTTCTCTTCATATTTTTTAAGCATATCTCCATAAATTTCTTCTATATTTATTTTAAATCTGTTTTTAAACTCTAATTTACTAATTCCTTCTATTTTTCTAAGTCCCATAAACATAAACTCTTCTATATTATCATTTAAAGAATTTTCTATCTCCTCTTGAACCATTGATTTATCATTTTCTATAGCCTCTATATATTTTTCTATATTAGCTATATTAGTTATTCTTTTACTGTCTATATAGGAACTCGCTGCTGAACCAACTCCAATCCAAGCTTCCATATCCCAATAGGCTAAATTATGTTTACATTCTAAATCTTTTTTTGAGTAATTTGATATTTCATATTGATTATATCCAGCACTTTTCAACTTTTCTTTTGCCATATTGTACATATCTCTTTCAATTTCTTCTGTTGGTAAAATCAATTTATCTTTTTCATATAAATTATAAAAAGCCGTTCCCTCTTCAACAATTAAACTATAGGCTGAAATATGTTCTGGATTTAAATCTATAATTCTATCTAAAGTTTCCTCCCAATAATTAATTGTTTGCTCTGGAAGTCCAAACATTAAATCAACATTAATATTATTAAAACCAACTGCTCTAGCCTCTTTGAAATTATCTAAAAATTCATTGAAATTATGTATTCTTCCCATTATTTTAAGCATGTCATTTTGAACAGCTTGAAGCCCCATACTTATTCTATTCACTCCATTAGCCTTCATTATTAAAAGCTTTTCCTTAGTTAAATTCCCTGGATTACATTCCATGGTATATTCTACATTCTCTGAAAAATTTATTTCTTTAATAGCTTTTAATAAAAGTTCTAATTCTTTTTCATTTAAAGAACTAGGTGTTCCACCACCTATAAATATTGTTTCTATTTTATAGTTTTTTATTTTGATTTTTAATTCCTTTATTAAAGCTTTTATGTATCTTTCCTTCAAATCTCCTTTTCCTGCAAAAGATGGGAAATCACAATAAAAACATTTTTGATCACAAAATGGTATATGTATATATAATGATATTTTCTTCATATTTTTCCTCCATTAACTAACTTAAGTTAGTCTTATTATATATCTTCCCTAATAAAAGTTTAACTATTTATTATAAAAGAATCTAAAAATGATGCTGCAAAAATTGCAGCATCACTTATTAATTTACTTCAATAAAATCTATATTTACTATGTTGTGTATTATTAAATCTCTCTTACTTAAGGCAATTTTAACTTTTATATTTTCACCACTTATTTCAACATCTACTAATTTGTCATAACCATTATCTCTTACGTATTTATCTATATCAGAACCCTTAACAGAAATAGGTATAACTTTATCCCCTCTTCTTAAGCTTCCAGTAGCTAAATTATCTTTTCTAAGTCTTTTACATGGAATAGATACATCTCTTAAATTTAAATTTAATTTCATAATAATCCCCTTTCAAAATCAAAAATACTTACTTAAAATTTATATTCATAAAGTAATGAAAAATTCATCTTAATAATTTATATTAACTTTACATAGTTTTATGACTAAAACTTAATATTTTTATTTAATTTTTCAAGGTTTCTTTTTCCTTTAATTATATTCTACCAATCTTTAGTTTATATCTCATTTTATACTTAACATAAATTTTTTTATTATTCTAATACTAATATTAATTTATAAATATTATCTTTTAATTCTATTTATAAAAATATTTTCAAGGAGGTATTTTTCATGGCAAAAGCAGGAATGGGTAACCCAAACCCTAAAGCTGGGCATGGTAAAAAAAGTAACCATAAACCAAAACATAAATATGGAGAAAATCAAGTTCCAGAAGTAAAATAACTTTTATTTCTATTTAACTAATCAATAAATTAAAAATATAAATTGAAAAATTGCAAAAAAATAGCCCCTATAAAAGGGCTATTTTTTAATCTATTTTCAGAACTGCCATGAAAGCTTCCTGTGGAACTTCTACTGTTCCAAGTTGTCTCATTCTCTTCTTACCTTCTTTTTGTTTCTCTAGAAGTTTTTTCTTTCTTGAAATATCTCCACCGTAACATTTAGCAAGTACGTCTTTTCTCATAGCTTTAACTGTTTCTCTTGCTATGATTTTTGATCCTACAGCTGCTTGTATTGGTATTTCAAACATTTGTCTTGGAATTATTTCTTTAAGCTTTTCAGCTATTCCTCTACCTTTGTTATAAGCTCTATCTCTTGGAACTATCATAGATAATGCATCTACTACATCTCCATTAAGAACTATATCAAGCTTAACAAGCTCTGATCTCTCATACTCTTTTAATTCATAATCTAAGGATGCATATCCTCTTGTTTTTGATTTTAAAGTGTCAAAGAAATCATAAACAATTTCGTTTAATGGCATATCATAGTCAATTACTACTCTTGTTTCCTCGATATATTTCATATCAATATATCTTCCTCTTCTCTCTTGGCAAAGTTCCATAACAGCTCCAGTATAATCTGTTGGTGTTATTATTGAAGCTTTAACCATAGGCTCTTCCATATAAGCTATTTCAGTTGGCTCTGGAAGATTTGTTGGGTTTGTTAAATCAAAGGTTTCCCCTGTAGTTTTAGTTACCTTATAGATAACTGAAGGAGCAGTAGTAATTATATCTAGATTAAATTCTCTTTCTATTCTTTCTTGCATAATTTCCATATGAAGAAGTCCTAAGAATCCACATCTAAATCCAAATCCTAAAGCTATTGATGTTTCAGGCTCAAAAGTTAAAGCCGCATCATTTATTTGAAGTTTCTCTAAAGCTTCTTTAAGCTCTTCGTATTTTGCTCCATCCACTGGATAAATACCTGAGAAAACCATTGGCATGGCTGGTCTATATCCTCTAAGAGGTTCTGCTGTTGGATTATCTGCGTAAGTTATTGTATCCCCTACTCTAGCATCTCTAACATTTTTTATAGAACCAGTTATGTAACCAACTTCTCCTGCTTGAAGTTCATTAACTGGATATGGTGCTGGTGTAAATACTCCAACCTCAGTTACTTCATACTCTTTTCCAGTTGCCATTAATTTTATTTTAGTTCCTCTTTTAACCTTACCATCTCTTATTCTTACATAAGAAACAACACCTTTGTAACTGTCATAGTAAGAGTCAAAAATTAAAGCCTTAAGTGGCGCATTTTCATCACCCTCTGGTGCTGGAACTTTATTTACTACCTCTTCTAAAACATCCTCAATATTAAGTCCTGTTTTAGCTGAAATTAGTGGACAAGAAGCTGCTTCTATTCCAATAACATCTTCTATCTCATCTCTAATTTCATCTGGTCTTGCACTTGGTAAGTCTACTTTATTAATTACTGGTACAATTTCTAAATCATTATCTAATGCTAAATAGCAGTTAGCTAATGTTTGTGCTTGTATTCCTTGGCTTGCATCAACTACAAGTACAGCACCTTCACAAGCTGCTAAGCTTCTTGAAACTTCATAAGTGAAGTCTACATGTCCTGGAGTATCTATAAGATTTAATATATATTCCTCTCCATTTTCTCTTTTATATATAAGTCTTGCGGCTTGAGATTTTATAGTTATACCTCTTTCTTTTTCAAGTTCCATAGTGTCTAGAACTTGCTCTTCCATTTCCCTTTTAGTTAAGGTTCCTGTCTTTTCAAGAAGTCTGTCTGCTAAAGTTGATTTACCATGGTCAATATGTGCTACTATAGAAAAGTTTCTAATAAATTTCTTTTTATCCATATCATATCCTGTCCTTTCTAAACGGCTGAACAGCATTCACCCCCATTGTAAAATAAGTCAAAATAGATTATACCATAAGTTTTATTGAAAGTGTAAATAATCTACTATTTATTAATAAAAAATATCATTAATTTTTTCTCTTATAAACTGGGCTGAATTTGTTATAGAATCAAATCCTTTCACAAAAAAAATTGTTATAAAATTTTCTTCTAAATTAAAGTAATAATTCCCTAAAGCTATTATAAAGCCCTTGTCATTATTATAGGTTTTTATAATAGCATTATCATTACTGAAATTTTCTAAATCTATTCCTACTGTATTTTTTATTTCCTCATAATTAACTGCATACCTCTCATTTTCTAAACTATTAAAAGAATTTGTAGTAGCTATATTTACAGTTAAAAATCCAAAAATCAAAAAAATTATTGAACTTGTTATAACAGTAGCTAACATTATTTTTTTTCTCATAAAAAAACACCCCTTAAGATAATATCTATCTTAAAGGATGTCCCTATTACCAATAATTATTCAAATCAACTTAAATTATAAAAAAATAAAACTCTATCATTTAGAGAAATAACTTAAATTAATCTTTCTCAGCTGTTCTGTTATTCTTAATATTAAGAACTTTTTCTATGAACTTCCTCAGCTATAAGTCTAGCTACATACTTAGCTGTATTTTTAGCCTCTTCCTCTGTATTTCTATCTGCTCCTACTTCTATTAGCACTGCATTTTTAGATAAATCCTGATTATAAGAATTACTAGTTGCTCTATTTCTTTCTAGTTTTCCTCTATAAAGTTCTGGAAAGAAACTCTTAATATCATTATTCATCCTCTCTATAAGAGCTTGGGTTTCAGTGTAATTTTTATTATTTTTCCCTGTTGGGAAAAGAAGTTTTGCCACATTTTCTCCATTAACTGTTGCTGTTGTTCTATCCTTAGTTGGTATCCCCGCATCTCTATGAACGTCTACTATAACTTTAAAGTCACCATACTTATCTAGATATTTTTGTACACCTGCTCTTGATTTTTCATAGGACTTATTGAAGTCATTACAATATACAGTTTTATCATGAATCACTGCAATTCCATAATACTCCTCAAGTTCCTTCTCTATTAAACTTGTTACCCCTACGATATTATTTTCCATATCATTATTATAGCTATTTACTCCCTCTTTTTCTCCAGTAAAAGCTTCTGTAGTATGAGAATTATAAAGTAATACCTCTGGTTTTGATTGATCAAGAGTCTTTATTATCCCTTCATTTCTAACCACATTATTAGGACTTACTGATTTTTCTACCTTATCTACTTTAGCTACACTTTCTTCACTAAGTTCAAAGGATTTTACTGAGATAGACTCATTTTTCACTAATTCATTATTAGATGTAAATCCAGCAAAGCCTGCCACCTGATTTGACAGAATAGTTTTTGGGTTTATTTTATCAAGATATAGTGTTTCCATTATTAAACTACCTATAGTTATAGTACTTTCTTCATAGGCTTCTTCGTTGTAATAACTACCTTTTAAAATTGGTACTGCACTATTAACCATCTGAACATAAGCATGATTTCCCATTATATTTCCTGATAAAGTTACCTTAACAAATCTTGTCATAAATATCATTATTACTACTAATGATAAAATTAACCCTATAGGCAACTCCCTTGTTTTACTAATTCTTGCTGTTATAATCAAAAAAACTAACCCCCTTTCTATAAAAATTTATATGTTTTTTTTAAAAATATTATGTCAAATTTATCCTATATACTTTCCATAATATTTTAAAGGGTTCGCTGATTAAATCACTTTAATTTAATAAAAAACAAAAAGAAACCATAGCATTTATATTTATAAAAAATATAAAATTCCATAGTTTCCTTTTCAGATTTTATTATCTTCTATTAACTTCTTCAGCTATAAGCCTTGCTATATATTTAGCTGAATTCATTGCTTCTTCAACAGTACTATTTTCTGAACCTACTTCCATTAAAACTGCATTTTTAAATAAGTCTTGATTATAAGAGTTACTTTTTGCTCTATTGTAGGTTGTAACACCCCTGCTAAGTCCAGGGAAAAATTCATTCATATCCTTAACCATATCTTGTACTGTTTTATTGCTACTTTCATAATGTGGATTATTCTTTCCGTTAACAAACATTAACCTTGATACCCTTTCATCATTTAATTTAGCTGTTACTGATTCATTTTTAGGACCACCATCTCTATGAAGATCTACAACTAATTTTAAGTCACTATATTTATCAACATATTTTTTCACACCATCTCTTGATCTTATATAAGCATTATTATAGTCCGCCGCATACATAGTTTTATCATGAATTACAGATATTCCGTAATACTCCTCTAATTCTTTTTCAACCAAAGCTCCTACCCCTAAAATATTTTTATTAATATCATCATTAAAATGTCCAGCCTCTCCAAAGGCTTCCACTGTGTGACTACTATATAATAAGACCTCTGGTTTTGATTGGTCTAAAGTTTTTACTATATTAGGATTTCTAACCTCAGAATTTTTACCATCCTCTACAGGTGGTACCAGAACCTCTGGTGTCTTTTCTATACTATTATCCGTTAATGTAAATGACTTAATACCATCATCTACTACTAATTCATTATTAGATGCAAATTCCTGAAATCCTGGAATTTGAAAGGATAAAATAGTACTAATATTAATCTTATCAATCCATAAAGCCTCTAAAACTAAACTTTCTACTGTAACATCACTTTCAAGATAGGCTTCTTCATTGTAATATCCTGAGTTTAACATTGGTATACCTGAATTAATCATTTGAACATAGGCATGATTACCCATGATATTTCTTGATAAAGCTACTTGTACATATCTAACCATAAAAAAAACTGTAAATATTGTAATTAAAAGAAGTCCAACAGGTATATTTTCTCTTCTGTTAACTACTGATTTAGTTAAAGTCAAAAAAATCCCTCCTCCCTATAAAATTTATATGAAGAATAGGATTTTATTATGTTATTAACTTAAAAAGCTATTTATATCTTCTATCATCATTGCTGGTTGAAGAGCTAAATTTATTCCATTAGCTACAATTTTAGATAAATAATCAATAATTTCATCAACTTCCTTTGGTGTAACCATAAGTTCCCCCATAAAAGGTCTTAAAAGACTTTTTATTAAATTTGCTTTTTTATTTCTATCTATATTTTTAAGCATTTCATAAAACTCTTTACCTTCCTCAGCCTCTTCAATCATTTCATCTAAAACTAAATCCATAGCATCATTAGCTATTGTTGCTGCATTTACCACTGTAGGTATTCCTATAGCAATTACAGGTATCCCTATAGTTTTTTCATTTATTTCCATTCGATGATTTCCAACCCCAGCCCCAGGAACTATTCCTGTATTACTTATTTGGATAGTTTTAGCCACTCTCTTTAAACTTCTTGAGGACAGTGCATCTATGCAAATTACTACTTTAGGTTCTATTTTACTAACTAAAGATTTTATAATTTCTCCAGTTTCAATGCCTGTAGTACCTAAAACTCCAGGAGCTAATGCACAGACAGATCTTATATCTTCATCTATAGCCTCTGGCATTAATTTTTTCAAATGCCTTGTTATCATAAGTTTTTTTATTACTTTTGGTCCTAATGCATCTGGTGTTACAGCTATATTTCCAAGACCAATTACTAAAGCTGTTTCATTTTCATCAATATTTATTAATTGCTCTAATGAGGCTGATAAAACATGGGCTATTTCATCCATAGTAGCTCCATCAAACTGTGTAAGTTCTGGAATTTCTATAGTTATATATTCTCCTATAGGTTTTCCCATTTTCTTTTCGCCTTCTTCATTTTCTATATGGACAGTCGTTACTTTTATATCTTCTAATTGTTCCTCTTCAATAGTTACTCCAGTTAAAGCTTCCTTGCTTTCTTTTTCATAAATATCTCGTCTTTCTATGGCTAAATCTGTTCTAAAAGTATACATATTATAACTCCTTCCAAATTTTACTTTTGTTATTTTACCCTATATCCATATTTTTTATGTCTACTTTTAAATAAAAAATACTTGAACTTATAATATTTAAATGCTATAATTACCTTTGTTAAATAATGAACTCGTATGCAGATTCCCCAAAACTGCAGATACGCGATAAAAGTTGAAGGGGGTGAACCAGAATGGCAAATATAAAATCAGCAAAAAAGAGAATAAAAGTTACAGCAACTAAGACTTTAAGAAATAAAATGATTAAGTCAGCTCTTAAAACAGCTATCAAAAAATTTGAAGCTGCTGTAGAAGCTAAAAATGTTGAAGAAGCAAAAGCTCTTCACGTTCAAGCAGTTAGAGCTTTAGATATGGCTACAAGTAAAGGTGTAGTACATAAAAACATGGCTGCTAGAAAAAAATCAAAATTAGCTGGCAAATTAAACGCTATGGCTTAATTGTAACGGTGTTAGGAATCTAACACCTTTCTTTTTTTCTTTTTAAGCTATAAGTAAAAGCTATGTCCTAAAGGACATAGCTTTTACTTTTTTTATTATATTAAAGTTTTTATAACCATAAGTTCAAGTTCTGTTTTCTTATCTAAAAAAGATTGACTCTTTAATCTTTTTTCTGTTTCTAAAGTACTATTCAAAGCTTTTTTTATAGCTCCTGTTTTAAATTTTTTACTTTGAGCTATAAACTTTTCTACAACAAAGGTTGGTAATTTTAATTCTCTTCCTATTTCCTCTACTCGCATAGATTTTTCTAAACAAATAGTTGTTATGTATAACTTTTTAAATTGCTCCTGTATAAGCCTTAAAATAGAGAATACATCCTCTCCTTTATTAAGTAATTCATTTATTAGATCTATTGCCTTATTAGCTTTCTTTTGGGAAACAAAATCAATTAAATCAAACATATCATCTTCACTGGTTTTGGGTAACATTAAGTCTATATCTGCTTTAGTAATTTCTCTACCTACCGTAAAGTTTATTAACTTATCTATTTCTCTTTCTATAATATCAAAATTATTTTCAACTAACTCAGAAAAATATTTAAGTTCTATTTTCCCAATGTTTTTTCCCTGGTCTTTAAAAATATTTTCTATTTTGTTAGTTAGCTTTACACCTTTTAATTTTTCAACTAAAACAATAGTACAACCTTTTTTATCTAATTCCATTATTTTTTTTAATTTGTTTGCTTTTTCTCTTTTATCACTTAAAACTAAATAACCAACCACTAATGTTGTTGTTGGAGTATTTGTAAAATATTCTTTTGCCTTTTCATAAAAAGCTTTATTTTCATTATCACACTTATCTCTTAAAAAATTAATTCTTGATATCACTACCGCTCTTTTCTCTGTCATAAAAGGAAGTGTTTCACAGGCATTCATAAAATCATCATAATTTAAACTACTACCATCAAATTTAGCTAAATTTAAATCTAAAAAGCTTTTATCTATTACCTTATTTATTAATTTTTCTATAGATTCTTTCATAATAAACTCATCTGTTCCGCATAATATATATGAGTTTTTTAAATTTCCACTTTTAATATCATCCTCTAATTTTAATAAATCTATCACAGCCTACCCTATTGCTAAAATACTATTTTTAATTTTAACAACAGTTCACCTCCTTCTTTCATTTACATATATAAACTTACCTTTATGATAAAGTATTTTTTCTTCATTAAGCAAATCAATTATATCATATTTGTTATCCTTTAACAGTATAAAAGAATTCTCTATTTCTTTATCAATGAACAAATAAAAATCTTCTTCTAATTTTATTGCTTTTTGATTATTAATAAAATCTAATTCAGTTAAAGAAAAATCCTTTTTAATTTCTTCATTGAAATATTGATTTTCACTAAAACTAAAAGCTTCTTTATAAAAGCCACTACTTACCACTAAAGCCTTATTGAAATCTTTTTTATAAATTGAAAAAGTTGTAGAAAAGTTAAAAGAACCTATTACAACTCCAATAAACAAAAGATATCCAAGTTCCTTAAATTTAAAAGAATTTACCTTTAAATAATCCATATAAAAACAAATTATCATAAAAAAATATCCAACAATAAATAAAAAGCTACTATAATTCATAGGAATAGCAATTAAATTTAAAAAGTCCACTAAATAATCATATAATAGAAAGAAATACTTTATTATAAAGTCTATAAATGTTATATCTATAGAAAAAACAAAAAATACAATTAAAATAAGCCCTATAGGTAATAAAACTGTTATTAAAGGAGTGAGTACTAAAGATCCTATTAAAAAATTCATTGAAAAACTTTTATAAATAAAAAGCATATAAGGATAAACAAAAAGTTGAGAGGCTAAACTTAAAGCTATAGGTTCTCTTAGGTATTTTTTAATTTTATATAGTCCTCTATTTAAAAAATTATAATTTAAAATAATTCCTAAAGTTGCTAAATAACTTAATTGAAACCCTATATTAATTAAATTAATTGGATTTAGCACTAATAAAATTATAGCTGATAGAGCTAAAGCATTTTTACTATCATAATTTTTAAAAACCTTTGTAGCTAAAGATAGCATTAATATCATAATAAAAGCTCTTACTGCTGATGCTGTAAATCCTACAAGGCCAACATAGCAAAAGGTTATTACTAAAGCTATTTTATAATTAAAAATTTTTTTTATTGCTCCATAAATTAATGCAATGTGAAATCCTGATATACAAATTAAATGTATAACACCTAATTCTTTATAATTATCCTTTACTTCTTTTTCTAAAAATTCCTTTCTTCCAAAGGTTAATGCAGTTAATATAGCACTTTCATTTTCCTTTAAATATTTATTTAAATAGCTATTATACTCAGTGGCTATATTTCGTATTTTATAAATAAAGTCTTCCTTTTTCTCTATAACTTCTTTTATAAATAACTCTCCCACAACTCCAGTTTCTTTATTAATTTCTCTCTTAAATTTCCCCTTAAATTTTATTATTTCATTTTCCTTTAAACTTAAATTTTTATAATTAATATTAACTTTCCTACCATTTAAAATTCCTACTCCATAATCTGAATAAATTTTTTCCATCCTAACAGAATAAATTCCATATCTGTTCCCCACTAAGTTGAAATAAGCAAAAATTAAAATGTATCCCAAAAGAAAAAATGATATGATTATTTTAAAATATTTAAAATCATAAACTTTAAAGATAAACAAAATAAAAAGCACAGCTATAAAGGCTGCGCTAAATTTATTTTCAAGTAAATATATTAAAATACCAACAATCAATCCAAATAATAAATGTATTGCTGGTTTATTAACCTCAATCTTAGCTATAGACACCTAATCACCTCTTTTTTAATACTTTCCATTTCTCTGTGATTAATTCAATATTTAAAGCTATTTTTTCCTTGAAATAATTATATTTTAAAATCATAAAATATAATAAAAGTCCTAATATTAAGTTAATAAAAATTATGTAATAGGTTAAATTTAAATTAAAGGTAAAAGCTATTATAGGAATAGTAATGAATTCAATTATAAAAAACTTCTTTAAAAACTCTAAAGCTTTATTTAAATTACCTTTGTAGACTTTCCCAAAATCATAAAGCTTTAAAAGATTTTCTAATATATTCTCTGACATATTAACTGTACTTAAAGTGTTTACAAGTCCAGAAACCTTGTCCCCTTTTGCTATACTAATTTCTGATAAAAGTACTGAGGGCATATTAGATAAATTCTCTACGGTTGTTGCTACTTTATATTTATTATCCACATAGGTTTCAATTATTTTATTTCTCATTTCTGGAGTAACCTTACAAAAGGCTTTTGCTCTTCCTAAAACTTCTATAAATTCATCTTTACTTAAAGATAGCATTTCTACTCCTGAAATCACCTCTGTCATATTGTTCACTATAGAAAGTTCCTTTAAACTTCTATAGGCAGTTATTTTATTTTCCTCTGTTATTATTATTGGTATTATTTTACGCTTTCTAGTTTCTCCTATTAGTAGCTTTGCATTTTCTTTAATTGGATTTTCATAGGCTATTAACCCTAAAAAAACTAAATTATTTTCTATATTTTCCTCTTCAGTAGGTTCATAGTTGAAACTTCTATAGGCTATAGCTTCCGTAATAAATCCTCTATTTATAAAATTAAAATCTATAATTTTTAAATTTTCTATTTCTTCATTGGTTATTGGTCTTTCTATACCATTTATCATAATATAATTAGATTTAGATAAAATATCTTCTAAATTTCCTCTTACATTTGCTCTATAATTTTTATTTATTCTATTTACCGTTGTTTTTATTTCTTTATCACCATTATTTATTACTTTAAATATTCTTTTATTTTTTCCCTCTACATTTCCTTTGAAAATATTATTTTTAGAGGCAAATTTTAATATAGCTCCTTCTTTTAAATCTCCAACAAAACTATCATCTACATTATTATATTTACTATCATTACAAAGAAGGGCTATATTTATAAGTCTCTCTTCATTTATATTAGTTCTATCAACCTTTCCACTTTCATTAATTATTCTATTAGTATAAAAAGCCTTAACTTCCATTCTACTTTCTGATATAGTTTCTAGTTTGTCTAAAATTAATAAATCTATATCATTTAATTTACTAAAAGAATCCTTATCATTTATATTGATTCCTTCAGCACTAAGTTCTTTCACTTTCTTTTTCACCACTAATAATTCTATAATATCCATTAAATTAACTATTGCTATAATAAAAAGATAATAGAAAATCAAAGATTTTACTTCACTACTTTTAATTATTGAAAAAATCCCTATAATTATAGCTAAGAAAATTAAACTATATAGATTAAATTTTTTCTTAAATATTTTTATAGCTTTAAGACTTTTCTCTTTCTTACTATTAAAACTATGAAAATATCTAACTATGCTTCCTAAATTAGTTTTTGTTCCTATATTAACTACTATTCCTTTTCCTTCACCCTCTATTACCCTAGTACCTCTAAATGCCATATTATAAATTTCTTTTACAGATATAGGTTCACCATAAATCTTAGAAGGATTTTTTAAACTTATAAATTCTTCACCTAAAATATTTCTTTCATTAATTCTTAAATTTTTACTATTTATAATTCTAATATCAGCAGGGACTATATTCCCCTTTTTAAGCAATACAATATCCCCAACTACTAAATCCTCAGCTTTAATTAAATCTCTATTTCCAGCCCTTAAAACCCATACATCAGTATAGTCTAAATTATTTATAGCATTAAATTGTTCTTCTTTATTTTTTGTATATCTAAATTTCCCATAGGCTATAGAAAAATTCAAAATAAATATAACTAATCCCTCTACTACATAACCTAATATAAAAAATATAAAGGTTATTAATATTGCTATCTTAGAAACTTCTTTTAAAAATTTTTTCTTTTCACTTTCTTCTTCTTTACCACCTAAATTCAAGCTATTTTTCCCAGCGGTTTTTAAATTAATTTCTAATTGCTTAAAGGATAATCCCCTTTTTTCATCACTCTTCAAAAAATTTATTATTGTATTAAAGCTCAAATTATACCAATTATTCATTTTTATCCCCTTAAATTAAAATTCCACTTAACTTTTAACTAAAGAAATTATATTACTTTTTTCACCATAAATCACCAATATATACATAAATTTAACATTTACCCTTATAGATTCACATAATTTAAAATTTTTATAAAAAAGAATAGCCAAAAATTACCAAATATTTAGTAATAAGCTATTCTCTAATTTAATTTTTTTATGCAGTTTTTTGACCTTGATTTGAATCAGTATTTGTTTTTAATGGTAAATTATTAAATGAACTTGCTGGTGCATTTTCTATGACTTTGAAAGCATAGCCATGTTCTTTAAAGTATTGAATAATAGCTGGTAATGCCTCTACTGTATCACCCTTTGCTGGTGCATCATGCATTAAAATAATTACATGAGTTTCCTTTGAAGCTGCTTTAGCTATATTGTTTACCATCTGCGAAACTGAAAGTGATTTAGTTGTTGCTGCATCACCAGTTTCAGCATCCCAATCTATTGCTGTTATATGATTTTCATTTAATAATTTATTAAATGCTTCTAAATTAGGATCTTTATAATAAGTTCTAGACATATATCCACCTGGTAATCTTAAAACTCTAGTATTAAAGTTAGGTCCTAAAATAGCATCAAATAAGGCATTTGTTTCATCAACTTGATTTACAAAAGCAGTTGGACTAATTTTGTTATCTGGATATAACTGCTTAAGTTCATGATTATATGTATGATTTCCAATAGCATTTCCATCAGCAATCTCTTCTCTTAATACCTGTTGTAACTCTGGATTATTCTTTAAATTATTTCCTATTGTAAAGAAAGTTCCATGTACTCCATTTTCTTTTAATATTTTTAAAATTTTAGGAGTATTATTAGTGCTTGGACCATCATCAAATGTTAAGAAAACTTCTTTTTGTGTATCATTTGAATTTCCAGCTACCATTTGAGCTACTTCATTTGCAGGTACTGCATAACTTTGAGCAGATGCTATTATGTTTTCACCTTTTAAAATTTCATTAGGATTATATCCTGAATAAGCAGGAGTAATTGTTCCTAAATCATATTTACTATTTGTTTTAGCTACTGTAGCTGTTTCATTAGTATTTCCTGTCCCTTGATTAGTATTATTTTTTACCGCAGTACTGTTAGTAGTTCCCACCGTTTCTTTAACTACAGATTTTTTAGTTAATTCTTTTCCAAAAATCAGTACTAACAATAAAATTATTACTAAAATTCCCAATAAAATTATTCTTGCTTTGAAAAATTTTTTACTTTTGTTTTTTTCTGTTCTTTTCATTTCACCCTAATCCTTTTGTTAAAAAAAATATCTATATCACCTAAATTATAAGTTTAAAAAAATATTAAAAGTAACATATTAAAGACAATTTTTTCAGTAAAATTCCTAATTTTTCTTTTAAAAAAACAAGAAAATCTCTTAGATGGCTTTTATCCTTGCTTTAAAAATATAGCTTTTTTTTCCTTATAATTATATTCAAAGTTTATTAACTATTTATTAATAAAGTTAGTCAAAAATTAATATGTAATTTAATCTTAAATTTTCTTTTAAATACAAAAATCTCTATCAAATATTAAAAACAAATTACTCCTATATCTCAAGTATATACCTAAGACAAAAAAATAATTGAAGTTAAAATTTGATAGAGATATATTAAATATTTTTTCATTTTAATTCTCTTTCAATTTATCCTTAATGTTTATTAAAATTTTCTTTTCAATTCTAGAAACTTGAACCTGACTTATTCCTAGAAGATTTGCCACTTCACTTTGTGTTTTATCTTTAAAATATCTTAAAATTATAATTTTTCTAGATTTAGCATCTAAATTTCTTATAGCATCTTTTAAAGCAATTTTTTCTACTATATCTTCATTTTCATTAGAATCTTGACTTATTTTATCTATTAATAAAATAGGACTTCCCTCATCTTGATGTATTGTATCATGAAGATAGCTCATATTATTAACTGATTCTAATGCTAATAATATTTCTTCTTTATCAATACCTGTATAAGTAGAAATTTCATCTATTGTAGGCTCTCTACCTAATTCTTTAATTAAAGCTTCTTTTTGAAAATGAAGCTTTTGTGCAAGTATTTTAACATTCCTACTTACCTTTATTATCCCATCATCTCTTAAAAACCTTTTTATTTCTCCAAGTATCATAGGCACTGCATAAGTAGAAAATTTAACATCATAACTATCATCAAAATTTTTAATAGCTTTTACAAGTCCCATACATCCTAATTGAAATATATCATCATACTCATAACCTCTATTTAAAAATTTTTTACAAAGGGAGGAAACAAGTGGAGTATTAATTTCCACAAGCCTATTCATAGCTTCTTTATCACCTTTTTTTGCTAAACCAACTAAGAGTCTATTGTCCTCATAGTCATATTTTTTAATATTAGATGTATTCATAAAATTTCACCTATTCTAAAGTGCTAAATATTTTTTTCATTATCACTTTAGTTCCCTTATCTTTTTCACTTACAACTTCTAGGCTATCCATGAAACTCTCCATTACAGTAAATCCCATACCTGAACGTTCAAGTTCTGGCTTTGATGTATATAAAGGCTCTCTAGCTTCTTCAATATCATCAATACCAATTCCTTTATCTTCGATTATTATGTTAACTTCTCTACCCTTTAAAGTAGCCTCAATTTTAACCATTTTACTTTCATCATTATTGTATCCATGAATTATAGAATTTGTAACTGCCTCTGAAACTGCAGTTTTAACATCTGTTAACTCATCTAATGTAGGATCTAATTGAGCTACAAATGCAGCAATAGAAACTCTTGCAAATGCTTCATTTTTAGATTTAGCTAAAAATTCTAATATAATTTTATTATCATCCATGCCTATTCCCTCCAAATTATCTTTTAAGCCCCAATTACGGCAGCTTCAACTGTTTCATACACCTTAATTATTTTAAACATACCTGATAGTTCAAAAACTCTTTTTATTCTGCTATTTACAGAAGCTATAGCTATTTTTCCCTCTCTTAATTTGATTTTTTTGTATCTTCCTATTATAACACCAATTCCAGAACTATCCATAAAGGTAACTGAAGAAAAATCAAAGACTATATTCTTTTCATTATTCCTATCTATTCTGTCATCTATTTTTACCCTAACTTCCTCTGCACTATGGTGGTCTAATTCACCTATAAGTTTAATAATTAAAGAATTTTCTTTTTTATCAAAATCTATATACATAAGTCTAAGCTCTTTTAAGAGCATTCACCTCACAATCAAATACTTTTTCCATATTTTAGCATATTTTCTCTTTTTAGTCAATATACTGTTAATTTAATTAATTTTTCTTTTTTTAATTTGAAGCTATAAAAAATAGCCTACTAACACCACCAATTAAGTGCTAATAGGCTATTCCCTATATTTTCTATAAATTATTTTATTTATATTTTTTTATTTCACTTTCTATAGCTGCACCTAAATCCTCTAAAGTTTTTTCTCCATTTAACATTAAAACTTCCATAGCATCATAGATTGTTTTCATTGTATAAATTTTAAAATCACCTTTTTTAACAGCCTCTTCTACTTCCTTATTTAAAACTAACTCATCTCTATTACTATAAGGAATTAAAACTCCTTTTCCTTTATAACTATCTAATATTTCTGTAGTTTTGAAAAATCCTTCTATTTTTTGATTTACTCCACCAATAGGTTGAACTTCACCAAATTGATTTAAAGAACCTGTTACTGCAATATTTTGATTTATAGCTGTTTTACTTAAGGCTGAAATTATTGAAATTATTTCTGCAACAGAGGCACTATCTCCCTCTAAAGGACCATACATCTGTTCAAAGGCTATATGGAAATCCACTGGTATATTTTCATAGCTATCTAAATAATTACTTAAAAACCCTTTTAAGATACTAATAGATTTTCCATGAATAACCCCACTTAAATTACTTTCTCTTTGACTATCAATAATTCTACCTGAACCTTTATAAGCAATACAGGTTATTCTTATAGGCTTTCCAAAACTTAAATATCCTGTGTCTATTACAGCAAGTCCATTAACACTACCTATTATCTTATCAGTAATATTAATTAATATTTTTTCATCTCTATACATTTTTTCATATTCTTTTTCTATAGAAGATTTATTATAAACTACCTCTCTAATATCCTCTCCTTCTATAGTTTGTTTTTCTTTTCTAGTGGCTATAGTATTAGCAAGTACTATTACTTTTTCTACTTCATCGATATCCCAAAGTATTTTTTTTCTACTTTCACTAAGCCTTGCTAAATATTTTCCTATTTCATTAATAGCCTCATCTGATAAATCTAATAAATTTTCAGACTCTATAATATGGTTAATTAAATTACAAAGTGCTAATTTACTATATTTATCTAATCTAGCAAAGGAACTTGTTTCAGCTCTTACTAAAAAAATCCTTTTAAAATCTTCATCATTTTTGTATAAGTAATCATAACTTTCATAGTCTCCTATAACTATAACTTTAACTTTTATAGGCACAGCTTCTGGCTTTAATCCATTTAAAGATAAAAGTTCTAAATATCCTCTATCATAATTAAAGTTTACTTTGCCATTAAGTAAAGCTCTTCTTAAGTAATAATAACTGCCTTGATTTGTAAGAAGCGAACTTAACCTTAAAATTAAACAGCCCTCATTAGCTTCTATAAGAGTTCCTGCTTTAATTAATGAAACATCAGTACTATAAGAACCATTATGATTCTCATATTCTATACTTCCAATTAAATTATTTACAGAAGGATCTTCTTCAAAGATAACTCTTGGCTCTTCTTCATTGCTATTATCAACTAATACATTTACAAGATATTTTAATATAATCTCTTTTATTTTTTCCTCATCATCTTCATAGGCCATAGAATAAATATCCATCAAATTATATTCTATATCCTCACAAACTTTTAAAAGGTATTCTTTAGCTTCAATATTATTCTCGAAAATATCCATTACTTCTTCTTTTATCTCTTCCATTTCCTCATTAAGATAATTGCTTAGAATAGCTCTTAACTTTTCAATTGAATTATCTTCTATGTCTCTTAAAAGTTCTAAAACCTCTTCCGCTCCTACTTTTAACTTTCCGGCTTTCTCAAACATTTCATTTTCATTTTTTACAACATCTTCTAAGTTTTCTTCCTTCTCTACCTCTTCTTCTTCCTCTTCTATAGGTACAAAGCTTATTCCGGCATTGGTTGCTTTTAATTCAAATCCATCATCTTTAGCTGTTTTTATTAAATTTCCAATATAATCATTTCTAGTTTTATTAACGTCCTCTATTATTTTTTCTTTTTCATCATTTATAGATGAATTGTAAAACTCAAAAATTTTATCAAAATAAGTTGTTTTTATTTTTTCTAAAGACTCATAGAATTTAATTCCAAATCCATTTTCAACCATAATTATTTTTGGAGTTCGTGGATCTTCTAAAGTGGCATAACAAATATCCTTTGGCTTATCTTTCTCTTTAAAAATAGTTTTTACATGTTCAATTAAATCCTCTAATTTCTTATTAGAAAAACTATCAACTAAATAAACATTAAAACCATCTTTATCGATATTTAAAGCCTCCTCTATAACTTTAAATATTTCCTCTTGCTCTAAAACTGCGGCTGAATCAAAATTTGTTCTTCCTATAGCAAAAACTTCATCATAAACTATTTCTCTTGGAGTTAACTCTCTTCCCATAAAAAATCCACTCGAAAAACTAAACCCAAAAGGTTTAAAGTTTCATAGAGTAGCTACCTCCTTAAAAGTAATATACTATATTAATATTCTAAAACATCTCTTTTAGGTAATAAAATATATGAATTTGTGAGAAAATTATTTCGACAAAAAAATAGAAAAAGAGCCATATCAATTTTTTTTGATATGGCTCCTAATAAAATTCTATTTATTAATAAGTAGAATTACTTACTTCTCCCTTACAAATAGACACTGAAGCTGATGCTCCAATTCTAGTTGCTCCTGCTTCTATAACTGCCTTTGCATCTTCTAAAGATCTTACTCCACCTGATGCTTTCACTCCCATTTCTGGTCCTACAGTTTCTCTCATTAATTTAATATCTGCTGGTGTTGAACCACCAGTTGAGAACCCAGTTGAAGTTTTAACAAAATCTGCTCCTGCTTCTTTTGAAAGTTCACAGGCTTTTATTTTTTCTTCATCTGTTAAAAGACAAGTTTCTAAAATAACTTTAGTTATTGCCTTTCCTTTTGCTGCTTCAACTACAGCTTCTATATCTTTTTTAACATAGTCATAGTCTTTATCTTTAAGCTTTCCTATGTTTATTACCATATCAACTTCATCTGCACCTTTTGCAATAGCATCCTTAGTTTCAAAAGCTTTTACTTCACTAGTATTAGCTCCTAAAGGAAATCCTATTACAGTACAAACTTTAACTCCACTACCTTTTAATAGTTCTTTAGAAAGTTCAACATTAGCTGGATTTATGCAAACTGATGCAAATTTATATTCAGCTGCTTCCTTACATAATTTTTCTACTGCTTCCTTTGAAGCATCTGCTTTTAATATTGTATGATCTATCATTCCTGCTATATTTTTCATTTCCATATTAAAAAACCCTCCATTTTCACTAGTTACTTTCATTATAGTTCATAAAATGACATAAGTCTACAATTTGTAAAATCCTTTTCATTTGCCTTATATCTTGCTTTTCTTCTAAGGTTTATAATTAGGAAATATTTTTTTTACTATTTGTATTTATTATAAATAATTTTTTAACAGGATTTCATTATATATAACAAATACTTAGGGTAAACTAGTTTTATAAATATAATTACTATGCTATAATAGTAAATATATTTAAATTTATTCGCAATTATAAGAAAATAATTCAAAAGGAGTAATTACATGGGATTTAAAGATAAAATTTCTAATTATTATACTAACTCATATTTAGACAAATACGGTGATAGATTAACTCAATTTCAAGGAACTTTACTTTCTTCTAAAGTAGAAGAAAAAACTATTCTTTGGATATTTCATAAATTAACTGCTACAGTTGTAGTAAGACCTGATAGAAGTAAAGTAATAATGAAATGTATATATAAAAAGAATTCTTGGTTCAAAAAACCAACTTTCTTAAACTTAAGACAAGGGAATAACTTAATAATTCAAGGGTTAAAGTCTAATAAAGATGATAAAGAAATAATAGAAGTTCAAAATATAGTTAACTTAACAACTGGTCAAGATATTGTACCTGTAGATCATTCTCAATTTAAAAAAGCTAGGCAGCAACAAACGAGAATGAAAAGATAAAAAATCGCCTTAATTAAGGCGATTTTTTTTTATTTTTTTCCTTTTATAAGTAGATAAATACTATTTATAAAAGCAATTATTGCAGAAAAGAATATTACAATAAGCCAATCTTTAAGCCCCAGTGCCACAGTATGGAAAATTGAAGCTAAAAATGGAATATAAATAATAGAAACTAACATTAAAATAGAAACTAATACCGCTCCCACTAAATAAGGATTAGTAAATAATTTTATTTCAAAAATTGAGTGTCTTTCTGATCTACATTCAAATACATGGAATAATTGAGACATAACTAAAGTACTAAGAGCTATTGTTCTTGAAACCTCTAAAGACATTCCATAATTTAAACTTAAAACAAAGGATAATAAAGTACAAATTCCTATTAATGAACCTCTTACCAATATTTTTTCAGTAAGCCCTCTTGCAAATATACTTTCTTTTTTATCTCTCGGTCTTTGTTTCATTATATCGCTATCTCCAGGATCTACCCCAAGAGCTATAGCTGGAAGTCCATCAGTTGCTAAGTTTACAAAAAGTATCTGTATTGGAAGCATTGGTGCTGGTAAATAGAAAAGTGAAGCTATAAACATAGTTAATACTTCACCTAGATTACAGGATAATAAGTATCTTATAAACTTTCTTATATTATCATATATACTTCTTCCCTCTTCTACCGCTGCAACTATAGTATCAAAGTTATCATCCATCAAAATCATTGCTGATGCTTCCTTAGTAACATCAGTTCCTGAAATCCCCATAGCAATTCCAATATCTGCTTCTTTTATAGCAGGAGCATCATTAACTCCATCCCCTGTCATAGCTACAATTTGACCTCTACTTTTAAAGGCTCTAACTATTCGTAATTTATGATTAGGTGTTACCCTTGCAAAAATTCTTATTTTTTCAACTTTCTCTCTTAATTCTTTATCAGAAAGTTTTTCAAGTTCATCTCCTGTTATAGCCTGCTCCTCTGATGTAGCAATTCCTAAATCTCTACCTATTGCAAAAGCAGTATTTTTATGGTCTCCTGTTATCATAATAGGTTTTATTCCTGCTAATTTACATCTTAATACAGCATCTTTAACTTCTTTTCTTGGTGGATCTATTATACCTGCAAGTCCAATAAATATAAGATTTCCTTCTATAGATTCATCTTTAACTATTGCTGATTCTTTATAGGCTCCACCAATACATCTTAAAGCTCTCTTACTCATATTATCCATAACAGTTACAATTTGTTGCTTCTTGTTAAATGTTAATACTTTAACTGTACCATTCTCTAAAATATGTGTACATTTATTTAAAAGCCTCTCTGGTGCACCCTTTACATAAGCTACTTCCTTTCCATCTTCTCGCATTACTACAGACATCATCTTTCTACTTGAATCAAAGGGAATATCAAAAACTCTTGTTGCAGATGAAACTGCTGCTTCTAAAAGTTTTACATCCTTGAAAAAAAGTTTTATTAATGCTGTTTCTGTAGGTTCTCCATGTAAAGACTTTTCCATATTACTTTTTGAAAAATCATAATTACAATCATTACAATAAACAAAACTTCTTAGTAATTTTCCATTCTTAGGAGCTTCCTCTTCATCTAACCTATAACTTCTTCCATCCACATAAACTTCCTTCACTGTCATTTTATTTTGAGTTAATGTTCCTGTTTTATCACTACAGATTACAGAAGTACAACCTAAAGTTTCTACAGCAGGTAATTTTCTAACTAATGCTTTTCTTTTTAACATTCTAGATACACCTAAAGCTAAAGCTACTGTTACTATAGCTGTTAATCCCTCTGGTATTGCTGCTACAGCCAAACTAACTCCTAAAAGGAACATCTCTCCAATTTCATTACCTCTAAGAACTCCCAGTACTGTAACTAAGGCACAGACAAGTAAACAAACTATAACCAATATTTTCCCAAGACCTTCAAGTCTTTCTTTTAAAGGTGATTTATCTTCTTCTATATTATCAAGCATATTTGCTATTTTCCCCATTTCAGTATCCATAGCAATTTGAGTTACTTTAAAAGTACCTTTACCTTTTAATATAGTTGTTCCCATATATCCTGAATTACTACCTTTGTTAATAGTTTTATTAACCCCAGTGGATTCACCTGTTAATAATGATTCATCAATTACTAAATTAGTACAGGATACAAATTCTCCATCTGCTGGTATCCTATCACCTGTTTCTAAAATAACAATATCTCCAAGAGTTAGTAAGTTTGCATTTATTACTTTAACATTCCCATCTCTAAAAACTTTACAGGTTGGTGAAGCCAAAGATTTAAGTGCATCTAAAGATTTTTCTGTTTTAAATTCTTGAACAAAGCCAAGTATAGCATTTAAAACTACAATAATAAAAATAGTTATAGCATCTGCTTTATCACCCATAAATCCTGATATTAAAGTTGCTCCCAGTAGTACCCAAGTCATAAAGTCATTAAATTGGGACAAAAATATCTTAATAGGTGATACCTTATTATTTTTTACTATTTCATTTAAGCCATACTCTTTTATCCGTCTTTCTGCTTCTTTTGTTGTAAGTCCCCTAAGGCTTTTAACCTTTTCTAATTCCACCACTTTTCCTCCTTGATAATAATTACATAATAATATATGTTAAATCCATACTGATTTAGAACTCTTTACTTTCTTTATGTTAATTTATCTAATAGTTATATATTTTTAAATTAAGGACAAACTATTTATAGTAAGATTTTTTTAAAACCTAGATTTTTCATGGTTTTAACTTACTTTACAATTTTTTAAACAAGCCTTAAAATATATACAGGAGAATTTTAGACAAAATTTTCGTTTACTTAGATTAACTTTTCTATTATTTAGAAAAGTAAAATACTAATAAAAAATATAAAATGAAAGAGAGGTGAATCGAGGCTTCGAAATTAATACTTTTTATAGCCTCGAGAATAACATATGAAAGATATGATATACGTTTCCGGACATAGAAACCCAGATTCAGACTCAATTTGTGCTGCTACTGCCTATGCGGAATTCAAAAATAAAACTCAAGATACTCCTGCAATGGCAGTTAGACTTGGTAATATAAGCCAAGAAACTCAATTTATTCTTGATTATTTTAAAGTTCAAGCACCAAAATTAATTGAAACTATAAGATTAAAAGTTGAAGATGTAGACTATGACAGAGTTTCTCCTGTTCATCCAAAAACATCTTTAAGAAAAACTTGGACAATCATGAAGGAAAAAGGAATAAAATCAATTCCTGTTGCTGATGAAAAAAATCATTTAGTAGGTATTGTAACTACTTCTAACATTACATCTACATATATGGATAGTTGGAATGACTCAATATTATCAGTAAGTAAAACTCCTCTTGAAAATATAGTAGAAACTTTAGATGCTACTATTTTAAATGAAAACAAAGCAATCACTGTTTTCCCTGGTAAAATAGTAACCGCTGCAATGAATCCTGAATCAATGAAAAACTTCATTAGCGAAGGTGATATTGCAATTGTTGGTGATAGAGCTGAAACTCAAAAAGCTTTAATCATGACAAAAGTTTCTTTATTAATCATTGCTGGTGGACATACTCCTAGTAATGAAATAATAGATCTTGCTAAAAAAGAAGGAGTTACTGTTATCTTAACTAATAGTGATTCTTATACTTCAGGAAGATTAATAGTTCAAAGTATTCCTGTTGATTATGTAATGGCTACTGAAAACTTAGTTACAGTAAACCTTGATGATTTAGCTGATGATGCTAAAAAAGTAATGGGATCAACTAGATACGGAAGTTATCCTGTATTAAATGAAGCTAACGAAGTTGTTGGTAATTTAAGCAGATTCCACGTAATCTCAGATCATAAAAAGAAAATAATACAAGTTGACCATAATGAAAGAGGTCAAGCAGTTGATGGTATAGAAGAGGCAGAAATTCTTGAAATATTAGATCACCACAGAGTAGCTGATATTCAAACTGGTAATCCAATATACTTCAGAAATGAACCTCTTGGTTGTTGTTCAACTATAATAGCTAAAATTTACTTTGAAAATGAAGTTGAACCTTCAAAAGAAGCAGCTGGATTATTATGTTCAGCAATAATTTCAGATACATTATTCTTCAAATCACCAACTTGTACTCCAGTTGATGAAAGAATCTGTAGAAAACTTGCTGCTATAGCTGGTGTTGATTTAGATACTTATGCTATAGAATTATTAAAAGCTGGTACTTCTTTAAAAGGTAAAACTTGTGAAGAAATATTCAACCAAGACTTTAAACCATTCGTTATCCAAGGAACAAAAGTTGGTGTTGCTCAAGTTAACACAATGGATATCGAAGGATTTATGCCTTTAAAAGATGAAATGATAGCTTACATGAATAAAAAAGCTGAAGAAATAGGAGCTGATATGACAATGCTTCTATTAACAGATATCATAAAAGAAGGTTCTCAAATACTAGTTGCTGGTAAAGACCCTGCAATAGCTGAAGAAACTTTCAAAGTTAAACTTGAAAATGATATGGCATTCTTACCAGGAGTACTATCAAGAAAGAAACAAGTAGTACCTCCATTAACAAATGCTATAGGTGCTAGATAATTTTAAAATAAAAAATGAAGTGAGGAATTTATCCTTCACTTCATTTTTTATACTATTACTTCAAATATTTTTTTATTTTCAATACTATATTCATTTACTAAAAACTCTTTGTTTTTATTAAAGTTAAATATAAGTAAATATCCTAAATCTACAGCCTCAATATCTAAGTAATTTTTCAATTGCATTTTTCCTTCATTATGATACTTTTCACCATACCATATTTTCAATTCTAAGATATATTTATGAGAATTATATTGTATAACAATATCTAATCTTTTTTCCTCTGAGATTTGTACTTCTTTATAGTCAAATCCAACTCCATTTATTATAGGTTTTATAAAAGCTAAAAATAATAATCTTCCGTTATCTTCTAAAAACTTATTATCTTTTGTACTATAATTTTCTTTCATAAATTGTTGAAATCTTAATAAAATTAATTTCATATTTAATCCACCATCATTTGTTAGAAAATTTTCTTTAAAATTATATTTAGACATTGCTTTATTATCAACTTTAGAAATCATGTAATTATAAGTTCTTTCTTTAAGAATTAAATTTGCTATATCAACATAGCCTTCCTCGTCTTTTATTAAGTACCCCAGTATATATCCCATATTTACAATTGGATTATCTATATTAAATACTTTTACCACGTTATTTATTAATATCTCTTTTATATATTCATAAAGTTCTTTATTATTTTCCAAGTTTTTAATTAAATCATCAAATAAAGTGTTACTCTCACTTAAAAGTATTTTAATAGCTTTATTAACATCGGCTATCTTCCAATCTCTTTTTTCTTTTACTAATATTTCTTCATCAATTATCTGACATATTCTAGTTACTAAAAAAGGATATCCCTTTGTAAATTTGTAAATATATTTACTTATTTCTTCTTTATCTTCTAATATTCTATGTTCTGAATCATAATCTTCAAGCATTGTTTTTATTTCTTCTATAGAGAAACTCATGTTCACATCAAAAGTTACTGCTATATTCCAAGGTGAATTATATCTAGTTTCTGTCAAATCCCTAACTTTTATTTTTAAGTTTTTTATATCATATATTCCAGCTAATATTACTGATTTAAAAGTTGTTACTATCCCCTCTTCTCGTTCTAAATATAAAGATCTAAGAACACCTAAAAAATCTAAAAACACTCTATTATTTGATATTTTATCAACTTCATCTATTATTAATATAACATCTCTATTTTCAGTTAATTCTATTATAAATTCTCCTAAATCTGTCATTGAATTTACTTCTGTGAATTGTGAAATAAGTTCTTTATCATATTTAAGATATCTTTTAAATAACCTAAGTAAATTATTGCAAAAACTTTTACTATCTAAAAAAGCTTCTTCCCCTAATCCTTCAAAACTTAATTTTATAACAGTATATTTTTCTTTTAATCTATTACTTAAAGCACTTAATGTTGTAGTTTTTCCGAATTGTCTTGGTCTATTTATAACAAAATAAAAATCTTCTTCAACTAATTTTTTTATTTCATCTAATTTACCTGATATATCTACCATATAATGCTTTCTTGGTATGCATAATCCAGCAGTATTAAATCTTCGCATTTAACCTCACTCCTTCCCTATAAAAATCATCTTTTTATTTTTCAAAACTTCACATAATTATCTTACATTATACCATAAATACAGCTTTTTAATCCTGTTCTTACTTAATTAAAATTCATAAACAAATTATTTTATTTAAGTTTTTCGTAATCTTTATTTCCTAAAAACGTTATTTTTTACCTATATAATTTAAAGTAAATATTAATATTAAAGGAGTGCTTTTTTTGAAAATTTTATTTGCTTTATTTCTTTCATTATTTTTAATAACTATTCTAAATTTATCATTAAAAACTTTTGAGAAAAAAGGAACTATAAAAGCTTCTTGGCATCATTACTTTTTTGGTTATCTCTTTATAATTTATCTTTTCATCTCACTTTCAGAAGTTGTTGGATTTCCTTCTTTGTATAGAATTCAAAAGAATTTAAGTTTAGGACAATCTATATTTAATCCTGAAATAAACTTAATACCTTTTAGCGATGGTTTTGAAATTTCAGCAATACTTAATATTATTTTCTTCATGCCTTTTGGCTTTTTATTACCTACACTTTGGAATAAATATAGAAAATTACTACCTGTTATATTACATGGAGTAATCTTCTCTATTATCATTGAATTAAGTCAATTATTTACTCACAGAGCAACTGATATAACTGACTTAATAATGAATACTTTAGGTACTATTTTAGGTTGGTTATTATTTTCTCTATTAAGTAAAACTTTCTCTAAACTTTGTGATAAAACAACAATTAGAACTTCAAAAACTAATTATTTAAACATAGAATACTTCTTTTATATCTTCATTGCTCTCCTAACAGCTTTTTTAAGTTAATAAAAAATGAAGTGAAAGTTTATCACCTTCACTTCATTTTGCTATCTTTTTATATCGTTAACCATACCCCACATCTCATCTGCGATGTTTATACTCTTTGAACCAAGTTGAAATGCCCTTTGAGTCATTATCATATCTGAAAATTCTTCTCCAATATCAACATTGGAACCCTCAACAGTTCCTTGATAGATGTTACTATTTTTCACTTCAAAAACAGGTACATTTGCCTTAAACATATTTCTACCTACTGAAGTAAAAGAATCATCTCCAATTGCACTATATAAAGGAATTCTACCAATTTCATTGAATTTTCCTTCTTCATTTTTCACTGATATATTCCCATTTTTATCTATAAATAAATTTCTAGCATTGAACTTATGATTTTCATATCCTGGCTTTAATTCCACCGCTAATCTATCACCATTACTATTTACAATATCTCCATTTACATCCACTGTAAAGGATCCATCTCTTGTATAAAAAGTTTCTCCATTTTCTCCAATAACCTTAAATAATCCTTCACCATCAATACCAAAATCTGTTGTAGTTCCTGTTGCCAATAATACTGACTGTGATTGATCTCTAGCTGCTTCGGTAGACTTAACCCCTGTTCCTGTAAAGGCTCCCTTATCATTAGTTGGATATCCCTTTTTCTCTAATGTTTCCGACATTAAATCTTTAAAAGATACATCTAATCTTTTATATCCGTTAGTTGACATATTAGCAATATTATTTGATATTATATCTAATCTATTTTGATTAGCATTCATAGCACTTTGACCATTCCATAAAATTCTATACATCTTTATTCACCCCTTTAATTAATAGACCCTATATCATTTGCAGCTTTTCCTAAAGTTTCATCCATAGTTTTCACTATTCTTTGATTACTTTCAAAAGCTCTCATAGTACTTATCATATCTGTCATTTCATTTATTAAATTAACATTAGATTGCTCTAAATATCCCTGTCTTACAAATGTTTGTCTATTAAAATCAGGATTTGTTCCAATATAAAGATTGTCTGAAACCTTCTCTAAGTTTTCTCTATTTAAACTAGCTACAGCAATTTTATGAGTAGAACCAGCAGCTGTTATTATATTCTTTTGATCATCTAATTTCACTGATGAATTTCCTACATAAATTGGTTCTAAATTTCCAGTGTTATTATTAACTCCTAAAACTCTATCCCCTTCTGTAGTTATTAAATATCCAGCTGTATTCACTCTAAAATGCCCATCTCTAGTATAATAATTTTCATTACCTCTTTCTACTACAAAAAAGCCTTCACCTTCAATGGCAAAATCATTTTCTTTATTTGTAGCTTTTAAATTTCCCTGCGAATAATTTGTATAGGTTCCATCTATTCTCGACCCTAAATTTAATGTTCCTATATGTGATTTTCCTCCAGTTCCATTATCTTTATTTTGAATCATAACATCTTTAAATGTTGTTGTTATAAGATTATTTGCCTTATATCCATTATTATTTATGTTAGCTAAATTATTTGTTACTACATTTTGTCTTGCTTCTAAATTTATCATTCCTGAAACAGCTGTATACAACCCTCTAATCACAATTATTCCCCCTATGTATATATAAATAAATTATTTAAAAATCACTTTACATTGATCTTCATAATGCATTCCATAGCTAACTGCTTTTTTCTCTATCTCACCTTTATCCATAGTTTGCGAATCTAAGGAGATAAATGCAACAGTAACTAAAATTCCTACAGAGATACCTAGAAAAAAATTTCTTCCTAAATTAACCCTTTTTAATATTTGTATAAACCTTTTATTAATTGTAATTCCCCCTTACCTATTCTTAAAGAATTACATATTTCCTCATCAGATTTTTTTTCATTTAAAAGTTTAGCTACCATCAAACTTTTATTTACTTTTATATTTTCATCTAAGTTATTATCGTTAGATTTTTCAAAATCTTCAGCAGTTTTATTAATATGTAATTCTTCAATATTATTTTTTTCATTATTTAAAACTTTATTTTCTCTTTTTAAAATATTTATCTCATCTTTTAAATCATAAATTTCCCTTTGTAAATCAATTATTGTTTCACTTAAATCTTTTCTAAGCTTTCCAAT
>JBOGCG010000026.1:0-12395 GCA_051656625.1 Sarcina sp. | reverse complement strand
TTATATCTAAAATAAGTAAGAAAGTTAAATTCTTTTCTTAATTTTATTTAAAGCAAATAATTCTAAAAATAAAATAAAGAGAATGATTATTGCATTAATCATAAAAAAGCTTTCTGGCAATACATTTATAATAGAATCTGTAACTGAATTAAATATCCAATAATCATTGTTAAAAAGAATTTTATGAAAAAGAGTAAATACCCAATTAAAATCAACTGCAAAGGCTATTAATAGGGTAGAAAGAATAAATATAGAAACATAGTTAATTTTAGAAATAGAGCTTTTTAAAAAGTCTCTTTTTTTTATGTATATGTAAATAAGTATTAGTGAAAAAATAACTATAAAAACAGTTATAAAAAAGAAAATTCTTTTTACTTCAAAAAAATGTATTTGTCCAAAATTACTAATAGTGAAATTTTCAAAGGATAATTCTTTTGAAAATGGATTTTGAAGATAATTAATTATTGCACTATAATCAAAAAAAATCTCTTTAGGAGTTAAATTAACGGCGGCTCCTGTACCATTAAGGTAAGTATAAATTTTAAAAATAAAAGTAGAATTAAGTACTAGTAAACTATTTATAAAAATTAAGAATATAAATATAAATAATGAAAGAAATAAGGTAAATATTTTTTTTATCATATTAAAAATCCTTTCTAGTTCAATCATTTGATATTATATACAACTTTTCTTAATATGAAACTTAAAAATTAGAAAATTTAAGAAAAATTAAGAATTTTATAGATAATTTTAAATAATTAGTTAATATATAAGGAAAAATAATTAAAATTAAAATAATTAATCATTGAATTTAGATAATAAATTGACTATTATTATAAGTGTTAGCACTCTGAACTAAAGAGTGCTAAAAAGAGATTAAGGAGGGATTATTGATGAATATTAAACCATTAGGAAACAGAGTAGTTTTAAAACAGTTAAAAGCAGAAGAGGTTACTACAAGTGGAATAATTTTAACTGGATCAGCTAAAGAAAAACCACAGGAGGCTGAAGTTGTTGCTGTAGGACCAGGAGCAATAGTTGATGGAATTAGAATAGCTTTAGAGGTTAAAGTAGGAGATAAGGTTTTATATTCTAAATATGCAGGTAATGAAGTAAAAGTTGCTGGTGAAGAATATACTATCCTTAAAGAAGATGACATACTTGCAGTTGTAGAATAAAATAATCGTTAAATTTTAATTATAAGATATGACAACAGAGAATTTTAAAAATAAATTAGATTTATATTAATTAGTAAAAAGAGGAGGTTTTTTATTATGGCAAAAACGTTAATGTTTGGAGAAGAAGCAAGAAGAGCAATGCAAGCAGGTGTTGATAAACTTGCTAATACTGTTAAGGTAACATTAGGGCCTAAGGGAAGAAATGTTGTTTTAGATAAGAAATTTGGAACACCATTAATTACTAATGACGGAGTTAGTATTGCAAGAGAAATAGAACTTGAAGATCCTTATGAAAATATGGGAGCTCAACTTGTAAAGGAAGTTGCTACTAAAACTAATGATGTAGCAGGTGATGGGACAACTACAGCTACACTTTTAGCTCAAGCTATTATAAGAGAAGGTCTTAAAAATGTAACAGCAGGGGCTAATCCTATGCTTGTTAGAAATGGAATAAGAACAGCAGTTGAAAAGGCTGTTGATGAAATACAAAAAATTTCTAAGCCTGTTAATGGTAAAGAAGATATTACAAGAGTTGCAGCTATATCAGCAGCAGATGAGAATATAGGAATACTTATTGCAGATGCTATGGAGAGAGTTGGTAACGAAGGTGTTATCACTGTTGAAGAATCTAAATCAATGGGTACAGAACTTGATGTAGTTGAAGGTATGCAATTTGATAGAGGTTATTTATCAGCTTATATGGTTACTGATACAGAAAAGATGGAAGCAGTACTTGAAAATCCATATATCTTAATAACTGATAAAAAAATAAATAACATTCAAGAAATATTACCAGTACTTGAGCAAATAGTTCAAGTTGGTAGAAAGCTTCTTATTATAGCAGAGGATGTTGAAGGAGAAGCAGTTGCTACTTTAGTAGTTAATAAATTAAGAGGAACATTTACCTGTGTAGCAGTTAAAGCTCCAGGTTTTGGTGATAGAAGAAAAGAAATGCTTCAAGATATAGCTATCTTAACAGGTGGTACAGTAATTTCAGAGGAACTTGGAAGAGAGCTTAAGGAAGTATCTTTAGATATGCTTGGAGAATGTGAAACAGTTAAGATTTCTAAGGAAAATACTACTATAGTAAATGGTAGAGGAAGTAAAGAAGAGATTAAAAATAGAATTAATCAAATAAAAATTCAATTTGAAGAAAGTACATCAGAATTTGATAGAGAAAAACTTCAAGAAAGACTTGCAAAGCTTGCAGGTGGTGTTGCTGTAGTTAAAGTTGGTGCAGCTACAGAAACAGAACTTAAAGAGAGAAAACTTAGAATAGAGGATGCATTAAATGCAACTAAAGCAGCGGTAGAAGAGGGAATAGTTGCAGGTGGTGGAACTGCCTATGTTAATGTTATAAATGAAGTAAGTAAATTAACTTCTGATATAGCAGATGAGCAAGTAGGTATAAATATAATAGTTAGAGCTCTTGAAGAACCAATGAGACAAATTGCATTTAATGCAGGAGTAGAGGGTTCAGTTATAATAGAAAAGGTTAGAAATAGTGAAGCAGGAATGGGCTATGATGCTTTAAGAGGAGAATACAAAAACATGATTTTAGCAGGTATTGTTGATCCAACTAAAGTAACTAGAAGTGCCCTTCAAAATGCAGCTTCAGTAGGTGCTACATTCTTAACAACAGAGGCAGCAGTAGTAGAGATTCCTCAAAAGGAACCACAAATGCCAGCTGGTGCAGGAATGGAAGGAATGTACTAAAAAATATTAATATATTTAAAAAATCTTAGGAGAAATAAATTTTCTTCTAAGATTTTTTTTTATTTTCTTTAAAAATTTTGTGGATTTTATTCTAATAGGGATTTATTTAAAGGATTTTTAATTTGTATTTTAGGATAAAAAAAGATTTTAAGAACAGTTAATTTTTTAAAAAAGGTCTAAATTTGTATATTTAATAGTCGATAATAATATGAGTTTAAAAAAATTATCGATTTTTAAAAGAAATATTTAGAAGGAATTTACATATATGTATAGAACTATATATAAGGCGGAGGAAAAGGAGGGGAAGAGATGACTTTTTTAGTATTCCTTTATGGCATTGTGATAGGGAGTTTTTTAAATGTTTGTATTTATAGAATACCAGCAGAGAAATCTATTGTAAGACCACCATCAGCCTGTGGAAATTGTAATACTACTTTAAAATGGAAAGATTTAATTCCAGTAGTGAGTTATTTATCTGTAGCAGGAAAATGTAGATATTGTAGAGAAAAAATTTCTCTTAGGTATCCGCTTATAGAAATTTTAACCGGAGTTTTAATAACAGGTTTATTTTTTAAATATGGATTAACCTATGAATTTTTTAAGTTTGCTATATTAGTTCTAGTTTTAATAGTAATAGCATTTATTGATTACGACACCACAGATGTTTACAGCATAACAACTATTCCTATAATTATTACTGGAATTTTACTAATTTTACTAGAAAATTTAGGAATATCGGTTACGATTACAGAATATATTAAAAATGTAGCTTTAGGGCTTTCTGGTGGATTAGTAGCAGCAGCGGTAATAGCTTTCATTTGTTACGCTATTGGTGGCATGGGTGAAGGTGATATTGAAATAGCTGCAATGATTGGAGTTTTTATAGGATTAAAAATGACTATATTCTTTATTCTTTTATCTTTTATAATAGGTGGAATTTATGGAGTGATTTTAATTATAACAAAATTAAAGTCCAAAAATGATTATATAGCCTTTGGACCAAGTTTAGCTATGGCAGCCTATGTAACTATTTTATTAGGAAATGAATTTATTTCTAAAAATTTTTTGCCTTTTTAAGTTTATGGGTAAATACAAATTTAATGCAAATTAGCATAAAAGAAGAGAGAAAATATACAAATTTAAAAATATTAGTCAAATTAATTGGTTTATTAAATTAGGTTAAGTATAGAGTAAATAATAGACTAATTAATTGATAAAAGCAATGTCGAATATAGGAAAACTGTTAATCTTGTTTTGTCACAAGATAGCAATTATAATAAAAATAAAGTAAAAATTTTCTATTACTAGAAATAAGAGGTGCATAATGAGGGGAAAAGTTAGAATAGGTGATTTACTAATTTCACAGGGGAAAATATCTAAAGAACAACTAAATGATGCATTGGAGATTCAGAAAAATGAGGGTAGAAGACTTGGTGAAATTCTTATATCACAGAAAATAATTTCAGAGGAAGATATAATTACTACTTTACAGGAACAGCTTGATATTGAAAGAATAGAACTTCATTCTACAGAGATTGATCCTAAAGCAGTAAAATTTCTTAATGAAAGCTTATGTAGAAAGCACAATGTATTTCCTTTTGGATTTACTAACGATAAATTTGAATATGAAACCAAGTTAAAAGTAGTTTTCTCAGATCCTTTGAATATTTTTGCTTTAGATGATATAAGTTTTACTGGATTTAAAATAAAACAATATATATCAACAGAAGAGGATATAAAAAATACAATTGATAGATACTATTCAGGTAGTCATGTTAAAAGTGCTGCTAAGGAACTTTCTAAAGAAAAAGATAAAATGGGACAGGCTAAAAAACAGGAAATTGAAGTAGATGATATAAAAAATGCACCAGCAGTAAAGATGGTAGATCAGATTTTAGAGGATGCTGTAAAGCAGAGAGCTTCAGATATTCATATTGAACCCTATGAGGAAACTATTAGGATAAGATATAGAGTTGATGGAATGCTTAAGACTTTATTAAATTTAGATATAGAAACTATCGGTGCCTTAATAACAAGAATAAAAATACTATCAAATATGAACATAGCTGAAAAAAGGGTTCCACAGGATGGAAGAATTGTTACAACCATTGCTGATAGACCAGTGGATATGAGGGTTTCAAGCATCCCGCTAATCACTGGTGAAAAGGTAGTTATAAGAATACTTGATAAAAGTAATTACAAGGTAGGGAAAAAACAATTGGGAATGACTACAAAGGATTTAGATCTTTTAGAGTCTATAGTTAAATCTCCCTATGGAATAATTCTAGTAACAGGGCCTACAGGAAGTGGTAAGAGTACAACCCTTTATTCAGTATTAAGTGAATTAAATGATGGTAATAAAAATATAACAACAATAGAAGATCCAGTTGAGTATACAGTAGAAGGAATTAATCAAGTACATGTTAATTCAAAGGCAGGACTTACCTTCGCAGCAGGTCTTAGATCAATGCTAAGACAGGATCCCGACATAATAATGATAGGGGAAATGAGAGATAGTGAAACAGCTCAAATAGGTATTAGAGCAGCTATCACAGGACATTTAGTATTAAGTACTTTACATACAAATGATGCTGCATCATCAGTTTTAAGACTTGTGGATATGGGAATAGAACCTTACTTAGTGGCAACAGCTTTAAAGGGAATTGTGGCACAAAGACTGGTAAGAAAAATATGTCCAAACTGCAAAAAAGCTTATGAAGCTAGCGAAAGAGAAAAAGAAATATTAAACAAAAAATCAGAAGAAGAATTAATTCTTTATAAAGGTGAAGGTTGTATTGCCTGTGGTCATAGGGGATATGCTGGTCGAATAGGGGTATATGAAATACTCCAAATAGATAGGGAATTGAAAGACAAAATTTTAACAAGCAAAAATTCAGATGAAATAAAAGATTTAGCAGTTAAAAAAGGAATGAAAACATTAGCTAAAAGCTGTGAAGAACTTGTATTGCAGGGAAAAACCACAGTGGAAGAGCTGTTATCATTGCTATTTTTAGAATAGGCAAAGCTTTGCTTTGTTTTGAATGGGCAGTTAAAAATGTGGAATGTGGAATTGGGAATTAAGAATGTGGAATTGGGAATTGGGAATTAAGAGTGAATGGGTTGAAAGCTTTGCTTTCTTTTGTAATAAAGGAATAGACTTTCATACAGGTACCCGGGTATTTGGGGGTGAGTGGAAAACTTGTTTACCAATGAAGTACCAATATACCCGGGTACTGAACAACATTTATCATAAAGGGAAGTTGATTCAGGGAAAGCTTCGCAATTAAACTGAAAAACTTTGTTTTTCTTAATTAAATGAAAAAACTATGTTTTTTAATTAATTTGCAAGAGCTTCGCTTTGCAATGTATTTTAATTCTAAATTCTTAATTCTAAATTAAAAAAGGGAAAAGGGGGGAGTTTTTTGGCTAAGTTTAAGTATAGAGCTATAGATAGTTCGGGAGCTATTAATGAGAATTCTGGTTATGAAGCAGAAACAGAGCAGGATTTGAGAACTATGCTTATTTCAAATGGTCTTTCACCTTTATCTATTGAAGAGATTGGTGGAAGTAAAGAAATAGATTTAAACTTTGTTAGTAAAATTAGCACTAGAGATTTAGCTATTTTCTGTAGACAGTTTGCTACTATGGTTGAAGCTGGAGTTACTATAAACTATGCAATGACAATATTAGCAAATCAAACAAAGAAGAAAAAGTTTAAAGCTGTGCTAACTAAGGTAGATGAAGATATTAAAAAAGGTTCTTCACTATCAGATGCTATGGCAATAGAGAAGGATTATTTTCCACCACTTCTTATCAATATGATAGAGGTTGGGGAAAGTAGTGGTAGGCTTGATGAAGTAATGAATAGTATGGCTGTTTATTATGAGAAGCAACATAAAATGAATGGGAAAATTAGAAATGCAATGATATATCCAATTATTTTAGCAATAGTAACTTTTGTGGTTATGACCATAATTTTAGTATTTGTAATGCCTATGTTTATAGATATGTTTGAATCTTCAGGAGCAGCATTACCTATTACTACAAAGATTACTTTGGCATTAAGTACAGCTTTAAGAGAGTACTGGTATATTTTTGTTTTAGCTATAGGAGCTATGGGTGGAGCCTTTTATGTTTATACAGCTAAAACTGAGGATGGAATATATAGATATAACTATTTCAGACTTAAGTATTCACCATTTAAAGATTTAAATCAAAAAATAGTAGTTTCAAGATTTACAAGAACTTTAGCAACTATATTAGGGGCAGGGGTAAATATGATTAACTCACTAGATATTGTTGGGGGAGTACTTGGAAATAAGTTTGCAGATACAGAAATAAAAAAGGTTAAAGATAGAGTATTAAAAGGGGAAGGACTTGCAAAACCAATAGAAGATACAAAGGTATTCCCAGTAATGCTTAGTTCAATGATAAAAATAGGGGAAGAGTCAGGTTCATTAGATTCAATACTAGAAAAAACAGCAGATTTCTATGACGATGAACTTGAAAGAGCAATAGAAGCTTTAACATCAATAATCGAACCTATTATTCTTGTAATAATGGGAATAGTGGTTGGTTTCTTAATAATTTCAGTATTAACACCAATGTTCGAGATGTTCCATGTTATATAGCTTAGAAAAATTAAATTAGTCTATAGGGAAGAGATTCCTTTAGAAATAAAAAATATAATTAATGTTTAAGGGGGATGTTTATGTTAAAAAGAAAACAAAACAAAAAGAAAAAGGGGTTTACTCTTATTGAATTAGTAATTGTACTTGCAGTACTTGCTATTATAGCACTTATTGCAATACCTAATTTTACAAAGGTAAGACAAGATTCTATGAAAAAAGCTGATGAAAGAACAGGAGATGTCATTAAAAGAGTAGTATTAACAAATATTGCAGATCAAAAAATTAAAGTAGCTGGAGCGGGAACAATAACTATTACACCAAATGAAGATGATGCAACTGCTACAAGTGTAGAAACAACAGAAAATGTTACAATAGACGAGGATGACATGGAAAGTATTGTTGGAGATTTAAGAGAAGTTAAAAAGCCACAAGAAAAAACTAAAACAGCTTATATAGTGGAGATAGATGCAAATGAAAATGTAACATCAGTTGTTACAGGATCAGAAGAATAAATAATAGTAATAAACTCAGTCTTACGACTGGGTTTATTCTCTTAAAGATAGCAAGTAAATAAAGGAAATATTAAGTAAAGTAAAGTAAAGTTTCAAGGGGTGAAAGTATGGGAAGTGGTTTAGATATAGAAAAACTAGCTGAGGAGAGGGTTGGAGTTAAAGAAGCCGAAATTAAGGTGAAGCCAAAGAAGCCTTCTTTTAATTTGAAGAAAGCTAAGAAGAAAGAGCCAGTGCTTAAGAAGCCTAGGGATGGAAGATTTGTTTCTATAGATATAGGGGCTAGTTTTATTAAGATTGTGGAAGGAAAGCATAAGAACAATCAAGTTTTTGTTACTAATGCAAGTAAGATTGAGTCTTCATTAGAGTATGTTCAAAATGGAGCACTTTTTAGTATTCATAATATAGTTAATTTAATTAAGAACAACATAAAGGAAAAGAATATTTCCACTAAGGATTTAGTTTTTGCTATGGCGGGAAGTCAAATAATTAGTAGAGAGATTTCTGTTATTTATAATAAGGAAATTAGTGCTAAGGAATTTAGAATGCTTATAGTTAATGAACTTGAGCAATATTTACCTATTAATTTAGAGGCTTATGACATTCAATACAGGGAAATTGAAAAGTTTGAGCAAAATGGACAACCAAGAGTTAAGGTACTAGTGGTTGCTTGTCCAAAAGCTATTGTAAGAGATTTCTTAAAATTAGCTGAGGATATTGGTGAGAAAAAGAAGCCTTTTGCTTTGGATATAACTAATAATGCAATTACAAAGGTTTATAAAAATATTTCATCTATTAATGGAACTAAAGTAGATAAGAAAGAGATAGCTATGTTTATTGATTTAGGAGCTAATACTTTTAATGTATCTATTTTAAATGCTGGAGTTTTAGAGTTTATGAGAACTATCCAAGGTGGTGGTACTCAAATTGATAATGAGATAGCTATAAAAATTGGTATGCATGTTAAGGAAGCAGAGGATTTAAAAATAGAGAAATGTGACTTAATGTCTAAAACAGCTGAGGATTATAATCTTTGTACAAAGGCTGTAGTGGCAGATTGGCTTGACGAATTAGAGAGAATTTCTAATTTCTATAGTAATAAAAATAATAAGAGAATTTCTAAAATCTATCTTTATGGTGGAACAGCTAAGTTAAAGGGGTTAACAGAGGCTATAAATAGAAGACTTGGAATAGAAACAGTGAAGATTAATTCAGTGGATTCAGTGGATTTTGGAAAATCAGTGGTTATTAGTAATGTGGATCAATATTTAAATGCTATTGGTACTTTAATTAGACTTTAGGGGGAGGTTATGAAGCTATGGTAGATATTAATTTTTTTGAACCCTATATTTTAGAGAAACAGCAAACAGGCGGTTCAAATAATGTGATTTTAGCTACAGGTTGTTTAGCGGTGGCTTTTGTTGCTGGATCTATGGGTTACAACACCTATACAATATCAAATTATAATAAAAATACAATTGCTTTAGAGGCACAACTGGCAGAGCCAGCTTTTAAAGAAAAGTATATAGAGGCAACAGCTATTGCAAAGGAAAAGCAAATTTTAACTACTTATGATAGTACTTTAAGAGATATTTATAGCTCAATGAAGGGAAGAGCCATGGTACAGGAAGCATTAATGGGAGATGTTTATTCAACTGTTCCAGGTGGAGTATTATTTAAGACTATAAATATAAATGGTGGAAAAATAACTATAGCAGGGGAATCAAACTCTGAAAATGCTATAGCAGACCTACAATATAACTTAAATGAGCTACCATTCATTAAGAAGAGTCATGTACCATCTATAACTTCGGATTTAGGGGCTGTAGAAAAATTCACTTTCTCTATAGATTGTGAATTAAAGGAGGAATATTATGAAAATAAGTAGTAAAGAAAAGAATCTTCTTGCGGTAGTTGGAATAGTAGCACTAACAGCAGGATACTATCAATTTATATATGTTCCTCAAAAGGATAATGTTAAGGCAGCAGAGGATAAATATAATGCAGTACAAACTGACTTTGATACAAAGCAAAATGCCATTGCAAGTATTAATGGGAATAAGGATGCTATTCTTAAGTTAAAAACTTCTATAGATAGTGTATCTAACTTTATCTATCCTGAGATATGGCAGGAGAAGATAACAAAAGAGGTTAGTGCAGTTAAAAAGAAAACTGGACTTAAGGGTTCATTAAGTTTTACTGAGCCAACATATATGCCAATTTCTGCTTATTTTCAAGCTAGACAGGCACAGGGAGAGACTCAAAAAACTTTAGATGATTTAATGAAGGATTATAATGGGGTAGCTTTAGGTGATAATAATGCTACTACTGATGAGAAAAAAGAGGAAATAAAAGATAAGTTAAATGAAAGTAAGGAACTTGGAGAAAAGCAAAAGGAGGAGGCTAAAAAAGAGCCAACTGCTGAGGAACAAAAATTTGCTGTTAAGCAAATGAAGGTTACGATGAATTTTAGTGGAACGCACGCTCAGCTTTTAAACTTTATAAAGGAATTTGATAGCTATGAAAGACTTATAGCAATTCCAGATATAAATATTGCAGCTAGTGGAACTGGAAGTACTGAAGTAACAGGAACTTTAAACTTAGAGTTTTATGCAGTACCAAAGGTTGGAGACGAGGATTTAGAGTATTTTGATTGGGATGGATCATCAGTTTCAGGTAAGGAAAATCCATTTAATGATTTATATACAAGTAATCCAACAGTAAATAGTGAGGCAGGCTCAGCCCTAATGATTAATTTAAGACCAGCAGCTTCAGATATGGCAAGCATTATGGTAGGTAGAACTGGTGATACAAATAAAACTAGTTACCTTGAAGCGGGTGGAAATAAGAAGGAAGCTATAGAGGTTGAATTTACATCAGCAGGTGGAAAATATTTTGTAAGTTATACTTTAGCAGGAAAGAAATATCCAGCATCAGGAGTTGAAGAAATAAAGCAAACAGGAAAACTTATAACTATGGATATTAATTCAGCACCAAGACTTAACGAACAGGATAATGTAGCTGCACAGGTTATTGTAAAAAATAAAACTGATAAAAAGGTTGCAGTATCAATAAAGAATGATGATAGTGCTAAACCAAGAATCACTATGATAACTGAAGGTGATGTACAGTACACTAATGTACAATAGTTTAAGGTTAAGGAGTGAGAAACTTGCTAAAAGGCAATAAAAGAATCCTTAAAAACTTTAAACAAAAGAAAAAAGCTTTTACTTTACTTGAAATTGTTGTGGCACTAGGAATTGTTGCAATAATGATAATGACTTTGGGGGGAGCCTTAGTTACCTCTGTAAAAGCAAATAAAATGGGTGAAATAAAACAGGAATCAAAGCTTATTTCCCAGGAAATTATCGAAAAACTTCGAAGTATAGGAGATGTTAAAGATACTGTTTTGAATGTAGGGAATAATCAGGGGGATACTGTAGAAATATTAGGAAATCCAGCTGGTGGCTTTGATGTTAAAGGAACTTTAACAGATAGTTCAGGTACTACTATGGTTAAAGGGACTATAAAGCAACAGAGTAAGGTTGAAGAGCAATATGGTAGTTCACAGTATTTAGATAAAGAGTTTGATTTATTTATCTATGTTCAAGGGACTAAGGGAAATAATAAAATAAGTTATTTTACTGAATCTAATATTCTTAGTGGTGAAAAGATGATTATAGATAATTATTTAGATAGAAGCAAAATAGTAGGAATAGTTGAAGGTTTTACTGATTCAAAGGAATTAAATTTAGAAATAATAAAAGATGGAGTTAAAGATAAGGTTATAGTGAAAAATGGAACTGATAAAAAAGTTCTAATGACAGCTGTTTCTAAAATTAAAAATATAGCCATTTATGTAGAAGAACAAAGAACTTTAGATAAAACTGTAGACTTACATCTAAATAGCGGAAATGGTGAAAAAATTCAATTATATATTTTTAACAATAAGTTTCATGCTTTAGACTACACAATTGGAGACCCAATTACTGATTCTTTTAAAGATGATAGATATATAAATGGTGAATTTTCTATTTATGATAATATAACCTATTATCCTGAAAATGAAAGATTAAATAAAGGTTTGTATACCATAGAACTTGAATTTAATAAAAAAGTTCCTAACGGAAGTACAGTAACAGAAAAAACTAGAAGTGAATTTATGGTAGATAATTAGTTTAGAGGGGGGGAAATATGATTAAGAAAAAAAAGAAAAAAGGCTCATCGTTACTAATAACAGTAGCTATGTTTGCCATATTATCAATACTTATAATGTCAGTTTTAGCTATGACAACCTCAGGCTACTCTATGAGAATAAAAAGTAATAAAAGAATAGAAAATTTCTATGCTGCTGATTCAGG
>JBOGCG010000025.1:0-80954 GCA_051656625.1 Sarcina sp. | reverse complement strand
AAATGGCATATCTTTTCATAAAAACCTCCTATAAAAGTTATTTAGAAAATTATACCATTTTATCTTTTCATAATTCTATATATAAAATTTTTTTAAATTAAAAATGTTGCATAAAGTGGAACTGATTTTATATTATTTTCAAATCCAAAGTTTTTTCCCGATACTCTTATAGAATAAATAGGATTATATCTTTTAACATATTGAGCTAAACTTTTAGCTCTTACATGTCCTGCTGCTTTTACTTCTATAGGAATTATATTTCCTTCTTTATCTTGAATTATAAAATCAACTTCTCCATTTTTTTGCTCCCAATAATAAGGTGTATATCCATTAACCTTTAAACTAAAGCAAACATAATTTTCTGTTAAAGCTCCCTTAAATTCATTAAGTAATTTACTTTCTGATATTACTGCCTTTGCAGGAATTCCAAACTTAGAACAAAGTAATCCTGTATCTGTCATATATACTTTAAATGAATTAAAATCACTATAAGCTGATAAAGGTAGTTTACCTTCATTACATTTTATACACTTAAGTATTACTCCAGAAGAATTTAACCATTCAATTGGAGTTTCATAATCATAGGCTCTAGCCCCTGATTTAATAATCTTATACTGAAATTTTTTATTATCCTTTGCAAGTTGTGCTGGAATACTATTAAAAGCAGCCATTATTTTTGTAGTTTCATGGGCTGTTGCATATTTTGCCATATCAGCTATATAGGAATCATTTATATTTTTTTGAGTTGCTAAAACAAAATCAAAATCTTTTTTCTCTATATACTCTTTAATAGCTGCTGGCATTCCTCCTACAACTAAATAAATTTTATATAAGTCCATAGCTTTATTATGAAGTGATAATTCTTTATCCTCATAAAAAGATTCCTTAATTAAATTAATTAATTTTTCCTCTCCTAAAGCTATTAAAAACTCCTCAAAATCAAGAGGATATAAAGTTTTCAAATCAACTTTACCAACTGGGAATGAATAAATTTGCCTATTAACTGTAACACCAAGTAGACTAGTAGCAACTACAATATGATATTCATTTGCATTTTCATTAAAATATTTTAGAGAGGTTAAGGCTCTTTCTGATCCCTGTATTTCATCAAAAAATATTAAGGTTTTCTCTTTTAAAATAGTTTTTCCACTATTAACTTCTAATTCTCTAATTATTCTCTCTGTATCTAAATCACGATCAAATATTTTAATAAGTTCTTTGTTGTTTTCAAAGTTAAAATAAACTACAGACTCATAATGTTCTTTTCCAAATGTTAAAAGAGAATAGGTCTTTCCAACTTGTCTTGCTCCTTGAAGAATTAAAGGCTTTCTGTTTGAAGAGTTTTTCCACTTAACTAACCAATCTAAAATTTTTCTTTCCATTAATGTTGCCCCTCTACACTTTTTATACAAAACAAATTATTTTAACTTCTATAATTTAAATCTTAAATTTTATTTTTTTAAAAATATCTCTAACTTATTACTTAGTTCCTCATCTATAGACGTAATTTCAGATTTATATTTCTTTATAATTTCTCTTGCCATAAAATTTACTTCATTTAATAACTTTAAACTTTCTTCATTATTTTTTACCGCTTTATAAAATTTAATATTTTTATTATTATATATTTTTATCATTTCTTTTATTTCTCTTATCTTCGCATGTTCTATTATTTCTATCATTTTTTTGCCATCCGTAGAAAGATTAAATATTTCAGTTTTAATTATTTTTAAGGATTCTCTAGCTAAATTACTGTCTTTATTTTTATCTGCTACATATGAATTAGGATAATAATAATTAAATTTTTTATCATATCCTATATACAACTGTAAAAATAAATTATCTTTTTTATCAATTAAAACATATCTTGCTTTGCTATTTTTAATTTTTGCTTTATCAAATATAAATGAAAACATAGTAGTTTTCCTTAAAATTCTATCCAACTTTTCATAAGTAAAATTTTCCATCCTCATTTGTAAATGAATTGTCCAACTATTGTATTTCTGAAATTCTTTGTATCCAATTTCATTTTCGTTAAGAACTTTAAATATATTTTTAGTTGTAATATTATAATCATTTTTATCTAATAGTTGTCTTATAAATTTACAATCATCTTTTAATTTATGAATTCCTATTAAATGAGGTAAATTTTCTACTTTACATTTTAAATTAATTTTTAAATCATTTTCTAAATGAAAAATATATTCTTTATCACAAAATTCACTATAAGCTTTTTGTATATCATCTATTAAATTTTTCATTTTTTCTCCTTATACATGAAAAAAACGCCCATCCAATAGGCGTTTTGAATTATATTTCTTATAAAGCTAGTAAATAAAACAAAAATATTTTATTACTGGTTCTACTCTTATATGGCTACTAGCAAAGCGATATAAGCATTCATATATATTAAAATATATAATCGAATCGGTTAGAATGAGTACGTGTCTAACTCACGAGATAATATATCTATAATTATATTATACGTAATTATTATATTTTGTTCAATATATTTTTATTAATATTATTATCTTTTTATTTCTTTATTTTATTTTTTTTGCAAAACAAATACTACTTTCAACGTGTGTTGTAATAGATAGGTAATCCTAAACCGCATTAATATTGGATTCGCCTTGTTCTTCTATCTTTTTTAGATTTAGACCTTTACTAGCTTTAGCCTTCCAAGTAGCTAAAAGTTGATTGGATAATTCCTATTTTATTCTTTACTTATAAGAATATCGTGTATTTTACTCTACGATAATTATCTTGCCACCTAGAAGCTACAAAGATTCAATATTTCCCTGACATATATAAATTTCTTGATAATATAATATGCAAATTGATAACGCAGTACCTCCACTTCTTTTAGATACTGTAGATGAACATATAATTGAAATATCAAATGATTATAATTAAATTATAGATAACTAAGGTGTTACTAAACTCCTTAGTTTTTTAATATTTTTGTTTCCTTTCTATAACTTTGAGAACATATAATTTGTGGTACAAAAAAAAGAACCTTGATTTCTCAAGATTCTAAATGTGTTTCCTTTACAACTTTACTATCTTCTTAGCAATAAATTGCTACCAATCAATTCAGTCTTCATAAACTCGATTTCTTGGGCAACTCTTGCATGGAGCATAGTAAATACCTTACTTCGTAAGGTAAACAATGCTCTCAGCAGTAGCTTACTGCCAATCAACTTTCGCTAAGCTCGGTTTCTTGGGTAAGCCTTGCATGGAGCATAGTAGATACCTTACTTCGTAAGGTAAACAATGCTCTCAACGTGAGGAGTATGTGGGAACATATCCATTAGTAAAGTTTTTTCTATTTTATAGCCACCAATTTGTAGAGATTTTAAATCTTCTACTAATGATTTAGGGTTACATGAAACATATATTATTTGCTTTGGATTAAATTTAACTACGTATTCCATAGCTTTTGGATGAACCCCACTTCTTGGTGGATCTAATATTATTATGTCTGGTTTTTCATTTATAGTCTTGATTATCTCTCCTACATCACCAGCTATAAATTTACAGTTATTAAGACCGTTTAATTTAGCATTTTCATTAGCGGCTACCACTGCTTCTTCTATAAGTTCTACACCTATAACTTTTTCAGCTTTACCTGCTGCTATTTGACCAATTGTACCTGTTCCACAATAAAGGTCAAATACTACTTTATTTTCTGCATCTCCCATAAAGTCTCTTACTATGCTATATAATTTTTCAGCACCCTCTGAGTTTGTTTGGAAGAATGAAAATGGTGATATTTTGAACTTTAATCCTAATAATTCTTCAGTTATATGGTCTTCACCCCAAAGAATATTAATTTTTTCAGGAATTACAGCATCTGAGAATGAATCATTTTCTGTATGGATTATTGATTTTAAAGTTCCATCATAATCTAATCCTTTGATAATCTCAACATACTCTGATAAATCAAAATCTATTTGAGTTGTTGTAACTAAGTTTACTATGATTTCTCCAGTTTTCTTAGCTTTTCTAACTACTAGGTGTCTTAAATAACCTTCTCTTTGCATTACTCTATAGTATGGTAATCCTTTTGCTTTAAAATATTCTAAAGTTGCCTTTGATATTTTAGCAAAATCATCATCAGTTAAACAGCATTTATCTATATTAACTATTCCGTTTCTTTGACCTACCATATGCATTCCTAAAGTTAGTTCTCCACCTTTAGTTTGGTCTCCAAAACTATATTCCATTTTATTTCTATAATGATTTATTTCTGGACTTCCCTCTATTCCTAAGAAATCTCCAGTAGTTACTTTACCTTCTTCGAAAAGTTTTTTCACTTCTAAAGTTTTAAATTCAAGTTGTTTTTCATAAGGTATAACCTGTTGAATACAGCCACCTGAAATTCCATGGTGATCACAAATTGGTTCTATTTCATAATCAGCCTTTTCTAATACTTCTAAAACCTTAATTTCAGCGTATTCTCTTCTTTTTTTAGTTACTCTTCCCTTTACCACTTGCCCTGGAAAAGCATTTTTTGCAAATACCTTTAAATCATTAATGTATCCAACACCTTTTGCTGGAAAATCAATTTCTTCTATTTTAAGTTCAATTATACTTCCTTTTTTCATTCTACTCTCCTAATTATTTAAATAGTTTATTTCCAATAGTTGCTTTAAGTTTTGAACATTCTAATACTGGTCTATAAGCTATGTTAAGTATTAAATATACTAAGAAAAATGTTGGAATTCTTGCTGAAATATAATAACCAAATAACTTTAATCCTTCATCAAAAATTATTAAAAGAATTAATGACACAGCAATGATAACACATTGATTAGCTACCTCTACCATAACTTTAGAAAAAAGACCTTGTTTTTTTACTTCATTATTATTCACTTCATTATTATCCATTTCATTATTGTTTAGGGAATTGTTTTCCATTACTAATTCCTCCTTATTTTTTTACTTACATATTTTATTTACTAACTTACTTATTAGCAAATGGGGTTTAATCAAAAACTAAAAATTACTTACTACTAATCCCATATTATTTTCAGTTATAAACTAATTATACTTTATTATACTTTAAATTTTTTAAACCCACTTCTCCCAATAACCAAATCTAAGATTTGGATTCTCAGTTTAGTATACTATATTAGAAATCTACTGTAAACCGAAGCTAGTCCATAGATAAATTTTAAACTTTCTTTTAATTTATTTTCTCTATCATCTTTCTAACTAGGTTTCTTCCTAAAAAACTATCTTTATATATAATAACTTCTCTTTATTTTCACTGCAACTTCATTTGAATTTCTATCTATTAATTTTCTTTTATTTTTTATTTTTTAATTTAATTATAAAAATCGAAGCTTTTTTTCTAATATATTTTTTATTATTAAAAAGTTCTTATGTGAAAATTTCTACTCATTAAACAATTAAAATTTTCGAAAGAACCATTAATCTTAAAGATAAATTTTTTTTCTGTAAATTAAAAGTTTTTATTGTCTTAATTTTTGTTTTTCTTTTCTTTTACATTTTTTTACTCTTATGAGAACATTAAGATGTAAACATTTTAAAGGGGGAATTTTAGTGAAAAAATTTACAAGTAAAATTAAAAAAACCGTAGCTATGATACTATCTTTTTCATTCATGCTTACTTTGTTACCTGTAAATTATGCTACTGCAACTGAAAAAAAAGAGGTGAAAGCTGCTTCTGGTGCTCCAGGTAAAGCATTACTCCAACATAACCAATATGGTAATGATAGAGATGGTGAGTTTACTATAAGCTTTAATATGTGGTACGGAAATAACGGTACTAGCTATAAACTTTATGAAAGAATCGGTGTAAAAAATGATTTTAAAGTTGTAGCTGAAGGCAGTTTAAAAGATGAAACTCCAAGTCCACAAACTGGTCAGGTTCAAATTACAGGAAGAACAATTCCTGGTACCTATTATTACTATTTAGAATTAACTAATGAATTTGGAACTACAGCTAGTGATGTAATATCCCTTGCAGTAGGTTCTGCTGAAACAAGTAAAATTGTTATAGATAAAATAGATGATGCAAAAACAGAGGTTCAATTTACAGTACCTCAAGGAGTTTCTGAATATAAATTAATCCATGTTGATGCTAAATCACCTAAATTCAATGTTGTTTCAAGTAACACTGATTCCGTTAAAGCTTCTATAGTTAATGGAGATACTTTAAAAATTGAAGCATTAAATAAAGGAAGAAGTGGTCTTAAAATAATAGAAGAAAGTACTGGTGAAATCAGACAAATTGGTTGTAGAGTTTTAGATAAGCAAGGTAAAGTTCCTGGTATGCCTGATTATTTATCAATAGGACAAGTTTCTGAGGATACAGCTAATGATTTAAATTTCTGGAAGGAAACTTCTAATGACGATACTAATAAAAGAACTGATATAAGATATATTTATATAAACGGTGGTCCTGAAAAAGGTTGGAGAACTTGGACTAACGAAGATGGTGGAAGAGCTAAAACTTATATCACTGAAAGTTTAAAACTTGGTATGATACCTTTCTTTGTATATTACAATATTCCTGATGATGCTGAAGATTATGCTGTTGATTTAGCTCACATCAACGATAAAAAATACATGGAAGCTTATTTTAAGGATTTAAAATTCCTTTTAGATATCTGTAAAGAATATGCTGGTGATGAAACTGTTGGTATGGTTTTTGAACCTGATTTCCTAGGATATATGATGCAACAATCTGGCAAAAAACCTAATGAAATTTCTGCAATAGTTGACGCAGCTTATAGTTCAGGTATTTTAGAAAAAGGAAAAGATCCTAACTTTGAAAATAATGTTAAAGGTCTTGTTGAAGCTATTAACTACACAGTAGAAAAATACTATCCTCAAGCTTATAATGGTTGGCAATTTAATATTTGGGCATTTAGTGAACCTGGAATTCCAAGTCAAGGAGTTCTTCACAAAACAGAATTTATTGGTATGGAAGAAGGCCAAAAATATATAGAAGATGTTGCTAGAAAAACTGCTGAATATTATTTAGAAGCTGGAATAAACTCCCACGGAACTGAATTTATTTCTATTGATAAATATGGTTTAGATGGTGCCTATGAACCTGGTGCTGCTGCAAATCCAAAGGATTCCAAGTGGTTCTGGAATGCAGATATTTGGAATAACTATCTACTTTATACGAAAACACTACATCAAGTTACAGAACAACCTGTTATTCTTTGGCAACTTCCTGTAGGTCATATTAATGGTTCTACTGAAAATAACCCTTACGATGCTAGTGGTAAATTTAAAGATTTAACAAATGCAGTTGGAAACTATGAAGATTCTGCTCCAACCTTCTTCTTTGGTGATACCTTCAATGCTGGTGGTGGTAACAGAACTAAATACTTCTCAACTAATGAATATAAAGATCCAAAAATCACTGCTAATGGAGATATAATTACTTGGGGTAATCATATGCAGGAAGCTAAAGATGCTGGTATAGTATCTATTCTTTTCGGTGCTGGCGTTGGTGCTAGTACAGATGCAGTAGGTTCTCCAGCCCCTGATAACTATTGGTGGATTACTAAGGCTCAAAGATATTTAAAAAATCCTTTAGCCCTAGACCCTAATTTAAAACCTGAAAATAATTTACCTAGAAAGCCTCTAATTTCCTCTGATAGTGCAGAAAATACAGGAGATTATAAGCTATCTATAAAAATTCCTACAAATTCTTTAGCAGAAAGCTATAAATTATTTGAAAATGGTAAAGAAATAAAATCTGGAGCTGTTACTACTGTTGCTTTAGATTTAGATATTCCTTTTACTAATAAAGCTGTTGGTAGTTATAGCTATTACGTTGAATTAACTAATAGTCATGGAAAAACCTCTAGCGATACTGTAAAAATCACAGTTACCTCTGAACCAACTAATCCGCCAATAACTCCACCAGATCCTGAAAATAAAAATGTGGATGTGAAATTTGAGGTTACTCAAGATTGGGGAGCAGGTGCTAACTATCAAATAACTATCACTAATAAAGGTAGCAAAGAATTAAAAAATTGGGATTTATCCTTTGACTTTGCTAAAAAAATAAGTTCAGCTTGGGATGTTTCTTTCTCTTCTACTAATGGAGTTTATAACTTTAAACCTAATAGTTGGAACGGAACTATAGCCGCAGGTAAATCAGTTAGTTTTGGTGGTGCCTGTGATGGTTCTATTGGTTCTTTAAAACCTACAAATATAAAATTTACTGCTGAGGGCTTAGAAAATGGCGGAACTGTTACTCCACCTGAAGAAAATAAAGAATTACCTCTCAAAGCTACTTTAAGTTCTGGTTCTACTAATAATAGTACTGGTAACTACTCTGTAACTTTAACTACTCCTAATAATCATAGGGGAACAACCTATGAAATATTAGAAAATGGTAAATCTATAAAATCTGGTTCTTTAGCTAGTTCTTCTGAGTCTATAAAAATAGATTTAAAAGATAAAGCTGATGGTAGTTACAAATATGAAGCAGTGCTAAAAAATAAGAATGGAAATACTTCTACTGAATCATTAACTGTAGTTGTAAAAAAAGATGGAGGTGGAACAGAAATTCCTCCTACTGAAAAATCTTGGGCTGCAAATACTAGTTATAAAGCTGGTGATGTTGTAACTTATAGTAACAATAGCTATAAATGTCTTCAACCTCACAGTTCATTACTTGGTTGGGAACCATCAAATGTTCCATCTCTTTGGCAAAAACTTTAATAAAATAAACTAAGAGGATAAAAGAGTTTTAAAATAAAACTCTTTTATCCTCTATTCTTTTAGTAACTTTCTCTCTATCAAAATGTTCAAAAATAGCTACTAAATATTTTCTTGAGCTTTCAGTTATCTCTTTTAAATCATTTAATGTTATAGCTCCATTTTTTTCTATAAAATTAATTATAGACTCTTTTAAGTAATTATAATTATCTCTGTGGTAGGTTATAGAATCACCTATATAAATAAGTACTCCTTGATCTATTAAATAATTATATATTTCCTTAGCTTCACTTTTATTTTTATAATCTTCTAATAACTTTTCCCACTTCTCAGTTTTAAATCTATCCTTTAAATATCTATCTAAAATCTCATTTTTAATTTTTTCTTGATTTTCATTTAATATAATTTCTCTATCATAAAGCCATATTGAAGTTTCATTGAAATCTACAACTTTTCTTTCTTTTAAAAGTTCTAATATTTTCACAAATAAATTATTTTTTATCTTTATTGTTAATAGAGATTTTTTCACTTCTTCTTTATTCATAGAAAATTTAAGTGGTTCTTTTTTATAATAATTATTAAATAAATTTAAAAGCTTCTCAGAAAGTAAATTTAAATAATCCGCTGAAAAATAAGTTTTTTCTTCTATTTCTATAATTAACTTTTCTGCCTTTAATGAATTTATTTCTTTAAGAATTCCCTCTTCATTGCAATTAAATTTATCTATAAGTTCTTTCAAATTCATTATTATTTTTTCATTATTTGCTATATATTGATTTATTCTATCCTTTAAAGTTCCAGTTTCTTTTAATTTTAATTCTTTAATATAATCCTCTTTAAACCTTTTAGCTTTTTTAGCTGAAGGCTCTAAAATATCCACTCCTGCTATAGTATCCATTGGTGAATAGGTTCTTATTATTCCTTTATCAAAGGCTCTTAAACTTATGTAACTTTCAAGTCTTAATTGAATATTGGAAGATTCTCCAGCCTTTAAAACTTCCCTATCTAATAAAATAACTCTAGCCATTATTTCATTACCATTACAATAGAATCTAACTCTTTCTCTATTCTCTAAATTTTTCTCAGAACTTTTTAGCATAGTAATTTTACAATCAACTATAAAAGTAGATGTTTCCTTACCTACTTCACCAATTATTAATCCTCTTTTTAAATCCTCTTTTTTTACATTTGCAAGATTTATAGCTACTCTTTCTCCTGCTACTGCATAATCTCTTTTATTATTATGAACTTCTATCCCCCTTATTTTCGACAATATATTTCCCGGGAAAAGTTCTACCTCATCCTCTATTTTTATTCTTCCCGACAATAAAGTCCCTGTTATTACAGTTCCAATTCCTTTAACAGTAAAAACTCTATCTATTGGAATTCTAAATAGACCTTCTTTATTCTTTTCTCTAACTTCATCTGTTAATATATCTATTTCATTTATTAAATTATCAATTCCCTTTAAGGACTTACTATCTACTTCTACTATTTTAGCCTTTTCCAAAAATGAATCTTTTACAAGTTCAGCTATATCCTCTTTTATAAGTTCTATAAATTCTTCATCTACTAAATCAATTTTAGTAAGTACTATTATTCCTTCTTTAATTCCTAATAATTTTAATATATTAAAATGCTCTATAGTCTGAGGCATTATTCCTTCATCTGCTGCAATTACAAGCATTACTAAGTCTATAGATTCTGCCCCTGTTATCATATTCTTTATAAACTTCTCATGACCTGGCACATCAATAACAGCTACTTTTTTATTTTCATTTATATTTAAATAACTATAACCATTTTCTATAGTTATCCCTCTTAATTTTTCTTCCTTTAATTTATCTAAATCTCTTCCTGTAAGAGCTTTTATTAAAGATGTTTTTCCATGATCTATATGCCCTGCTGTTCCTATTATTACTTCCTTCAAAGTTTATCCATCCCCTTTAAAGCCTCAGCTATTGTTTTATAATCCTTTTTATCTACAGTTTTTAAATCTATAATCACTTTATTCTTATTTATTCTTGCTATTATTGGAACTTTATAATTTCTTAGATTATCCTCTATCTCTTTAGGAGAAAACTTTTCTGAGGTTATTTTTATAACCATAGTTTCAATTAATTCTCCAGGCATAGAGCCACCACCTACAAAACCATTATCTTTTTCAATAGAAAATTCAAAGCTTTTAGATTCTCCAATTAAATTTAAAAGTTCTTCAGAATTTTTAATAGCTTCTCCCTCTTCTAATGTAAGCATTTTTAAAACAGGAATTTCTTCTTTAGCTCTTTCTAAATCTAAATAAGCTATCAATGTTGCTTCTAAAGCCGCAAAAGTTAATTTATCAACTCTTAAAGCTCTCATTAATGGGTTAGCTTTTAACCTATCTATATATATTTTTTTCCCTACAATTATTCCAGCTTGTACTCCACCTAATAATTTATCACCTGAAAAAGTTACTAAATCTATATTTGCCTTTAACGCTTTTTCTATAGTTGTTTCCTCTGAAAATAAATCTAAATTAAAATTTTCTATAAGTCCACTTCCAGCATCAAAGGCTGTAATAATTTCTTTTTCTGAGCCAAGATTTCCCAAATCCTCTAAAGAAACATTCTCTGTGAATCCTATTATTTTAAAATTAGAACTATGTACCTTTAAAAGCATAGCAGTATCTTCTTCAATAGCTTTCTCATAATCTTCTATTCTAGTTCTATTAGTAGTACCTACTTCTTTTAAATAACTACCTGACATTTCCATTATTTCAGGAACTCTAAAAGAGCCTCCTATTTCAACAAGCTCTCCCCTTGAAACAACAACTTCTTTATTCTTTGCAAATTCATTTAAGATAAGCATTACTGCTGCTGCATTATTATTAACTACTACAGCATCTTCTGCCCTAGTAATTTCCCTTATAATTTTAGAAATATGAAAATTTCTACTTCCCCTAGTTCCATTTTCTAAATCATATTCTAAATTACTATAACCACTAGCGATATTTACTATAGCTTTTACAGCCCCTTCACTTAAAGGTGCTCTACCTAAATTAGTATGTATAACTATTCCAGTGCAATTAATTACTTTTTTTAAAGATGCTTCTACCTTTTTACTTAAAAAACTTTTAGCTAAATTTATAATTTCTGAATTACAAACTTCACTTTCTCTTTTGCCTTCTAAAATAGATTTTCTATAATAATTTAAAGAATCTCTTAGAGAGCCTATTACTAGCTCTCTACTAAATTCTTCTATTAAAATTAATGTATCTTTTTCCTCTAATAATAAATCCATTTTAGGAAGCAATCTAAGTAAATTTTCTCCCATTTCGTCACTTCCTTATTACTCCACTATTATATAGTGTTCTCCATTAAAATCTTCAACTCTTCCTATAACTTCACTTTTTATCTCAAGAGTATTAAGTCTTGAAATTATATCTACAAAGTCTTCAGCTTTACAAGTTATTACAAGACCACCTGAAGTTTGTGGATCAAATAAAATATCTTCAAGCCATCCTTCAACTCCATTTAATTTATATGAATCCTTTAAATGTTCTCTATTACTATAAACCCCTATTGCTGCAAATCCCATTTTAGAATATTCTTTTGCTTCTTCAATATAAGGAATAGAATCTTTAAATAATCTAAAGGTTTTTTCTGAAGGTTTTGCCATCTCATAAATATGTCCTAAAAGTCCAAAACCAGTTATGTCAGTGCAAGAACTTATTTCATAATCTAAAATTATTTCACAGGCATATTTATTTAAATAGATCATATTTTTTACTAACTTTGCTTCTGCTTCTTTACTAGCTACCTCACCCTTTATAGCATTACTTATCATGCCATTTCCTAAAGGCTTAGTTAAAATAACTATATCTCCAGTATTTGCACCATAATTTCTAAGTACTTTATCTGGATGAACTACTCCTGTTACAGATAAACCATACTTTGGTTCTTCATCTTCAATGGTATGACCCCCTACCACTACAGCTCCAGCTTCTAATACTTTATCAGCTCCACCTCTTAATATTTCTCCTAATATTTTAGGATCTAAACAGTTAGGAAAACCAACTATATTTAAAGCTACTAAAGGTTTCCCTCCCATAGCATAAACATCGCTAAGTGAATTAGCTGCTGCTACCTGACCAAATATGTATGGATCATCCACCATAGGTGTAAAAAAGTCTAATGTTTGGATAGTTGCTATTTCATCAGTTAGCTTATAAACCGCTGCATCATCTGATGTATCAATACCAACTATTAAATTTTTATCTTCCATTTTTGGAATGCTACCTAAAATATTTGAAAGAGCCTCCGGCCCTATTTTAGCTGCTCATCCACCTGATTTAGTTAAAGTTGTTAATCTAACATTCTTTTTACTCATAGTATCACCCTTTTCTTTTTTTAAACTTAATAAAATTATATCACAAAGTTATTTTTTCTTTTAACTTTTCCACTGTTTTTATTCCTATTCCATCAACCTTAGCTAATTCCTCTATAGATTTAAAAGCCCCCTTACTTTCTCTATAACTTAAAATACTTTCTGCCTTAACCTCTCCAATTCCTGTTAAAGTCATAAGTTCCTCCTTTGAAGCCTTATTTATATTTATCTTTTTACTATCACTTTCTTTACTGCTATTGCCACTCCCCTCATTTCCTTCAACAATTATAGAATTAGCCCCTTCTTTATCATTTAAATTTCCTACTATAATACAACTCCCATCAGATAATAATGTAGCTCTATTTATACTCATCAGATTTGCATTTTCTGTTAACCCTCCAGCCATATTTATTAAGTCATTAATTCGACTTCCTTCCTTTAATTTATATACATCTGGCTTTTGAACCTCTCCCTTAATTTCAACAATTATTTCCGAATTTTTTTCTAGTCTCTCTTCTTCACTATCTAAAGCTTCCTTCTTTCCAAAAGTTTCTTCACTATCCGAATTAGTTCTTAAATCAGCTCCATCACTAAATAGTTCTTTAATTTCTTCCTCAGATACCTTAGTAGGTTTTCTACTCTGTAATACTCCTGCAAATATAAATAAAGCTAAAACAAACAACAAAGCCGCACCAATTAACTTTTCTTTCTTTTTCATAAAATTCCCCTTCTATTTTAATTAAATTTATATATATTTAATTAAATTATTGACAATTTTATATAAATTTATAGATTAATCCAAGCTATTTAGTGTATAATTTTACTTAATGACTAAATTAAGTAAAAAGTTTTGTTAAAACTTTAATATTTCTATGTTTAATCTAGTGAATGTAAGTACATAATATTATTTAGTTGTGTATTATTATTCCTTAATTAGTAATTTAAAAATTTATATAGCTTAAATATTTTAGGAGGATTTCAATGAAAAATATTTTAAAGAGGATATTTTTTCCTCTAATATTATTTTCATCTATTTTTAGTCAAGTAGCATTAGCAAATCCCGTAGTTCCTGAGATATCAGGAGAAGGAATGATTTTAACGGATGCAACTACTGGAAAAATTTTAGCATCAAAAAATGCTTATAATCAATTTGCACCTGCATCCACTACCAAAGTAATGACTGCACTTTTAGTTTTAGAAAAAACTAAACTTTCTGATATAGTTACTGTAGGAAAAAATCCACCCTTTGCTGAAGGAAGCTCTATTGGTTTAAAAGAAGGAGATCAATATACTGTTGAAGAACTTTTACATGGACTTCTTTTAGAATCCGCTAATGATTGTGCCGTAGCACTTGCAGAACATGTAGCTAGAACTGAGGAAAATTTCGCTAAGGAAATGAACGAAAAGGCAAAAACTTTAGGGGCTGAAAATACAAACTTTATAAATTCTAGTGGTTTATTTGAAGATGGTCATTTAACTACACCTTATGATTTATCTCTTATAGTAAATGAAGCATCTAAAAATGAAGAGTTCGTTAGAATTTCTAAAGTTACTAGTTTTGAATTACCTGAAAGTAAAGTAGATGGACATACAAAATGGGTTAATAATCTGAATTCATTAATATATCCTGGCAATAGAAATTATTATGAAGATTTAATTGCTGGTAAGACAGGATATACAACAAAATCAAGATTTACTTATGTTGCAGCCGCTGAAAAAAATGGTCAAAAATTAATTGTGACATTATTCAAATATGAAAGTAAAGAAGCCATTTTCCAAGATACCATTAATTTATTTAACTATGGCTTTGAAAATTTCAATTTAATCAAACTTTATAATAAGGGTGATAAAGTTTCATCTCTTAAAATAGGAAGAAATAAGGAAGTTCCTTTATTAGCTTCTGAGGATATTTTCTATGCTAATGAAATTAATAGTTCTAATGATTCTGTAACAGCTTTTAGAGATTCATTAAAACCATCTTTTAAATTAGAAGAAAAAGATTTAAGTAGACAAAATTTAAATCAAGGTGATTTAATTATCAACTCTGATTTATATCTTAATAATTCAAAATATACTTCTTTAGCATTAGCTTCTGGAGTTACTGTAGAATATACTCTATTTGATAAAGTTATAAATCATTTTTTAGATTATAAATATATTTATCTTGCTATAGCTACTTTTATAATCGGAATTTTTTCTTATTTATTCTTTAAGATTACTAGATATAGAACTACTAATTACAAACCAAGATTTAGAAAAAGAAATTCTAAACAACTTTTTGGGAAAAGTAGAAATAAATATGATTAATTAATGCTATAAAAATGAGAATAGCTATATCACAACATTCAGTGATTAGCTATTCTCTTATTATTTACTCTTTAATTTTTCAATTAATTCAACCATATCATAGGGTAAATTAGATCTTAGTTCTAACTTTTCTCTTGTTCTTGGACTATAAAAATCTAATCCTGAAGCATGAAGTGCTTGTCTATTTATGTACTCACTATCATCAAATTCTTCACCATATAAATCATCTCCAAATATCGGATGACCTAAACTACTTAAATGCACTCTAATTTGATGCGTTCTTCCAGTTTCTAAGAGACATTCTACAAGGTCTGCTCCCTTAAAACTTTCTATAACTTTATAATGAGTTATACTTTCTTGCCCTCTTTCATCTACCACTCTTTTTATAGATTCAACAGATGGTCTATATATAGCTCCATTAATAGTTCCTTCTTTTTCTTTAAGATTTCCATGTACTAAAGCTAAATATCTTTTTTGGAATAAATCAGTTTTCATTTCTTTTGATAATTGCATATGGGCAAACTGATTCTTTCCTATTATTATAAGCCCCGAAGTATTCATATCTAATCTACTAACTAATCTTACTATACAATTTTGATTAGTTTCTTTAAAATAATATAATAGTCCATTGGCTAAAGTTCCACTTTGATGACTTTTAGTAGGATGTACAACCATAAAAGGTCTTTTATTTATTACAATTATGTCCTCGTCCTCATAGATTATTTCTATATCAATTTTTTCTGGCTCTATATTTTGACTTTCATCTTCTTTAGCAAGTTCTATTTCTAGTTCTTCCCCTTTATTTAAAACATAATTCATTTTAACAGCTTTCCCATTAATAAAAATCCTTTTATCCATTGATGCTCTTCTTATAAATCTTGTAGATAAACTTAACTCTTCTTTTAAATACTCTTTTATTTTAACTTTATCATAAGACTCAGTTATTTCTTTTATAATTTTACTCATTAACTTTATCGCTCCTAAATTATTTCCATATTCTTATAAGCTTTACTCAGTGCTTATTAAAGACTTATCATTTAATATGCTTATTATATCATTATTTTTTTCTTTATCATAAATAAAAAACCATAATCTATCTATATATTCTGATTCACCCTTTACAGTGTGCATCTTTATATTTTCCTTTTTCATTTTAGTTATAGTTGTTCCATAACTAACCATAGTTTCAAAAGGCATATCTGTTTCTATATTTCTTTTGAAAATCTCTAAAATATCATCAATTTTAGTAATAATCATAGGTGATAAACACTTTTGAAAAATCTTTTCCATAAGTTTATGTTGATTTTTGATACGTCCCATATCTCCATCTATAAATCCAGTACCATCATTATTCTTTCTAAAACGGAAGAACTCTTCTGCTTTTTTTCCATCTAGAAGTACTGTTTCTCCCTTTTTAAAATGAATGCTTAAATTTTGAGTAGGGTCATCATAGTTCATATCTCTTTCAATATACATTTTAACTCCACCAATGGCATCTATCATTTCTCTAAAGGCTTTATAATCTATCTTTATTATATAATCTATTTTCCCATTCACTAATTCTTCCACAGTTTCTTTCACCAGTCTATCTCCCCCTATTGGATAGGCAGCATTGATTTTCTGTTTTTCTTCCTTATAATAAAACATAGTATCCCTTGGAATTGAAACTATATCTACTTTAGCTTTTTCAGGGTCATAATGAACTATCATCATAGTATCAGTCCTTTTTATGGACCTATCTTCTTTATTATCTACATCACCAATATCTAAACCTAAAACCAGTATATTTAAAGGTTTCATTATCTCTATTTTTTCTTTTTTAGTGTCACTAACTATTTCTAAAATATTTTTTATTTCAGAACTATAGGAAAAATATACATAGGAAAAACACCCTAAAAATAAAATCAAAATTACTGAAAACATCACTATTAAACTTTTAACTATTATTTTTATAGTTTTTTTCCTATTCATCTAACTCACCTTTTTTTATTTAATTTTCTAAAAGAAGATAATTTCTTGCTTCTATAGTTAAAGGATGAATTATACCATTATTCTTTAATAATAATTCTATTGTATTATTAATACCCATAAGTACACCTTCATTTAAATCACTGTATGTAACTTCTCTTAAAAGCTCCACTGAGTCATAAACTCTATTTGGCTCTATATAATCAGCAATATAAATAATTTTTTCTAGTTTTGTCATAGCTCTTTTACCTGTAGTATGATAAGAAACTGCTGATAAAACCTCTTCATCCTGAACCTTAAATATTTCTCTAGCTAAAAAAGCTCCTGTAAAACCATGAAGTACCTGTGGTGAAGCTTCCTCTATATCTGTTATCTCAAAATTATTTTCCTTTAAAATTGTTATTTGTTCTTCTATATCCATTTCTTTTGCTATATCATGAAGCATTGCTGCAAGTTCTGCTTTTTTTTCATCTACTCCATTAATTTTTGCAAGTTCTATAGCTGTCTTAGCTACACCTAAAACATGTTTATATCTTTTTTCTGATAAATTACTTTCTAAATATTCCTTTATTTCCTTCATTTAATTTCTCCTTCATATTATTTACTATTTTATCTAATATTATAACCTAATTTTTTTATAAAAAAAAAGAAATCAAGCAAAGCTTGATTCCCTATCAAATAGCAAAATAAATTTTGCTTATGGTAATTCTATTTTAGGTTTTTTCTCTGATTGTTTGAATAATACAAGCTTACTTCCGATAGCTTGAATTCCTTCACAACCAACTTCTTCACAAATTATTGATGAAGCTTCTTTAGCTGTTAATCCGCTATTTTCTAAAACTTTAATTTTTATAAGTTCTCTTGCTTCTAAAGCAGTCTCAACTTGTTTTATAAAGTTTTCTTCTATTCCACCTTTTCCAACTTGGAATATAGGGTCCATTCTATTAGCTAAACTTCTTAAATAAGCTCTTTGTTTAGTTGTTATCATATTTTCCTCCAATTACATTAAGTATTCGAATTCGAAGTCATCAAGTCTTACCATGTCTCCGTCTTCTATACCAAGTTCTCTTAATTCATCTAAGATACCTTTGTTTTTAAGAACTTTATGGAAGTATCTTAATGAATCTGGATCGTAAACATTAACTGCCATAAGTATTCTATCAACAAATGAACCTTCTATAACATAAACCATTAGTCCATCTTCATCCTGTGGAGTAATAGTATATGTAAATCTCTTCTCTTCAGGAATATATCTTTCTTCTTCTGCAATGTAAAGATCAGTTACTGGAATATCTTTAAGAACTCTAGCAGCTTCTTTCATTACTTCTTCTATCCCCTGTGAAGTTGCCGCTGACATTTTAAATACTTTATCGAATCCTAATTTATTAACTTCTTTTTTGAAGTTTGTATATACTTCATCATCGAATAACATATCTGCTTTGTTAGCAACTACAATTTGTGGTCTATCCCATAGTTTTACATCATAGTTTTTAAGTTCTTCATTGATTTTTATGAAGTCCTCAACAGGATCTCTTCCTTCAACACCTGAAATATCAACTATGTGAATTAAAAGTCTTGTTCTTTCTATATGTCTTAAGAACTCAAGTCCAAGACCAACACCCTCTGATGCTCCTTCAATTATTCCTGGGATATCTGCCATTACAAATGGTTCTATTCCTGGAACTGCAACAACACCTAAGTTAGGTTTTAAAGTTGTGAAGTGGTAGTTAGCTATTTTAGGTCTAGCCTTTGAAACTACTGATAATAATGTTGATTTACCAACATTAGGGAATCCAAGTAATCCAACATCAGCTAGTAATTTAAGTTCTAAAACTACTTCAAACTCTTCTCCTGGCATTCCTGGTTCTGCAAAGTTTGGTGCCTGTCTTGTAGGTGTACAGAACTTACAGTTTCCTTTTCCACCTTTTCCACCTTTACAAATAACAAACTTATCTCCTTCATGTGAAAGGTCAGCCATTATTTTATTACTTGCAGCATCTCTAATAATAGTTCCCATTGGAACATCTATTATTCTATCTTCACCATCTCTTCCGTAACATTTTGAACCACCACCATTTTTACCTGGTTCTGCTACGAATTTTCTTTTATATCTGAAATCAAGTAGAGTTGTCATTTGAGGATTAACTCTTAAAATGATATCTCCACCTTTTCCACCATCTCCTCCATCAGGTCCTCCAAGTGGTACATACTTTTCTCTTCTGAAAGATACCGCACCATGACCACCATCACCTGATTTAAGAAAGACTTTGGTTTTATCTATAAACATAAATTCATCACCTTTCTATAACACTTAACTGCTCTTATAGTTTACAAATTATAAATCTGTACTATCTTTTATTCTGTCCTTATTATAGCTATTTAAAACATCCTATATTTTAAAAAAGCATCCTATATTCTAGGATGCTTTCTATTTAAAATAACAGATTATTCAGCTATTTCTACTTCTACTGGGTAAACAGAAACTTTTTTCTTGTCTCTTCCCATTCTCTCATATTTAACAACACCATCTGCTTTAGCAAATAAAGTATCGTCTCCACCTTTACCTACGTTAGTACCTGGGTGGATTTTTGTTCCTCTTTGTCTTACTAAGATGTTTCCAGCTAAAACGAATTGACCGTCAGCACATTTAACTCCTAATCTTTTTGATTCTGAGTCTCTACCATTCTTAGTACTACCCATTCCCTTTTTATGAGCGAATAATTGAAGGTTCATTATTAACATATCATTACACCTCCTCTTTTTTAAAATCTATATATTTACAACGTTTTTTATTATCAAACATTTGCTCTAAGCTAGCAATTACACTTTCGATACTTTTCTCAAAAGTTTTTAATAAAACCTGAGCACTCTTGATTTCTTCTAAAGTAAATTCAGATAAATCAAGTTTTAAGTAACCGTCAGCTATTTCATAGCTTACATTTAATTTCAATACTTCATCAAGACCTATAAGAACACTTTGAGATAAAACTGATACAGAATTACATACCATATCATAAGCTTCTCCTACAAGGATAGCTTCTCTATCTCTTAATGCATGATCATTAATGCAGAAAGAAATTATGTTGTTATTTTGAGATTGAATTCTGATCTTGATCATTATGCTTCAATCTTCTCTATAACTATTTTAGTGTATGGTTGTCTATGACCATTTTTTCTTCTGTAGTCTTTCTTAGGTTTGTATTTGAATACAACAACCTTCTTAGCTTTACCTTGAGATAAAACCTTAGCAACAACCTTAGCACCTGCTACTACTGGAGCACCAACTTTTAATTCTCCGTCTTTTGATACTGCAAGAACTTCAGTTAATTCAACAGTTGCGTCAACTTCAGCGTTTAATTTTTCAACGAATAATACGTCTCCTTCTTGAACTCTGTATTGTTTTCCACCTGTAGTTAATACTGCGTACATTTAAAAACACCTCCTCATAACGGTCTCGCCACTTAAGGTAAATAGTTAACTATTTTTTCAACCTATTCGCGAGCGGTTTACAAAAGCAATTCTATCATAGTTAGATAGCGATGTAAAGAAGAATTTAATATTTTTCGATGTTTTTCACAAGATATTCGCTAAAATTATTTATTTGATTTTTAAATATTAAAGGCTCTATACTGTAACCCTCTTGGTTATCATTAAAAGTAAGATAAATATTTAAATCTATTGCTCCAATAGATTGTAAAAATTCAAAAATATTTCCTCTAACATCCTCTTCATAAATTTTATTTAAATTAATATGAAAATCCTTAATCTTACTTTCTAGTTCCCATCTTATTATTTCATTCTTTAAAAGTAATTCTATATAAGAAAGTTTTAATATTTTCCCAAGACCATGACATCTTATACAGCTTTCTTCAATATACTCATCTATACTTTTTCCAATTCTACTTCTAGCAATTTGAATAAGTCCAAGTTGAGTAAAATTATAAACAGTAGATTTTTGCTTATCAGCCTCTAAACCTGTTCTTAATATGCTTATAATTTTTTCTCTAGCTTCATCTTCATATATATCTATAAAATCAACAACAATTATTCCACTTAAATTTCTTAGCTTTATTTGTCTTAAAATTTCCTTTGCTGCTTCAATATTAGTTTCTTCTGCATTTTTCTCCTTGTTTCTTCCTGAAATATTTTTTCCTGAATTAACATCAATTACATACATTGCTTCAGTTTTTTCAATTACTATATTTCCGCCACATTTTAAATTCACTCTAGAATTTCTAAGACTTAGTATTTCTTTTTCTATATCGTAATAATCAAAAATAGTTCTTATTTCATTATGAAACTCTACATTTAAATTACTTTCTTTTAAAAGTTCATAATCCTCTTCGTTATCAACTACTATTTTATTGTTACTATTTTCTCTTATTACCTTATTTAAAAGTCCATTGTTATCATGTAGCTTTTTTAAATTTAAAGAATATTTAGCTTCTCTTGTTATTTCCTTATATTTATTATAAAGTTCATCTAATTCCTTTTGAATATCATTAGTACTAGCATTTTCTGCTAAAGTTCTTATAGTTATTCCTATTTCTTCAGGCTTTTCTAAATTATCTAATAAATTTTTTTCAAAATCTTTATTATTTATTTTTTTAGATATTTTTATTCCCTTATGGTTAGTTTCAATTACTAAAAACTTACCTGCTATAGTGAAATGACTTGTTACTTTAGCTGACTTTTTCCCTATTGGTTCTTTTAAAACCTCAACTATTAATTCATCACCAAGTTTAAATTTTTCTGTAACTTTCCTCTGCAACTGCATGTAAACTTCTTTACCTTCACCAATATCTAAAAAAGCTCCCTTTACCGCTGGGACTATTTTTTTCACCACTGCTTTATAAAGTTCACCAGCTACAGGTTCCTTACTTTCCTCTTCTATATAACATTCACTTAAATTACCATTGTCTTTTATTGCAACTCTTAATACTTTTTCTCGTCGTTCTATAAAAACTTCTTTCATATTTTACTTCGCCTTCAATCTTAATCTACATATTTATATAAAGGTACTAATTCATTATTTTTATATCCATACATTTCAACTCTTTTTATATCAGTAAATGCATCTTCATTTACATTAGAGCTGTGATCTTTTATATATTTTGTTAAAAGATCAGGTGATAAATTAGATCTACTTCCACAATCTACTTTTGTTTTTACAATTAACAAATTATCTTTAATCTCATAATTAAATTCCTTTACTAATGGTTTTATATCAACTATTTTTTCACCTTTTTTAGTTTTCTTTAAAATATTAAACTCTTCACTATTTAATATTTTATCCATTTCATCTTTTAAACTTTCAGTATTTAAATATTTTATTTTTATTTCATAATCTGCCGCATCTAAAAGAGCCATTGCTGGAGGAATTTTCTTTATATTATGAATTATAGGTGTTTTAGAAGCTGATAAAAACTCAATTCCTGGTGTACTCATTTCATTTAACTCTTTTAAAACATCATCACATTCTAAATCCTCAAGTAAAAGAAAATCTAAATAATCTCCCTCTGAATAAACTCCCACTGATAAAGGTTGTGCTATAGCAAGTTCCATATGAGGATTAAACCCTCTTGAATACTCTGCTGGTAATTCTGTTCTTTTTGCAATTCTTTGAACAGTTCTTGTTAAATCTAAATGTGATATAAATTTTATATTTTCCCCTTTAGTGAATTTGATCAGATATCGCACCTTCAAAACACTTCCCTTCTTTAAAGTTTACGTTTATTCCACAACCTGTACATCCAATTCTACAGTTTTGTGTTAAAGCTGCTTTTTTAGCTTTTTCATTTTCTTGCTCTAAGTAACTTCTATTTACACCGATGTTAATGAAGTCCCATGGTAATATTTCATCGTATGTTCTTTCTCTATAAACATAAAAATCACCATCTACATTACATTCTTCTAGTGTTTCAAGCCATAATTCAAAGTTAAAGTACTCTGACCAACCATCAAATCTAGCACCTTTTTCATAGGCTCTTATAAGAACATCACAAACTCTTCTGTCCCCTCTTGCAAATACTGCTTCCATATATGAAGTTTCTTGCTCATGGTATTTATATTGTATTGCCTTACTTTTTATATTTCTTTTTACTGCCTTTATCTTCTCAGTTACTGAATCCATAGCTTCCATTGGCGCCCATTGGAATGGCGTAAAAGGTTTAGGAATTAAAATTGATGTACTTACAGTTACTTTTAATCCTTTATTTCTAACTTCCTTTGGAACTTCAAAATAAGTATCTACTATTTTTTCTGCAAGTTTTGCAATTCCTTCAGCATCTTCTATCTCTTCATAAGGTAATCCTAAAATGAAGTAAAGTTTTAAAGTACTCCAACCTGATTCAAAAGCATTCTTAGCTGCTTCTAAGATTCTTTCCTCTGTTAAACCTTTATTTATAACATCTCTCATTCTTTGAGAACCTGCTTCTGGAGCAAATGTTAAACCTGTTTTTCTTACCTTTTGAATTTCTTTTAATAAATCAACTGAAAAAGCATCAACCCTTATTGATGGTAATGCTACACTTATATCTTTCTCACCATGTTCAGCTATAAGTTCAGTTACAAGCCCTTGAATATCTGAATAATCACAGGTACTTAATGATACTAATGAAACCTCATCATAGCCTGTAGCCTTTAACATTTTTCTTGCTTGATTAACTAAAGTGCTTCTAGTTTTTTCTCTAACTGGTCTATAAATCATACCAGCTTGACAGAATCTACAACCATTTGTACAACCTCTAAATAACTCTAAAACAACTCTATCATGAACTATTTCACTATAAGGTACTATTATTCTATCTGGAAATGGTACCTTATCAAAGTCTGTTACAATTCTTTTTCTTACAGTGCTTGGAACATCTTCATATTTAGGTTTAAATTCTTTGATTGTTCCATCTTCGTTGTAAGAAACATCATATAATGAAGGAACATAAACACTATCTATTTTTGATATAGCTCTTAGGAACTCTTTTCTATCAAAGTTATCTTTCATTTCTCCATAAACATCTAATACATCATTAAGACCTTCTTCACCTTCACCTAATTGGAAAAAGTCAATTACACCGTAAATTGGCTCTGGATTATAAGCACAAGGACCTCCAGCCATAATAATTGGATGGTCATTAGTTCTTTCTGAAGCTCTTAAAGGTATTCCTGACATATTAAGCATATTTAATATATTTGTATAACTCATTTCATATTGAAGAGTAAATCCAAGCATATTAAATTCACTTAAAGGAGCCTTTGTTTCAAGTGTATAAAGAGGAATATTATTCTCTCTCATTAATTTTTCCATATCTGGCCATGGAGCATATACTCTTTCACAATATGTATCTTCTCTTTGATTTAATGTGTGATAAAGTATTCTTGAACCTAAATGGGACATTCCTACTTCATAAACATCAGGAAAACAAAAAGCAAATCTTATGTCAACCTCTTTAGGGTTTTTTATTATTTCATTTAATTCTCCACCTATATATCTAGAGGGTTTTTCTACTTTAAAAAGAATGTCATCTGTTATTTTTACCATACTTTCCTCCTATATTAAGTTTTATTTTAAACTTATTTTCATTGTTATTTATCTGTTTTTTCTTTCTAAATTAAAATTTCTATTAATCTCAAAGAAAAAAAGAAGTATTTACTATATACTTCTTTTATAATATCTTTTAATTTTAACATAAATAAATCTATTAACCAACTATTAAGGCTTACCAGCTTTATTATAAAAATCAATATAATACTTTTCTAAAGTTATATTTCCATAATCTTTTAGGATAGAGAAAATTTCATCTTCCCTTAATTTATAAAGAAGATTCATTTCATTATCTAAGATATAAAATATACTAAAGCGATTTTTTTCTATATATCCGATTAAGGATAAAATATCTTCCTTATAAAAAATTGATATTTCTCTATTTAAAAGATATTTTCTTTTTTTAAATCGACTTTGTTTTTTTATAAGCTCCCCTAAAACTATATACATTGATTTTTTTTTATTTTGATTACTTATATAAACTATAAAACCTCCAATAAGTATTAAGTTTATATTTAAAATATTTTTAGGTAAAAGTATTATTCCAAGTAGCATAATAAAACTTCCCACTAGTAAACTTATATAGGCAATAAATTTATTTGCAGTTTTATATAAACAAAAACTAGATAATATACACTTTAATATTTTAGCTCCATCTAGCGGATAGGCTGGTAATAAGTTTAAAACCCCAAGAGTTAAATTCACTTCATATATATGATAGAAAAAATTTAAATTATAAATATAAAATATTCCATAGGCTAATATTGCTATTATCAAATTAAATAAGGGACCTGATAGAGCAATTATAAATTCTTCATAACTATCAAGGCCCTCATAATCTTCTATTTCTAAACTTGCCCCTAAGGGATGGATTTTAAATTCTTTAATTTCAACTGAAAGCTTTTTTGCTACTAAGTAATGACTATATTCATGTAGAATTATAAATAAAAATCCTAAAAAGAAATTTTCTTTTCCTATTAAAAAAAATATCAATAACTGTGGAATTATCCACTTGCTTATTTTAATATTGTCTCACTCCTAAAAAGTGCTAATTATTGGCTGTTTTCTCTACTTTAAAATACTTTTCACTAGATAAAAACCCATCATTTTCTTCTATTTTAATCATGAAATTATCAGTTTTTTCTACCCTAGCAATTTTTTCTCCCTGCTTTATTTTATCTCCTTTTTTCACCATGAAATCATCACAATTATAATAAAAAATTTTAAGGCCATCTTTATTATCAATTTGAATGAAATAATTTTCAGGATCTTTATTAATATTTACAACTTCACCATCTAAACTAGCTATTACAGTGCCTTCTGCTTCTACAAATTTCACTGCTGATTGAAATTTTTTCATCTCTTTATAATTATCTATAGGAATTATAGCCTTTTCTATTGAAGCTATTTCCTTATTATCCCCAGTATTCTCCACAGTATTTTCATTTAACTTAAAAGAACCTACCGACATATCATTTTCTTTATTTTCCTTTTCCGAATTAGTTTCACTTTGTCCTTCCTCTTTATTTTTCTTCACAAGATTTTCTAGTCCTAGCTCTGCAAAGTTAAAATTATCTTTTTCTAAAGCTAATTTAGCTCTATTATAAAAAGCTTCTCCCTTTTCCCCTAAAAAGTATTTACTTCCTACAACTAAAGAAAAAATTGATATTGAAACAATAGATGTTCCAATAAGACCGTAAAAAAAGTTTTTACGGTGATTTTCTTCTTTTTTCTTTTTCCTTTGACCATAAATAAAATCTTCATCATATTTATTTATGTTATCCAAAGTTTCCTCTTCTTGCTTTGGCTCATCACTTACTCTTCTGTAATAATGTCTATACTCATTATCATATTTACCCATTTCACATCACCCGTTTATATTTATTTTTTATATAGTTTCCTTAAATATTTATATTAGGTAATGCTTTTTTATAGAACAAAAAAAGAACTGCCAAAGCAGTTCTTTTATTAAAAATGAAGTCTTCTTTTTCTCATATTTATATTTAGTATAATACCTATACACATTATTGTTGTTAAAAGAGAACTTCCTCCATAACTCACCATCGGTAGCGTTATACCTGTAATAGGCATAAGCCCGATGGTCATTCCAATGTTCTGTAGTATAGCAAATATGAAGTAGGAAGCCAGCCCTACTGAAATTATCCTTCCGAAATTATCCTTTGCCTGTCTTGCTGTATCAATCATTTGTTTTATTAGAATTCCATATAGAATTAAAAGTACAGCAGCTCCTACTGTTCCCCAATGCTCTCCAATTACTGTAAAAATAAAATCAGTTTGCTTTTCAGGAACGAATTGTGATGCATATCCACCACTTTCTGAATGTAAATTAGCCCCAGTTCCAAAAAATCCTCCTGAACCTATCCCTATTAAGGATTGATTAAGTTGAAGATTTATTCCTAGAACATTTTCATTAGGATGTAAAAATCCGCTAAGTCTTTGCTTTTGATATGAGTGTATAATATTGGTATGCCATACAAGAACTAAAAGTATAACTACACCAGCGAGACCACCAAATAAGATTTTAAGGTCTATTCCAGCACAAAAAACTATTCCAATAACTATGAAGAAACAAACCATAGTCATACCCATATCTGGTTGCATGAATATAAATACCATTGGGATAATTGCATAAATACCTATTTTAAGTAAATTTCTGAAGTTATTTATGTTCATATCCATTTTATCCAATTGCTTCGCAAGCATAAGTATCATAGCTATTTTTGCAAATTCCGATGGCTGTATACTGATAGGTCCAAGTACAATCCACCCTCTAGCTCCATTGATTGTTGATCCTACAAATCTTGTTACAATAAGCATTACTATAGAAAACCAATAGAAAATATCTACATATCCATAAATAACATTGTAATCCCATACAAGCATGAAATACATAGCTATTAAAGATACTATAAGAAATATTCCTTGCTTTAAAGCAAAATCAATCCCTGATTGTGCATAGGTTCCAAGATATATGTTAAATATCCCAAAACATGCAATAGCTATCATAGAGAACAACATTTTATAGTTAATATCTCTAAGAAGCCTAGGATCCAGTTTTAAATTTCTAAACATTAGATGCCCTCCAACTTTTGTTTTTTTAAACCTAATATCTATTGTAGCCCTTAACACTAATGTTTTAGTTTAAAAAAAGTTACGATTTTATCTTCCTCTTAAATTTTTTATAGGTATATTAGCTACCAACGCAGGATTTTCACCCTCTAATTTATTAGATGTAGTTACTGTTATATCAGCATCACTTTCATCTATTACAATATATTTTGCTAACACTTCTATTATTTCATTTTTAATTTTTTCAAGAGTTTCTGGTGAAAGCTCTCCTCTATCATGTATCAATATAAGCTTCAGTCTATCTTTAGCCACTTGCTTAGGAGAAGGCCTACTAGAAAATATTTTAAACAAATTTATCCCCCCATATTTTGTCTACTCTATTTCTTGAATAGTTTAGATAATTTACTAAAGAAACTTTGAACTTCTACTTCCGGTTTAATTAGCGGTATAGAATCATCTATTATTCTTTGTGCTACATTTAAGAAAAACTTACCTGCATTTGATTCTTTATCTAATACTATTGGCTCTCCTTTGTTTGTTGATACTGTTACTCTCTTGTCATCTGGTACTACCCCTAATATATCTACGGATAGTATTTCTATTATGTCAGGTATATCTAGCATATCACCCTTTTGTGTCATTTCTGGGTTAAGCCTATTAATTAATAATTTTTGATCTTTTTGTGGGTCAAGACCCTTTGGATCAAGTTTTCCAATAACTCTATCTGCATCTCTTACTGAGGTAACTTCTGGATTAACTACGATTATAGCTTTATCTGCACCGATTACTGCATTTTCAAAGCCCTGCTCTATTCCAGCTGGACAATCTATTAATATATAATCAAATTCCTCTTTTAACTCATTTATTAGTTTTAACATCTGTTGACTTGATATATCATCTTTGTCTCTTGTTTGTGCTGTAGGTAGTAAGAATAAATTTTGGAACCTTTTATCCTTAATAAGCGCTTGCTTTGTCCTACATTTATTCTCTATTACATCTACTATTGTATATACTATTCTATTTTCTAATCCCATTAATACGTCAAGATTTCTAAGACCTGTATCTCCATCAACAAGTACTACTCTCTTTCCTAATGATGCTAAAGCAGTACCTATATTGGCAGTTGTAGTTGTTTTACCAACTCCACCTTTCCCAGACGTTATTACTATAGATTCTCCCATTTTTTAATTACCTCCACTATATTTTATATGTATACTTATTTGGAAGATAAGGCTCTACTATTATTGCCCCATCCTTCAGCTTTGCAATTTCTGGATATTTAGGTTTTTCAAAATCATCTGGAGTTATAGTCATAACCCCTGCTATGGAAAGTATCTCTGGTTCTAATGAAAATGCTGATATTATAGACCTTTCATTTCCATTATCTCCTGCAAAAACTCTTCCCTTTATAGATCCTAAAACTATTACATTTCCCAAAGCTATAACTTCACCGCCATGATTTATGTCACCTATTATAACTATATTTCCTGCATATGTTACTCTCTGACCACTTCTAACTGGTCTCCTAATGAATTTAGTTCTTCCTTCATATACTCCTTGAAAGTATTTTGTTTCTTTCTCTTCTTTTTCAGAATCAACTAAAATACAATCTTTAATTAAAATCTCATCAAATAAAGCATCTTTTAATTTTGAAATTTCTCTTTCATTTATATGCTTTAAATCTGTCGTTATAGTTAATGTAGCGCCTTTATAGAATTTTTTTCCAGAAGCTAATTTAGTTATAAGGGCTTCCATCATTTCCTCAAAGTCGCCAAATTTATTCATATTTATAACAGCATTTAATCCATTTTTATTTCCTTTTATTATAATATCTCTATTTTGCACAATGACTATTAACCTCCAACTAAATAAGCATACAAATTTTCGTTTTATTTTGTACAAAACTTTTTCAGTTTAGTACATATAACTATTATATAGTTATTTCCCTTGTTATTAAAGTATTTATTTTGCTATATAATAAAAAAAATCTTCAATTTATTGTAAACTTTGTTTTTTTTCGGCTTTTAAAGACAAAAAAATAGACAAAATTTAAAATTTTGCCTACTTTTTCTTTATTGATTATTATTCTCTGTATTTTCAGGATTGTTATTTTCTGGATTCTCAGCTGAATTTTCATCAGCTGGATTCTCATTTATAATAATTTCATTATCTTTTATATTTGGTGTATCTGGATTTAATGTATAATCATATTCCTCTCCAGCCATTGTTCTTGGTTTATAACCTGGATATTCTGCCTTTAACTTATCTCTCCAATAAGTTTCATAAATAGCTCTTGCAACTGGTGCTCCAAAATAACCATTTTCAGCATCATACATAACTACCGCTACAGCAATTTCAGGTTTTTCTACTGGTGCAAAGGATACATAAACTCCAAAGGCACTTCTTCCAAACTCTGCTTGATCTGCTCTAAATGTAGCTGTTCCTGTCTTACCACCAGTTTGTAGTGGGAAGTTTCCAAACACACTATAACCAGTACCACCTGCTGCATCATGGTTAACCATGTTCATACCTTGCTTTACAGCATCTACTGTACTATCCTTCATATCAATTTTATCTAAAACAACAGGCTCATAATCAGTAATTACATTACCATTGTAATCAGATATTTTATCAACTAAAGTAACTTTATATCTTGTTCCACCATTTACTAAGGTTGCAATATAACTTGCAAGCTGTGTTGGGGTAAAGGCATTAGTTGATTGTCCTATAGCTGAGAAAGCTAATTCTGCTGGTGTACTAACTGACATTTTTACAGTAGTTGTCATCCAGTCATAGGTTTCTTGAGCTGTGTTTTGGAAGAAACTATCAATCTTTAATTTTTTATTTTCATTTAATCTAGCATCAATTGCTTCTTTATAAGCAGGTATTACATTATATAATCCATTTAAAGATGCTTTAGCTTCATTCATAAAATCTTCCTTCATTTGCATTGAAGCAAAATCTGGTTCTCCGATTTTTGATAAATACTTTTCTACAATATCTTTGTAACTTTGTTTTGCATCAGCTACTTCCTTTGAATCTCCATCATTTTTTCCAATTTCAACTGGAATAAATTTATTTGCTTTAGGGAAGTTTCCAACTCTCATAGCTTCAACTAGTTCCCATCTCATGTAGTAAATAGTATTCTTTTTAAATGATTCAAAATTATAAACATTACCAAAGTTTTCTGATATTTCTATACCTGTTCCAGCAATAGTATTACTTTTTGGATCTTTACCAAGACCAAATTTCCAAGCATACTTTGCTATACTATCTAAACTTTTTATAGAACTATCATATTTTCTATATAGTCTTACAGCAGTTTCATAATAGAATGAGTTACAAGATCTTTGAAGAGCCATTCTAACATCAACAGTTCCATGATTTTTATTATCCTTTGGTGTCCCTATTAAGTTAGCATATTTTATAAATGATAATCCACCATCAAGTACTGCACCATCACTTACAGTTTCATGAAGTCCCATTACCTCTTCTTCTAATGCAACCACTGAAGTTAAAGGCTTAAAGGTTGAACCTGGTTGAGTCATACCAAGGGTAGCATAATTGTACATAGGCTTTGGATAAACATCATAAATATCCTGTCTATATCCATTTTCATCTTTTGGGAATAACTCATCAACTGTTTTATTAAGACCCATTTTCTTTATATAATCTGCTCCAAAAGATTCTAAATCTGGTGTCATTACATTCTTCGCTTCATCTGAAGCTACATTTCCTGATGCAAAAGCATTAGGATCAAATCCTGGATAACTTGCTAAGGCTAAAACCTCACCAGTATCAACCTTTAAAGCTATAGCTGCTCCTCTTGTGGTATTTTTATGACCTGTTTTTGCACGATATTCAAGTTGTGTTTTAAGCATTTTTTCTGCTGATGCTTGAACATCCTTATCTATTGTAAGAGTTACACTATTTCCTGGTGTTGCCTCAATTGAATAAAGATTTTCTTTAGGCTTTCCTTGAACATCAACCTTAGCCATAACTCCACCTTTTGTGCCCCTTAACTGGTCTTCTAAGGCAGATTCTATTCCTGATTTACCAACTAAATCACTAGATAAATCATAACCTCTATCTGCATATTTATTTTTTTGAGTTCCTGGAATAGCTCCCATATATCCTATAACTGATGAAGCTAAATCTCCATAAGGATAATATCTAACTGGGTCTAAACTTATATCTACTCCTGGAAGGTCATTTAATTTTTGGTAGAAAATTAAAGCAGTGTCTTCTTTAATCCCCTTTGCTAAAGTTATAGCTTTAAAACTAGAATAACTTTGCATTTTTGAAGAGTCTTTTATTAAAACATATTTTCTTATCTGTTCTAAACTATAGGTTTGTAGTAATTCATCTAAAATTTCTTTTCCTGTTTTATCTTTATATTGTTCTTTAAACTTCTTTTTAAATTCTCTCTCTTCCTCTACAGAATTAAACTTTTGATCTCTTATTAAAAGAGTTTTTAAATCATATTGTTCTATTAAATATTCAAAAGTTTGCTCTGGAGTTATAGCCATTACTGTTTCATTAATCTTTTTAACCTTATCTTCTGATAGGTCTCCCTCTTCTTTTGGATAAAATTTTCTTCTAACTTTTTCATCAAGTCCTCTATCTTTTTTAAATCTTAATTCTAAAGCCTTTAAATTACTTTCATTATTAGCTCCAAAATTAAAAGCAAATTGTCCATTTTCATCTATTATAAGTTGAAGATTATCCTGTAACTTCTCCCCTGATTCATCTAAAATCTTCAAAGTAGAATCTACTATTGAATAGAAATTCTTTTTAGCCTCTTTTGTTTCTTCAAAAGTTACATTGTATGTTTGCTTATTAGTAGCTAACACATTACCGTTTTGGTCATATATTTTCCCTCTTGGGGCTTTGTCTGATATAAATCTCATTGCTCTATTATCAGCTCTTTCTTTATAATCATCAAAATTAAATACTTGAAGATATAAAAGCTTAAGTATTATAGCTGAAAATATCACACACATTACACCAATTAATCCATTAAATCTATCGCTTTTTTTGTTTCTCTTAATTTTTTTGTTTTTCATCAGTATGACCTACTCCCGTTAACTTACCTCTCTTAATTAATTCCATAAAACTTAATTTACTCAATCTAATTTAATATTCCACAATTTAGTGTAAAATATACTTTTTTAGAATCAAGTAAGAGTTAACGGTTTACCCCCTTCAAAAAATTAATATCTATCTAGTAATAAGTACTCCCTAAATTTTGTACAGTTTCTAATTCCATTATATATTTTTTTTTAGTGATATTATGGATTTTCAAAAAAAGTATACAAAATGTTAAAAGACTTCATTATTAATTACAATAAAAAAATTACAAAAAAATACAATTTTTATTCTTTTAAAATTTTTAACACAAAAAAAAAACACCATTAACTAATTAACCTAGTTAATGGTATTTTGATTTTTAATAGTAACTTTGACCTGAATTACCAGTTTCATAAACTACTTTACCATCTTTTCCGTAGATAGGATAGTAAGTTCCGTTTAATGTTACATCTGGTGTTGGTGGTTCTAATGAATAAGTGTATGGATGTGACTGAGCATTTGGCTCGTTAGTCTCAACCCCATTTTCTGTAACTGGTTGGTAACTTGGATCTTTAGTAGTTATTTCATCTCTAAAGTAAGTTTCCATAACTGCTCTAGCAGCTGGAGCTGCTAAGAATCCATGTTCTCCGTTATAGATAGTTACAAATATAGCTATTTGTGGATCTTTAACTGGAGCGAAACAAATATAGTTACCCCAAGCTGCTCTACCTACAGATTTTTCAACCTTAGCATTAAGAGCCGCTGTTCCAGTTTTACCACCTGAAGGAATTGGGAAACCTTCTTGGTCCATATCTACATATGCAGTACCAAGTTCTTTTCCGTTAACTTCTTCCATACCGTATTTAATATCATCTAAGTCAACCTTTGGAATAGCTACTTTATCCATAACCTGAGGTTTATATTGATAAACAAGCTTTCCTGTTGGTGAAGTTACTTTATCTAATAAGTGTAATTTATATCTTGTTCCACCATTTGCAAGTGTTGCTACATATTGAGCCATTTGCAGTGGTGTAAATTCATCTGCTCCTTGTCCAATAGCTGAGTATCCAAGCTGTGCTGGAGTTCTTATGCTAGTGTACATTGTTGAAGCAACCCATATATCTATAGCTCTAGCTGTAGCTTGTATATTATCAGCTAAAGTAAGCTTTGAATTTTTAGCTTGAGCTGCTTTAAATGCAGCTTGATATTCTGGTGAATTTTTATATAAAGTATTTAAATCATTTATTAATTGATTTTGGAATGCAGTTTGAGCTACATTACTTTGAATATCACTTACACCTATTTTATTTAATTGAGTATAAACAGTTTTCTTTAAAGCACTTTTAGCAGCTGCAAGTTCAGCTGAATCCCCTGAATTTGTTCCTACATTTATAGGAACAAAGTTAATTCCTTGAGATGGGAATTTACCTGCTTGTAAATCTGAAACTAAAGTCCATTGAGAATAGAATATTTCGTTAGCTTTCCAATCTTGGAAGTTATAAGCATTACCAAAGTTTTCAGGAAGTTCTATTCCTGTAGTTGCTGGCATTCCACTTCCTGGAACTGTTCCTAATCCAAATTTCTCAGCATAGTTTGCAATAACATCTAGTGCATCTGTTGAAGCACCAAATTTATAGTAAATCTTAGCTGCCATATTATAGAAGTAGTCATCACAAGATCTCTCTAGAGCTGTTGCTAAATCAACACCATCTCCAAAGTATTGGTTATCATGTGGTGGATCATCTCCAAATATTGTTGGTGTATCTTCATAAGTAAATGGATAAGGTGTAGTATTTACAGTATATTCAGGAGTTGTTACTCCTGTCATTAATGCTGCTACTGATACTAAAGGTTTATAGTTAGATCCTGGTGCAAAAAGTCCCATTGTTGCATTGTTGAACATTGGTTCAGCAAGAACGTTATAAAGGTCTTCTCTTTGTCCATTTGGTCCCACTGGGAACATTTGATCTAAAGTTTTGCTTAAATGCATTTTATCTATAAACTCTTGTCCTACTTTTGCTATATCTGGATCAAAATACTTGTTATAAACTGTTTGACTTATACTTCCTGAAGCAAAATCATTTGGATTATAACCAGGTAAACTTACCATAGCAAGTATTCCTCCAGTATGAACATTAACTGCTACTAAAGCTCCCTTTGTTGCCGCTGTACCTTGAACATGTTGAATAAATTTCATTTGTTGTTCAAGACCTCTAGTTGCACTATATTCTAAGTTTTTATTTATTGTTAAGTAAACATTATCTCCTGGTTCTGCCGCCTTTGTATATAAAGTTTTTATAGGCATACCTTGAGCGTTAACCTGTACTACTTTTTCTCCTGGAGTTCCTCTTAAGTAGTCTTGCTCCGCTGCTTCCATTCCTGAAATACCAACTAATGCATTAGGATTATATCCTTGATCTGCATAAGTTTGGCTTTGACTTGCTGGAATATGACCAATGTAACCTACTTCATGAGAAGCTAAAGTTCCATATGGGTAATATCTTTCATATTGTTCTTGAACAGTTACACCTGGTAAACTAGTTTCTCTTTGATCGAACATTAAAGCAGTGTTACTACTTATTCCTTTTGCAATAGGAACTGGATCATATCCACTGTAAGTTTCAAGTTTTAATTGATCTTTTACTGACATAAATTCTCTAATTTCTTGTAAACTGAAATGTTGTAAAAGTATTTCAGTTTCTTCCTTACCTGACATATCTTTATAAGCTTTAGTAAATGCTGTTTGTTGTTCTGCAGTTAAGTTTTTATTAATATTAAGCATATTAATTAAGCCATAACTTTTTACTAAATCATAGAATATATCATTAGGAGTATACTTAAGAATCACTTTATTTATTGCTTCTCTTTCTGCAGTTGTATAAGTTCCATTAGCTTTTGGATACATTTTGTTTGCTACTGATCCCTCTATACCTCTGTTCCACATAAATTGAATCTCTTGGTTTTGCCAAGCAGTCGGATCTTTTTCCTTATTTATAGGGAAATCAAAATACATTTGACCTTGACTATTTATTTTAAGTTGAAAATCATCTTGTATTTTACTAATATCTCCACTATTTTTAAGCATTTCAAAGACTGTATTCATTGTATTGTAGAAATCCTTCATTGATTCCTGTGTATCTGTAAATGTTAGTACATTAATTTCTTTATTGGTTGCTAATAAATCTCCATCGGAGGTAAGGATATTTCCTCTTGGTGCTGCTATTGGTATAACACTTGTGGATCTACCCTCTGCCTCTTCTAGATAATTTTGATATCCAAAAACTTGTATGAAAACAAGTCTACCAATAATTACAACAGCTATAATAAAGAAAATAATTAGTAATACTCGGTATCTGTTAAGGTTACTCTTCTTTTTAAAGTTGAATTTACTACCTCTAACAGAAAATTTCTTCCTGAAGTTAAATTTTTTCATTTTCTCACCTATTTTTTACTAAAATTCCACTGATTTTTCATTAGTTTTTTTGTACCCATTTTATTTACCCAGCTATACATTAATATTGCTACAACAAAGTTGTAAGGAACCATTATTAAAATTCTTCCTAATTCAACATTAATGCCAAGCCCTTTCCCTATTAAAAAAATGGCTATAAATTTTACTATTGTCAATCCTCCAACTGTCAAAACTGGTATACTTGCTCTATTTTTTAATGTTTTATCACCTATATATGCTGCAAGAATACATAGTAATAAGTTTACTAATGCATTAATTCCAAAGACATGTGAAAAATATATATCTTGAAGTATTCCTGAAACACTTCCTAAAATCACTGCATCTTTGTAACCATTCATTGTAGAATATAAGATAACAAATACAAATAACAAACTTGGATAAACACCTTTTATTCCAAACATTGGCATAATACTGGTATCTATTATGAACAACACTATACATAATATTATTTGTATCAATCTCTTCATAAGCTTACCCTCTTTAATTATAATTTATGTCGCCTGGTATTGGGTTTTTAGGAACAACTACTACTACTTGTTGCATTGTAGTAAAGTCTGCTGATGGTTGTATTATAGCACTTTTTGATACTTCAGCATTATTTTCTTGAATTGAACTTACAGTTCCTATTCTTATACCTTGAGGATAAATTCCACCGATACCTGAAGTTATTATATTATCTCCAACTTTTATTTGTGATGTCATTGGTAAATTAGAGATTTGTGCCATAGGTTTCATTGTTCCCATATCTTTATAACCTTTTACTATACCTGAAGCTTCGTTTGTACTTTCAACTTGAGCTGCAACAGCTACATTAGTATTAGCTATAGTATCAACTTTCGCCCATGTACCATAAACTTCTGTTACAACACCAACTAAGCTATTCCCTGATATAACAACCATATTTTTTTGGATTCCTGAATCTGATCCTCTATCGATTATATAACCATTAAAGAAACTTCCTCCTGATTTTCCAATAATATCTGCACCAATGTAGTTAAATTGATTATGTTCATTCTTGAAGTTTAATGATTGTTTTAATACTTCATTTTCATTCTTATAAGTATTATATCCAACAAGTTCATTTTGTAATTGAATATTTTCTGCTTTTAATTGAGTATTTTCTGCTTTGACTTCTGAGATGTTTGAGACGAAGTCTAAGCTACCTTTAAATTTATCTCCAATTGTATACACTACTTTTTGTATTGGGTTAAAAGTCTCACCCAATGCATTTGAAATAACACCTGATCCGCTTTTAGCCGTATATATTATTAACATTAAAAAGGCAACTGACAGTACTATAATAGTTACTGCCAGTTTATTTTTGAAAAATTTCATTTATTCTATCCTCTTTGTTGTTTAACAATTAAATCAAATTTCTCTAATGCTTTTCCTGTACCTAAAGCAACACAATCAAGAGGTGATTCTGCTATATGAACAGGCATATGTGTTTCATGGTTGATTAACATATCTAAGCCTTTTAATAAAGCTCCGCCTCCTGCAAGCATTATTCCTTTGTCAATTATATCTGCTGCTAATTCTGGTGGTGTTTTTTCTAATGTAGTTTTGATTGACTCAACTATTGCATATACTGGCTCTCTTAAAGCGTCTCTTATTTGACCTTCGTTTATTTCAACGATCTTAGGAAGACCTGTTACTAAGTCTCTTCCTTTGATTTCCATAATTTCTTCTTCTTGACCTTCTATTTTGAAAGCTGATCCAATTTGCATTTTTATTTGCTCTGATGTTCTTTCACCTATCATTAAGTTGTATTCTTTCTTAATGTAGTTGATTATTGATTGATCTAATTCATCTCCAGCTACTCTTAATGATTTACTAGTAACTATTCCACCTAAAGAAACAACAGCTACTTCTGTAGTACCACCACCGATATCTACTATCATACTTCCTGTTGGCTCATCTACTGGAAGTCCTGCTCCAATTGCTGCTGCCATTGGTTCTTCCATAAGAATTACATCTCTAGCTCCTGCTTGTTTAGTAGCTTCTTCTATTGCTCTTTTTTCAACTTCAGTTACTCCTGAAGGGAAGCATACTATTATTCTTGGGCTAGCAAAAGCACCTTTACTAGTTACTTTTTCTATAAATCTTTTAAGCATTGTTTGAGTTACATCAAAATCTGCAATTACTCCATCTTTTAAAGGTCTTATAGCGACAATGTTTCCAGGCGTTCTACCTATCATTTGCTTCGCCTCTTCACCTACTGCTAATGATTTTTTTGTTATGTTATTGATTGCTACAACTGAAGGTTCTCTTAAAACGATACCCTTCCCTTTAGCGAAAACAAGCGTGTTGGCTGTTCCTAAATCAATTCCCATATCTTTCGTCATTCCTATTCCAAATAAACCCATGTCTATTCCCCTTTCGACTATATTATTCCTTTTTCTTTTAAGCTGATGAATTTATTTCTCCCTATTATCACATGATCAAGGAGCTTTATTCCCATAATATCTCCACATGCTTTAATTCTTTTGGTTATATTAATATCCTCAATACTTGGTGTTGGGTCACCAGAAGGATGATTATGACATAATATTATTGAAGCAGCACTAATATTTAATGCTTCTTTAAATATTTCTCTAGGATGTACTATCGAACTATTTAAACTTCCTTTAAATACTTCCTTCACAGATATAACAACATTTTTGGTATTTAAACTTATTAGCCTTACAATTTCTTGCTGTTCTCTAAAATAAGAATCCTCAAAAAGATTAGCTATATCTTCAGGACTTGTAATTTTATAGTTTTTTATCTCTTTTCTTTTTACTCTCCTATAAAGTTCACAAGCTGCTATAATTTGAGAAGCTTTTGCTTCTTTTATACCTTTTATTTTCATTAAAGATAAAAAAGATGAATTAAAAACTCCTTCTATACCTTCTGCTTCATCTAAAAGTCTTTTTGAAAGTTCTAAAGCATTTTCACCTTTTTGCCCCGTTCTAAGAAGCAAAGCTAATAATTCTTTATCACTTAAACTCTCGACTCCATAGTTTAATAATTTTTCTCTTGGTCTTTCATCTTTTGGAATATCATTTATCCTTGAGCCTGCATTCATCATAAACACTCCCTAAGTTATATTTGATACTCCCCCATTTTTTAAATTAACAGATTTAATTTCTTATAGACTACATTAAGTGGTAATCCCATTACATTGTAATAGCATCCATTTATACTTTCTATAAATAATCCTCCTAAACCTTGAATACCATAAGCACCTGCTTTATCCATAGGTTCATTACTGTCTATGTAATTTTCTATTTCTAAATCTGTAAGCTCTGAAAACTTAACTGTAGTCTCCGCAAAATCCATGTCGAATTTTTTCGTTTGATTATTATAGATATAAATTCCAGTATACACTTTATGATTATTTCCACTTAATCTTTTTAACATACATTTAGCATCTTCTTTGCTTTTTGGTTTTCCTAAGACTTCGTTGTCTATTACTACTATAGTGTCTAAAGCAATTACTACGGATGGTTTTGAAACATTGTTAGCTACAGCCTCCCCCTTACCTTTAGCAAGTTCCATTACGTATTTTCCAGGATCTCCCGAATATAAAACACTATCTTCATCAAAGTTAGAATTTATTATTGTAAAATCCTTTACTATTCTACCTAAAAGCTCCTGTCTTCTTGGTGATTTTGAAGCTAAAATTATTTCCATATTTATTAATCACTCCTATAATTAGAATTGAAAAAAATAACGTTTTAGATAAATTTTTATCTAAAACTGAACCTTCCTTGTCATCTTATATAGTTTATCACTTATTATTTTTATACACAAGAAAAAATATATCACTATTTGAAAAAAATATTGGTTTTTTTGTATAAAAAATTTTTTTTGATAAATTACCTAAAATAAAGATTAAGAACCCTGATTAATCAGAGTTCTTCTAAAAAAACCTATTTAATTATAATATAGAATTTTTGTATATTTATTAAAATTTAATTACAACTTTAAAAAAAATTCTTATTTAGCTTTATTAAGCAAATCAAACAAAAGTTGGTAACAGCTTTCTGTATTATTTTTAGATATACTTTCTGGTAATTTTTCTATTTCCCCTTTGAATGTATTTAAAGCATCATAATTCTTACAATCTTTGCAGTCTTCAAGAGCTTTAGCCCACTCTTTATACTCATTAGTCTTTACAGATTTTACAGTATCATCTTTTACTTTATCTAAAATTTCAATAAATCCATTTGCCATTTCAGCAATTTTTTTATCACAACCCTCTGTTTTCAAAATAGTATATCTTGTTTTACTACTATCAACAGTTTTTATTGTTTCTAAATATTTATTTACATTTGCTTCTCTTCCTATGTATCCTATTACCCTAAATTTATCTCCATCCTTAATTACACTTGCCTTATTATCTACCTTAGCTTTTGCCTCTTCTGCCCCTTCTTTTGATGAATAATATCCTAATTGAACAGTTAAAAACTCATCTTTGTCGCTAGCTATATTACTTCCTTGCTCTTCATTTTCAGATTCTGGCTTTATTGGTGCTGTACTAGCATCAATATTATTTCCATTGTTTCCATCACCATTATTGCTTTCAACATGTTTTCCTGGAATTTTAGTTGAATCATCTTTAACAGCTAATTTTGGATAAATCAGCTTAAATATTAAGGTACCAATAACTATGGCTAGAACAAGTACTAAAAGTATTAATATAGGCATACTTTTCAATTCATTATTTTTTTTATTTTTATTAGATTTTAAATCATATCTTGTGTATTTCATTTTACCACCTCTTATAAATTACTTACATTACATATTATTTTAAAAAGGTGATATATATTCCTAAATTACATAATATTTTTTTAAAATTATCTTAAAATTCTTCTTGCCCCAGCATATCTATCCTTAAAGTAATTTTCATTTAAAGAGTTTACCTTCACTTCATTACCCTTAGAGGCTGCATGTATAAACTTACCTCCCCCTATATAAATCCCTACATGACTTAACTTTCCAGTGGTATTAAAGAATACTAAATCCCCTTCTCTTAATTCACTTTTACAAATTCCCTTACCACAGCCCCACTGTGTTCCAGTATAATGAGGTAAATCAACATTAAATTTTTTGTAAACGTGTTTAGTAAGTCCTGAACAATCAAAAGCCTCTGGTCCCTCAGCACCAAATACATAAGGTTTACCTAAAAAATTCTCTGCATATTGTACAACGCCCCCCCTAAGTTCTCTGTTACCCACAGTTTCTTCAGCACTAACAGTTACTGCTCCTGTACAAAAAATAATAGAAAAGAAAGAAAAAATAAATGCTATAATTCCTCTTCTAGCTTTCTTCATCGACCTATACAACTGATAATTTTCCATTTTTAAAATCCTCCTTAAGAATCTACAATTTTATATATTTTTATAAGTTGTTAATTTTCTTAATCAAACATACTTAATATATCTAATTTTTTAGGATTTAATACTGTAAAATTAAACCAGTGTAATTTAGAATTTTATATAATTTAGAATTTCATATAATTTAGAATGCTGAATGCTGGTTAAAAATAAGCGGAGCTTATTTTTTTCTAAATTAATTTTTAAGAAATTTAGCTCCGCTAAATTTCCTCCTCCATTCCTAATTCTTAATTCTAAATTCTTAATTACAAAAAAAAAGAATGCAAAGCATTTCTGCCTCACATTCTTCTAATTTAGAATTGATAATTTAGAATGCAGAATGCTAGTTAAAAATAAGCAGAGCTTATTTTCTAAATCAATTCCTAAGAAATTTAGCTCCGCTAAATTTCCACCTTCATTCCTAATTCCAAATTCTAAATTCCAAATTCTAAATTCCAAATTCCAAATTCTAAATTCCAAATTCCAAATTCTAAATTCCTAATTACAAGCATTCCAAATTCCAAATTACTTAAGCTCTTCTAAAAGTTTAACTAAAAACTCCCATATATTTTGAACTGAAGAAATACTTAAATGCTCATCTGGTGTATGAACATCCCACATATTAGGTCCAAATGAAATCATATCTAGACCACCTTCTACTTTTTCACTTAGAAGTCCACATTCAACTCCTGCGTGAATAGCTGTAAAGTGAGGTTCTTCCCCAGTCATTTTTTTATAAACATCTTTAGCTATTTCTCTTAATTCTGATTCTGGATTGTATTCCCATGCTGGGTAATCTGAAGTTGTTTCAAATCTTCCCCCTGCAAGTTCTACAATTCTTCTAGTTTTTTCAACTAAATCTTCTTTTAAGCTTGCAACTGAACTTCTTGTTGCACTATCATATTCAACTGTTTTATCTGTTGTTGTAACAACACCTAAGTTTGTTGAACTTTGTACAAGTCCAGTGATGTTAACACTCATAGTTTCAACACCACTTGGTATTAAGTTTAAAAGATCTATAGCTTTTATTGTACATTCTGAAGTAAACATTTCTGTTGGAACTTCTTCTTGAATTTCAAACTCAACTTTTATATCTCCATCTTGAGTTCTTAATTCATTTTTAAATATTTCATCAAATCTTTCAGCTAATGCTTTTACTTTGTCTATATTATTTTCTTCTACTATTAAAGTCGCTTCTGCTTCTCTTGGAATAGCATTATTTTTTGAACCACCGTTTAATAAAGCAATATTAAATGGTACTTCTTTTATAGCTTTAGCTAAAACTCTACCTAATAATTTATTTGAGTTTCCTCTTTCTTTATTAATTTCCATACCAGAGTGACCACCCTTTAGTCCTCTGATTCTTAATTCTACGGCTGCTTTATCCTCTTTAACATTTTCCCAAGTTAAATCTAGTATAGCCTTTGTTCTTACTCCACCAGCACAACTTACAAGAATTTCTCCTTCTTCTTCTGAATCTATATTTAAAAGTAAGCTTCCTTGAATATGCTCTCCAGCAAGTCCCATAGCTCCACTCATTCCGGCTTCTTCATCTGTTGTTGCTAAAAGTTCTAATGCAGGATGTGCTATATTATCAGCAGCAAGTACTGCCATTCCATAAGCTAAAGCTATTCCATTATCAGCTCCTAAAGTTGTTCCAGTTGCAAATATGTTATCTCCATCTATTCTTAACTTTATAGGATCTTTTTCAAAATCATGTATAGTATCTTTATTTTTTTCACATACCATATCCATATGGCCTTGAATTATTACAGCTTTTGCATTTTCGTAGCCCTTTGTAGCAGGTTTTCTTATAATAACGTTAAGATGCTCATCTTGAACTGTTTCAAGGCCTAAGCTTTTACCGAAGTTTACAAGATAATCACTTATAGCTTGTTCATTCCCTGACCCTCTTGGTATTTTTGTTATTTCCTCAAAATATTTAAAAACTAATTGTGGGTTTAAATTATCTAATATTGACAATTTTTACACTTCCTTCCCTTTTTGTGATATTATAAAGCTATATAATATTAATTACATTATAGCAAACTAGACATAATCTTTCATATTTTTTTGTGAGGTGTTTTTATGCAAAAAACAAAAATGATTTTTACAATTGGTCCAGCTAGTGATAATGAGGAGGTTCTAAGAAAATTCATACAAATAGGAATGAGTGCAGCTCGTTTAAATTTTTCCCATGGATCTCATGAAGAGCACAAGAAAAAAATTGACCTAATTAAAAAAATTAGAAATGAAGAAAACTCAGCTACAGCTATCCTTTTAGACATAAAAGGTCCTAAGATTAGAATTCATAATTTTAAAAATGATGAAGCTACAGTAAATGAAGGTGATGAATTTACTTTTATATGTGGTGAAGAAATCTTAGGTGATGAAAAAAAATGTTCTATCTCCTATGATATTTTATACCAAGATATCAAAGCAGGAGCATCTATACTTGTAGATGATGGGCTTTTAGAGTTTAAAGTAAAGGAAATTAAAGGTACTAGTATAATTTGTGAAACAATAGTTGGTGGAGTTATAAAAAATCATAAGGGTGTTAATATCCCTAATCTTATAATTAAATTACCTGCTATAACAGAAAAAGATATTAATGATTTAATCTTTGGTTGTCATATGGAAGTTGACTTTGTTGCTGCTTCCTTTGTGAGAAAGGCTGAAGATGTTTTAGAAGTTAGAAAAGTTTTAGACTCAAATGGTGGTAAAGATATTAAAATAATATCTAAAATTGAAAATCAAGAAGGTGTAGATAACATAGATTCCATTATAGAAGTTTCTGATGGAATAATGGTAGCTAGAGGGGATATGGGCGTTGAGATTCCAATAGAATTCGTTCCTGTAATCCAAAAATCTATTATTAGGAAATCTAATCTAGCAGGTAAAATAGTTATAACTGCAACTCAAATGCTAGATTCTATGATAAGAAATTCAAGACCAACAAGAGCTGAAGCTAGTGATGTATGTAATGCAATATTTGATGGAACTGACGCAATAATGCTTAGTGGTGAAAGTGCCGCTGGTCACTATCCAGTGGAAGCTGCTAAAACAATGAGTAGAATTGCTAAGAAAGCTGAAGAACATCTAGATTATGAAGAACTTTTAAGAAGATTAAAAGATCCAAACCCTAGTACAGAAGCTTTTGCAGATGCAATAAGTTACTCTGCATCAAAAACAGCAATAAAATTCCCAACTAAAGCAATAGTTGCTGCTACTCAAAGTGGTTATACTGCAAGATTACTTGGCAAGTACAAAGCTATTTGTCCAATAATTGCAATTACCCCACATGAAAAAGTTTGTAGAGCACTTACACTTAACTTTGGAGTATTCCCAAAATTATGTGAAACCTATAGAACTACAGAGGAAATAGTTAGAGAAGCAAAAACTGTAGTAAGAGAACTTGAAATAGCTGATTTTGGTGACAATATAATTGTTGCCGCTGGTATGCCAGTTAGCACAGCTTACCACGGAACAAACATGTTTAGAATTGAAAAAATTTAAATTTAATAAAGAAAAAAGAAAGAAATCAAGAACTCTTGATTTCTTTCTTAGTTTCCAGAAATTTATCAAAGATAAATTTCCTCCACCATTCTAAATTCTAAATTACCTAAATCCTACATTCCAAATTCCACATTCCAAATTCCAAATTACTAAAGCTTAAGATTTGCAAAAACATCTCCAAGTGAAAATCCTTCTTCTTCATCATTATATGATAAATATTCTTTTGATTTTTCTGAAGCATCTTTTATACTTAATGATAATTTATGCTCTGCCTTATCTATTGAAAGTATTTTAACTTTAACTTTATCTCCAATTTTCAATACTTCCTCTGCTTTTGTTATATTATCATCAGTTATTTCTGATATATGAACAAAACCTTCTATCCCTGGTTTTATTTCTACAAAAGCACCTACTTTTATAAAGTTAGCTACTGTACCTTCTACAGTATCACCTGCTTTGAATTCACTATCTATTGTATTCCATGGGTCATTGCATATATCTTTTAAAGATAAAGCTAATCTATCTTTTTCTCTATCGATATCCTTTATATAAACCTCTACCACATCACCAACATGTAATACATCTTCTACATTTCTAACTCTGCCCCAAGCAAGGTCATTTAAATGAATTAATCCTTCTAATCCACCAATGTTAACAAAGGCACCAAATTTCATTATCTTTTTAACTGTTCCAGTAGTTTTTTCTCCAACATTTATAGCATTCCAAAGTTTAGCTTTTTCTACTTTAGCTTCTTTTTCTTCTATAACTCTTCTTGAAACCACTACTTTTCTTTCTCTTCTATTAAATTCTATTACTTTTACTTCAAGTTCTTTAGATACTAATTCTTCTAAGTTTTCTATTCTTCTATTAGCACATTGAGAAGCTGGCATAAATACTCTTACTCCATTTAGTAAGGCAATTACTCCACCTTTAACAACTTCTTTAACAGTTATTTTAAATGATTTATCTTCCTTAAAACTTTCTTCTAAGTCGTCCCAAACTTTTATTCCATCAGCTTTTCTTTTTGATAATAGAACATTTCCATCTCCATCATCTCCACTTAAAACCATAACATAGATTTCGTCATCTATTTGAATATTATTTATATCAAAATCTTTATCCATTGATATTTCACTTCTAGGTATTATTCCATCTGCAAAATGTCCAATATTAACTATAACTTCTTCATTTTTTACAGCTATTACTTTTCCTTTTACAATATCACCTTTACGAAAGTGTTTTAATTCAAAGCTATCCATTAGTTGATCCATTGACATATTTTCCATAATTACAACTCCTTAACTATAAACTATTTAAAGTTATTTTACTTACTATATTACATAATAATTTCTAACAATTCAATGTTATCTAAAATCCTTAGCTGAAACTGTAACCTGATTAGTTTCTTCTAAAGCCTTAATAATTACATGTAGCACAGAATTTTCATTATATTGATAATCTACATAGCCCTCTTCATCCATCTCTTTTAATTCTATAAATTTAAGTTCTTTACTTAGAGGATGAAAATAAAAACTACTTATAGTATTCCCTTTGGCTTTCTTTCTTATTTTACTTGCCATCTCTTCCCCTGTTTCATCTTTAACATAACTTAAAGTTGTTGGTAAATATAAAGTTGATTTATCCATAGGACTTCTTAAAGGATTAAAAGACCAATAATATTTAAATGGTTCATAGGCAATATCAAAATATTTTTCAATAACTCTTTGTTGTTTCATGGTTGCATGATAATGTGCACTTTCAAAAAAATCTATAGGTATATTTAAAATCTCTGCTGTTTTTAATGCTGCTTTTATTATTTCTTCAGTTTCCTCAACAGTATTATTAGCTTTACTACTTAAATCACTCCCCACTGCACTCTCTTCATTTCCTGATTGATGGGTATATCCATGTAGTCCTATAGTAGCTCCTCTAAATATTAAATGATCCATAAGATTCATAAAGTGGATATTTTCAATATTTCTATTTTCCAATAAATTATTATCTATATTGGCTGCTGGATTCTTATACCTACTAATCCAAGCTATATTAAATTTAAAATCCTTTGAGTAAAGATAATCAGCCATAATTTTATATTTATCTATGTAATCTTCCTGTAAGTATTCCCAACCTGCTGCAAAATCTTCTATTCTCATCATAGCAGCCTTACCTGATTTTTTTTCTTCTCTATTCTCTTTTTTTATTTCTTTCTTTTCTTTAAATAAATAAATTTTCTTTTCGCTATGAATCCACTTATCTCTTAAACCCAAAAAATGTTCTAAATCATTTAAAGAAATATATGAACTTTCATTTTCTAAAGTTTCTCCTCTAAATTGAAAAACTTCATTATTTATAGTAAAATTTTTATTTTTTAAATCTAACTTATTATTATTTACTTTATAAACTTCATTTTCCTTTTCATAATCTAAATTAGCCTCTTTTAAAAATTCTTCTAAATTTAAATAATATCTTTGATTTCTTTCATAAACCTTACTTTCTAATTTAATTTCTTTTCCCTCTAAAAAAAATTTTAATCCTTCTACATTGTAGCTTTTACTTTCATAATTACTATCTAAACTTATAGTAGCTTTTTCTTTATTTTCTTTTTCCTTCCCTTGAAAAGTTAATTCGCCCTCTTCTACTCTTACCTTTTTATAGGTTAAACTATTAAAATAAATTAAACCTAGAACTAAAATAACAGCTAAAGATATTCCTGTAATCTTTAAAGCCTTTTTCAAAAAATCTCCCCCTAAAATTTCCTTTACTGGCTTTATTATACTACAACTCTTTAGCTGTTAACCTTTTTTTAACTTAATTAAAAATATATAAATATTATTCTCTTGTAAAAATAAAATTATCATCCTTTGATAATAGTGGATTATATCTATATCCATCCATATCAAAATCTTTTAATTTCTCTACCTTTTCTATTTTATTTAGAACTATATAATTAACCATCATTCCTCTAGCTTTCTTAGCATACATTGTAACTATTTTAAATTCTCCATTTTTTCTTTCTTTAAAAGTTATATTTAAAACATTAAAACTTTTAAGCTTTAATACCTTTGAATATTCATCTGATGCTAAGTTAACTATAACTTTTTCTTCATGATTTTCTAACTCCTCATGAAAACTTCTAGTTAATTCTTCTGACCAAAAATCATATAAATTTTTTCTATCTCCAATTTTCATCTTTGTACCCATTTCTAGTCTATAGGGTAAAATTCCATCAAGGGGTCTTAAACTTCCATAAAGACCAGAAAGGATTCTTAAATTATCATTACAAAAAATTAAATCCTCACTATCAAATTCCTCTGCTGCAAGTCCCCTATAAGCTTCACCTTTAAAACTTAATATTGCTGGCTTTTTCCCTACTCCACTGAATTTTTCCCAGTTTTGATTTCTAAAGAAATTCAATTCCGCTAATTTATCATTTATTTTCATAAGAGAACTTAAATCCTGCATCTCTAACTTTTTAAGTTCTTCCATTACCTTTTCTGAACTCTCTAAAAATCTTGGTGTTGTACTTTCAACATCTATTTTATATTCATTTTCATCTATAGTCTTTGCTGGTGAAAGAATAGCTATCATTTTTATCACTCCATTTGTATTAATTTTCTTAAGATATGAATAATTGTTTTTTCTAAGATTATTAATATAATTTTACTTATAGCCAAGATTTTTGTCCACTTTTAACTAAATTATTTTTAATTCTAAAACTCTATTTTCTTTTTACCTATGTATTAGAACTCTTTCAAAAATGATATAATCTTATATGTTAAATTTTTATTTAAAATCTAAACTAGGAGGTAACTTAATGAATTCCTACATAGACAACATAGTTTATCTATTAATAAGTACTACAGGTCAATCATTATATGATGACTTCATATTTAAAATAGATGCTATAAAATTTGCAAATGGTAAAGAAAGCTCTTTAACTAGCTTTATTAAAGTTCCTTCTAATCATTTCATTTTCACTAATAATTTTTTAAAGGAAGAAAATCTAGTAAATATAAAAAAAGCTCCAACCTTCAAAGATTTTTCAAAAGAGCTTTTAACTTTTATTTCTGATTTTCCTATCATAACTTTTAATAATAAAGAACAAATATCTTTTTTTAGAAAAGAATTATCAAATAATAAAATTACTTTAAATAATGAATTTTTAGATGCCTTTGAACTTTTTTTACTAATTGAACCTTGGCACTTAGATTTTTCTTTACCCTATTTATTAGAAGAAAAACTGTCTCTTGTAAAAAAACTTGAAGATATAACTACTAAAAACTTTATAAGTTTAACTAATAAAATTTTAGAAGAAAATAATATTGGTGATTTTATAAGTCATTATGGTCTTTATTTAGATCAGTGGAATTGGCATAATTACTTAATAAACTTTAATATTTCAGAGGAGCTTTTTAAAGAAAAGCAGGAAGTTTTTAATGAAAATATTTTTTCTGAGGATTCTAAAACTATAGCCCTTAAAGAAGATTGTGAAGAATTGCTAAAAGACCCTGAGGGCTTTCTATCTTTAAATGGGAATTTTAAATTTAGAAAAGCTCAATATGATGTTATGAAAACTGTCCGAAGTACCCTTGATAAAAACTTAGTTTCTATTATTGAAGCTCCTACTGGAACTGGTAAAAGTATTGCCTATCTTTTGCCTGCTATTAGCAAAGCTTATCACAAAGGACAAAAAATATTTATTTCTACAAATACAAAAGAACTTCAAAGACAACTTGTTTATAAAGATATCCCTTTTTTATTACAAAGCTTTAATCTAAAAAATAAAGTTGATGTTGTTAATATAAAAGGAAAATCTAATTATCTTTGTATTGATATAATTCAATCTTTATTAGATGATAGCAGTTTCGATAGTACTAAAACCTTAAAGGAATCTATGGCACTGGTTTATTTACATAGATATTGTTATAAAGGAAAAGCTGGTGATAGAGAAGAGATTAATTTTGAGGCCGAAAAAGCTCTTAATCTTTCTGAATTAATAAAATTTTCTTTATGTGATTCTGACGGTTGCAATATAAAAAGTTGTCCCTATCAATGTTATTACAAAGATATTGTTGAGAAATTAAAAACCTCTACTATAGTGGTTCTTAATCATTCTTTACTATTAAAGTGGCCCTATGATAGTAATATTGAAAATGTAATTATAGATGAAGCACATAATTTAAGTGATTCTATTTTTGATGCCTATGCCGCAGCTTTAAATTCTAAGGAGCTTAAATCTTTATTGCTTGAAATACTTGATTATAAGAATAAAAAGGGTTACTTAAATTATGTATGGAAATACACCCCTAATAGGACTACTAATTTCCGTGAGATAGTTAGAGATAAAATAGACCTTTGCTTTTTAGCAATGGATAGACTTAGTTATTTAACCTCTAAAGAAAAAGAAAATAACTATGATTTAGATGTTACCTTTACTAAAGAAAAGTTTTTAAATCACGGAAAAATAGTTCATGAACTTTTAGTTTTAAAGGAAGAGTTAATTGATTTTTATAAAACTCTAAGTGATTTTATAGAAAAAAATAATCTTGATAATAATAAAGTTAAAAACCGTGGTGAGGTTTTAATAAAAAAAGTAGAGAGAGTTAAAGAATTAATTGATTTCATTGATCTTTTTACAACAGTGGAACCTGATAAAAATAAATGTTATGGCTTCTTTATAGAAAAACAAAATAGATTTTGGGAATGTTATATTAAAGACTTGAATTCATCAATGATTTTCTTTGAAAGATTTTTAAACAACTTAAATAGTTGTAACTTTCTTTCTGCAACATTAAAAAATAATTCAAGCTACGAAGGTTTTAAAAAATCTCTAGCTTTGGATAAGGCTGATGATAGATTTTTAAAAGAATTAACTGATGTTGAAAATAGTTTTGATTTAAAAAATAGAACTATTATCTTTAGCCCTACAGATTCTCCAAAATATTTTGATTCAAACTTTATAAATTATATGGTGAACTCCGTAATTAAAATTCTAGACAGCTATAAAGGAAATTTATTAATTCTTTTCACCAGTAAAAAAAGGCTTTTAGAATTTAAAGAAAAGATAACTCCTTACAGCCTATCAAAAAAAATAAATCTTTTTGATAAAAAACAGGATATAAAAAAATTATCAATTTCATCTAATCAATCTATTTTACTTGGTTCTAAAGGATTTTTTGAAGGACTTGATATTCCAGGAGATTTATTAAATATGGTATTAATAGATAAGATGCCAAATATAAATCCCTATAATCCATTATTTGAAAAATTCATTAGTAACGGATTTACTTTTCATAGTTTAAATGTACCAAGAGCTACAATTTCCTTTAAACAATGTTTTGGTAGGCTTATTAGAACTGAATTTGATTATGGTTATTTTATAATCTTTGATAAGTGTAATCAACATAATATAATTTCAAATATATCCAAAGAATATGGTTTTCTAAGAGTTGTTGATAGTCCCTTTAAAAGTTTAATCGCTGATTTAAATCCAAGAATTAAATATTGGAATAGCTTAAACTTTAATCTTTTAATCAAAACAACTTTAGTTGATTTAGAAGATTTCCTAAGAACCTACGCTAAAGGACTTTTCGGAAATCCAAAGGAACTTGAAAAAGCTCTCAATGATTTCTATTTAGAAAAACATAAAGAATTTAAACTGAAAAAAAATATCTTTATTTCAATTAAGGATAAAAAACTTAAAATTTTCTATATAGATAACAGTGAACTTCAAATTTCTAATAAAAAACTTATTTTAGAAACTTTAAATAAAGTTTTTAGTTAAAAAAATTGCTGCCTGGAATCCTTAAATAATCTGTCCCAAAACAGATATATTCAGGTATCGGCAGCAAACTATTTTTAATTTAGCTTAAATTATTTTGCTTCACAAAGTGCTGTATAGCAATGATTTATTATATCACTTCTTTTTATAATTCCAATGAAGATTCCTTCATCGTCAACTACTGGCACAAAGTTTTGTGAGGTAGCTAGTGAAATTAAACTTTCCATATTAGCGTTTATTGTTACTGAATTATGATTTACTCTTCTTTCAATATCATAAACCCTTACTTCATTGGTATTTTTAAAGTTTAATTCTGGAGTATTTTTTAATTTCCAAAGCAAATCTCCCTCAGTTAGCGTTCCAACATATTTTCCCTCTTCATCTATTAAAGGTATTGCTGTATAACCATGATGCTCCATTCTCTCTATAACTTGTCTCATTGTTGCATTGATATTTTCATAAACAACTTCACTTTTTGGAGTCAAAAAAAATGCAATATTCATAAATTATCCTTCCCATTTCATTTTATAGTTAATTTTTTAAATTCTATTTTTTGAAATTCTTTTAAATTTATAAGCAAAGTTCATATAATCCATATCATCTATAGAACTTATAATATTCTTATAGGTGATTTCTCCAGTAAGAGTTTTCTTTAAAATTATCTCTTGAAGTAATTTATTGTTGCACTTAGGACAATTTCCCATTGATAAAAATCTCCAGTTAAATAATGCTAAAGGATATTCAATATTAACATCATTGATACATTTAGGACATTTAAAATCCACCACTATATCCTCGGCTTTATAATTCTTCAAATCTTTTACTCTTATTGATGGCATATTATAAACATCATTTACGATGTAGTTTTTCACCATTTTCCCATTGTATAATCTCTTAAAAACTTCAGATGCATAATTTGCATCATGTAAAGCATCATGCAATTTATTTTTATCTACTTTTATTTTTAATTCTTCAAGTGCACTTTTAAGCCCTAAAGCCTTCTTATGAGCTAACATTTTAGTACAATAATCTTGAATATCTAAATAGCTTTTTATCCAATGAATACTTTTATATCCATGATAATTTGCATTAGATATAATTTCCACTATGTCATCAGTTGCCCAAGAACATATTATGTTATCTTTCTCAACAAAGTTCTTAAGATTGTCCATAGCCACTTCAAAACTTACTCCATCTTTAAGTTGTTCTTCTTTTATCCCTGTTATTTCGGTTATTTTTGGATTTAAAACTTTAAATATGCTTGGCTTTATATAAGCCTTATATTCCCCTATTTTTTTCATAAATTTATCTAACTTTACTGCTCCAATTTCTATGATTTCATTTTGAACAGATAAAGTTCTTAAATTGCTTTGTTCGTTATATATATTAGGATAATATTTTGTAATATTTTGCATATTATTAAATTCTAAATCTATTATTATAAATCCCATTTTTAAATCCCCTCACGATTCCTCACAATAGCTAAACCTCAATATAAATAATGAAATTTTTGAACACTACCTTGAAAATTGCATATTTTTATTTTTCAATATCCCTAAAACCACACCTAGTATATTACTCTCTCTACCTTTTAATTTTATTGGTTCATACTTTGTATTTGCAGGCATTAATAGAGGTTCCTTTCCATTTAAATTAAGTGTTTTAAGTGTTGCACTTCCCTCTATATCTACAGCTACAATTTCATTATGATATGCAGAACCTTGAGATTTTATTAAAACAAAATCCCCATTATTTATATTTTTATCAATCATACTATCTCCTCTAACATGGAGCATAAATAAATTTTCATTTCTTCCAATTAAATTCTTAGGTAGACTAAATTTGCCCTCTATAATATCATTAATAAGTATAGGTTCCCCTGCTGCAATATCACTATAAACAGGTATTTCTTTTAAATCTGTTCCCTTTACCATTAAATCATCATTGTCTTTTATGATTATTTCACTTTCACTAATAGCATTATCTATTTCAAAGTTTACTATTTTCCCCTTAGTTAAATCTATATATTGATATTTATCAATAAAAATTAATTTTTCTGATTTTTTTTCATTAAATTTATCTTTAAATAAATAAGTTTTTGCCTTTTCATAGCCTAAAAGTTCTACTAGCTTTTTCCCTTTTAATAGATAGTTACTTTTTTCTAAATTCTCTTTATTATTATTATTAATAATTATAAAAGAACCATATTTATTATTTTTTAAATATTTTATAAATTTAATCTCTGCTCTTGTTAGATTTTCTAAATCATCTAAAATTATATGAGCATATTTAAGATTTAATTTTTTACTACTTTGTATAGCAAAAATAACTTCATCATAAATATCCATGTATCCAGCTCTATGTATGCTATAAGAATAGCTTTCTTTAATACTGTATATCATCTCTCTAGTTTTAGAATTTTTTCTTAAACCTTTACCTCTTCCCTTTCTATTAACTTCAAGATATTCTTCTAAAGTAAAAGCATTCTCTTTTATCCACTGAATTTCCTCTAATAGATAATTTAAATCTATTTTTTTCATTAAAGTAGTAACCTTAACTTTCTTTAAAAATTCATTATAAATGTTTTCTAAAATTAAAAGCTTTTTTTCTAATTCCCCATAAGTTAATTTCAATTTATTCTCATTAATATAAGATTTGAAATAAATATCTATAAGTTCTTTAAGAGCAAAAAATTCAACTTGATTCTTATCATTCAAAGAAAATAAAGAATAAAAACTATCTTCCATTTCAAGCTTAGCTCTATTATATATCTCTTTTGCTTTTATACTATCTTCTTTTTTAGTAGATAGCATAAGCACTTTATCACTATCATAAATACAATAATTTTTTTCAAGGTCTACAGCCTTATATATTGATGCCGTTGTCTTTCCTGTATTTAAAGCTCCCTTTAAAATCTGAAGACCCGCCTTTTTATTTTTTAAGAATTTATTTTGACTTTCTTGAAATTTCATGTTCTATTCTCCTTTCCTTAATTTATACCTTCGTTTTAAATGTTAATTTAAATAAAAATTCTAACTTACTTAACCCTATATTTATTTTACTATTTAATAACATTATAAATAATAAATTTAATAAAAAAGTTAAAAATAATTAAACTACTATTCTTAAGTAGCTAATTTTTTCTTAGTAAAAAATGAAAACTCCAAAGAATTCTAAAAGTTTAGTTATCTTTGGAGTTCCCTTTATATAATTTTATATTAGTTTTCCTTTATGGTCAATTAAACTATAAAGCTTAATTACATATTACTCCAAATCTTTAGAGCTCTAGAAACTAAATCTTTTTGTCTAGCTTCTAATATTTCCATATTCCAATCTTTATTTTCAAAAATTTCTTTAGTTATATTGAAATCACTTTTCTTACTTAAGTATTGTTCAACTTTTTCAGCAAAAGGTTTATTATTTACTCTAGTATTCTTAGCCCCTGTTATTAAAACTAAGTTACCAAATTTATTTACCCAATTTCTTCTTTGATCAGCTTTAAAGTTATTTACCCAATATAAATCCTTTGAATTTCTAGGTAATACATGTTCTATCATAAGTTTATTACTTACTTCTAAAGTTTCACCTTTATTTAATTCAAGTTCCATTCTTAATAGGATATATTTAGGAACTGTCATTCTTCCTTTGCTATAGAAATCTATATCATTTAAAGCATTTTTGAAGTAAGCTGTTGTTTTATCTAAGTCTCCAACAAATACCTCTGAATTTTTAATTTCTTCTATTGAAGGTGCTTTTTCTATAGTATCTATAATTTTATAAACTCTATCTAATCTATCAGCAAAAGAATTTCCATTTACCCAATCAATTACTATTCTTTTTTCTAATAATTTTAAGAATTCAAATGTAGCTTCTTCATCATTAAACTTTTCAATAAATTTAATTAATGCAGCTACCCACTCATCGTAAGGTAATAATTCCTTCATTATAGAAATTAAGTTATTATAATAAACAACTTTTTCTTTATCTTTTAAATCTAATTTTCCATCTATAATGTATTTACTATAAATTTCTTTTAAGCTATGCATATGATTAATAAATTCTTTACCTATATATCCTTCTTTATTAACAAAGATATTTTTAGAGAATTCATCATATAAAGTACCCTCTGCTTTAGTTCTTAAGATTATAGCTCTCATATAACCTACAAGCATTTCGATACCATCTTTACCTAAATCAACTTCATCAGTTTCCCAAATATCTGAGAAATCTTTTCTTACTTCACTTTCAATAGCTCTTAAGTTTTCACTCTTAAGTAAATCTGAATTAGTTAATGGTAAGCCTCTTGAATTTATTACATTAAATAATCTAAAAGCTGAATCAAATGTATCTGTAGTTATAACAACTAAAACAACCTTTTGAAGCAAGTATTTTATGAAAGAATTAAGCTTTTCTTCTAAAACATTTCCCTCTTCATCTTTAAAACTTTCTTTAAATACATCTATAGCTGTTATCATATTTTTCTTAGCTTCAGATAATTCATCTTCATTTAAGCTTTCAACTAAATTAGTTCCACCTTCAGTTAAAACATAATCCTTAAAGAAATCACTTTCTTTTCCTCTTACTTTAACTCTTATATTTTCTTTAATTCCCACAAGTTCATTTGCTTTTTGATATATTAAAGAACCTAAAACCTTCTTATAATCTTCATTTGATAACATATCTCTTATAGTAGCTATTAACATTATTATTGATGTTAATCTTTGTTGTCCATCAATAACATCATAACGACCAAATCCATCATCTTTATATTCCTTAGAACATAACACAATACTTCCTATAAAGTAAGGCTCTGAATTTTCTAATTCCTTCCCCTTATTTAAAGCTATTGATAATTCTATATCATCTACTAATTGCTTTAAATTTTCCTTAGTCCATGAATAAGCTCTTTGATAGTCTGGTATCTCAAAAACAAATTTAGGGCTTAAAAGATCTTTTATATAATATTCTTTAGCTTTTATATTTTCAGTAAACAACCTGCTTCCTCCTAATCTTCATCACTATTGATAAATTTATCTATTACAACAAAAAAAGCCCATATTAAGGCTTTTATTTTATATCTTAACTTTTTTTTATTATATCAAACTTTAAAGTTTTTGTCTAAATCTTTGTATTTCTCGGTTATATGTCTATTCCTGCCATTTTCATTAGATATTTAGCATTCCTAGTTTTTGAAACACCTTCTCTTAATTTATAATCGAAAGTTAATTTATTTTCTTTATAGTATTCTCTAAAATTGTAATTTGCAATTTCTTTATTCTCTTTATCTAAATCACAAAGTTCTAAATCATGGGTTGAAACAAGCCCCATAGTTTTTCCTTTTAAAAGTTGCTTTATAAGTACAGTGGCACCTTCATGTCTATCTATAGAATTAGTTCCTTTAAATATTTCATCTAATAAAAATAAAACTTTTTCTCCTTTTTCACTAGCTTCAACTATATGTTTTACTCTTAAAATCTCAGCATAAAAAGAAGAAATATTTTCATCTAAATTATCTACCGTTCTCATTAAACTATAGATATTCATTATTGGTAACTTAAAATATTCCCCTTTAATAGGAATTCCTAAGTAACTTAAAAAGGCACTAAATCCAATTGTTCTTAAAAAAGTACTTTTACCTGACATATTAGAACCTGTTATTAAAGCTACTCTTTCATTTCCATTTAAAGAAAAACTATTAGCTACTGCATCTCCTTTAATCATTGAATGACTTAAATTTATTGCTTCGATTTCAAATTCATCAGTGATTTCAGATAAATTATAACCCTCTCTTTCAATAGCTAAAATAGATAAACTTTCTAAAGCTTCAAACTCACCAAAATTTTCAAAATACTCTCTAAGCTTTTTTCCTTCTGACTTTTTCCACTTTTCTGCTTGATAAATAAGTTGAAAATCAAAATAAAATATTCCATTAATTACAATATAAAAAAAGTTTTTTCTATCATAAATCATACTTGAAATATTATATAGTTTTTTTATAGATTTACTAGCTCCACCTGATTCCATTAGCTTTCCTTTAAGTACTGAAAGTTTCTCACTTTTAAAATTATATTTCTCAAGTATCTCTAAAGCTTCTATATATCCAGCCATTACAAATTTCATTTCTTCAAAAAGTTCTAAATTTTTTCCTATCTCTTTTTCTAATAATTTTAAAATCAATAAATTAATTAAAAAGATAAATAAAGGATATATAAAATGAATATAACCTACAAAATATAAAATTAATGCTATTAAAGTTACTATAGGTCCACCTATTCTTAAAATATTAATAGCTTTAGAATTAAGATTATAACTTTCATCTTCTGCATAATTTATTAAATTATCCTCATTAAATTTTTTCTTTTTAGTCTTTATTAAAGCTGAATATATTTTTTCTCTAAGTTCCCTATCCTTTGATAGCTCTCTTAGTGCTTCCTGCCTTTTTAAAACCTCTTTTTTATCAAATTTTTCTGAAAGTGATAAAAGTTCTTTTAATTTTCTTCTTCCAAAACTAGTTTCAGTTATATTAATCCACTGAAAAAATGAACTTGCTCCAAAAATATTCAAATCATTTATAAAAGGATGATTTACATCTAAATATTCTTCACCTAAATCTTTAAATTCTCTAAAATCCCCTTTTAATCTCAGAATATCTTCCTCATTTAACCTCATTGAATTTTCTAAAATAATCTTTTTTTGATAAACTTTTTCATGAATTTTAGTTAAAGCTATAAAAATAGCTAAACCTATTATTATAGATAGAAATAGAAATCCCCGAATTTCATTTTTATAACTTAAATAACCAAATGTAATAGTAATAAAAACTACTAATAATCTTAAAACACTGATTAAGTTATATTTTTCTTTTGTTTTTCCTAAAACTTTTTCCAAAGTTTTTATTCTATCTTCACATTCTCTAATTTCTTTATTCATTTTTTGCCCTTTCACTAATAATAAATTTTACTATTTCCCCTTAATTTATTATAACATTTTTTCCCAAAGAGCTATTTCATATTTTCGTAAATTATTTCTAAATTAGCCTTCATAGTCTCTACATAGCCCTTATTAAAACTATTAGTTTCTAAACTAGAAATCTTAACTACCTTTGCCCCTATTTCCTTAGCTAAAGTTTCTGATAATTTTTCACTTGCTGTATCTGGCATAAAAACTACCTTAACATTATTTTCTTTACAATAATTAGTTAAATCCGTTAATTGTTTTGGTGTTATTTCACCTTCACCAAAGACTCCTTCCAAACTTTTTTGCTTTAAATTGAAATCTCTACAAAGATAAGCAAAGGCTCCATGACCTGTTACAAAGTTCTTATTAGGAATTTCATCAAATTTTTCACTATATTCTTTCTTTAGTTCTAATATTTCTTTCTTAAAACTTTCATAATTCTTTTCATAATACTCTTTATTTTTAGAATCTATTTCTATAAGTTTATCTTTTATTAATTCACTTTGCTTTGTAGCTTCTTCAGCACCAAGCCAAACATGAGGATCTTCTGGTCCATGATTATGCCCCTCATGAGAATGTTCATCTCCCTCTAAATCATGATCTTCCTCTTCCCCCTCTGAAACTATAACTTTTGCATTAGTGGAACTATTTAAAACTATTAAATCTTTATTCTCAACAGTATTTAAAACCTTATCCACCCAACTTTCCATTTGTAATCCATTATAAACAAATAAATTTGAACTATTTAACTTCACTATATCCTTTGCCTTTGGTTCAAAATCATGAGGTTCTGCTCCCTCTGGAACCATTGTATTTACAACAACCTTATCTCCACCTATTATTTTTGAAAACTCAGCTATAGGATAAATACTAGCCATTATCTTCACTTTATTTTCTTCCTCTTTGTTTGTTTTTACTTCACTACTAGTACATCCTGTAAAAACTAATGCTCCTATAGTTAATATTGTAGCTAAAAAAATTTTTTTCTTTTTCATGATACACCCTCTTCTTGCAATTGATTCGCATTTATAATTAATAATAAAATATATTATTATCTATTGTCAATTAATACTACCAAAATAATTATTCACTATTTTTTTAATTTTTATCCTAAAAAAAGAGTTATATCTAATATTAAAAATAACTTCCCACTAATTCTTTATTTATAAAAAAGAATATTAAGGAATTATTATCTTTAATATGATACAACTCTTTGAAAATAGAAATTTATCTATTTAAGGCTATTTTCATATTCTTCTACCATTCTTTTTACCATTTCTCCACCAACAGAACCACATTGTTTTGAAGTTAAATTTCCATTGTATTCACTAAACGGTATTCCTAGTTCACTTGCAACTTCTGCTTTAAATGTAGATAATCTTTTTTTTGCTTCTGGTTTTAATAATTTTGCCATTAGGAATTCCTCCTTTAATTTTTACCTTGGTTTTTTATAGTTTAATTTACAAATTTATTTTCTTTACATTAATATATTAACCAAATGTAATCGTTTAATGTAAGGAAATTATAGGGAAAATAAACTTTATTTATATTTTTATACTTTTTTTAAAATTCTTTTCTTTTATCACTTTTATTGTTTTTTTATTTTTTTGTAATATTTGCATATATCATTCATATAATTGTAAAGGATTAGAAAGTATTCAAAATTAATTTTGGGGAGGTTTTATCAATGAAAAAAATTCTTTTAATTTGTTCTGCTGGTATGTCTACGTCTTTACTAGTTACTAAAATGGAAAAAGCCGCTAAAGAAAAATCTATCGAAGTTGAGATTTCTGCTACTGGTTCTGGAGTATATAAAACAGAGGCTGCTAAAGCTGATGTAATTCTACTTGGACCTCAAGTTAGATTTATGCTTAAGGAAGTGTCAACAGCTATACCTAATAAACCAATTGCTATTATTGATATGAGATCTTATGGAAAAGTTGATGGTGCTGCTGTTCTTAACCAAGCTATGAAATTATTAGATTAATTTACTTTTTAAAAGCAATGATTACTTATTTTTTAACCTTTTTGTTTTAGCTTCATAATTTTTTATCATATATTATAAAATTTTTATTTAGGGGGAATTATTCATGAAATTTATGGAAAAACTTGGCGACTGGCTAGAAAAACACGTTATGCCTATCGCTTCAGTTGTTGGTGGACAAAGACACCTTGCTGCATTAAGAGATGGTTTTATCGCTACTCTTGCTGTAAACATGATTGGTGCTATGTGTTCTCTATTCAACAACGTTTTAATCAGAAGTTGGTCTCTTATAGGAGAAAAATTAAATGGAATTGAAGGTTATGCTAACAATGTACAACCAATATTATCAAAGTACATTGAACCTGTTCTTTTAAGAGTTAACTTCGGTACACTTGCTATTATTACAGTATTTTTAGTAATTACTATTTCTTACAACTTAGCTAAATCTTATGATATAGATGGAATTGGAGCTGCTGTTTCATCAACTGCTGCATACTTTGTAGTTCTTGCTATATCAAGAGTTACAGAAGGTGCTGATGCTACTGGTGCTGTAGATGCTGCTGGTAAAGCTATTATGTTAAAAGTTAAAACTGATGGTGCATTAATTCCATTTAGTGATTTAGGTGCTACTGCAATGTTTGCTGGTATTTTAGTTGCACTTATTGCTACTGAAATATTTGTTAAAGTTACTAAAGCTGGTTGGACTATCAAAATGCCTGAGCAAGTTCCACCTGCTGTTTCAAAAGCTTTCTCTGCTATCTTACCTGCAACTTTTGCAATAATAACATTCGCTATTATAAGTGTTATTTTCACTGATTTTGTTGGAACTTCATTTAAGGATTGGATAGAACAAACTATTCAAAGTCCATTAATGAAACTTGGACAATCACCAATTACTTATGTATTTATGATATTAATTGCACAAATTTTATGGTTCTTTGGTATCCATGGTTCAAATATCATAGACCCTGCTATGAATACTATGTACAAACCTCCACTATTTGAAAACATTGCTGCTTATAATGCTGGTGGAGCTGATGCTGTACAACATGTATTAACAAGAAACTTCTTAGACGTTTATGCTCAACATGGTGGATCAGGTGCTACATTTGGTTTAGTTATTGCAATCTACCTATTCTCTAAGAGACAAGAATATAAAGAACTTGCTAAACTTGCTACTGCTCCTGGTTTATTCCAAATCAATGAGCCTGTAATCTTCGGTTTACCAATGGTATTAAACCCAATGATGTTTATTCCATTCGTATTAACTCCAGCTATCTGTGTAAGTATAGCCTACTTCTTTACGGCAGTGGTTCCATTTGCAGCTAAAATTTCAGCTGAAACTCCATGGACAACTCCTCCAATATTAAGTGCATTCTTAGCTACTAACGGAGATTGGAAAGCTGCAGTTCTTGCTGCTGGTACATTCTTATTATCAATCTTAATCTATGCGCCTTTCGTTATTGCAGCTAATAGAATGGGTGACGAAAACTAATTAAATCATATAAATAAAAAGAACTATGCTTAGTTTAGGCATAGTTCTTTTTTTAAAGCAAAAAAAAAAAAGAAGTTCTTAAGAACTTCTTTTTGGCAGGGGCAGTAGGATTTGAACCCACAACCAATGGTTTTGGAGACCACTACTCTACCGTTGAGCCATACCCCTTCGCTACATAAATTATTATATATGCTATTTAAATATAATGCAAGTACTTTTTTAATTTTTTTTAAAACTTTTTTCTTTTTTTATAAAATTCTATGTAAACCTACTATTAAAGCCATTTTTTATTTCTAAGAAATTTAGAATCAGTGAATAATTTGTATATTTCCCTCTGAACTTACCCTTTAATTCAATTTATTATTAATTAAATCTTTCAGTAAAACTTTTCTTTTTTCTCTTTTTTGGATAAAATATTTAAAGAGTAACTATGAAAGGAGTGTTTTTATGGAATTTATAGTTAATAATGTTGAACAAACTCTTAGTATAGGAAAGCAACTAGGTAAATTAGTTAATCCTGGAGATATACTTTGTCTTACTGGAGATTTAGGTACTGGAAAAACTCATATGAGTAAAGGAATTGCTGATGGTCTTAATATCACAGAACATATAACTAGTCCAACCTTCAATATAGTTAATGAATACCACAGTGGTAGACTTAATTTATTCCACTTTGATGTTTATAGAGTTAACGATCCTGATGAAATTTATGCAATAGGGTTTGATGAATATATATTTGGTAATGGAGTTAGCTTAATTGAATGGGCTAATTACATAGAAGAAATAATTCCTGAAGAATATTTATATATCAATATAAAAAAAATCCCTGAAGAAGGTGAAAACTTTAGAAAAATAACTATTACTGCTTATGGTTCTAAATATGATTATATAAAGGAGATAAAATTATGTTAGTTTTAACTGTTGATTCTTCTTCAAGTACTGCTACCTGTGCTATAGTATCTGAAGATAAAGTTCTTGGAGAAATAAATTTAAATGACAAAAAAGAGCATTCTGTAATTTTAATGGATTTAATTGATTCATTATTACATAGATGTAATCTTTCTATAGATGATATAGATGCTTTTGCTGTTTCAGAAGGTCCTGGTTCTTTCACTGGTCTTAGAATAGGAATGGCTACAATTAAAGGGTTAGCTTTCGGTTTAAATAAACCCTGCCTTTCTATTTCTACTTTAGATGTATTAGCCTATAATTTAATTCATTTTAATGGCTTAATTGTTCCTATCATGGATGCCTTAAGAGGAAATGTTTATAGTAATATTTATAAAAATATTAATGAGAACTTAGAGGCAATTTCTGAAGGTGCTTGTATATCTATAGAAGAGTTAATAGAAACTTTAAAAGAAAAAAATGAAGATGTTATTTTCCTTGGCGATGGCTTGACTAAGCATAGAGATATTTTAAAAGAACAATTACCAAAAGCTAAATTTGCTACATTGAATAATAATTATCCTAAAGCTTCCTCTTTAGGTGAATTAGCGCTAAAAAAATTAGCCACTGGTGAAATTGAAGATTTAAACAACATTACCCCTGTTTACCTTAGAAAAACTCAAGCTGAAAGAGAATATGAATCTAGAATGGGAATTTAATTATGGATATTATAATTAAAGAACTAGAATTTGATTATGTTAATGAAGTAGCTAAAATAAGTAAAGATTCTTTTCCTAAAGCAGAGCAATGGGATATCTCCTCTTTAAAAGGGGAGCTTTTTAAACATATTTCACATAATTTTGTAGCTACAATAAATGATACTGTAGTGGGCTTTATTGGTATGTGGATAATTGCTGGTGAAGCTCAAATAAACACTATAGCTATTGATTCAAATTATAGAAATCAAGGAATAGGTACAAAACTTTTAAAACATAGCATAGATTATTGTAAAGAAGTTAATGCTTATGAAATGAATCTAGAGGTTAGAGAATCTAATGAAGCTGCAAAAAAACTTTATTTAAACTTAGGATTTACCCTAGTTGGAGAAAGAAAAAAATATTACTCTAATAACGGTGAAACTGCCCTATTGTTAAAACTTGAGTTTTAATCAAAACTATAAATTAAGGCTGTATTAAACTATTTTAATAATTTAATACAGCCTTTTTATTTATTATTTTATTCCCTTGAAAATTGCTTTTGATAAATTTTTATATAAAACTAGGGTTATTATACTTACTAGTACACCTTTTATTATATTGATTGGAAGTACTCCTGTTGCTATATAAACAGAAAGTTGTTCCCCTGTCATTCTCATTCCAAATAGAGGTAAAAGTATATATATATTAGTAACTATTCCTGCTAAAATTACCGCTATAGTTCCTATGGCAAGTCCTATAATTGCATTCCTTCTTGTTTTCTTTCTTCTATAAATTATACTAGCTGGTACAACAAAAAATACTCCCATTATAAAGTTTGCAAGTTCTCCTACCCCTGCTGTTGAAGAACCAGCTACTAGAATATGAAGAATATTTTTTAAAGCTTCTATTGCAATCCCCGCTACTGGGCCAAAGGCAAAAGCTCCTATTAAGGCTGGCACATCACTAAAATCAATTTTTAACCAAGCAAAAGCTGGATTTATAGGTATTTGGAAAAACATTAAAATTACTGCTATAGCACTTAAAATACCTATTTTGATTAAAAGATTCAATTTTTTGTTTGTGTTCATTTTTTATTTCCCTCCCAAATCTCTTCTAGGGAACAGCCTATTTAGTTATCTCTTAATAAACAAAAAGCCCTAGTACAAAAAAAGTACCAGGGCATAAAATTCACTTTAGTTATTAATATAACATAAATTGACATACTCTCTTCTTCCATCCAGACTTTAACTGTCGGCTTCGGAATTTAACCGAATCTGCTATTTCTAGCTCGCGGGCTTTACCGCCGGTGGGGACTTACACCCCGCCCTGAAGATATTATTATCTTTTTATAGTAATATTATAACTTTTTTATATTAAACTTACAATAATTTTTTATCATTAAATTAATGTTAATTTCTCATTGTTAAAGAAATTCTTTTTCTTTTTTCATCTACTTCAAGAATAGTTACTTCTATAATATCTCCAACTTTAACTATATCTAAAGGATGTTTTACAAATCTGTTTGCCATTTGACTTTTATGAACTAATCCATCTTGGTGAACTCCAATATCAACAAAGGCACCAAAATCAGAAACATTTCTTACAGTCCCCATAAGCTTCATTCCGGATTTTAAATCTTTTAAGTCTATTACTCCTGATTTAAAAATTGGTTTTGGAAGTTCCTCTCTAGGATCTCTTCCAGGTTTCTTTATTTCTTTTATAATATCTTTTAAAGTTAATTCACCAACTGAAAGTTCTTCAGCTAGATTTTTCAATCCTTTTTCTCCAGCTTTTTCTTCTATATCTTTAAAATCTTTGCTTTTTCCATAACCTAAAATATCTATTAATTTCTTGGTAACCTCATAGGATTCAGGATGGACTGAAGTATTATCTAAGTATTCTTTACTTTCAGTTACTCTTAAGAATCCAGCACATTGCTCATAAGCTTTTTGCCCAAGTCTTTTAACTTTTAAAAGTTCTTTTCTTGATTTAAATTTTCCAATCTCTTCTCTATAATCAACAATATTTTTTGCAATAGTAGCATTTACCCCTGATATATAAGATAAAAGTGAAGGTGTAGCCATATTTAAATCTACTCCAACAGTATTAACACAATCTTCAACAACTCCTGTTAATGATTCATCCAGCTTTTTAGCTGTTACATCATGTTGGTATTGCCCAACGCCTATTGCTTTCGGATCTATTTTAACAAGCTCTGCTAAAGGATCTTGAAGTCTTCTACCTATAGAAATAGCCCCTCTTATAGTTACATCCAAATCTGGATATTCCTTATTAGCAAGTTCTGATGCTGAATAAACAGATGCCCCTGCTTCTGATACTATTACATAAAAAACTTCTTTTCCTGTTTCTGATTTAATTTCAGAAAGCATTTTTGCAATTACTTCCTCTGATTCTCTAGAAGCTGTTCCATTTCCTAATGAAATAACTCCTACATCATATTTATAAATTAATTCTTTTAAAGTCTTTATAGTACCTTCTTGGTCATTTCTTGGCATAGTTGGATAAACAGTAGCTTTATCTAAAAACTTTCCTGTTTCATCTAAAACCGCTACCTTACAACCAGTTCTAAAACCAGGGTCAAAGCCCATTACTGCTTTTCCCTTTATAGGAGATTGCATTAAAAGTGCCTTTAAATTTGATTTGAAAATTGAAATTGCTCCAACCTCTCCTCTATCTGTTAATTCACTTCTTATTTCTCTTTCTATTGAAGGATAAATTAATCTTTTTAATGAATCTTTTATACTAAGTTCTAAGTATTTATCAGTTTCACTATTCCCTTTTAATATTTTATCCTTTAAATAAGTTATTATTTTTTCTTCATTTATAACTATTTTCACTGAAAGAATTTTTTCTTTCTCTCCCCTATTTATAGCTAAAACTCTATGTGAAGGTATTGTTCTTACCGCTTCATTATATTCATAATACATTTCATAAGGAGTTGACTTTTCACTAGAACCTTTAGTTTCAATATTTCCTTCTCTCATGACTAATGATCTAATATATTTTCTATATTCAGCATTATCAGAAATGATTTCACTAACTACATCCATAGCTCCATTTAAAGCCTCTTCTATAGTGTTTACAGCTTTTTCTTCATTTAAAAATTCTTTTGCCTTTTCTTCTATATTTCCTTTAAAGCTTCCCTCTAAAATTAATTTTCCTAAAGGTTTTAATCCTTTTTCTACAGCTATAGTAGCTCTAGTTCTTTTTTTAGCTTTATAGGGTCTATATAAGTCCTCTACTTCTGTTAAGCTATTAGCATTTTCTATTTTTAATCTTAACTCTTCTGTTAATTTTTCCTGCTCATCAATTAATCTTATAACGTCTTCTTTTCTACCTTGTAAATTTCTTAAATAAGTTAATCTTTCAAAAAGTGCTCTTAAAACTTCATCTGTTAAGTTTCCTGTTTTTTCTTTTCTATATCTTGCAATAAAAGGAACAGTGTTTCCTTCATCAAGCATTTCAATAACACTTTCCACCTGCTTTAAAGATATATTAAGTTCCTTACTTAAAACCTCATTTATATTTTTCACCAAACATCAACTCCAAACTTTTTACTTCTATAATTAATTACTACTTCCTAAATAAGAGATAATAAATTCATCTATTTCTCCATCCATTACTGCATTTACATTTGAATTTTCTTTATTTGTTCTATGATCTTTTACTAGAGAATATGGATGGAATACATAACTTCTAATTTGACTTCCCCAGCCCATATCCTTAAGTTCTCCAGTTAAATCTTCAATCTTATCTTTATGTGCTCTTTCCTTAAGTTCAATAAGCTTTGATTTAAGCATTTGCATAGCAGTATCCTTATTGGCAAATTGACTTCTTTCATTTTGACATTGAACTACTATTCCTGTTGGAATATGAGTTATTCTTACAGCGGATTCAGTTTTATTTATATGTTGCCCACCAGCACCACTTGCTCTATAGGTATCAATTCTTAAATCCACAGGATTTATATCAATATCTTGATCCTTAGTAAGTTCTGGTAGAACTTCCACTGACGAAAATGAAGTTTGTCTTTTTCCATTGGCATTAAAAGGTGATATTCTAACCAATCTATGAATACCCTTTTCTGCTTTTAGATACCCATAAGCAAACTCTCCTTTTATAGATAAAGTAACACTTTTCACCCCAGCTTCCTCACCTGGAATATAATCTAAAGTTTCTACAGTATAGCCTTTTTTATCACACCATCTTGTATACATCCTAAGAAGCATGGAAGTCCAATCATTAGCATCAGCTCCTCCAACCCCTGTATGAAGTGTTAAAATAGCATTATTTCTATCATATTCTCCAGAAAGTAAAGTTTCAACTCTTAAAGCTTCTATCTTTCCTTCTAAATCTTTAATTTCCTCTATTATTTCATTAGCTGTTTCTAAGTCATCTTCTTCCATCATTTCTTTTAATACTTCTATATCTTCTATTCTAGTTGTTAATGATTTATAGCTGCTTATTTTATCCTTTACCTTTTTACTTAGCTGAGTTATTTCTTGAGCTTTGTTTATATCATTCCAAAAATCATTTTCCTGCATTTTAAGCTCAAATTCTTTATCTTCTTTTTCAAGTCCAGCTAGGTCAAAGTGACTCACTCACTTTCTCTAATGTAGACTTAAGGGCTACTAATTTATTTAAACTTATTTCTAGCTCTAAAATCAAACTTTATCACCTCTTTATATTATTTTCATTCTTTAAGTATATCACAATCTTTTTAAAATTTTAAAAATCCCCTTTTTCATAATTTTTCTTTATTAATATTATTTATTAAAATTTATATTTCTATAATTTTTACTCATTTGTTTTATTCCATCCCCTAAGGTTCCTTCTCCATACTGCAATTTTATATTTCCAAATTCATTTGTTGTTATAGGAATTATATCAAATTCACAAACTCCTTTAAAATACATAGGTATTCTATAAAAAGAACCTAAATTAGACCAAGCAGCACCAGCTGGTATTTCAGATATATCATAAATACTTTCAACCTCTGATTCTAAAGTTCTCCAGTTCCCATTTATAGAATTTTTAGCATAAGTTGAGTATCTAGTAGTAGCTCCATCTATTTTCCAATTTTCATCTAAAAAAACAGTAAATATATCATTAGTTAAATTAAATTTTCTTTTCTTCCATTCATAGCTTCCCCATATAGTATATCTATCATCATTCCATTTCCAAAGAGTATACTCTAGTTTTAAATCTGCCTCTTCAATATTACCAGCAACATTTATTAAAGAATTTGAATTTTCATCTAAATAAAACTCATTATTATCAACATATTGACCACCTTCATTTTCAACCTTTTCTGCTAATATTTTTCTTTCACTTTCACTAATATCTTCTATAAGTTCTTCTGGCATTCCTGCCTTTATTAATACTTTTTTATTATCTAATTTTTCTTCTGAAAATATCTCTACAGTAGGAATTCCTATTAATAAAGTAGTCATTATTATAGTGATTATAAATATTTTATTTTTAAATCTCCTCATCATTATTCCCCCTAAATAATCATCCTTTATTTAAGTTTACATTATTAACTTTGTAAAAACTTGTCACATTTTAAGAGAAATTTAAAATACTTATATAATTTAATTTATTTCCAAATTTTTAATTTTTAACAATAAAAAAGGCATCTTTTCAGATGCCTAATATTTTTATTCTTGATGACCTTCAGCTCCACAGCAGTTTTTATATTTTTTACCACTTCCACATGGACATGGGTCATTTCTTTTTATTTTAGGACCAGCTTTCACTGGTTGTTTTTTAGTATTTACTTCTTTTTCACCATGGATAGCTTCTGCTTCCTCAGCTACTTTTTCTCTCTTTGGAGCTTCAACTTGAACTTTAACATGATATAAATATTTAACAGTATCTAACTTAATACTTTCTATCATCTCTTCAAACATAGCACTACCTTCCATTTGGTAAGCTTGAACTGGGTCCTGTTGTTTATAAGCTCTAAGACCAATACCTTGTTTTAAATGATCCATATTATCTATATGATCCATCCATTTACTATCAACGCACTTAAGCATTATAACTCTTTCAATTTCCCTCATTTGTTCTGAACCAATAGACTCTTCTTTAGCTTCGTATAAAGCTTTAGCTTCTTCTTCTAATTTAACCTCTATTTGTTCTGGCTCTAAACTAAATAATTCATCCACTGAGAACTCATCTTTAGGAAGATAAATATCCTCTAAGTAATTTAGTAAAGTTCCAATAGATTCTTTATAATTTTCATCCTCTGAATCTAAATGAACATCAACTGCTGTTCTTATTATATCTTCTATCATAGCAATTATATGATCTTTTAGATTTTCACCTTCTAAAACCTCTGTTCTTTGCTTGTAGATAATTTCTCTTTGCTTATTTATAACATCATCATAACCAAGCAAGCTCTTTCTTATATCAAAGTTATTTCCTTCAACTTTCTTTTGAGCGTTTTCTATAGTTTTAGTTACCATAGCATTTTCTATAGCTTCGTCTTCTTCAAGACCTATTTTATCTGCTATAGCCACAACTTTATCTGAACCAAATAATCTCATTAAATCATCTTCAAGAGATATATAGAATCTTGATTCCCCATGGTCCCCTTGACGTCCAGAACGCCCTCTAAGTTGGTTATCTATTCTTCTTGATTCATGTCTTTCAGTACCTATTATTTTTAATCCACCAAGCTCTAAAGCACCTTCTCCAAGCTTGATATCTGTACCTCTTCCTGCCATATTAGTTGCAATTGTAATATTACCAGTTTCTCCAGCCTTTGATACTATCTCTGCTTCTTGCTCATGATACTTAGCATTAAGTACTTTATGAGGAACTTTCTTTTTCTTTAATAAATCTGATATTAACTCAGATTTCTCTATGCTTGTAGTACCAACAAGTACTGGTTGACCTGTTTTATGAGTTTCCATAATCTCATCAACAATAGCCATATATTTTCCTCTTTGAGTTTTATATACTAAATCCTTTTGATCTTTTCTTGCTATTGGTCTATGAGTTGGTATAATAACAACATCTAATCCATAGATTTCTCTAAATTCAACTTCTTCTGTTTGAGCTGTACCAGTCATTCCTGATAGTTTCTCATACATTCTAAAGTAGTTTTGGAATGTTATAGTTGCTAAAGTTTTAGATTCTCTTCTTACTTCTACATTCTCTTTAGCTTCTATAGCTTGATGTAAACCATCTGAGTATCTTCTACCTTCCATAAGTCTTCCAGTAAACTCATCTACTATGACAATTTCATTATCCTTTACCATATAGTCTTTATCTTTTTTCATAAGATAATTAGCTTTTAAAGCTTGAGTTACATAATGTTGAAGTTGCATATTTTCCGCATCTGCATAGTTCTCAACATTAAATGTTTTTTCTGCTTCATGCATACCATCATCAGTAAGCATAACTGCATGCCCTTTTTCATCTACTGTAAAGTGATCTTCTTCCTTTAATCTCTTTACAAAGAAATCTGCTATTTTATAAAAATCTGTAGACTTATCACCAGCTCCTGAAATTATAAGCGGTGTTCTAGCTTCATCTATAAGAATTGAGTCAACCTCATCCACTATACAATAATTAAGCTTTCTTTGAACTCTTTCTTCTTTATAAATAACCATATTATCTCTTAAATAGTCAAATCCAAACTCATTGTTAGTTCCATAAGTTATATCTGAGGCATAGGATTCCCTTCTTTGGTCGTTTGTTAAACCATGAACAATCACCCCTGTAGTTAATCCTAAGTATTCATATAATTGTCCCATCCACTCTTTATCTCTTTGTGCAAGGTAATCATTTACTGTGATAACATGAACACCTTTTCCTGATAAAGCATTTAAATAAGCTGGAAGTGTGGCAACTAAAGTTTTACCTTCCCCTGTTTTCATCTCAGAGATTCTACCTTGGTGTAAAACTATCCCCCCTATAAGTTGCTCTCTATAATGTTTCATTCCAAGTCTTCTAAATGAAGCTTCTCTTACAACTGCAAAAGCCTCAACTAATATATCATCTAAAGTTTCACCATTTGCTACTCTATTTTTAAATTCTTCAGTTTTACCTCTCAGCTCTTCCTCTGATAAGGCTTCTAGTGAAGGTCCTAATTGATCTATTTTATCTACTAGAGGAATTATATTCTTAACTTGTCTGTCACTATAGGTTCCAAAAATTTTATCAAAAAATCCCATTTTTATTCTCCTCAATTCTCTTTTAGTTTATTTATTGATTATTATATCACTTATCACTGTAAATTTTCAATAAACTTGCTTAATTCACATTTTTTTAAGCTTTTAATAAAATTTAATAAAAAATTTAAAATTTTAAGTTTTTTTATTATTGACAACTAATTTTATTTATTTCCAAAAAATAATAGAAATATAATTAATAATTAAAATAGATTATATTTACTAAAGTAAAAAATAATATTTTCCTTCTTTAACCTTTTTTTATTTATATAAGATAAATATGTTTATCGAAATTTAATTTTTTAAATAAAAAAAGAGTAAAGGTAATTTCCTTTACTCTAAATATCTAAAATTTAATTATATTTCTTAATTCTATTGTTCTGCTTCAATTAAACCATATTGCCCATCTTTTCTTTTATAAGCAACACTTATATCGTTTGTTTCTGCATCTCTAAATACAAAGAAGTTATGTCCTATAAGTTCCATTTGAAGCACCGCTTCCTCTGGTAACATTGGTTTTACATCAAACTTTTTAGTTTTTACAATTTTAATTTCATCTTCTTCTTCATATTCATCCATAGCTATCTCTTTATCTATTTGAGAGAATTTTAATGAATCATATTCACTTCTTTTTAATTTTGTTTTATGTTTTCTAATTTGTCCCTCTAGCTTTTCTTCCACTAAATCTAATGACTTGTACATATTTTCAGTTGATTCTTCACCTCTTAGATAAATACCATTGAAAGGTATTATTACCTCTACTATTTGTCTAAGTTTTTCAACCTTTAATGTTACCTTGGCTTCGACATTATCATCAAAATATTTTTCTAACTTTAATATCTTCTTTTCCACTGTATCTTTTAAAGCGTCTGTTAATGTAATGTTTCTAACATGTATTTTTATTTTCATATGCCCAGCCCCTTTCATAAAACATTTAAAAAATATTTTAACTGTTTACTATGACTTTATTTTATTCCTAAAAATCAAAAAATTCAAATTCAAAATAATCAAATTTAGTGCCTTCTTTGAAATCCTTTACTTATTATCTTCTATTATCTTCATTTCTTTAATCCATTCATCACTTGACTTTTTAGAAATTATGGTTTTTTTATCCATTTTAGTTTTTTATATAACCTTTTTTAACATAAAAAAAATTGCTAGAATAATTCTAACAACCTTTTCTATGCTAGCTGACCTGGTCTTTGACCCCACACTCGCCTGCTGGAGTTTTCGCTACCCGGTATCATCCTCTCACTACTAACCCTCTCAGTTTTCCTGGCAGGACTTACTTCTAAGCCGCACCATGCTCATCAAAACTTTGTTTAATTTACGTGGATCGTTTCGCCTGCGACTGGCATCGACTTTCAACCACAGACCTAGCACATATACTATTATATACTACTTTTCACCACAGTCAACAAAAAAGCTTCAATATTATAATATTTTTTTATTTTTTCTACAGAACTTTTAAGAGTTTCTCCTGTTGTCATAACATCATCAATAATTAATAAACGTTTATTATCTAGTTCTAACTCTTTATTTTTCACATAATAAGCCCTTCTAACATTCTTTGCTCTTTCACTGGGAAGGAGCTTTTTTTGCTCCTTAGCATCAGCTCTTTTTTCTAAAATTTCTATAACTTCTTTATTAAATTCTTCTGCTATTTTTTTAGCTAAATACTCACATTGGTTAAAGCCTCTCTTTTCCAACGTAATTTTATTAGTAGGAATAAAAGTTATATAATCAAATTTTAAATTTTCTTTTTTAATTTTTTCTATCATTAATAAAGAAAAGAATTCTCCAACTTTAAAATCCTTTTTATATTTATAATCATATATTAGCTTTTTCATAAAATCATTATAATAAGCTACGGAATAACAGGGATAATTATCTAAATAAAATTTATTATTTAAATAACTGATTTTCTCTTCACAGTTTATACATAAAAAATTTTCATTTTCCTCTACCCCACAAAAAATACATTTTCCCTCTGTAGGATATAATATTTCTAAAAAACAACTAATCAAAAATTTAAAAATTATTTTCCCTCCCAAACAATTTTATTAAAATTTCTAGCTAACTTCTTAGATGTCTCAATAGCATAACTATCTTCTTTACTCACTATTATCATTTCCTTCATAGTATCTAATAAAGATAATCTTCCACAGATAAAAATTATTTTTTTATAGGTAAAAAACTCTTTACTTGAACCATAAATAATAACATTAGTATTCTCCATTTTATCTATTATTTTTTCAACTTCATCAGTTATTATAATTTTATTTCCCTGTTGAGATATAAGTTTTATTATTTCATAATTATTGACATCTTTATAGATTTTTATATCCTCTAATAAACTTATATATTTATTAAAGTTATCATAAAATGTCTCTTTATCTTTTTTATCAACATATATAATGGCATTATCATTTATTCTATTAAAATATTCAAAATACTCCATTATTATATCTGGTATTTTCTTCTTTAAATTTAATCTACTAATTATCACTCTAGGTTCTATAAAATTACTTACTTTACATTGAGTTGTTATAGCTATTGTTGAGCAATTCTTAAAGATTTCTTCTATTGCGAAAATCAATATTTTATTTGTTTTTTTATATAAATAATCCACAAAGGTTATAAATTCACCTTTACTATAATTTGAATAGGCTGATAAATCATCTAAAATAATTAAATCATAATAAATCTCATTACTTTCTACAGTAAGTAATTGATGAAAATATTTTATTTCAATATTATTTACTTCTTTTTCATGAAATTCTTCATTAGTTACATATAGTATCTTTTTTTCAGGATATTTTATTATTAATTCATTTATAATATATATAGACTTGTAAGGCTCCATCACTACATTTACTATATTATCTTTTTCATTTTCTAAAGCTTCAAATATATTTTCTAAAGCGTTATCATCATTTAAACAAAAACATTCCTTTTTCTCTTTCACTATATTCTCCTTTATAATTACTTAATTTCATCTTCTAATAAATCATCATTAGTTATTATCTCTTTAATTCTCCATTTCAAAGAGGAATATCTATTAGTACTTTTAGTATTTTCAACCATATACTTCAAAGCTCTTTCCATCCCTACAACTACTACCATAGATTTTGCTCTAGTTATTCCTGTATATAAAAGATTTCTATTCATTAAAAAAGGTGACCCCATATAAACAGGCATAACTATTACAGGGAATTCACTTCCTTGACTTTTATGAATTGTAATAGCATAGGCAAGTTCTAACTCATCAAGAAGGGAAAAATCATAAACTACTCGACGTTCATCATCAAAAATAATTGCTAAATTTCTATCTTCATTATTTATACTTTCAATGAATCCCATATCCCCATTAAAGACTCCCTCTCCTTCAGACTCTCCAATACCTTCAACTCTATTCCACTTTAAATTATAATTATTTTTAATTTGCATCACCTTATCACCAACCCTAAAAATACCTTCTCTAAATTCTTTTTCTTCTTTATAAGGTTTTTTAGGATTTAAAATTTCCTGAAGACTTTGATTTAAACTTGGCACTCCTAAAACACCTTTTTTCATAGGAGCTAACACCTGTATATCTTTGTATTTATCCCAATTTCCATTAAATTTAGGAAGCCTTCTATTAACTAAATCCACTATTAAATCTAAAAGTTTTTCTTGATTTTCTTCTTTTAAAAAATAAAAATCTTTTCCTTTTTCATTTATTTTAGGCATTTCTCCCTTATTAATTCTATGGGCATTAACAACTATTAAACTTTCTTTTCCCTGTCTAAAAATTTCATCAAGTCTAACTACCTTAGTAAATTCACTTTCTATTAAATCTTTTAATACATTACCAGCTCCAACTGAAGGTAATTGATCTATATCTCCAACCACAATTAATCTAGTTCCTACTTTTATAGCTTTTAAAAGATTGTTCATTAAAGAAATATCTATCATAGAAGCCTCATCAATAATAACTACATCTGCTTCCACCATTTTACTATCTGCCTCTTTAAAAATAGCTTCTTCTCCATCTTCACTTACTCCCATATCTAAAAGTCTATGAATAGTTTTAGCTTCTCTTCCTGTAGATTCACTCATTCTCTTAGCTGCTCTTCCTGTAGGTGCTGCTAAAACAACCTTTTTATGACAGCTTTCAAAAATTTCTATTATTGCTCTAATTATTGTAGTTTTTCCTGTTCCTGGTCCACCTGTAATTATCTCAATACCATTTTTAAAGGCACCTATTATTGCTTCTTTTTGCGAAGGAGCAAATTGTATATTACTATCTCGTTCAAAATGCTCTACTAAATTTTCTATATCTGCATTTATATTTTGAAAATTACTAATTGCTAAAGTTAAAATTCTATTTGTAATTCCTAGTTCATTGTAATAATAAGGTATATTAAAGATAGCTTCTTCCCCATCAACTATTTCAAATTTAATTTTATTATCAAGGGTTGCATCATTTATATTTTTTTCAACAACTTCTTTGCTAACCTTTAAAATTTCTATTGCTGCTTCTATTAATTTATTTTTAGGCATATATGTATTTCCATTTGCGCAGAAATCATTGATTATATATTTTATTCCACTTTGTACTCTAAACTCTGAATCATTCTCCACCCCCATAGATTTTGCAATTCTATCTGCTGTTTTAAAACCTATTCCCATAATTTCTTCTGATAAAATATATGGATTTTCTTTTACCACATCTACAGAGACCGCTCCATATTTTTTATATATTTTTAAACATTGATTCATTGATATTCCATGTTCTTGAAAATATATAGATATATTTTTAAGTTCACTTTGCTCTCTATAGGATTCTATTATAATTTCTAATTTCTTCTTCCCAATTCCCTCAACTTCTCTTAATCTATCAATTTCATTATCTAATATATCTAAAGTTTTATCTCCAAACTTATCAACTATTTTCTTAGCTGTTACAGGACCTATTCCATGTATTATCCCTGAAGATAAATATTTTTTTATCCCTTCCACAGAGGTAGGTAAAATTTCTTCTAAAGTCTCTATTTTAAATTGTTTTCCAAATTGTTTATGTACCGACCATTGCCCTGTTAACTTTAAATTTTGACCTTCTTTTACCTGTGGAATCGCACCAACAGCTGTATAAACATTATTCTTCTCTCTAAATTTTATAACTGTATAGCCAGTATCATCACTTTTAAAAACAATACTCTCTACTATTCCACTTAACTCTTCCATTCCTAAATACTCCTAAACATTATTTAATATTTAAATAAATTATATCATATTAACTTTATTTACTAATTTTAAAAAAATATATTTTTTAATATTTCTATATTACTAAAAGTATAACCTTTTTATATATCGTTTTAATCATAAATTATAAAAGTTATTACAAAAAAAATAAAACTATGCTTTTTTTACTAAAAATTTTTTTTCCTCTCATCGTCATTAAATTGACTGTCTTTGCCATATAGAGTAATATAAGATTATATTAGTCAAGTTTAGGAGGTAAAGTATGTTAATCAAAAATTGTAATATAATTTTTCTTGATAGAATTGAAAAAGGGTCTGTTCTTGTAGAGAATGGAAAGATTAAAGAAATCAACCCAACAAATATATCAAATGTTGAAGTAATTGATGGTGAAGGATTATACCTATCTGCTGGATTTATCGATGTTCACATACATGGAGCAGGTGGATTTGATACTATGGATGGTACTAAAGAAGCTATAAACGAAATAGCTAAAGCAATATCTCTTCATGGCACAACTTCATTTACACCAACAACTATGACAGTTTCTGCTGATGATATAGTTAAATCAATGGAAGTTATAAAAGAAGCTAAATTAAATGGAACTGATGGAGCAAATGTACTTGGTGCTCACCTTGAAGGTCCTTTCATAAACTCTAATGCAATAGGTGCTCAAAATCCAAATTATGTTTTAAAACCTTCAATAGAAAACTATAAAAAAATAGTTGGTGACTATGAAGATGCTGTTGTTTCGATTACATTAGCACCTGAAGTTGATGGAGCTAAAGAACTTATAAAGTATCTTGATAAAAGAAATATAAAAGTTTCTATGGGTCATACTAAAGCTACTTATGATCAAGCTTTAGAAGGAATTCACTGTGGTTGCTCTCATTCAACTCACCTATTCAATGCAATGACTGGTTTTGCTCATAGAGAACCTGGAGTTGTTGGAGCTACTTTAGATACTGACATAACAACTGAAACTATTTCTGATGGTATTCATATAGCTTATCCAAGCTTAAGAATAGCTTATAAAGCAAAAGGAATTGATAAAGTTTTATTAGTAACTGATGCAATGATGGCTTGTTCAATGCCTGATGGTTTATATAGTTTAGGTGGTCAAGAAGTTATAGTAAAAAATGGAGCTGCTAGACTTGAAAATGGTTCTTTAGCTGGTTCAATTTTAACTCTTGATAAGGCTGTAAAAAATATTTGGAATAACACTAGTTATAAACTTTATGAAGTTGTAAAAATGGCAACTTATAATCCAGCTAGACATTGTAAAGTAGAAGATAGAAAAGGTCAAATAAAAGAAGGCTTCGATGCTGATTTAATTTTATTTGATGATAATGTTGAAATTAAAAAAGTTATAATAAACGGAAAAGTAATTAAATAATTTTTTTAATTTTATATAAAAAAAAGAAATTCAGTAAATTACTGAATTTCTTTTTTTATTTAAATAGCAAAACTATTAATTATTTCATTAACGCTTTGATTTCTTCAACTTTGCTTAAGTTTTCCCATGGTAATTTAACATCAGTTCTTCCGAAATGTCCGTAAGCAGCTGTTTGTTTGTATATAGGATTTCTTAATTCTAAGTCTCTGATTATAGCACCTGGTCTTAAATCAAATACTTTTTCTATTATAGCGATGATTTTGTCATCTGAAATTTTTCCTGTTCCAAATGTATCAATAACTATTGAAACTGGTTTAGCAACACCAATAGCATAAGCTAATTGTATTTCTGCTTTATCTGCAACACCAGCAGCAACTAAGTTCTTAGCAACCCATCTTGCAGCGTAAGCAGCTGATCTATCAACTTTTGTTGGATCTTTTCCTGAGAATGCTCCACCACCGTGTCTACCCATTCCGCCGTAAGTATCAACGATTATTTTTCTTCCAGTTAAACCACTATCTCCTTGTGGTCCACCAACTACGAATCTACCTGTTGGGTTGATATAGTATTTAGTGTTTTCATCTAATAACTCTGCTGGAACTACTGCTTTGATTACATGCTCCATTAAGTCTTTTTGAATTTGCTCTAAAGTAACTTCTTCTCCATGTTGAGTTGAAATAACAATAGCATCTATTCTTACTGGCTTATCATTTTCATATTCAACTGTTACTTGAGTTTTTCCATCTGGTCTTAAGTATGGAAGTGTTCCATTCTTTCTTACCTCAGTTAATCTTCTTGATAATCTATGTGCCATAGCAATTGGAGTTGGCATATATTCTTCAGTTTCGTTAGTTGCATAACCGAACATCATACCTTGATCTCCAGCTCCTACAGCTTCAACGTCATCTTTTTTACCTTCTCTTGATTCTAAAGCTTCATCAACACCCATAGCTATATCAGCTGATTGTTCATCTATAGTAGTCATAACCGCACAAGTTTCACAATCAAATCCGTATTTAGCTCTGTCATATCCGATTTCTTTTATTGTTTGTCTTACAACTTTAGGAATATCAACATAACAATTAGTTGTTATTTCTCCCATAACCATAACCATACCTGTTGTTACAGCTGTTTCACATGCAACTCTAGCATTTGGATCGTTTGCTAATATAGCATCTAATACTGAGTCTGAAATTTGGTCACAAATTTTATCTGGATGTCCTTCTGTTACTGATTCTGATGTAAATAATCTTCTCATCTTACTTCGCTACTCTTCTAAATATTAAAAGTAGCAGCCTCCTTCCTTATTTCGAAAATAATTTTCTACTAAAAAATAAAGCCCCTTACTAAGAAGAGACTTTTCTATATAAATCTCCCCTTATCTCGTAGTTCTATGACTACAGGAATTGGCACCTTAGTAATTTTACTGGTTGCCGGGTTTCATCGGGCCCTGTCCCTCCACCTCTCTTGATAAGAGTTTATTTTTTAATATTCATTTTTAAATTTTTAACTAAATATTCACTTTTTAAAAAGTAAAATTAAATAGACACTAGAAACAGTGTCTATTTAAATGGTGGTGGGAGAAGGATTCGAACCTTCGAAGTCGTCCGACAACAGATTTACAGTCTGCCCCCTTTGGCCACTCGGGAACCCCACCCTGTGGAGCTAACAATCGGAATCGAACCGATAACCTGCTGATTACAAGTCAGCTGCTCTGCCAATTGAGCCATGTCAGCATAATATTTACTTTTTTAGAAAATGGTGGTGGGAGAAGGATTCGAACCTTCGAAGTCGTCCGACAACAGATTTACAGTCTGCCCCCTTTGGCCACTCGGGAACCCCACCTTATGGAGCTAACAATCGGAATCGAACCGATAACCTGCTGATTACAAGTCAGC
>JBOGCG010000024.1:0-19785 GCA_051656625.1 Sarcina sp. | reverse complement strand
TTACTATCACACATTCTTATTAATTCTTTATACATTCCGACTGGTGTTCCACCTGTAGCTAATCCTAAAATAATTTCTGGTTTTTTATTTACCTCTGCAGCCATAAATTCTGCTGCTAATCTACTCATTTCTTCATAATTTTTTGCAACTATTAATTTCATTTTATTTTCCCCTCTCTTTTTGAAATATTCACTTCTAAAATATATTTATCTGACCTATAAATTGCTTTTTCTATAAACAGTAATGATCCTTCAGTACTGTATACTTTATTGTCAGTTTGTAATAATGGTATTTCACTTCGAACTTTAAAAAGTTCTTTTAAGCTTTTATCCATTATAATAGCTTTAATACTTGATTCTGAGTGCTCAATATTATAATTAAGAGATTCTAATAATGTAAAGAGCGAACCTTCTACATCATTTTTTGTTATATCTCCACAATATTCAAAGGGAATATAGACCTCTTCATTAGCAATTACCACTCCATCAACTATTCTATTTCTATTTATCCTATAAAGTTTTTCTTGAGAAAACATTCCCTCAAACTCTTCTGGAGTTTCAATAATTTCAAAATCAATTATTTGATTTTGAAGAATTTTTCCTGATTTTGATATTATTTCAGAAAAGCTCATCATATCCTGTTGAGTTACTTTTGGTTCACAGACAAAAGTTCCTTTTCCTTTTTCTCTATGAAGAATTCCCTCTTGAACTAATTCCCCCAAAGCTTGCCTTACTGTCATTCTACTAACACCATAAGCTTCAGATAACTCTCTTTCACTGGCTATGCATTGCCCAACCTGCCATTCTAAATTATTTATTTTCTCTAAAATAATTTGTTTTATCTGATAATAAGCTGGTATTGGACTATTTTTATCTATCATGAACTTTCCTCCTAATTCAATTATACTTTATTTAAACCCACTTGTCTAGACCACTATACATATATCATTTTTTTTATTTGCTAGTATATTGTCCACTAAATTTATTTTATATTCTTCCATATTTTTTATTTTATTAATTAATTTTCTACTTTATTATAAGCCTTTTATAAAATTAAAAATAGTAGTCTTAAAAAAAACTACTATCTTACTTAATTTCTATTAACTTATTACTTTAAAGCTATAACCTTCACTTTTAAAATATTCTATTATTCCAGGAAGAGCTTCTACTGTTAATCCTTTTGCTGCTGCATCATGCATAAGTACCACAGCTTGATTTTTCCCCTTTGAACTTCTTTTCGCATAATCAATCATTTCTTGAACTGAATATTTTTTCCCCTCAGCATCTCCATTTAAAGAATTCCAATCAACACTTGCTATACTTTCTTTTCTAAAAGCACTTCTTAAAACTGATAAATTAGGATCTTTATAATATTCTCTGCTATTTTCTCCACCTGGCATTCTTACTAATTGACTATTAAAATTATCTCCTAAAATATTTTTTAATACTTTTTCAGTTTTATCATATTCATCCATATAATTATTAACACTTATTTTATTCCCTGGATAAATTTTTGAAAAGTCATGACTATAGGTATGATTTCCTAAAGCATTACCTTCATTGTATATTCTTTTTATATAATCTGGATTCTTCTCAGCAAGATTTCCTATAGTAAAGAATGTTCCATGAACTTTATATCTATTTAAAATATCTAGAACTTTACCTGTATTTTGGCTTGGTCCATCATCAAAAGTTAAAAACACCATCTTTTCATCTTTTAATGGTCCATCATAAGTCCCTTTAACCATTTTTTCAACATCAAATCTATTTACAGCATAGGATTTAGCTGCATTATTTATATTACTTCCATTAGTTTTTATAGGAGCTTGTACACTTTCTTTATTCTCCTCTTCAATATCTTCTTTTATTTGCTCTTTTACTGGTTCTTTATTAATAACTTCATTTTTATTATTATTTTCTTTTTTTTCATCTATTTTAGGCTTTTGAATTATATTTTCTCCACTTGGTAACTCTACTTTTGGCTTTTCAACTTTACTACCTTCTTCTTTTCCACCTTCTACTTTATCTATTTCAACTACATTTTCATTTAATACAATATCTTTTTTAAAATTTTTTTCGCTTACATAATTAGCAGCTAAAGCTCCAGTACCTATTATTCCTAATAATCCCATTGATAATCCTACTGAAATTAAAGCCTTTTTTCTTTTACTTTTGTTTTTTTCTGTTTTTTTCATAAGCATTCCCCCTTTAGCTGTCTATACCTATATTTTATCAGTGATAAATTACATAAAAGTAACTAAAGGCTTTAATTTTAAGGTGTTTTATTAAAACAATTTGTTAATTAAATTTAAACAAAAAAATAAGAGAAGTTATATTAATTATCTATAACTTCTCTTATGGTTAAATAACCTAATATCGGTTATTAAAAATTCACTTTTTCTATTATGCTAAAGTAGCTAAAGCTTCATCTATTGCTTTCTTATCAAAACCAATTATAACATTTCCGTTTATATCTAAAACAGGAACACTCATTTGTTTTGTTTTGCTTATCATTTCTTCTCTTGCTTCCATATCATCTCTAACATTTAAATCAGTATATTCCATACCTTTTGATTTTAAATAATCCTTAGCTTTTACACACCATGGACAACTATCTGTACTATATACTTTTATCATTTTTATCACCTCTGTTTTTTATTCTATTATAATATTTATTTTTTTAAATTACTATTTTAAAAATTAATAATGTAAATTAATCACTACTGCTTTAGGTCTTGTCATTGACTCTATTGAATATTTAATTCCTTGAGTCCCCATACCTGAAGATTTTACTCCTAAGAATGGGAAATGATCTGGACCTCTCTCAGTTTTATTATTAACTTGTACTGTCCCAACTTCTAATCTATTACCAACATAGAAAGCTTTTTCTATATCATTAGTAAATATAGATGATTGTAGTCCATATTCAGACTCATTAGCAATATTTATTGCTTCCTCCATAGAATCAACTCTTATTATAGGTAAAACTGGACCAAAAGGTTCTTCCCAAGCTAATCTCATTTCAGTAGTTATATTATCAAATAATGTTGGTAAAATAAGATTCCCTTCTCTTTTACCTCCCATTATTAATTTAGCACCTTTATCTTTAGCTTCATTCATTAATCCTTCTACGTAATCAGCAGCTTTTGAATCTATTAAAGGTACAACAGCAACATCATCTTTATCTAAAGGACTTCCTACTGAAAGCTTTTCTACTTCTATTTTGATTTTTTCTACTAATTTATCAGCTACTTTATTTTCAACTAAAACTCTTTTTACAGCTGTACATCTTTGTCCTGAATATGAAAATGCTCCAGCTACTATATTTTTAGCTGCTAAGTCTAAATCTGCATCATCAAGAACTATAGCTGCATCTTTTCCACCAAGCTCCATTAGTAAAGGTTTCATTTCTGTTATTTTAGAAATTCTTCTTCCTATCTCTGAACTTCCTGTAAAGTTTATAAAATCTACCATTTTATGAGTTACACAATAATCTCCTATAACACTACCTTTTCCTGTTATAGTGTTTAAAACACCATCTGGAAGTCCAGCTTCTTTAAATAATCTAGCTAAATAAATTCCACTTAATGAACCCTGAGTTGCTGGTTTAAATACTACAGTATTTCCTGCCATTAAAGCTGGTCCTATTTTTGAAGCAGCTAAATTTACAGGATAGTTAAAAGGTGAAATTGCAAGTACTACACCTAAAGGTTCTCTAGTAACAACTGATACTTTCTTCTTATTGAATCCAGGGAAACTATCTGATGGTATACTTTCTCCTTCTATTGATTTAGCTGTATCTGCTGTAAATCTAAGAAAATCTGCTGTTCTTACTACCTCTGATAAAGAACTTTTCTTATCTTTACAAATCTCCATCATTAAAAGTGTTGCTAATTCTTCTTTATTTGCAATTAATAAATCAGCTACTTTATAAAGTATTTTTGCTTTTTCATGTACTGCAACAGTTGCCCAATATTTTTGAGTTCTTTTAGTATTTTCCATTACAAAGTCAACATCTTCCTTTGACATTGCTGTGACTTTTCCTAAAACTCTATTATCAATTGGTGATTTTATTTCTATAAAATTTTCTTCTTTTCCTTCATAGTCAATTCCATTAACTATATTTCTATATACTACACTACTCATAACTTTTTTCTCCTTAGTTACAGATTATGCTTTTCTATTAACATATCTATGTCTTTTTTCTCAAATCCTACTACTACATCTTCATTTACTTTAAGAACTGGAACTGATCTTTGTCCTGAAATTGCTAAAACTTCATCTCTATCCTCTTTACTATCAGCTACAGTTACAACTTCGTAATCTAAACCTTTTTTATCTAAATATTTTTTTAATTTATTACATGGTGGACACCATTCCACTGAATATACTTTTATCATATTAATTCTCCATTTCATCTATATATTTTGATACTTCTAAAGCAGCTATTGTACCATCTGATACAGCTGTTGATATTTGTCTATACTTCTTAGCAGTTACATCTCCTATAGCATAAACACCATCTATATTTGTTTTCATATCTCTATTTACTTCTATATATCCATAATTGTCAGTTACTAATTTATCTTCAACAAGTTCTATTTTAGGTTCTGTTCCAATATAGCCAAATACAGCCTCAAGTTTTAATTCTGTAATTTCATTTGTTTTAGTATTTTTCAATATAGCTTTTTCAACTAAAAGATCACCCTCAACATTTTCTAAATCTGTATTATATAATATTTCAATCTTATTATTTTTTAAAACTTTTTCTAAAGAAGATTTCTCTCCATTAAAATAATCTTTTCTTCTTATGATATATACTTTACTAGCAAGATTACTTAAAAATAAAGCCTCTTCTAAAGCTGAATTTCCTCCACCTATTACTGCAACTACAGAATCCTTATACATAGCACCATCACAAACCGCACAATAATGAATTCCTCTACCAGCAAATTTTTCTTCATTTTCAATAGGTAATTTCTTTGGACTTGCACCCGTTGCAATTATTATTGCCTTAGGTTTATAAATAAACTCCTCTGTTTCCACTATTTTTTCATTATCCTCAATAGAAATACTTTCAATTAAATCAAATTCTTCAATAGTAGCACCTGCCTCTAATGCATGATCTTCAAATTTCTTTGCAAGTTCTTCTCCAGATATGCTTTCAAAACCTGGATAATTTTCCACCATGTAGCTTGTCTTAACTTGACCTCCAACATATTGGTTCTCTAAAACTAAAGTTTCTAAGTTTGCTCTTCCTGCATAAATTGCAGCTGCAAGCCCTGCTGGACCTGACCCAACTATTATTAAATCTAAATTTTTAATTTCTTTTCCCATTAAAAAATCACATCCTTTTTGCTGATATATTTATTTTAACCAATATAAATTTAAAAATTCAACATACCCCTTAGGGGTATCTTTAAATAAATTATATCACTAATATTATTAAAATCAACTTTTTTTTAATAATAATTATCCTTTAATTTTTTAAAAAATTAAACGAGGATAAGAAACTACTTTTAATAGTTTTATAAATCCTCGTTTTTTAAAATTATTTTTTAAGTTTTTTTCCTCTTTGTTTTCCATACCTATGGAGACTTCTCATTATTTTATTTTCCATAGCAACCACACAAAGAGTAATAATAGCTAATATTATTATAGTTATCAGTTTATATTTTTCAAAAAATAAACCAAAGGCAACTAAAGTAGTAGCTTCAACTATTATTGGTACTGATATATCCCTTGCAATTTCTTTTTTCAATACAATTCTTGATATTTGATCTTCATTTAAAAAAGTTAAATTTAACTTTTCTCTTTTAGCTACCAAATAAGCATAAATTAATAATATCACTGCAATAAAAAATGCTATAGTTTCTATAATCATAACTATACTCACAGTAATTCCCCCCCAGAAGTTAAAGTAATTATATTATAACATTTTTTCCATATTTTGTTTTGATGTTGATATAAAATTTATATTTTTTTCATCATTTTCAGCCCTTAACCTATCTCCGTAATTTATTTTTCCTGTTAATATATCTTCACTTAATTTATCCTCAATATATTTAGTTATAACTCTCTTTAAAGGTCTTGCACCATACTGTAATTCATTTCCTCTTTGTACTAAAAACTTTTTAGCTTCCTCTGTAAATTCAATAACAATATCATTTTTCTTTATTCTTTTTAATGTATCCTCTAATAAAATATCTACTATTTTTAATAAATCATTTTCATCTAACTGGTTAAATACTATAACTTCATCTAATCTATTTATAAATTCGGGTTTAAATGATTTCTTTACTTCACTAAGCATATGATTTTTCATTTCTTTATATTTCTCTTTTTTCTTATCTTCTACATAACAAAATCCTACTTGGCTTTGTTTCTTTAAGGTATCTGCTCCTATATTAGATGTCATAACAATTATTGTATTCTTAAAATCAATAACCTTTCCCTTTGCATCAGTAAGTCTTCCATCTTCTAATATCTGCAATAATATGTTAAACACATCTTTATGTGCCTTTTCAATTTCATCTAAAAGTATTACTGAATAAGGATTTCTTCTTACTTTTTCAGTTAATTGACCACCTTCATCATATCCTATATACCCTGGAGGAGCCCCTATAAGTTTTGAAACATCATGTTTTTCCATGTATTCAGACATATCAACTCTTATCATATGGCTTTCACTACCAAAAAGATTACTAGCTAGAGCTTTACAAACCTCTGTTTTTCCTACTCCAGTTGGTCCTAACAAAAGAAATGATCCCATAGGTTTTGTTGGGTCTTTAAGTCCTACCCTTGCTCTTCTTATTGCCTTAGCTAAAGAATTAATAGCCTCTGATTGCCCAACAACTCTTTTTTCTAAAGATTTTTCTATATTTAATAACTTTTCACTTTCCCCTTCTTTTAACTTTTCTACTGGTATTTTAGTCCATCTAGCAACAATTGCTGCCACTGCATCTTCATCTAATATTTGTTCTTTGCTATTTTTCTCTAAAATCCAATTATTTTTCATTTTATTTAATTCTTCTTTAAGATTTTTTTCATTATCTCTAAGACCTGCTGCTTTTTCAAAATCCTGCATTGCTATAGCATCTTTTTTCTCTACAGTAGCTTTTTCTATTTTTTTCTCTAATTCAATTATTTCATCAGGTAATTTAAAGCCTTCTATCTTTAATCTTGCAGCACCTTCATCAATTAAATCAATTGCTTTATCAGGTAAAAATCTATCATTTATATACTTCACTGATAATTCAACAGCAGCACTTATTGCTCCTTCTGTAATTATTACCCCATGATGATTTTCATAATTGCTCTTTAATCCCTTTAATATATTTAATGTATCTACTTCTGTAGGCTCTCCTACCATTACAGGTTGAAACCTTCTTTCTAAAGCTGTGTCTTTTTCTATATGTTTTCTATATTCATCAATAGTAGTAGCACCTATACATTGGATTTCTCCTCTTGCCAATGCTGGTTTTAAAATATTAGATGCATCAATTGCACCTTCCGCACCACCAGCTCCAACTATGGTATGAATTTCATCAACAAATAATATTACATCTTTATTTCTTTTTAATTCATTAATAGCATTTTTAAGTCTGTCTTCAAATTCACCTCTATATTTAGCCCCTGCAACCATAGATGTTAAATCTAAAGAAATAATTGTTTTATCCTTTAAAACATCTGGAATATTTCCCTCTATTATTCTTTGTGCTAATCCTTCTATTATTGCTGTTTTTCCTACTCCTGGTTCCCCTATTAAACAAGGATTATTTTTATTTCTTCTACATAAAATTTCCAAAACCCTTTGAGTTTCATCCTCTCTACCTATTACAGGATCTAATTTCCCTTCCTCTGCTAAGGTAGTTAAATCCGCCCCGTGTTTAAGAAGAACATTTATATCTTTTTTCTCTCTTATCTTTTTCTTACTCTCAATCTTATCTTTATCAGTTATAATTTCACTATCATAGCCTAAATAATCTCTTAATTGCTTTCTTATTTTTCCAAAATTAACTTCTAAATTGCTAAGTATTATAAAAGCTACACTATCCTTATCTTTTATTAAACTAAGTAAAATATGTTCTGGTAGCACATAGGTGACATTAGCACTCCTAGCCTCTGAAATACTATCTTCTAAAATTCTTTTAGTTCTTGGTGTTATTGGTATTTCTAAAAGAGGATAAGTCATCTCAACATCACCTAGACCTATATATTCTTTAATAAGAGTTCTTACCCCCTCTAAATCCACATTCATAGCTTTTAAAACTTTCTTTGCTTCTCCATCATCCATTAATATCCCTAATAAGATATGTTCTGTTCCAACATATCCATGATTAAATTCATTGGATGCAATTTTAGCACATTCTAAAACTTTTTTAGACCTTTCCGTAAATTTGTCAAACATCATAAATTCAAATACCCCTCCTAAAATTTAAGCCTTTAATTCCTCTTTTATTATTTTTGCCCTAAGTTTTTTCTCTTCTCGCTCATTAAAATGATTTTTAGAGTTTAACTTCAAGCTATAATATTGTATTTTTTCTATTAACCCATCTACATTTTTTAAAGGAACATCTTTTATAAAATCAAATTCTATCCCTAATCTTAATTTTGAAATTAATTCTAAAGCTTCATCAAAACTTATTAAATTAGAATTAGACAAAATTCCATAGGCTCTAAAAATTTCTTCCTCTAAATCTTCTATTTCATTTTCATTTTTTATTAATTCATCTCTAAGTTTTTTCTCTCTTAAAATAATTTCATTTGCTACTGCTTCTATATTAGTTATTACATCTTCTTCCGTCATTCCTAAAGATGTTTTATTAGATATTTCATAAATTTCCCCATTATTTTTTTCTGTGCCATAAATAGATTTTATTGATATATCTAATTTTTTCAAAGTTGTTTCTAATTCATCTAACATTTCTTTTTTTGTTAATAATGGTAAGTGCATTATTACTGAAACCTTTATTCCAGTTCCTAGCTCTTCTTTATCTAAAGTTAAATATCCTAAATTCTCATCAAAAGCTATATCTAAAAGTTCATCTAGTTGATTATCCAAATTTAACAATCTTTCATATACAACTTTTAAATTTAGTCCATTTTCTATAGCCGACAACTTTAAATGATTTCCTTCATTTAACATTATCACTATTTTACATTCTTCATCATATAGGAATTCTCCTGCTTCTTTATTATTAAAAAATTCAGATGTTATTAATCCATTCTCTAAGTACTTTCCTACATACTCTCTTAATTCTTCCCTTATTTTTATAATTTTAAACCTTTCCTTATTTAAAGAAATAATTTTTTCTTCAATATCAGTAGCTAAATCTATAGCCTCTTTTGCTGATAAAAAAGCACTAAAGAGGTTATTTCTTATATTACGACTTAATGCAATTTTAGATTTTATTATCAAGTTTTTATTACATTTATTCTTTAATTCATTAATCATCCTCTCCCACCTCACTATAAGCCTGATCTTCTATAACTTTAATTTTATCTCTTATAATTGCTGCCTCTTCATAATTTTCTTCTTCTATATAAATACTTAATTCATTTTTTAAACTTTCTATTTTTATTTTTTTATCTATAAAATAATTTTTTCCCTTTGGTATTTTCCCTCTATATTTTTTATCTTCTAAAAAATCATATTTTTCCGAAAATATTTTATAACATTCACTACAACTACAGATACCTGTCTCTCTAAACTCTTTATAAGTTCTATTACAATTACTACAAATTAAATTTTCACTTTCTATATCCTCATAATTACTCATATAATCAAATAATCCATTTAATATCTTCGTAAAATTAATTTCATCACCTTTCTCTTTACTTTTCTTTTTATCTTCTTTTTCATAATCTCTCTCTATATTATTTATTTTTAATGCACATTCTTCACAGAGCATTTGGTGCCTTTTTTTCCCATTTATAATATTTATTAAATGTACTACTGCTCTATTTTTTTTACATACTTCACAAATCATAATATACCCTCACTATTTAAAGTTCTTATTTAGTTTCTACTTATATACTATTAACTAAAAAAAATTTTGACTTTTTTATTTTTGCCAAAATATGCTTTTCTTTATTCCTTATAATAAATATATTCAAAAAAATTAAACTATTTCTCTGATTAAAAATAAAAATATTGCAAATAATTATTAATATGTTTTAGGAGGTGTAATTTATGAATATTTACTTTAATGGTGATTGTTCATTTTTATTAGAAACTTCAAATGGTAAACGTATATTACTTGATCCCATAAGCTTTTTAGAAAAAAATAAAAATTTTAATCCTAAAGTAAATTTAATTACTATAAGTCATAATCATAATAATATTAATTTTAAATCATTATTACCTACTAATATCGAATTAATTCATTCAAAAAAAGACTATAATAATGACTTTTGTAAAATAAAAACTTTCAATTCATTTCACGATAATCATAATGGGCAAAAAAGAGGTCCTAATTTAATTTATAAAATAAGTTCTGATGGATTTTATCTCTGCCACCTTGGTCATTTAGGTCATAAATTAACTGAAGATACCCTAACTTCTTTAAAACAAATAGATGTACTCTTTGTACCAGTTGGTGATTATTTTTCTATTTCTTTAAAGGATTTAAAAGAAACAATAAGAATAATCTCTCCTAAATTTATTATTCCTATGGACTACAATATAAATAATTCTAAACCCTACTTAAAATCTCTAGATTCTTTTTTATTATCTATGGGTCAGTATCCCTATTTAAAGTTAGATTTTTTAGACCTAAATTCAATTCACTATAACGGATCCCCAACAATAATTATTTTAAATAAAAATAAAAAAAAGAACTTAGAAAATTTCTAAGTTCTTAATACAAATAAAAAAAAGAGTAATCTATGTTAAAGTAGATTACTCTTCTTGATGTTCAAAATTAGTCTTGAACTGGTGCTCCTACTGGACACACGTTAGCACAATTTCCACAATCGATACAAGTATCAGCATCGATAACGAATTGAGTATCTCCTTGTGATATTGCGTTTACTGGACATTCAGCAGCACAAGCTCCACAGTTTACACATGAATCTTCTATTTTGTAAGCCATTATAAAACACCTCCTAAAATATTTTAGTATTAAAATACCAAACTTATTTTAACACAATTAATTAAATTTTAAAAGTAAATTAACCTATTATTTTATTTTATAGTATTAGATGGTGCTATATCCTAAACTTTCTATAGTATCTAATAATTCATCTTCTCTAAGGTATAATTCATCATATATTACATCTATTTTTCCTTCTTTAGCCTTAATTTCACAGGCCATTATACCACTTTGATTAGCTAGAGCAGCTCTTATTTTTTCTATAGCACCCTTATTATTTAAATTTATTACTCTTATTGAAGCTTTCATTAAACTTCCTCCATTAATCGTTCTTAAATAATTCTTTTATAAGCTTTTTATCAATTTCATCAGTTACTTCTAATCTAATATCTTCATCTTCTATTTCATCTTCATAATGACCTTCTATCATTTTAACATCTGTTATTTTGTAATTTTCTATAAACTCTTCGTCTTTTTTCCCTTTTCTAACTCTAACCTTTACAGACTCTTTTACCACACTATTATCAATAACTTCTCCATTTCCACAATCTGTTTCAACTATTGAACCAACCTTTGGTAATCTCTTTCTAATTTCCTCATAGGTACTTTGCTCATAATTTAAACAGCACATAAGTCTTCCACAAATACCTGAAATTTTAGTTGGATTTAAAGATAAATTTTGTTCTTTAGCCATTTTTATAGATACAGATGCAAAATCACCTAAAAAAGTTGAACAACATAAAGGTCTTCCACAAGGACCTAATCCACCTATCATTTTAGCTTCATCTCTAACTCCAATTTGTCTAAGTTCGATTCTAGTTTTAAATATTGTAGCTAAATCTTTTACTAATTCTCTAAAATCAACTCTTCCATCAGCTGTAAAATAAAATATTACTTTATTATTGTCAAAAGTATATTCTACATCTATTAATTTCATCACTAATCCATGTTGTGCTATTTTTTTCTCACATATAGCAAAAGAATCAACTTCCTTTGCTTTATTTTCTTTATGCTTTATTTTATCTTCCTCTGTAGCTACTCTTAAAACTTGCTTTAATGGTGCAATTACCTCTGCTTCACTAATAAATCTTTTTCCTATTACACATTCACCAAATTCTACTCCTCTAGCAGTTTCTACTATTATGTAATCTCCTTTTTTCACATCCTGTTTATTAGGATCAAAATAATAAATTTTTCCTGCTTTTTTGAACCTTATTCCTACAACTTCTATCATATTAGTCCTCCAACATTTTTCTAATCATTGTATTAAAAGTTAACCAACTATTAGTATTACTCATTAAATTATTTCTTGCTTCATCAATAACATCAACAATCTTATTCATTTTCTTATAGGATAATAAAACTGCTAAGTCTTCTAATTTTTCTAATTTATCTATATTTATAATTAAATTCTTATCCCTAACTTCCTTATAGACAATAACATCTCTTATTATTGAAACAAGGTTATCTAAAAAGTTTTTTTCTTTCCCTTTTATATCTACCTGTAAAGTACCATTACTACTTACAATCTCAATATTTCTTTTAGTATTTAATCTAATCATATTACTTGCTTTAAATTCATCTCTTTCCCCTATAACTCTAAGTAAATCTATAACAATATCTCTTATATTATCAAAACTACTATCCTCTAAAAAATCTTTAATTCTTCCTGGAATTCCTGCACTAAATGAAAGCACAGAATTAAATAAATCTTTTTCTAATCCTTTAAACTCTCTATTTATAAACTTTTCCATTTCTTCTTTATTCAAAGGAGCTAATTTATGAATCTGACATCTAGATTTAATAGTATCTAACATTGAATCTAAACTTACAGCTAAAATTAATATATAAACCCCATTTGGTGGAGATTCTATTGTTTTTAATAGTGCATTCTGTCCTTGAACAGTTATCTTCTCTCCACCATAAAGGATTACCACTTTCTTATCAAGTTCATAGGGCTTTTTATTTATCTCTTCTATAACAGCTCTTACATCATCTACTCCAAAAGAATTTTTAGTTACTCTATAATTTACTATATCCACATGATTTTCTTTATAATCTATACCTAAAATTTCACAGGCAAAAACTTTTGCTAAAATACTCTTACCAATTCCATCATCCCCCACTATTAAATGTGCATGGGCTAAAGAATTTTTTTCAATAGTTTTTTTAAAAGCTTCAATGGTCTTCTTATGTCCTATTATATCCGCCAAAAATTTTCCTCCTTAATAAATTAAAATTTATAATAATCATCTACATCAAGGACAAAAACAGTAGCTCCTCCAGTTTTAATTTCTAAAGGATAGGGCATATAAACCCCTGTAGGTTCTGGAATAAATTCAGATTCTATCAAACTTTCTCTAATAGCACAATTTTCTTTAACTATCTTTATGACTTCTTCTACTTTATCCTTTTCAACTCCAACTAATACCGTTGTATTTCCTTGCTTTAAAAATCCCCCTGTTGTAGCCAATTTAGTAACTGAAAAACCAGCCTCTGTTAAGTTGTCAACTAGATCTATAGCGTCTTCATCCTGAACTATACTTATAACTAATTTCATAAACAAAACCTCCTAAATAACAAAATAATATTTTATTTTGCCCTACAGCAGAGCTTAGTAACCAAACCTTTTTGAAATTGTATTTATATAAAAATTATAACATTATTTTCTATTATTAAACATCTATATCTTTTAAAATTCAATTTCCTTAAAGTTTTATTTCTAAATTTAAATTAATTATTATCATTTATATATTTTTTAATTTTCAAAACAATCTTATCTAAATCATAATTTAAAAACTTTTCTTCTATTTCAGATTCTTTTAAATTTTCTTCACTGAAATCTTTATTATCTGCAATAAATCTTCTACAAAGTTCTTCAAAATTAGGATTAGTCTGTGCTTCTTCTCTTTCTATAGCACGCTTAAGCCTTGTAGCATCTTCTAAATCTATATATATTGGATAAACTTTATCTTTTCCATAGTATTTTTTATAACTATTATATGCTTCTAAAGTCAAAATTGTAATATAATTATTATTTTCTAAATCAATTTTTCCATCGTCAACAGTTAAATAGTTCCAATCACCATTAACTGTATGATAACATCGTAACTCTATTATCTTATTTAAATTTTTTAATTCTTCTAATCTATTTAAATCAATAAAATTATATTCTACTCCATTTGTTTCATTATTTCTTATAGGTCTTGTAGTATAAGTTACTATTTCTTTAAGTTTTAAACTTTCATCCTCAGTTAACATCTTAAAAATAGTATCCTTTCCTGAACTACTTTTTCCCATAATGCAAAATATTTTTCCCATCTTAAACTCCTTTAACCTTTTACTTCATAGCTTTTATAACTTTTATAACTTTATTCTCTGCTCCAATTACAGTAACATTATCTTCTAAACACTTGTTTATAATACTTATATGACTTTCTTCTATTTGTTCTCCCATTATTAAAAGTGGAACGCCAGGTGGGTAGGGAATTATATTTTCTGCCACAACTCTTCCACTTGCTTTCTCTAAACTTATTATTTCTGATTCCATTTCTATTGCTTCATAGGGTTTTAATATAAGTCTTGGTAATTTAGCTTTATAAAAACCTTTTTCTATAGATTGAAACTTTGAATAATCACAATTAATTAATTTTTCAATTAATCTATCAAATTCCTCATCACTGTTAAAAGGTGATGGAATTAAAATTAAATTTCTTTCATCACTCATTTCACATTGAATAGTTTCTTCTCTTAAATAATCTAATAGCTTATGAGCTGAATAGCCTTCCTTTAAATTAATTAAAATTCTACTTTCATCAAAATGAACTTCATCATATTCTTTAAAATATAATTTATCTATAATTTTTATTTCTTCTACTTTTTCAAGTTCATCTTTTAATTTTTCGATATTTTTAAATAATTTATCGTAATATTCCTTTGCCTCATAATCTAAATAATATCTACTATATTCTAAAGACATCATAAACATATATGAAGGACTTGTACTTAAAAACATTCCCTTATAAAACTTTACCTTTTCAATTAAGCTTTTATTATTAACATGAATATAAGCTGTTTGTGTTAAACTAGGTAAGGTTTTATGAGCACTCATTATAGCAATATCCACATTAAAATCCTGTATAGACTTTGGAAGCTTATCATGAAAACCAAAATGTGCTCCATGAGCAGAATCTACTAATACTTTAAGTCCTTTATTTTTGCATCTATTGATTATTCTTTCAGTATTTAATCCAAGTCCATGATAATAAGGATAAGTCAAAACTATTCCTTTAATATCTTTTTCCTGTTCTAATAATTCATTTAAATGTTTTTCATTTATTGTAATAGGACATTTTAAATTATCATCAATGATATTTTCCACATAAATAGGTGTTAATTTTCTTAAAATTATCCCATTCATAATACTTCTATGACAATTTCTTTCTACAATAATTTTATCTCCTTCATTAAAAGCTGCAAATATCATTATTAAATTCCCTGAAGTACTTCCATTAACTAAAAAATAAGATTCTTCACTTTTATATGTTTTTGCTAAAAGCTGCTCTGATTCTTTTATTATCCCTTCAGGACTATGTAAATTATCAAGACCTTCAACTTCAGTTATGTCTCCTCTTAAAAGAATATCTTTTAAATTTTCTTTTAAAAAGCCCTTTGAATATTTATGTCCTGGCATTGAAAAAGCCGCTATATCTTCCTTTAAATATTCATTTATAGCATTAATTATAGGTAATTTTTTAAAATCTAAATCCTTCACAATAATTTCTCCTTAATGTCTCATCTATAATCTATCTTCTATTATATCATGGTATTATTTTAATGAAAATTTTTCAAAAAAAAGAATGCTAGAATTTTTCACTAGCACTCTTCTTTTATTTTTCCAGAAATATTTTCTCTTATTCTATTTTTATAAAACTCATAAAATTCTGAGGTAACTTCTGCATCTATAGCTTTTTTTTCGCAATTAACACATATTTTTTTATCTCTTATTATAATTCCGTTATCTCCAACTTTTCCACAAATAATACAAATTTTATTTTCAATTTCTTTCATGTCCATAAAATAATCTCCTTTAATTTTAAAAGTAGTCCACTTTTTTAAAAACTATAAAAATGACACTCTATTTTTTATTATTAACTGTGATTATTTTTTTATACATAAAAAATAAACTCTATAATAAAATTTTAAAGTCTGTCCTTATTTTTTATTAATATTATCTAATAAAAATAATAACTAAACTTAAAACTTATTATAGAGTCTCCTAATTCTTTATCTATCTATATAATTATTTATCTTCTTTATAAATTCATTACTTGGCTGAAAATAAAATTTATTGTAATTTCCTTCATTTTCATAAACACAACAATATGCTTTCTTAGAAAGTAATTTACAAATATATTTTTTCACCTGTTTTCCTTTATAATCTTTTACTTTATTTTTCTCATTTCCAAAATAAACTATTCTATCAAGCTTTATGTTCTCTAAAACTCGTTGTTCCTTACTATTAATTCTATGAATCAATAATCTATCTGATACTATAGAATATTTGTAGCTTGTTTTTGTCTTTCTAAATGCAATATAAAGTATAATAAGTGTAGTTAAAATAAATATCGGATCTGTTATATACTCTAGTTTATAATTAAAAAATTTAAAACCTCCTACAAACTTAGCTAGTCCAATCATTACACTAGCAAAGATTATTGCTAAAACTATGGCCTTATCTCTTCTTTGCTCTATTATTTCCTTGTGCATAATTCCCATGTCTTCATATCCCCCATAAAAAAAATAAACATATGCATCATAGCAATTATACTAATTTTTTCAATGTAAATCTACACTGTTTATATATCAATTTCTTTAATATTTCTTTAAATTTATTCATTATCTTTTAATTTCATAGTTTTACATTTATTACTAAAGTTTTTCGACTACGCTTTACATTTAAAAATTATGAAATAAAGAATTTATATTGGTATATTAAGGCTATTTAAGTTAAAATGGTTTATATAGGAATAATTTTAATTAGGGGGGAGGTGCCTGTTGTTGAAATTTTTATTATTTCACAACAGAAAACTATGATTAAAATTTATAAATCTTCTATTGAAAATGATGGTTTATTAACTAATATAAATAATATTGAACCTGGCTGTTGGATTAATTTAGTTGCTCCATCAAAAGAGGAACTTTTAATAATTTCAAAAAAAACCGGTGTGCCTTTAAATTTCTTACAGGCACCCTTAGATGATGAAGAAACATCTCGTATTGATATAGAGGATGATGTTTTACTAATTCTAGTAGATATACCTTTTACTGAAGTAGAAGAGAACTCTTTAACTTATGATACATATCCACTTGGTATTATTCACACTAAAAATGAAATTATAACTGTTTGTCTAAAAAATAGTAAGCTAATAAATGATTTTTCTTTAAACAAAGTAAAATCATTCTATTCATTTAAAAAGTCTAGATTTATACTTCAAATATTAAATAGAGTATCAACTTATTATTTAATATATCTTAGACAAATAGATAAAAAAAGTTTAATGCTTGAAAAAAGACTTCATAAGTCAATGAAAAATAGAGAACTTGTTCACCTTCATTCATTACAAAAATCTTTAGTATATTTCTCTACATCATTAAAAGCTAATGAAACAACTTTAGAAAAAATGTTAAAGTTAGATATAATTCAAAAATATGAGCAGGATAAAGATATCCTTGAAGATGTAATAATAGAAAATAAACAGGCTATTGAAATGACCCATATTTATAGTAATATATTAAATAATACTATGTCATTTTTCTCCTCTGTAATTTCTAATAATTTTAACAGTGTTGCTAAAATTCTTACATCTGCAACTATGATATTATCTTTATTTACAATCGTATCAGGAATTTATGGAATGAACGTTTCTTTACCTTTTTCTGATAATCCAAATACTTTTTATTTTTTAATGGGTGGAACAATTTTAGTTAGTGCTGCACTAGCTTATTATTTGCACAAAAAAGATATGTTTTTATAAAGCATATCTTTTTTTATTTAACTTTATCTTTTTAGTAAATATTTTAATATAATAAAGTAAGAACTTTTCACATTAAATAAAATAACTAGATAAAATTTCATTGAAGATTAAGGAGAATATTTATGTTACCAAAAACATTAAAAAAAGGTGATACTATAGGAATCATTTCACCAGCTAGTGGAAATGATTCTGAAACCTTTGATAAATATATTAAAGCATTTAAAGAATTTGGTTTTAAAATATTAGAGGGTAAAAATATGAGAAATGAAAATGGCTATCTTAGTGCCTCTGATATAGAACGTAGCGAAGATTTTAATGCTATGTTTCAAAATAAAGAAGTTAAAGCAATTATTTGTTTTAGAGGTGGTTATGGTTCTATGCGAATGCTTGAACATGTAAACTTAGATTTAATAAAAAAAAATCCTAAATTTTTCATTGGCTATAGTGATATTACTTTATTACTTAATTATATAAATAAAAAAACAAAATTAATTACCTATCATGGCCCCATGATAAAATCCGATTTTTCTGATTTCTATACAAAAGAATCCTTACTTAACACTTTAACTAATAAAGTAAAGAACAGTTCTATAGATTTAAATATATTTGAAACAGTTGAAAGCTTTAATAGTAAAAAAATTACTAGCTCCATAGTTGGTGGAAATTTATCAATTCTTTGCAGTTCTTTAGGAACTCCCTATGAAGTAGATTTTAGTAATAAAGTTTTGTTACTTGAAGAAGTTAATGAAGCCCCCTATGCTATAGATAGAATGCTAACCCAACTTAAATGCTCTAAAAAATTAGATAACTGTGCTGGATTTTTAATAGGACATCTTACACCTAAAAATTCTAACTTAGAAAAAGTAATTCTAGATATATTAATGCCTTTAGATAAACCTATTTTAACAGGCTTACCTATTGGTCATAGTTATCCTAATTTAACTATACCTTTAGGATTAAAATGCACTGTGGATTTTCACAATAAAAAAATAGATTTTTAATATATAAAGCTCTATGAAATTTATAAAAATAATTATTCAAATCGATAATTATTTTTAATTTCATAGAGCTTTTATTTTTACAATAAAATAAAAAAAAGCTTCAGTATAAACTGAAGCTTATGGAGGCACCACCCAGATTTGAACTGGGGAATAAAAGTTTTGCAGACTTCTGCCTTACCACTTGGCTATGGCGCCTTATTAAGTGGTGGCTCGAGCAGGAATCGAACCAGCGACACGAGGATTTTCAGTCCTCTGCTCTACCGACTGAGCTATCGAGCCACATGACCTGGCAACAACCTACTCTCCCACCGACTCGCGTCTGCAGTACCATCGGCCTCTTTAGGCTTAACCTTCGTGTTCGGAATGGAAACGGGTGTTACCCTAAAGAGCATAATTACCAGATTGTGAGAAAAATTATTCTCTGAAAATTATATATATATTAGTTGAAACTATAATTTTAGATCAAGCCCTCGACCTATTAGTATCGGTCAGCTGAACATGTTACCATGCTTACACCTCCGACCTATCAACCTTGTAGTCTTCAAGGGGTCTTACTAGATTAACTCTATGGGAAATCTTATCTTGAGGGAGGCTTCACGCTTAGATGCTTTCAGCGTTTATCCCTTCCCGACGTAGCTACCCAGCTATGCTC
>JBOGCG010000023.1:0-20738 GCA_051656625.1 Sarcina sp. | reverse complement strand
AAAAGGTATATAATAGAAGTAGAAACTTTATGGTTAAACAAAGGAGGAAATATTTATGGAAAAGAAAAAAGTTATGTCTAAATGGGGAGTGGAGCTTAATCCAGTGATTAAGGATAATAATAGCAATACTTTAGCTATTGTCCTTCCAGGAGTGGCATATTTAATGGATAGATCATATTTAGATTATTCAAAGCAATTAGTTGATCAATTAGGTTATGATGTGATGTCTGTGGAATATGGTTTTCATATAAATAGAACAGCATTTAGTATAGAAAAAGAGTTCCATTTAATGGCTAAGGAAACTATAGAAGCTATAGAGAATGCTATAGAAAAAGATTATGAAAAGATAGTTATTATAGGTAAAAGTATTGGTACTTGTGTTCAAGTAATGTTAAATAGACAATTTGCAGGGAAAAATATTAAGAATATTTATATAAGTCCTCTTGATAAAACAGCAAAACATGGTGTTTGTGAAGATTCTTTAGTTATTACAGGAACTAAAGACCCACTATTAAGTGAAGAAAGTCTTAATAAAATAAAAGACACTAAGGGTGTTCAAGTAATTAATATTGCTAATGCTAATCATGGGTTAGATATTGAAGGTGATGTATTAAGAACAGTTGAAGTGTTACTTGGTTTTATAAAATCAGAAAAAGAATTTTTAACTAAATAATAATTTTTATTGTTTTAAGGTGTCCATAGTTTGGGCGCTTTTTTTTATTAAATTATTGATATACAGAGATGAATTTTAGAAAGGGAAATTTCAACAAAAACCTTTTGATTTTAATTTATAAATGAATACTATATAATAGTTAGTTGCTTTAGTGTATAATGATTTAAATGGAGAATTGTTATGGAAATGATATGATTAATATAAATTAAGGGAATTTTTCATAAAATTAGTTTTTTCCAATGAAATATATTATATTTAGTCTATATTCATAGTTTATAGGCAAAGAAAGAGGTTTTAATGAAAATTAAAAATAAAAACATAGAAAATATTTTTGAAGTTAATGGAGATGTTACTTTTATAACTATTTATAAAAAGAATGGAGCAGAACTTAAAGCTCAAATAGATACAGAGGATTTAGAAAAAGTTAAAGCTATTGGAACTTGGTTTGCTGAATGGAATAAAGATTTTAATAGTTATTTAGTTCAAAATATAAGTTCATCAAAGGTAAATAAGAAAGCTAAACCTTTAAAGCAAGGAATTCAAAATATTGTTATGAACTTAGAAAATAATGTTCCAGTAAAACATATTAATGGAGATACTTTAGATAATAGAAAAGCTAATTTAAGAGTTTATGATAGAAATGAAAAGAATGAAATTGAAGTAATTGATGGAAATGCTATTGCTATTTTATTAAGAGATAAAAATGGTAATGTAAATGCTAAAGCTTTAATATCAGTTGAAGATAAGGCTATGGTTTTAGCAGAAGGACTTGTTTGGACTACTTATAAAAAAGGAGATACAAACTACGTTGTAGCTAATACTCCAGAGGGTAGAGTTTATCTTGATGAACTTATCATGGATCCAAAGGGTAGCCAAATGGTTCACCATATAAATCTTAATCCTTTAGATAATAGAAGAAATAATATCGAATTAGTTGAGATACAATAAATCATAATATTTTTAGTTTTAAATCCACTCTAGCCATTGGTTAGAGTGGATTTTTATATTAGTTAAAACTTTTATAGGTTTTCTTCAATAAATTTTGCTACATCTTGTCCAATTGTTTTTTCTATGGAATTTAGCAAGTTTTCAGTGGTTTTAATTTCTAAATTAATAAATAATTTTGTTATTTCAATTACTATATCTTCTCCAAATTTTTTAATTACTTGAAGCATTAAGTAGGTTCCTTTAAAATGTACTCCATCAGGTCTTTCACCATTTTTAGTTTTTATATTTGGAGCATTTTCAGCCCTCTCTTTTATAGAATTTATTATATTTATATATGGAATCATTCCGTGTTTTGTTTTTATATAAAATAAAGATAATATTTCAGCAAAGGTTTCGTTTAGCCAATCTTCCCAGCTATTTGTATTAGCACCCTTTGACCAAATATGTCCACATTCGTGAGCTAAAAAGGAGTCTATAGCAATTTTATCCTTTGATAAATTACTTAACAGAATTAAATTCTCTCTACAATATCCACCTTGATCTATATCTGGAATTACTATATTAAAAGTTTCATTATTATTTTCAGTATTTTTAGGTATTTCTAATAATTTACTAAAGTAGGTTATTATACTTTCAAAAGAATTTGAAAGGTCATTTAAATTTTCTAAATTATTATTTCTAGAATAAATTTTTAATTTTGGTGAAATATTTTCAAAGGTAGAAATATTCCAATCTTTAGCGGCTAAAATATTACAGTCAAAATCACTACATTGATAGTACCAATTTTTATTATCTTTAATTCCGTTAACAACAATAAAATCAGGAAGATTTTCTATAGTTACATTTTTTTTATTAGAGATAGGATAATCTTCTAGAAGAGGATACCAAGCAGAGTATAGATTTAAAGCTATGATATTTTCAGAAATTAAATTATACCATCCAGAAATTTTCCCCTTATAACTAAAATTCAAATCTGTAGTTCCAGCAGGAATATCTATGATTATTCTTTTGCAATCTGGAATAAATGGGTGATTTATAGAAAAATCTTCAATAAAATTTATTTTATTTTCATATTGATCAGTTACATTCCTTATAATTAATCCTTTATTTAACATTAATTTTAAATTGCTATTAAGATTTGAGTTATTAAGAGTAAGGTTAAGTTTAACAAATAAATTTTGATTTTCTATTTGTAGATTTATTTTGTAATTGTTTATCATTTTCAAGTCTCCTTTTTAAATATATGTTAAATTATACCATGATGTTTTTCGAGAAAAAGTAAATTTTTTTAAAAGTATATTTAAGAAGCAAATTTACTAAAAGCAATAATTGGATTAGCTTTAAGAGAACAGATTTAGTAGAGTCAATTAATGTGGAATATATAAATCCAATTAGAGAATATGCTAAAGATAAAAAGGGGAAAAAGAAAAGATTTTTTACAGATTAAAGCAAGAGGGGAATAAATTTTATTTAGTTGATAATTGGATATTCCGTTAAAAATTAAACTTTATGTCATTGAATAGTTCTATAATTGAAAAGTTAAAATTATAATTTAATATAAAGATAATTTAATCAATATTAGGATGGGGATGTAGTGAAAAAAATATTATTAAATGATTTATTAAATTTTTCAGAAGAAGAGTCAAAAAAGGTAAGGGTAAAATTTATACAGGATAATGGTTATGAAGATCCAGCAGATGTATTTAAGAATGATCCTAAAAAAATAAATGAGGATTGGTTATTTTGGAGAACTAAAAGAAGATATTTTTCAGTTGGGCAAATAGCTGTTTCTTTATTAAAAATTGGTAAAGATAGCTGGTTATTAACTACTGTAAAAGAAGTAACAAAGGAACTTAATATAACTGGTGGGATAAATTATGAAGGTAAAGAATTAGATGAATACAGTGGTTATTTTGGAAGAGTGGTAGTAAAGTACCATAAAACTGTTCAACAACAATGTAGACAGTATGAAAAAATTCAAGATGAATTAGAAATTTATCAAATTTTACCAGAAAATTTTTCTTAAAATCATTAATTTTATAAAAAATAAAAATAAATTTAATTTTTTTTTTAATTATTATAAATTTATTATTATAAAAATATTTTCTGGTGATAGTTTATATTTAAATTATTATTATGAATTAAAAGTTTTTTTGAACAATGGCTTTGTTAGGGGGGTTATAAAGTGTTGAAACCTTTTTAAACAAAGCTTTTTATTATTAAAAAGATTTATTTTTATACAAGAAAATATGTTTTTTTATTTAATTTAAAGTTTAATTTAATTTAAAGTTATATTAAATTTTAAATTAAACTATATTTACATCGATAAAAAAATATGATATAAAATATGTATGCAAATTAACATATGTATTGCAAAATGTGGATTTTTATTTTAATTATATATATTTAATAGATAATTGTTATTTATTAATAAAAAAACTTTGTTTTTTTTGAAAAAATTAATTTTGGGGAAAGTTATTTTTTCATTTTTATAATGCGGGATTATGTTGAAATATTTACAATTAGTGGAAGAAAAAATATTAAATTACGAAAGAAAAAGTAAAGAGGGAGAGAAAAGAATATGTATTATGTAAATCACAATATACAAAGTCATCAAGTACAAGAAGTGAAGGGAAATCAATATTATAATTTATCTAGTAATAACGTTGATGTAAATGTCACTTTCTTAAATAAACAGGGTGAGGCTGTAAATGTAACTTATGTTGATGGAAAAAATGGAACAAAAATAGGAAATGCAATAGAAAACCTTACTATACCTAATAATTACAAAATAGTAGGTTATCAATATAATGGTGTTGAAGAATCTTTAAGTCAATTAGAGAATATTCAATATGTACAAGGTCAACAAAATAATATAGTTGTTGAAATAGCTGAAGTTAATGTACCTACAAGAATTTTTTATGATATAGATAATCATATGTTACCTGGAACTGGTACTGCTACTATAAATGGAAATGATGCAACAATAGCACTTAATAGAGGTGCGTTAAGAAGATTTCATGTTACTTCAATCCAAATCAATGGAAAAACATTTAATGATTTTTCAATAAATGGAGATGTTGCAACAGTTACTGGAAATATACCAGCAGCAGTAATTGCAAATAATACTGTTGTTGTTAACTTTGCTAATGGTTCAGAAGCTTCACAACCTAAAAAGGTAGTAAATCAAATAACAACTGGATGGAAAGTTGTTAATGGAGAAAAATACTATTATAATGTAGAGGGTCAAAAAGAGACAGGCTGGCAAGTAGTTGATGGAAATAGATATTACTTTAATCCTCAAACAGGAGCAGTAGAAAAGGGATTACAAGAAATAGGTGGAGCACAATATTTCTTAAATCCAACAACTGGAGTTCAAGAAACAGGAGTAATTAAAACAGTACATGGTTTGGAGTACTTTGCTGGAAATCCTGCATTAGGTGAAGGCTTAGGGCAAGCTATTTATTATACAGGATGGTTAAATTATAATGGAAATAGATATTATTTTGGAGGTAATTCAAAGGCAGAAACTGGATTACAAGAAATAGGTGGAGTACAATATTATTTTAATCCAGAAACAGGAGCTCAAGAAACAGGAGTAATTAAAACAGTACATGGTTTAGAATACTTTGCTGGAAATCCTGCATTAGGTGAAGGGTTAGGACAAGCTATTTACTATACAGGTTGGTTACATCTAGATGGTAAAGTATATTACTTCCAAAATTCTTCAAAAGCAGCAATAGGAACTCATATAATAAACGGAAAAAAATATACTTTCAATAATGAAGGTGTTTTAGTTTCATAAAATAATAAATAAACTAAATAGATAAAAAAACACCCCGGGGTATAGGAAAATATTTCCTATACCCCGGGGTGAGTTTATCTCATTTGTTTATTTTTACAAATTTTGAAAAAATATATTGTTTTTGAAAAATAATTATGATAATATAAATACGAACAATAAAGAAGATAAAAACTATAATAATCGTGTTTTTTAAAACTGTAATAAAATCCATTAAATTCGTCAGGATACAATCTGCAGGACGGGAAACCTGGTTCACCAAATTTTATGGTCGGGGTATCTAAAACTTTATTTATTGGAGGAATTAAAATGAAACAAACTATTAGTAATTTAAAAGAACTTATTTCAGCAGGAAGAGCAGTAGTACCATCTCATAAGGTTATTCGTAATGGAAATTTAGTTAATGTTATGACAGCAGAAATTTATAAGGCAGACATTGCTATTTATGAAGATACTATTGTAGCTGTAGGAGATGTGGCTGATTACATAGGATCAGAAACAGAGATAATTGATGCTACTGATAAATACTTAGTGCCAGGACTTATTGATGGTCACATTCATAGTGAGTGTAGTAAGCTTAGTATTACAAGTTTTGCAAAGGCAGTAGTTCCTTGTGGAACAACAAGTATGATATCAGGTCTTGATGAGTATATATCTGTTTCAGGTTTAGAGGGGTTACAGGAAGTTTTTGAAGAAATAAAAGCGAGTCCACTTAAAGTTTTTTGGGGTGCTCCTTATAAAACACCATATACTTTCCCTGAATCAACAGTTGCTTTTAATTTTACTAAGAGTGTTCATGAAACTGTACAAAAGTGGCCAGAATGTTTTGGAGTTTGGGAAACAGTACGTGAATATGTACAGGAGCAGGATGAGAATACTTTAGGAGCTATTGAAGAGGCTTCAAAAAATAGACTTCCTGTATTTGGTTGTGCACCTATGGCAAGAGGAAAAGATTTAAATGGATATCTTTGTGCTGGAATTAGATTAGATCACGAAAGCTATGACCATGAAGAGGTTGTAGAAAAAATGCGTAAGGGTATGCATATGTTAATCCGTGAATCTTCAGTTACTCATTTCTTAAAGGAAAATATAAGAGCTGTAACAGAGGTAAATCCATATCTTGCAAGAAGAATTAGTTTTTGTACAGATGATGTAACAGCAACAGATGTTTTAGAAAAAGGTCATTTAGATAATTTAGTTCGTTTAGCTATAAAAGAGGGTGTTGAGCCAATAACAGCTATTCAAATGGCAACTATAAATAGTGCAGAGGCTTATAGAATAGACCATTTAGTAGGTTCAATTTCACCAGGAAGAATTGCAGATATATTATTTGTAGATAGTTTAGAAAACTTTAAGATAGAAACTGTTATTACAAATGGTAAGTTAGTTGCAAAGAATAGAAAGTTAAGCTATGAATTAAAGGCACCAAAAAGAAGTGAAGTTTTAACAGCAGAATTAAAATGTTCTCTTACTACTAAAGAGGACTTCTTATATAAAGTAGATATGAAAAAGGGAAAAGCAAAGGTTCTTTCAATGAATGTAGAGGGACCATTTGTTAGAAAGAGAAGGGATGTTATTTTAGAGGTTGAGGATGGTATTGTTAAGGTTGATATAGAGCAGGATGTTTTAATGGTTTCAGTGTTTGAGAGATTTGGTCGCAATGGAAATAAATCTTTAGCCTTCTGTTCAGGGTGGAAATTAAAAAGAGGAGCAATGGCTTCTTCAGCAGCACCAGATGATAATAATATAATTGTTATGGGAGCCAGTGCAGAGGATATGTCTATAGCTGTAAACTATCTTATTGAAAATGGTGGTGGACAAGTTGTAGTGGCTGATGGTGAAGTATTAGAATTTCTTCCATTACCAGTAGGGGGAATTGCTAGTGATTTAGAGCCAGAAGAGATTGCCTATAGAGAAACTCTTTTAGATAAGGCGGCTAGAAAATTAGGTTGTGATTTACCAGAGCCTCTTATGTATATGTTCTTCCTACCAATAACAGCTATTCCAGATTATGCAATTACAGATGTAGGGCCAGTGGATTGTATTGCATTAACTACTTTTGATCCAATAATCGAACTTATTGAGCAGTAGAGTGGAGGGCTTAAGATGGAAAGAAAGACATTAAAGAAATTAATTGATATAGCAGCAGGTAGAGTTAAGGCTGATGTTGTTATTAAAAATTGTAAGGTTTTAGATGTTTATAGTGGGGCTATCGTTAATGGAGATATTGCTTTTTCTGATGATTTAATTGCTGGGGTTGGTAATTATGAAGGAATAAAGGAGTTTGATGGAGCAGGGAAGTTTGCCGCTCCAGGATTTATAGATAGCCATATTCATATTGAATCTTCCTATGTTAGTCCAGAGGAACTTGGTAGACTTATAGTTCCTCATGGAACTACTACAATAATTGCAGATCCACATGAGATTGCTAATGTCTGTGGATTTGATGGAATTAATTATATGTTAAAGGCAGCAGAGGGAACAGCTTTAGATATTGAAATGATGCTTCCTTCCTGTGTTCCTGCCACTGACTTTGAACATTCAGGGGCTAGGATAGATGCTAAGGATATGATAGAACCTATGAAGAGTGGTGATATTCTTGGGTTAGGTGAATTTATGAATTTTCCAGGGGTTATAGCTGGGCAGGATGAGGTTTTAGATAAACTTTTAGTAGCTAAGAATAATGGTAAGGTTATTGATGGTCATAGTCCAGGGGTTTTTGGACATGAATTGAATGCCTATGCAGCAGCTAGAATTGGTACAGATCATGAGTGTGCCACTGTTGAAGAAATGCAGGATAGAATTTCAAGGGGACTTTATGTACTTCTTCGTCAAGGTTCTGCCTGTCATAATCTTAGAACTTTATCTAAAGGAGTTACTACTTTAAATAGCAGACGTTGTCTACTTTGTGCAGATGATTGTCAGCCTAAAACTATATTAAGTGTAGGTCATTTAGATAATAATTTAAGAATGTTAGTGGAGGAAGGAATTGATCCATTAATAGCAGTTCAAATGGCTACTTTAAATGCAGCAGAATGTTTTGGATTAAAGGACAGAGGGGCTATAGCTCCAGGACTTAGAGCTGATATTGTACTTTTAGATAATATTGATGAGTTTAAGGTTAATAGAGTATTTATAGCTGGTGAAGAGGTGGCAAAAGAGGGAAAATATTTGTTGCCAATAGAACCATATAGTATAGAGGCAACAAAGGGAAGTTTTCATGTTAAGGATTTTTCAATAGATAAACTTAAATTAACTATAAATTCAGAGAAGGCTCATGTAATAGGAATATTACCAGGTGGAGTTGTTACTAAAAAAGAGATAGAAGTTATAGATAGAGATGAAAATAATAATTTTAAATATAATAAAGATAGGGATATTGCTAAGGTTGCTGTGGTTGAAAGACACCAAAACACAGGTAATGTAGCACTTGGATTATTAAAGGGATATGGAATTAAAAGAGGGGCTGTGGCTCTTTCGGTAGCACATGATTCTCATAATATTATAGTAGTTGGTGTAACTGATGAAGATATGGAGTTTGCAGTGAAAAGTCTAATTGCTCAAGGTGGAGGAATTGTTTTAGTGGAAAATAATAAGATACTAGAAGCTATGCCAATGCCTATAGCAGGACTTATGAGTGATAAAAGTGGTGAATGGGTGGATAAAAAACTTATTGATATTCATAGGGTAGCCCATGAAGTCTTAGAGATAAGTAAAGAGGTTGAGCCAGTTATGACACTTTGTTTTATGTCTTTACCTGTAATTCCAGAAATAAAACTTACAGACATGGGATTATTTGATGTAACTAAGTTTCAATTTATAGATATAGAAGCAGAATAAAGTTTATTAGTAGTAATAATTATAGAAAGATTTAAAAGAAATAAGGGGTTTAAAGTTAGCTTATGCTATAAAGAAATTTTAGGTTAAAGCTAACTTTAAATATTTAAGGGAGAATAGAATCATGTTAAAAAAAGGGGTAAAGATACCATTTTTCACTACTGGGGATATTGGTGGATTAACATATACAATTACAAATAATATTGTAAACTACTTAATAGTAATAGCTACCTTATCAGGGGTGCTTGGTTGGCCAGATGAACTTGTTTATGGAAGAGTTATACCAGGTATGTCCATTGGTTTATTATTAAGTGGATTATATTATGCTTACATGGCTTATAAATTAGGGCAAAAAGAGGGAAGAAGTGATGTAACAGCATTACCTTCAGGGGTATCTACTCCTGCTATGTTTGTTATATTATACGGAGTTATAATGCCTTTACATTATGCACTTGGTGACCCTGAACTTACTTGGTCAGCAGCTGTAGCTGCCTGTTTTATTGGGGGAATGGTTGAGTTTTTAGGAGGATTTATTGGTCCTTGGATGAAGAAAAGAATTCCAAGAGCAGCCTTACTTGGAACTGTAGCAGGAATCGGATTTATTTGGATGGCAACACAGGGTGTATTTGATGTCTTTGCAGATCCTGTAGTTGGATTACCTATATTATTAGTTGCAATGGTTGGAGTTTTTGGTGGATACTTATTTCCTAAAAGAATACCACCACTTGTGGTAGCTATTGTTGGAGGAATAATCTATGCCTTTCTATTAGGAAGAACAAGTTTTGACTTTTCAGGGGTTGGTTTTTATTTTCCAAATCCAGCAAGTTCAATAGAGGCTTTAATTAATGGATTTACAATAGTGGCACCATATTTAACAATAATAATTCCAATAGAGATATATAATTTTGTGGAAACTATGGATAATATAGAGGCTGCCAATGCAGCGGGAGATAATTATAGTATAAGAGAGGCTCAATTTGTAGACGGAATTTGTACAATGGCATCTGCACTTTTTGGAGGAGTTGTTCCAAATACTGTTTGGTTGGGTCATGCAGGACTTAAAAAATCAGGAGCTGGAATAGGTTTTTCATGGGTTGGGGGAATACTTTTAGGTCTTGCAGGAACCTTTGGATTATTCACATTATTTAGTGCAATGGTTCCGCCAGCTATCTGTGCTATAACCTATCTTTGGTGCTCTGTAATAATGGTATCTCAAGCCTTTAAAGACTGTAAACCAAAGCATTATGCAGGAATAGCTATGGCAATGATACCACCAGTGGCAGACTTTTTATTTACTCAAATTACTGGTGCAGTGGGAATTGCTGATATTTGGACAGAAACATTACCTTCAGGTCTTGTGGGCTATGGTTCAGAAGTATCACAGTACTTAGTTGACCATGGAGTAATGTGGAATGGAATACCAGCAGTAAAGGCTGGAGCAATAATAATTGGTATATTATTAGGAACAATGACAGTATTTATAATTGATAGAAGACTTGATAAAGTTGCAATAACAGCCTTTGCAGCAGCGGTTTTAGCGTTATTTGGATTTATTCATAATGCAGCACTGGGATTCTACTTAGATTCACCTTTTGTAATAGGGTATATAGTGATGGGAATTTTATGTCTTATACTTCATAGTGGAAGAGGAAAATGGTTTGATGGACCAGAGGATTATGAGTATGTTTAATAATTAAATAGAATATTTTAACCCTCAATGATAGAGAAATTTATTATTGAGGGTTTTAATTTTTAACTATAATTTATATCTGAGTTCGTTGTATAGTTGCTCTTAAATAGGTATATGATATAATGAAATATATCAGTATGGAAAGTGGGTGTTAAATGTGGATCAATTTATTTCAAAGGAAATATTAGATCAATTATCATATAAATCAACACTAAATAGAAGTTTAAAACAAATTTCATTGAGAGAAACTCCCTTAGATAAAATTTTAGAGGATATTGCAAAATATCGTTCAAATTATATTGACATATTAGTTCAGGAAAATTTAATTGGGTCTCGATTTAAAAGTGATGATTCAATACTTAGAAAATATGATAAAACTTTAAAAAATCAAGGTGGATTTAAACAGTGTTTTAATGATATATTAGGATTTAGACTTAAGTTTAACCAATATCCTACTGAATATCCAAGTTATTTTAGGGTAGTTGATTTAAGAAAAGGAAAGAAAATAGATGATGGATATCATGCAATTCACCTATATTATCAAAGAGATAATTTAGCATACCCAATTGAAGTGCAATTATGGTGTGGAGAAGATTACAATTTTAATATTTGGAGTCACAGATATGTATATAAATATAAACAACCTGAAATCGGAAAGAAATTATATGAAGAATATAAAAGTGGTTTAATAGATAATGAAGAGAAGTTTTTAAAAAGATTAAAAGAATTGGAGGTATAATATGGGAGATAAGAATATTTATGTAGTTGCTAAAATATTTGATAAACAAGGATGCATTGCATATAGATGTAAAACTGTGAATGAAGCAAGATGTTTACCAGGAACTTTAGAAGCATTAAGAGCTGATGGAGTTCAAATTGTTATTCTTGATGATCCTGAGATATATTCTGAATACGCTCCGTATGTATATATCGAAGATATGAAAGAATTTATAGATAAAGCTAGTAGTTTGAATAACTAATTATTTTTTCTCTTTAAAACTAGTTTGTGATGTGTATTACCACAGAATAGATTTAAGTGTAATAAATAAAAATAGCGGCAATTATAATTAATAGAGGAAAATTCTTAGTATTTGTAGAATATAGATACTAAGAATTTTTTTATAAATAAAAGTTAAACTATAAACTGTGAAAAGAGGTGAACTTTGGTGGAAGTTTTTATGTTTAAAATTTTTACTAAAGATAGATTATGAACGTAAAGGAAAAGGGAGATTTAAAAAAATTAAAAGAATTTAAAATTGATTGTTTTAAATGTAGTGGATTATGTTGTACCGCATTATTTTTTTCAAAAATAGATGGATTTCCAGAGAATAAGGTAGCAGGAAAACCCTGTAGTAGTTTAAAAAATGATTATAGTTGCAGTATTCATAAAGATTTAGAAAAAAGAAATATGAAAGGTTGTATGGGCTATGATTGTTTTGGAGCAGGGCAATTTGTAACTGAAAAAGTTTATAAGGGTGAAAGTTGGAGAACTTTAAAAAACAAATCAGAGGAATTTTTTAATACATTTACCATTGCCTTTCAGTTTTATCAAGTGAGTTATTACTTAGAGGAAGCAAGAATTATAGCTGTAGCAAAGGAATTTCATGAAGATATTGATAAGCTTATTAAAGAAAATGAATTTTTCTATGATTCTAATCCAGAGGATATAATTGCTTTTGATATTGAAAAATATAGAGAAAAAGCTAATGTTATTTTGAAAAGGGTTAGTAAGTCTGTTGTGGAGAACTTTAAAAATAATAATAAAGCTATAAATAGTTTCTTTGGAAAAAGCTTTAAAAATAAAAATATGAATGGTTTAGATTTAAGTATGCAGTTACTTATTGCAGCTAATTTTGAAGGTTGTACATTCAAAGGTACTATTTTCTTAGGGGCAGATACAAGGGATTGTAATTTTAGTAATGCAGATTTAAGTGAAGGAGTTTTCCTAACTCAAGGACAGATTAATTCAGCAAAGGGAAACAGAAATACAAAGTTACCAAAACATTTAGATTATCCAGTGAGTTGGAGATAAAAAAGTTGAAATTAATGGAGGAAGTTTAATGATTTTTTTAATATCAGGAAGTTCACATACGGGAAAAACTTTTTTAGCTCAAAAGTTACTGGAAAAATACAAATATCCATATTTATCTATAGATCATCTTAAGATGGGTCTTATTAGAAGTAAGAAAACTGAGATTACTGTGGAAGAGGATGAAAAATTAACTAAATATTTATGGCCAATTGTTTCAGAGATTATTAAGACAGCTATAGAAAATAAGCAAAATTTAATAGTTGAAGGCTGTTATGTACCTTATAATTTTAAAGCCAGTTTTTCAAAGGAATATTTAGAAAATATAAAAGAAATTTTTCTTATTTTTAGTGAAAAGTATATAGAAGAGAACTATGATAAGATTATAGGATATGAAAGTATTATTGAGAAAAGGTTAAATTCTGATTATCCAAAGGAATTGATGATTAGGGAGAATAATAGTATTTTTGAACAATGTAAAAAACATGGATTAAACTATATATTAATTGATGAAGATTATAATTCAGTAATAGATAAAATACTTTAGATAATTAAGAGCCAAGCAGTACCCGGGTATTGCTTGGCTTACTCTTATTATATTTTTTTCTTTGTCTCAAAGTTTCTACAAATATTAGATATAACTCCGAAAAGTAATCCAGCTATAGGCCAGATAATCCATGAAGTTCCCCAAGAGCCATATACAAAACTCCAAAATAGATAAATAATTGTTATTACAGGCCAATAAATTGATGCAATATTTCTAGTTAGTGGACTTTCATAATGATGACTATAATTATAATCTTCAGAATTATATTCTTTATAGTGTCCATGAGGGGTAGAATCACTTTCTTTTTCTAAAAACATTTTATAAGTAGAGTCTGTCATTCCTGTAACTATAAATATATGAACAGCAAAAGCTACCATTATTAAAAGTAATGAAACTGAAGCGCATTGAGCGAAAATATTATCAAAAAGTGTTCCAGTGATGATTATAGGAATAACACTTACAATACATAAAGTTACCCCAAAGGCTATTCTTTTTCCAAAAGAAATTTTAAAGTTTTCTGATTCTTTTTTTATAAATTCTTTAGTCATATAGTCTAAAATTATAGGTTCTTTTTTGAAATTCTCTATCTTTTCCATTTTTAACCCATAGATTATAAATAAAAGAATAGCAATAGCAATCATTAAAAATAATACAACTAAACCAATAGCAGCAGCAGTATTACCATATGAAGAATATTCTTCAGCAGCACCAGTAAGAAAAATTAATAGTATTGGTGAACAAATACAAAGAAATACTCCTAGGGCTATGTTTTTTGAGATATCCAGTTGTTCTTTTATAATCTCTTTTGCATTATTTAAAGAAATTGTTTTTATTGGTTCCTCATCATAGGTATAGGAAAAAGTACTTTCTTCTATTGGTTCTTTTACTGAAGTATCTAAACTTTCTAATATTTCATCTATATTACCAAATTCGGAAATAACAATGCCAATAGCTTCATTTTCTGTTTTACCTTCTAATTTTAACTCATTATATTTATCTTCCATCATAGAGAGAAGTTCCTCTTTGGCTCTTAAAGTTTCTAAGGTTTCCGGAATGTTTGAAAAAATATTTTCTAAATAATTTTTTATTGTATTCATATAAATTCACCTCTAAATTCTTTTAATAAACTTTTCTACTACTTCTTTAGTTAATTGCCATTCTTCATACTTATCTCTATAGTAAGAAATACCTAAATGGGTAATTCTATAATATGTTCGTTTTTTCCCATTTGTTTCTGTACCAGGAAAAGATTCTATATAACCGTTTTTTTCTAACCTAGTAAAGGCAGAGTAAAGTGTAGTCTCTTTAATCACATATTTTTCTAAAGATATTTCCTTGATTCTCTTTGATATTTCATAGCCGTAGGATGGTTTTTCTAGAAGTAAAAATAAGATTATAGTATCGTTATAACCTCTAATAACATCACTACTTATCATAAGCTCCGCCTCCTTTTAAAGGATTTAAGTAAAAATATTTTTAAAAATGACTTTAATTAAGTACTAAAATCATTTTATTTTTAAAAAATAACTACTTCATCTGTCGTAGTAATTTAAAATTAACACAATTACTACGACAGGTCAAGTAATTTAAGTAAAATAATATCTTAAAGCTTGAAGTTTATGGAATAAATATACAAAATTTGATTTTTGAAGAACTAAACTTTTAAAAATTAAGGTTATATGTTTCAATTCAGCAGTTAATTTAATTATTTTTTGATAAAATAAATCGATAACAGATAAAATATAACAGATAACAGAAAAATTAAAGAAACTTTAGGAGGAAAACAATGGGATTATTTAAACACGATGAAGAAGATGAAAATATGATTTGTATTCATAAGCATGTAGATAGAGATACTATTGTAAATGCAATAAAAAATGGTGCTGATACATATGAAAAGGTAAAAGAGGCTACTGGTGCTGGAACAGGTATTTGTAGAGGTCTTAGATGTAAGCATAAAATAGAAGAACTAATAAAAGAAACTCTAAATAAATAGAGTTATTTCTAGGATTACTTTAATTAATGGATTAAAGTAATCCTTTTTCTATTTATAGAGATTTATTAGTAATTTTGGAATGACGATAAATAAATATATCCTAGATTCTTTTGTAAGTACATATAAATTATTATAGAAATATTTGTATAGGAAGGGATAAGATTATGTCAGAACTAAGATGTCCTATGACAGGAAGGAGAACTAAGGGAGTAGCTGGAGCAGGAATGACAAATGATCAGTGGTGGCCAAATAGATTAAAACTTAATATACTTCGTCAAAATTGTGATAAAAGTAATCCTTTAGGTAAGGATTTTAATTATGCTAAGGAGTTTAAGCAATTAGATTATTATAAGTTAAAAGAGGATTTGTACAAACTGATGACAGATTCCAAAGAGTGGTGGCCAGCAGATTATGGTCATTATGGACCTTTTTTTATTCGTATGGCTTGGCATAGTGCTGGAACCTATAGAATTGGAGATGGTCGAGGTGGTGGAGGGCAAGGTCTTCAAAGATTTCCACCAGTTAATAGTTGGCCAGATAATATTAATTTAGACAAAGCTAAGAGATTACTTTGGCCTATTAAAAAGAAATATGGGAACAAAATATCCTGGGCGGACCTTATAATTTTGGCAGGAAATTGTGCCTTTGAATCAATGGGGCTGAAGACTATTGGTTTTGGAGCTGGTAGAGTTGATTATTGGGAACCACAGGAAGATGTTTATTGGGGAAGTGAAAAAGTTTGGCTTGGTAATGAACGGGATATGGAGAAGAAAGAGCTAGAAAATCCTTTAGCAGCGGTACAAATGGGATTAATTTATGTTAATCCAGAGGGACCAAATGGAGAGCCTAAACCTTTAGAATCAGCTAAGGATGTAAGAGAAACCTTTGCACGGATGGCAATGAATGATGAAGAGACAGTTGCACTTATTGCTGGAGGACATACATTTGGAAAATGTCATGGAGCAGCATCACCTACCTATGTAGGGCCAGAACCAGAAGCCGCACCAATAGAACAAATGGGGCTTGGATGGAAAAATAGTTATAAGACAGGGGTTGGAACTGATACTATAGGTAGTGGAATTGAAGGAGCTTGGAAAGCAGAGCCAACAAAATGGACAATGGGATATTTAAAGACTTTATTTAAGTATCAATGGGAACTAGTTAAAAGTCCAGCAGGGGCCTATCAATGGCTTGCTAAGGATGTAGAGGAAGAGGATATGGTTGTTGATGCTAGTAATCCAGCTATAAAACATAGACCTATGATGACTACTGCTGATTTATCACTTATTCATGATCCTATTTATAAAAAGATTGCAAAAAACTACTTAGATAATTCCCAAAAATTTGAAGAGGATTTTGCCAAGGCTTGGTTTAAGCTTATTCATAGAGATATGGGACCTATATCAAGATATTTAGGGCCAGAGGTTCCAAAGGAAAGATTTATTTGGCAGGACCCAATTCCAGTGGCAGATTATAAGATTATTAATAAAAAGAATATAGAAGAACTTAAAAAAATGATTTTAGAATCCTCATTAACTATATCTGAACTTGTTATAACAGCTTGGGCATCTGCTTCTACCTATCGTGGGTCAGATAAAAGAGGAGGAGCTAATGGTGGAAGAATAGCTTTAGCACCTCAAAGACAATGGGAGGTTAACGAGCCAGAAAAACTTAATAAAGTTTTAGATGTATTAGAGAATATACAAAAAACTTTTAATAAATCTCATTCAAAGGGAAGAAAGGTTTCCTTGGCAGATATTATTGTATTAGCTGGTGCTGTTGGAATTGAACAGGGAGCAAGAAATGCTGGATATAATGTTATAGTGCCATTTATACCGGGAAGAACAGATGCAACTGAAAGTGATACAGATGTAAAATCCTTTGCTGTTCTTGAACCTAAAGCTGATGGCTTTAGAAATTATATGAAGGATAACTATGAGATAACGGCTGAGAAAATGCTTATTGACAAGGCTCAGTTATTACAGTTAACCGTTCCAGAAATGACAGTGTTAATTGGCGGTATGAGAGCTTTGAGAGCTAATTATAATAATTCTGAAAATGGAATATTTACAGATAAAGAGCAAAGTTTAACCAATGATTTTTTTGTTAATGTTCTTGATATGAATACTAAGTGGGAAAAATTTCCTAACTGTGAAAATCTTTTTGTAGGTTATGATAGAAAAACTGAAGAAATGAAATGGACAGCTACAAGAGTAGATCTTGTATTTGGTTCAAATTCAGAACTTAGAGCAATTTCAGAAGTTTACGCCTCTGATGAAAATAAAAAGAAATTTATAGATGATTTTATATTAGCTTGGAATAAAGTGATGAATGCAGATAGGTTTGATATTAAAGAATAGCCTATTATGAATATATTTAATTCCTTCTCAAGTTAGGGGATAAAGATTAAAAGAATAGCTGATTACTAAATATATTTGGTTCTTACTCATCTTTGGGCTATTCCCCTAACTTGAGAAAGAACCATATATTTGGTAATGGTAGGCTATTCTCTTGCTTACCCAAAGATGGTTAAGTTGTCTTATTAGAGTTTCTATATTGAGTTGCTGTAACTTTAGTGAACTTTTTAAAAATTGTTGAAAAATAACTTTGGGATTTAAAATTTAAAAGAGTATAGATTTCAGACAATGAGTAATCAGTAAGAGTTAATAGTTTTTTAGCTTCCTCAATTTTTTGTTGTTGGATGTAATTACTTAAAGTTACACCAACTTCTTTTTTAAATAATTCTGATAAATAATTAGGATTTAAATTAACTACTTTTGATAATGTGGATAGAGAAATATCTTCATATAAATTATTAAAAATAAAATTTTGACTTTTTACAACATATTTTGAATATTTTTTTTTGTTTTTAGCTAAAAATGCTTTATTTGTAAAATCTAAAAACATTTTTAATCTTAAATCTTGTACCTCTTGTATATTATCAAGTGTCTCCATTCTTTGTATATACTCAATACTAAGAGAATATGCAATAGTTGGATTAACTCCCCCATCAATAGAAGCTTTATAGGATAATGTACATGCGTAGATAAATTGATTTTTTAAATGTCTTAATGGGCTTTCTTTTGATAAAACCCCCATTTCACCATTTGGTGGATTGTAAAGTAGATTTAATAGTTTATTTTCTTCACCCTCTTTTACGTAATTAAATAATAATTTTTCATACTCGTAGGGAATGGGAAAAACATTATTTTTTCTATTTTCAGATAAAGATAAATCTACTAAATTATTAATTTCGGAATAATCAATTTCAATATGTCTATTTTTTTCTTTAATGAGATTTATATCTATTTTTTTATGATAAATTGAATAGTATAAAGCTAAACTGAAATTTAATAAAGTATTAGTTGATAATATAGGAAGTTCGTTATAATAACTCAAAAGATCTTTTTTTAATTTAATAGAAAGATTAAATTTATCAATCAAATTATCAATAGTTTTTATTGTAATATTTGAGGATAATGCAGGACCTACTAAAAAAGTTCCAATTAAATCTTTATTATTTTTTACTGATATATAAAAAAAGGTCTCATAAAAATTATTGATTTTTAAAACAGGGAAATTATAAACATTATTATTACTTATGATATTAATCAAATAGTTTTTATTAAGAAATAAAGGATTATTTAATTTTTTTTCAAAGCTTTCAAATAAAATAGAGTTAGTTGAATCTAAAAAGCAAATAGGTAACATAAATACTTTAGATAACATTTTACATATAAACTCAAATTCGGTATATTTTAATTTATTATTTTTATTAGTCATAATTTTAAGAACTCCTTAACTATTTTAGAGTAAATCGTTTAATTATAGCATAATTTATATGAGAATAATTGAAAAAAACTGAAAAAAGTTAAAAAAACTCTTTTAAAAAAAGTATAAAATGGAATGGATTGATTTAATATACTATATTAATTTATAAAAAAATTTTAACTTTAGAAAGGAGTTTTTTTATATGAGTTTATTTGGAAAGTCATTAGAAATAGGAATTGATTTAGGTACCGCAAATACTTTAATTTATATAAAGGGAAAAGGAATAGTACTCAATGAACCATCTGTTGTAGCATTTGATAGTAAAAGAAAAAAGCTTTTAGCTGTTGGTAATGAGGCTAAGGAAATGATAGGTAGAACACCAGAAAATATAATAGCAATTAGACCATTGCAAGGAGGTGTAATTGCTGATTTTGATATAACTCAAATAATGATAAAAAATTTTATTGAAAAAGCTATAAAAGGAAAAACTTTTAATATACATAAAGCAGTGGTCTGTTATCCATCTGGTGTAACAGCTGTAGAAAAAAAAGCTATATATGATGGGATAAAGGTGTCAGGGGTTAAAGAGGTAATACTTTTAGAGGAACCAATGGCAGCAGCAATAGGAGCTAATCTTCCAGTTAATGAAGCAATAGGTAATATGATTGTAGATATAGGGGGCGGTAATACAGAGGTTGCAGTGGTTTCATTAGGTGGAATTGTTACAAGTATGTCATTAAAAGTAGCTGGTGATAGTTTTGACAATGCAATAATAGATTATATAAAGAGAGAATATAATTTAATGATTGGGGAGAGAACCGCAGAAGATATTAAGATAGAATTGGGAACAGTGTATCCTAATAAAGAAAATGAGAAAATTAAAGAAATAAGTGGAATTGATTTAATATCAAATCTTCCTAAAACTATTAAAGTTACAGAGAGTCAAATTAGTAATGCTTTAATAGATCAGATAGAAATTATTTTAGAAACTATTATGCGTACATTAGAGCATACACCACCAGAGTTATCCTCTGATATAGTAGATAATGGAATAACTCTTGTAGGGGGCGGAGCATATTTAAATGGGTTAGATATTTTAATAAATGATAGAACTAAAATTCCAGTACAGATAGCAGAGTCCTCTTTAGAATCAGTAGCATTAGGGGCAGGAAAAGTTATAGAATTTAGTAGTAAGGTTAAAAATGAAAATAAGTAAAAGAGTTCTTTAAATAGATTGTTTTATTTTAAAGTGTAATTTAATTTAAGTAATAGCTTATTGGTTATAAGTTATTACTTTTTTATTTTTAGAGTTAATATTTATAAAAGTATTTAAATGAATAGGAAAAAGTTGAAATGGCTAAAATACTTTTCTTGATGTTATAATAAATATAAATTTAATATTTCAATGAAAAATATTTATAAATTTTTACAATTTATCACTGAGT
>JBOGCG010000022.1:0-27596 GCA_051656625.1 Sarcina sp. | reverse complement strand
AAATTAAGAGTTTCAATAAAATTTGGGGGATTTATTGAAGCTCTTTTTTTATAAAAATATTTGTAATAAATTCTTCACTTAAAAATCATCAGAACTTCAACGAATTTTAATTGAAGAATTTATATTAAAGTACTATATTAGAGATAATAAGAAGAATAAAAATTTAAATTTACATATACAAAGGAGAAATAAGATTATGTTTGGAAGATTTAGAGAAGAAGAAATATTAAGAGAAGAAGAAATGATGGATGAAGAAAGATTAATGAGAGACGAAAGAGAAAGAATGAGTTTTAATCCTTTAGAGAGATTAGATGGGGATATGAGAGAAAGAAGAGATGAAAGAAGATTAATGGATGATGAATTCAGGGAAGATAGAGAAATAAGAGATAGAGAATTTATCGACGAAGATAGATTAATGAGAGATGAAAGAGAAAGAATGAGCTTTAATCCTTTAGAAAGATTAGAAGGAGATATGAGAGAAAGAAGAGATGAAAGAAGACTTAGAGAAGATGAGTTCTTGGAAGAAGAAAATTTTGATAGAAGATGGTAGTAAGAAGTTAATATTTGGTAAACAAACATTAAATATGGTTGTACATTAAATAATCCTGTAGTATGATTAATAAAAATGTAAATAATTGAGAGGTAGAGGCGCGATTTATTAAAAGTACTTTAACTGAGTTAAGCACTGTGAAGTTAGAGGAAAGGAGTAGTCGCCGAAGTTACAAAACTGATGCTTTAAGGTTTTGTTACTGGGGATAGATATAAGATATTTATCACTGTCACAATTTTGTGGGGAGCTATCATCAAAGGTATAATTTAGTGTTGTTTTGATATTAAGTTGTTATTTTTAGCCTTAGGTGATTTTTACCTAAGGCTTTTATTTTACCTCTAATTATTTCATTAAAATATTTAGGGGGTTTTATATATGAGAAAAAAAATTAGTGTTTTTTTTACGGTACTTTTATTTGGGGTTTTAGCTATTTCTGTTCCTGCTTTAGCTAGTGAAGATGCTGGAACAGTTAATTCAGCTACTTTTGGATTTTGGACTGTACTTCCACCACTTGTATCTATTGTTTTAGCTTTTGTTACTAAGAATGTAGTAGTTTCTTTGTTTATTGGAGCTATGGTTGGTTCGGTAATGTTATATGTTACTGATAGTAATATTTTTGTAGCTCTTATTCAAGGATTTATGGATTTTGTTTCAAGAGCATTAAACTCTTTAGCAGATCCTTGGAATGCAGGGATTATACTACAGGTTCTTGTTATTGGTGGAATCATTCATTTGGTGGGGAAAATGGGTGGTGCAAAGGCTGTAGCAGAGGCTTTAGCTAAAAAAGCTAAGACTGTTAAAAGTGTTCAATTAACTACTTTTTTACTAGGACTTGCTGTTTTCTTTGATGATTATGCAAATTCATTAATTGTTGGTCCAATAATGAGACCAGTGGCAGACAAGCTTAAAATTTCAAGAGAAAAATTAGCCTTTGTTATTGATGCAACAGCAGCACCTATTGCAGGACTTGCAATTATATCTACTTGGATAGGTCTTGAAGTTGGATTAATTGGAGATGCTTTTAATAGTATAGGACAATCTGTTGATGCTTTTGGAGTGTTTCTTCAAACAATACCATTTAGATTTTATAATATTTTAATTTTAGCTTTTGTTGTGATTTCAGCTTTAATGCTTAGAGAATTCGGACCTATGTACGATGCTGAGAAAAAAGCTAGAAAGGGAGTAATTCATTCAGGAGAAAAAAATAAAGGAAAGGTTTATACGGAGGAACCAAATGAAATGGTTCATGAACTTGAGCCTAAAGAGGGTGTTAAATTAAGTTGTTGGAATGCCATAATTCCAATAGGTTCTCTTATAATCTTTTCATTAATAGCTTTTTATTATAGTGGTTACTCAACTATCATGGCTGGAGATGATACAGCAGTTCAAGCTATTATATTAAATTCACCATTTAGTTTTGAAGCTATTCAACAGACTTTTTCAAATGCGGATGCTTCTATAGCTCTTTTCCAATCAGCTTTAATATCAAGTGTTATTACAATAATACTTGCTGTAGCTAAAAAGATATTCACAGTATCAGAGGCAATAGAAACTTGGATAGAAGGAATGAAAGGGCTTTTAATTACAGGGGTGATTTTACTTTTAGCATGGTCATTAAGTTCAGTTATAAAGGAGCTTGGAACAGCTAAATATTTAGTAAGTATTCTTTCAAATACAGTACCAGCATTTACTTTACCTTCATTAATATTTATTTTAGGTTCAGTAATAGCCTTTGCAACAGGAACTGCCTATGGAACAATGGGGATTTTAATGCCATTAGCTATTCCACTTGCCTATGCAATTTCTGCTGGGGATATGAATCTTGTTATAGTTTCAACATCAGCAGTTTTAACTGGAGCAATTTTTGGAGATCACTGTTCACCAATTTCAGATACAACCATTCTCTCTTCAACAGGAGCTGGCTGTGACCATATAGAGCATGTAAGGACTCAAATTTGGTACTCTGTTTTCGTAGGGATAGTTGCAATAGTATTTGGATATATACCAGCAGGATTAGGTTTAAGTCCATTTATATCAATACCAATAGCAATCATAGCTATGGTAATATTCATGTTTATCTTCGGAAAAAAAGTAACAGTAGATAATGAAGAAAAAGTTTTAGTAGAAAAATAAAGCTATATCAAATTAAAGATAGTTACTACCTAACATTCTTAAATATATTTAAGCGTGGGTAGTAACTATTTTTTTATGCTTTGATATAGCTTTTAATTTTTATATATATTTTTTATTATAAACCACAGTCGATTTCATCTATGATATTGAAATTATCTATATTAAGTAGAGTATTTATAAAGTCTGGAATGAAGAATTTAGTTGTATGAGATTTTAATTCTTCAAGGGTAGTTATATTATAGTTATTTAAGATAGCCTTACCTTTATTTATACAATTATTCATTTCATTTTTTATAGCTTTAGCTTCTTCAGAATCAGAATCACCTTTACTATAGAATAGGAATTCTCTGTAACCAACTAGGTTATCTCTATAGATGTCATGAAGTTCTTCTAAAGTTTTAATTTCATTTTCTGTAATTGAAGAATTTTTATCCTCTGAAACTGAAGGTTCTTCAAATAATTTATCTGCAATAAGATAATAATTTTTATTTTCACCTTTAGCCATGATAGCTCCAAGTTCTGTTACAGGATAACTTTTAGGTAGATTGCTTTCATTTTTTATGTTGAACTTTTCTTTGAACTCTTCCATTGTAATGTTTATAATTTTTAATTCTTCCATGTTGGTTCTCCTTTATAAGTAAAATTATTTAATAATTCTTAGTACTTTATTCTATTATCTAATATTTTACTATTATTTTCAAATATCCTTTTTGTAAGGGTGTACATACCTATTAATTAAAGTCGCAATTATTATACCTATTAATGTTTCGAAAATTCTATTTATAGTATAGGTATAGCTAGGAACATCTCTTAATAATACTGTATTAGCAAATAGCACAATACAGGCAATATTAACAGCAGCTGGTTTTTTTAAAAGACTACAACAATAAATTACTGCTATTGAAAGCAGTGAAACTAAAATAGTGGAAAACCAAAAATTATTGTAAATAGTTAAAAAGAAAGTAGCAAGAATACCAGCTAGTCCACCAATAAAGGTTCCAATCATTCTATTTTTCCCTGCGATGATTGAGTTTTCATAGGAATCTTGCATACAAATTACTGCTGCAATACAGGCATAAAAGGGAGATTCAGCACCTAAAAGTTCAAATACAATAATACAAATAAACACTGATAGGGCTGTTTTTAAATTTCTAGCTCCTAGTTTAGGTAAAGATAATTTTTCCATAAAATAAACCTCTTAAATTTGAAATAATAGCTTAATGTAAGCCTATAAAATATACTATTTGTTTAGTTAAAATATTAATGAAAAAACAAAATAGTTGTTAAACTAATAAAAAAATATAAAACTGTCAATAATTAAATGAAAATTATAAATATTATAGCATAATAGATAAAAGTTTTTAGTAAATCTATTAAATGTTAAAAGTTTTGTAATTTTATTATAGGAATTTTGAAATTAATAAATGATAGAATTTAATGAGATAAATAATTTCTGGAGGGGATAATTAGTGTTGTATAGTGATGAAACAGCTTATAATAATGATTACACTGCATATAGAATAAATGATAATGCAAAGGGTAATTTAGAATATTATTATCAAGCTAATTTAGTTTTAACAGTTTTTGCTTTGGGAGCCTTTGCTTTTTATATATCTACTGGAGTTTCTAGGGGAGTATTTCTTTTTTTAGATATATTTTTAAGCTATAAGGCAATTAAAATTCTTATTACTGCTAGAAAAAATAAAGATAAAATAGATAGTATAGGGGAAAATATTACTTACTTAAAGGGGATTTTATTTTATAATATAATTTTTTTAGCTGAGGCTTTTAATAGACATTTTTTAGAACTTAATATAACAATAGTTGAATATCTTATGATTACAGCAGCTACCTATGTTACTATTTGTGTTATTTCTAAATTTGTAAAAAAGTTTAATAAGGATAAAGCCTATGAGGCTATTGCTAATAATAGTTATGAAAAAATTATTTTGTTTAAAAGAAATAAGGAAAAAATATTTACTATAACAGCTTTCTTTATAATTTTACTTCTTGTTTTAATAAAATTCATGGAGATAGTTAAAGGTGGCGGATTTATAGCTGTAATGACATTCTTTTATGGACTGATAATACTTATGGCTATGGATATAAAAAGTGAAGTTGAAATTGAACATAGTCTTTTAGTAAATGGAGATATAAAAAATATAGAAAGAGTAGTCTTTGAGAATCAGTTCGATGAAGAGGAATTAGAAGAGAGCGAAGAAGAATTAAAAGAAAATAATATTGATTATGAAAAAATTAATTTAGAAAAAGCTAATGAAAGCTTAGATAATACAGCTACTTTTGATTTTAAGGAAGAGTTAGATAGTACCATGTCCTTTGATAATAATTATTTAGAAAAGGATAAATTAGAAAAAGAAGTGGTAGAAAATGATGAAGAGGTAATAAAAAGTAGAGTAGAAAGAAATAGGGGAAAAAAGAAGAGTTTTATAAGTGAAATTGAGAATTTTCATTATGAAAAATATATAGATAAAATAAAGGTGGCAGAGGAAAAAACTAAAGAAATTTCTGAAAAAGGAAAGAATTTAGGGAATAAAGGAAAAGAAATAAAAAATAATTTGGCAGAAAAAATTAAAGCTATTAGAAAAAGAATTGACAGAGATAAATAATGAAGCATATAATTTAAATTAAAGAAATAATGCGATGAAGAGAAGAGTAGTAAAGAATTTTAACTAAAAGAGAGCTGGGGAAGGTGAAAGCCAGTGTTAAAAAACTTTATGAAGATGGCCTTGGAGCAGATTTCCTGAGAAGAAATTTAAGGGAAGTACGGTGGCAACCGTTATATTGCAAAGCAATTTATTATTTTATATTGCTTATTAAGGAGGTTTTGGTAACAAAGCCTTAAATTAGAGTGGTAACGCGTAAATAACGTCTCTATGGAATATTCCATAGGGATTTTTTTATTTTCTTAAGGAAAAAATAAAGCAATTGATTAGGAGGAAAAAAGATGAGTAAAAAGTTTTATATTACAACACCAATTTATTACCCATCAGCTAAGCTTCATATAGGAAATACTTATACTACAGTAGCAGCAGATGCTTTAGCTAGATTTAAAAGATTAACAGGTCATGATGTAATGTTCTTAACAGGAACAGATGAGCATGGTCAAAAGATACAAAGAAAAGCTGAAGAAAAAGGCGTAACTCCAATAGAGTACGTTGATGAAATAGTTGCAGGAATTAAAGATCTTTGGGAAATGATGGACATTAAATATGATAAGTTCATAAGAACTACTGAAGAGTATCATATAAAAGCAGTTCAAGATATCTTTAAAAGATTATATGACCAAGGAGATATTTATAAGAGTTCTTATGAAGGATTATACTGTACTCCGTGTGAATCATTCTGGACTGAGAATCAACTTGTAGAAGGAAATTGTCCTGATTGTGGAAGACCAGTAGAAAAGGCTAAAGAAGAAGCTTATTTCTTCAAAATGAGTAAATATGCTGATAGATTAATTGAGTATATTGAAAGCCATCCTGATTTTATACAACCAGAATCAAGAAAAAATGAAATGCTTAATAACTTCTTAAGACCAGGTCTTCAAGATTTATGTGTTTCAAGAACAAGCTTTAACTGGGGAATTCCAGTAACATTTGATAATGAACATGTAATTTATGTTTGGATAGATGCCTTATCAAACTATATTACTGCTTTAGGTTATGGTAGTGATAATGATCAGTTATTTAAAAAATACTGGCCAGCAGATGTTCATTTAATAGGAAAAGATATATTAAGATTCCATACAATTTATTGGCCAATAATGCTTATGGCTTTAGGTGAAGAATTACCTAAGCAAGTATTTGGGCATGGATGGTTACTTGTTGATGGTGGTAAAATGTCAAAATCAAAGGGTAATGTTGTAGATCCAGTTGTACTTGTAAATGAATTTGGAGTAGATCCAGTTAGATACTACTTATTAAGAGAAATTCCATTTGGTTCAGATGGACTATTTAATAATGAAATATTTATAAAGAAAACAAATTCAGATTTAGCTAATGACCTTGGTAACTTATTATCAAGAACTATAGCAATGGTAGAAAAATATTTTGGTGGAGTAATTCAAGAACCTACAGCAAAAGAAGCTATAGATGATGAGTTAATAAATCTAGCTTTAGAAACTGTAACTAGAGTGGAAAAAGATATTGAAGCATTAAAAATACCAGAAGCTTTAGGTCATATTTGGGAGCTAATCGGTAGAGCTAATAAATATATTGATGAAACTATGCCTTGGGTACTTGCTAAGGATGAAGCTAAAAAAGAAAGACTTGGAACAGTTCTTTATAACTTATTAGAAGCTTTAAGATTTACTTCAGTTCTAGTATCATCATTCTTACCTTCAACAAGTGAGAAGATAAATGAACAATTAAATACAACTAATGTAGCTTGGGAAAGTTTAAAAGCCTTTGATGGAACAGTAGCTGGAACATCAGTAAATAAAGGTGCAGTAATATTCCCAAGAATAGATGTAGAAGCTAAACTTGCAGAGCTTGAAGCTTTAAAAGCTAAAGCAGCAGCAGAAATTAATAATGAATTAGCTATAAATCCAATAAAAGAAGAAATAACAATTGAAGATTTTGAAAAAATAGATTTAAGAGTTGTTAAAGTATTAGAATGTGAACCAGTTAAAAAGGCTAAAAAATTATTAAAATTAAAGGTTGATTTAGGTGGAGAAATAAGACAGGTTATTTCAGGAATAGCAATGCAATATAAACCAGAAGATTTAGTTGGTAAAAATGTAGTATTAGTTGCTAACTTAAAGCCAGCAAAATTAAGAGGTGAAATTTCTGAAGGTATGATTTTAGCAGCAGCACCTGCTGATGATTCAGAACTTATTTTAGTAAATCCAGGTGAGTTAAAAACAGGAAGTCCAGTAAGATAGTTTAAAAATATTTTAAACTGTGGATAAACTTTGTTTTTTCATGCTGTGGATAAATTTTAAAAATTAATTTGGGGAAAAGCACAACGAGGAAAAGACTGTATCTAAGTTAATATTTTTGATACAGTCTTTTTTTTATAAAAATAATAAGAAATATTAAGAGAGGGGGAAAGAAATTCTTTTTTTAAAAGAATTTCTCTATAGGATGAAAGTTATAGTAGGTAATGCATGGCCTTATGCAAATGGTTCTCTTCATGTAGGAAGAGTTTCTTCTTGGATTCTAGGGGATGTAATAGCAAGATATCATAGATTAAAAAGTGATGAAGTAATTTTTGTATCAGGAGCGGATTGTCATGGTGCTCCTATTTTAAATAAGGCTAAGGAGATGAATAAAAGCCCTAAAGCAGTAAGTTCCTATTTTTATAGAGAATTTAAAAGAACCTTTGAGGCTTTAGATTTTTCCTTTGATAGTTTTTCAAAAACTGATAGCGAATATCATGGAGAGAAGGTAAAGGAATTTATTTTAAAACTTTATGAAAATGGCTTTATTTATGAGAAGGAAATTGAAGAGTATTATTGTAATAGCTGCAGAGAAGTTATAGGAGATAGATCAATAAAAGGAATTTGTCCCTATTGTAATAAAGAAACTACAGGAGAGCAATGTGATAACTGTTCTAAACTTATAGAACCAGAAAAACTTAAAAATAAAAGTTGTATTAGCTGTGGAAAAGAACCTGTTTTAAGAAGGAGTAATCAGTTATTTTTTAAATTATCGGTTTTTGAAGATTATATAGAAGGATTAACAAAAAAAGATTTAGGTTGGAGAAATAATGCTATAGAACTTACAGAAAAATATATAAATGAAGGTCTTAGGGATAGAATGTTATCAAGGGATATAGACTGGGGAATTTCAGTGCCTATTAAAGGTTTTGAAGATAAAAAAGTTTATGTTTGGATTGAAGCTATCATGTCCTATTTAACCTCTACCTTTGATTTTTTAGAAAATGATGAAGAGGTTAATGAATATTGGAATAGTAGTGATTCAAGAGTATATTTAGTTCATGGAAAAGAAAACATTCCTTTTCATAGCGTAATTTTGCCATCTATATTAAATGGTTTAGGATATAAAGATGTAAATCTTAGAATCTTATCCTCAGAGTATGTAAATCTTGAAGGTAAAAAGTTTTCGAGCAATAGAAATTGGGTAGTTTGGACTAATTATTTAACTAATAATTATGATAAAAATGCTATAAGATATTATCTTTTAAGAAATGGAGCAGAGGTTAAAAATTCAAATTTTTCTTGGAAGGATTTTATTAGCTTAAATAATAATGAACTTTTGGGAGTCTATGGTAATTTTATAAATAGAATCATGGTGTTTATAAATAAATATTATAATAATAAATTAGTATTTTCTGAGATTACTGAAGAGTTAAAAGTAGAAATTGCTAAGAGTTATGATTATTTAGGTAAAGAGATTGAATTAGGAAATATGAATAAAGCTTTAGAAACTATTTTAAAAATAGTTAATGAAACTAATAATTATTTTGATGAGGAAAAGCCTTGGTTATATCTTAAGAGTGATATAGAGAAAGCAAATAGGGTTATAAGTAATTGTAGCTATGTTGCTATTAATTTAGCTAATTTATTAGAGCCTTTTATCCCTGAGATAGCGGGAAAAATAAGAGAGTTATTTAATATAGAAGAAAAAACTTGGAAAGCTATTGAACTTGAGAGTTTAACTATCAGTAAAAAAGAATTTTTATTTGAAAGGATACAACCTATTAGAATAAAAGAAGAACTTAAATCACTTAAGTTTAAAAGAAAATGATAAACCAAAAGAGGTATCAAGAACTTCCGTTGTCCTTGATACCTCTTGGTGAAAAGAAACATACCTTGAAATAAGTTTAAGGGGGACAAATTCCAAGGATGTTTAATTTAAGGGGTAAAATTAAATTAGTGTTTTAGCTACGTTACAAGTATTAATATACATCATCAATATGACAGTTTTGTGTCAGATATAAAATTTATATTAATAATTTTGTGGAATTTTAGACTGGATTTAGAGAAAAAGCCTTAAAATAAGCCTTTTTAAGATAAATATTAACAAATAGTGAATAAAAAATATTTTTTTAAAAACCAAAAAGACTAGAACTTCCGTTGTCCTAGTCTTTCTACTTGGTGAAAAGAAACATACCTTGAAATCAGTGTAAGGGGGACGAATTTCAAGGACGTTTAATTTAAGGGGTAAAATTAAATTAGTGTTTTAGCTACGTTACAATTACTAATATACATCAGTACTATGGCAATTTTGTGTCAAATGTAGATTTTATATTAATTTTTTTAACAAATTTTAAACAAACTCTTCAAGTTTTTCAATATCTTTAATTATTATTTCTTTTCTATTGTAATCTATAAGTCCAGCTTCTTTCATTTTTATAAGTTCTCTTGAAAGTGAAGGTCTTTGTACACCAAGCTTTTCAGCCCATTCTTTTTTTGTCATATGCATTTCAACAATAGGGTTTCTTGTTTGATTATATTTATATATTAAAAAGTGAGAAATCATTTCTCTTAAAGATTTCATGCTTACTTGTTTTAATTTTGAACTTAAAACTAGGGCTTTATTTGAGAAAAGTCTTAAAACTTCTCTTAAGAAATCTACATTTTCAGTACAAAGTTCAAAAATATAATCTTTATTTATATGTATAACAGTACAATTCTCTTTTGCCACCACAGACATAGGATATTGATTCCTGTCACCAAATAATAAATTCTCACCAAAAATATTTCCAGTTTCTAAAGAGGAAACAATAAGTAAGTTACCATTGGAATCTAGTTTTTGAATTTCAACCTTTCCAGATAAAATAATACTTAAATGTTCACAAACCTCTTCTTCAATAAATAATACATCATTAACTTTATAGGATTTAATTGAATATCTTTTTGAATTTTTTAATTTTTTCAAATCATTTTCTGAGAATCCAGAAAATAGTTTAGATTTCTTTAAATCACTAAAGTTTATATCCATAAAGTCACCGCCTTAATAAAATAAAAATTACTATAAATATGGTAATACAGAGTTTAATTATATACAATAGTAGTTATAAATAAAAACTAGCTTTATAGGTGTAAAAAGGATATTCAACTAGAAAAGTTAAGGTATTTTATAAAATAAAAGTGATTTTTAAAGAATTTGAAGGGAAGTGCTAAGATGAGATACTTGGTAGGGGTAATTATAGGAGCAATAATAGGTTACATTACAAATTGGCTAGCTATAAAAATGCTTTTTAAGCCACATAATGAAAAAAGAATTTTAGGAATAAAGGTTCCTTTTACACCAGGACTTATACCAAAAGAAAAAGAAAGAATGGCTAAAAATGTTTCAGAATCGGTGGGAGAACATCTTTTAAATAGGGAAACTGTAGGAACAGCTTTAAAGGAACCAACAGTAAAGATAAAAGTAAGAGAAGCTATAGAGAATAAAATTGATAAATTTCTTTTAGCTAAGGGAACAGTAAAGGAACGAATGATTCAATTATTTGGAGAAAAATCTAGTGATATTATTAATTTGGGAGAAATTAAAGCTAAAAATAAAATTATAGATATTTTAAAAGAAAAAAATGAAGAAAAGCTCATATCAGAATTTTTATTTACTGAAATTTCTTTGAAGTTAAAAGAAGAACCTATTTTTATTAAGGAATTCTTAAATAATATAGATGAAGAATTTATAATAGAAAAATTAAAAGCAATAATTTCTAAAGAGAAGTTTTATGAAATTGTTGAAAATAAAATTAAAGATAAAATTGGTGAAATTGAAAATGATGAAAAATTAATTGGAGATATAGTACCAGAGGCAGTTTTTGAAGCGGTTGATAGTTTCATAATAAATCATAAAGAAGAAATTTCTTTAGAGATTTGTAAAACATTAAGAAAAGAGTCAGTAAGTGAGAGTATAAAAGAAAAAATAGGGGAAAGTTTCTTTAAAGGAATAAAGGGAATTGTAACTATGTTTTTAAGTGTTGATATGGTTTATGATAAATTAGTATCAGCAGTAGAAAGCTATTTAGCAATAGAGGACAATCAAAAAATAATTTCTTCTTATATAAGTAGTTATATAGCTTCTGTAAAGGATGTTGAATTTGAAGCATTTATTAATAATATGCCAGCAAGTATAAATAGAGATTTAGCAGTTCTTATTACAGATAAAGGAAGAGAGTTTGTTTTAGAAAAAGAAAATATAGAAAAAATAAAAGTAACTATTATTAATTATTTAGATAACTTTAAAAGTTACGATCAGTTAATAAAATCTGTAGATAGTAATTATGAAGTTAAATTAAAAGGCAAGATAGAATCTATTGTAGATAATTATATTCATAGTGATAGTTTAGAAACTTTAATTAGTACTTTAATAGGGCTTGGAAAAAATACATTACTAAATTATGATTTTAGTAATGACATAGAAAAATCTATAGCTGCTAAAAGAATAGTTGCAGAAATTATAGATAAAAATTATGATAGTATTGTGGATAGAGAAATTCCTCAAATTTTAGAAATTGTAGATATACCTAAAATTATTGAGGATCAAATTAATTCCTTTGAGGTTGATTACGCAGAAAAATTAATAATAGATATTGCTAATAAAGAACTTAGGGCTATAACTTGGCTTGGAGCTTTATTAGGGGGAGTTTTAGGTATACTATCACCTATAATAGGTAGTATTAAATTTTAAATAAACATAAGGAGAAAAATAATGAGTAAATATAAAATATTTGATTCACATGCACACTATCATTCAGAACAATTTGATGAGGATAGAGAAGCTTTAATTGAAGAGTTAAAAAAAGAAAATGTTGTATATATAATGGATTGTGGAGCTGATATAGAAGGTTCAAAAAAAGCTGTAGAGTTAGCAAAGGAAAACGAGATTTTTTATGCAGCGGTGGGAATTCATCCTACAGAAGCTTTTGATGTTACAGATGAAAGTATAGAGAAAATAAGAAACTTAGCAAAGAATGAAAAAGTAAAAGCAATTGGAGAAATTGGACTTGATTATTATTGGGAAGAAAATCCTTCAACAAGTGATCAAAAGATTGCTTTTAGAAGACAGATGGCACTTGCAGAGGAACTTAATCTTCCAGTTATAATTCATGATAGAGATTCTCATAATGATACATTAGAAGTGATAAAAGACTTTCCAAATGTAAAAGGTGTTGTTCACTGTTTTTCTGGATCAGCTGAGATGGCTAAAGAATGTGTAAAGAGAGGTTATTATATTGGAATAACAGGTGTTATTACATTTAATAATGCTAAAAAAATAATAAAAGTTTGTGAAGAGATAGATATAGAAAAAATCTTAGTAGAAACTGATGCTCCTTATATGGCACCAGTACCTATGAGAGGAAAAAGAAATCAATCAAATTATATTGAATATGTAATTGAAAAGATAGCTGAAATCAAGAATATGGAAGCTGAGGAAGTAAGTAGAATAACAATAGAAAATGCTAAAAAATTATTTAATATAAAATAAATTTTAAAAAGCAAGTATAAATTTAACCAAGTTGTAATATTTATGTAATGAGTAGGTAAAGTTCAACTTATTAGATGGTTAAATCTATATTTAAAAGTTGGCTGAACCGTTAAATATCGGTTCAGTTTTTTTTATTTCCCAATAAAATTGTGGGTCTTTTACCTTTATGAAAAGTTACAAAAAAACTTTTTTTGTAACTAATTTGACATTAATTTAAAAATAGTTTATAATTCAATAAAAGGTGAGAATTGCCAAAGGAGGAAATAATATGATTAAGAGGTTTGGAACATATCTTAAGGAAAAAAACTTCTTTGACAGTCCTAAGAAAAAAGTATTAGCATTTTTGACTGGAGCAGCATTAGTATGTGTAGTTTATGTTGGCACTTCCTATAAGCAGGTAACAATAAATGTAGATGGAAATGAAATGAAAACTACAACATTAAAATGGACTGTCCAAGGTGTATTAGAACAAAATAATATAGTTCTAGCACCAAAGGATAAAATAGAACCATCATTAGAGCAAAGCCTAAAAAGAGGGGATTCCATAAAAATAAAGAAAGCTAAGGATATTATTTTATTAGCAGATGGAAGCGAAAGAACAATTCAAACAGCGGAAGATTCAGTAGATGAAATTCTTAAGGCAGAAAATATTGCTGTAGATAATGATGATAGAGTAAGCCCTGAAAAAGATGCCGAAGTTAAAGCGGGGGATAAAATTCAAATTACTAGAGTGGAAGAACAATTAGTTACAAGTAAGGCAGAAATAGCTTATGAAACAGAAGTAAAAGAAAATAATAAGTTAGAAAAAGGAACTCAAAAAGTTGTTCAAGAAGGAGCAGCTGGAGAAAAAGAAGTTGTAACTAAAGTAATCTACGAAGATGGAAATGAGTTTAGCAGAAAAGTAGTATCTGAAAAAGTTATAAAAGAACCAAAATCTAAAATAGTTGAAAAAGGAACAAAAGCTAAGGCTGTAGTTTCACCAACAAGTAATAGTTCTTCAGGTAATAGTGGGTCAGGTAATAGCTCTTCTGGAAATTTTTCTTATAAAAAGAAAATGGTAATGCAAGCAACAGCTTATGCTGGGGATGGAACAACTGCAACTGGAAGAAAACCTGTTAGAAATCCAAATGGATATAGTACAATAGCGGTGGATCCTAGAGTTATCCCGCTTGGTACAAAGGTTTACATTGAAGGGTATGGTTATGCTATAGCAGCAGACACTGGTGGAGCAATAAAGAATAATATAATAGATTTATTCATGAATAGTGAATCTGAATGTATAAAATGGGGAAGAAGAAACGTTGTTTTATACGTTCTTTAGGTACAAGCTATAAGCTTTGGGAGGTTTGTTTAAGGACAACCTCCCTTTTCTTTTTTTAGATTAATAGTAAAATTCATTAATTTTTTAGTATTGGTAGTATTGAGAATAACTTGCTTATAATAGCTATAAGAATTAAAATAATAACATGTATAGTAATTGTTAGAAGGGAAGTTTTTAATTTGATTAAGGAAGTTATAGTGGTTGAAGGGCGAGACGATATAACTGCTGTTAAAAGAGCTATAGATGCAGAAGTCATTGCAGTTGGCGGTTTTGGCATAAATGGAAAGGTACTAGAACGAATTAAAGAAGCTCATAAAAGAAAAGGTGTAATAGTATTAACTGATCCAGATTTTGCTGGAGAGAAGATAAGAAATATTATAAGAAAAAGAGTTCCAAATGCTAAACATGCTTATATAGCTAGAGTTGATGGAACAAGAGCTAAAGACGGAAATATAGGTGTAGAAAATGCATCACCAGAGGTTATAATAAGAGCTTTAGAGGAAGCTAAAATAACTATAGAAGAGAAAAGAGAAGAGTTTGCACATACTGATTTATTATTCTTTAAACTTCTAGCAGATCCTAAGGCAAAGCTTAGAAGAGAATTATTAGGAAAAGAATTATCTATAGGCTATGGTAACGGAAACCAATTATTAAGTAGATTGAACAATTATGGAATATCAAAAGATGAATTTGTGAAAGCTATTGAAAAAGTAGAAAAATTAATTGATTAGGAGAAAAAATTTTAAATGAATAATGAGATAAAAGATATTAAAACCAAAGATTTAGTTCAAAAATATAACTTTAAATTTTCAAAAAGTTTAGGTCAAAACTTTTTAACAGACCATTCAGTATTAACAGATATAGTTAATGGTGCTGATGTAAATGAAGAGGATTTAGTTATTGAAATTGGACCTGGAGTTGGTACATTAACAGCTCAAATTTTAAAAAGAGCAAAAAGAGTTGTGGCTATAGAACTTGATAATGATTTAATACCAATACTTATGGAAGAACTGGGAGAAAATCAAAAGTTTCAATTAATACATAAAGATGCTTTAAAGGTTGATTTTAACGAAATTATTGGAGATGAGAAAAGCGTTAAATTAGTAGCTAATTTACCTTATTACGTAACAACTCCAATTATTGCAAAACTTTTAAAAGCGGATTATAAGTTTAAGTCATTAACAATAATGATTCAAAAAGAGGTTGCTGAAAGAATAAATTCAGAGCCAAATTGCAAAGAGTATGGAGCTTTATCTTTATTGGTTCAATATTATTGCAATACTAGCATTGTAAGAAATGTTTCAGCATCTTGTTTTATGCCAAGACCAAAGGTTGATTCTATTGTTATAAGACTAGATAGATTAGAGGAGCCTAAAGTTAAAGTAACTGATGAAAAATTATTCTTTGAAGTTATAAGAAACTCATTTAATATGAGAAGAAAAACTTTATGGAATTCCACAAAAATATTAGGGCTTCCAAAGGATGAATTAGAAGCAGCTTACGAAAAAGCTGGAATTGATCCAAAAAGAAGAGGTGAAACTTTAAGTATACAAGAGTTTGCAAATTTAGCTAATGAAATAAAAGCAATAATGAAATAGATTTAGAATAATATTTAAATTTTAAAAGAGGTTATTTTTTCTTATTTAAGAAAAAGTAAGCTCTTTTTTTTAGTGAAAATTAAATAAATAAAAAATTTAATAATCATATTCTGAATATCTGCATATACTCATATAATATAGTAAATAAAATAAAATGCGGAGGGACAAAACATTGGCAAATGGTAAATTATATAGAAGTTTTATAATTTTACAAGAAGATGAAAGAGGACACTCTTTAGCTAATGACAAGCCATTATCAGGATATGCTAAGGTTGAAGTGAAAAATGAGAAGTGTAAGGTAGCCTTTTATGCTCAAAATTTAAAAAAAGAATATAGTAAATGTAGCATGATGTTAATATGTTGCAAAAAAGAGGTTGAAGTATTATTAAATTTAGGCTCTATGAACATAACCCCTCAGGGTAAGGCTGAGAGTAGCATTGAGTTTGATGCAAATAACATAGGAAATACTGGAATAAGTTACGACAAGGTTGTTGGTGCAACACTGGCAAAGGAAGATGGAACAGTAGCACAATTTTTAATGTGTGGTTTTTTAAATGGTGAGAAACCAACAAGTAACTGGAAGGACTATAAGAAACTTCAATGCAGTAATGAAAAAATGGCTCCAAAAAAAGCAGAAGAAAGTAAACCATCTGAAAGTAAATCAGCTGAAACAACAACTAAAAAAGAAACAAGCCCTAAGGTTAGCACTCCAGTTCAAAAGCCTAAAGTAGAAGAGGACCCAAAAAATAATGAAAACTGTAGTTGTCCAAAATCAAGAAATAAATATGATGAATATGAAAATTATATAGATAATAGTGACGCTCTTGATAGTGATATTGGTAGATATAAGCCAATAGAGGAAGATGATTTTGAATTAAGAGGTACAGTGGGAGAATTCTTTGAAAGAGTAGTTACATCTTTAGAGCCTACTAAGTGTAGTAATGAAATAAAGAAATGTAAGTGGTTTAAAGTTCCGGTAAAGAGTTTTGATACTATGTGTAACATGGCAGATTACAATAAGTATACAGCTCTATATCATCCTATGACTCATTATTATCCATATATAGCAAAGGAAGAACATTTTATTGTTGGTTTAAAATGTGATGAATATGGAGTTGTTAAGTATTTAGTTTATGGAATAAAAGGTGGAAAAGATAAGTCTTGCCAACCTTATGATGGTAAAACAGGTTTTGTAACTTGGGCACCAACTGAAGGTAATTCTAATATGGGATATTGGTTAATGTTTTATGATTTTAAGAATAGTGTAATTGTGGTTCCAAGTAAATAATTTTTAGTAGCTATATCAATTTAAGAAGTTTTTCTTTTTGATATAGCTTTTTTAATAGTTAAATCTAAAGGACTTTTAAGCATAATTATTTTTTTAGGTCAATATACTTATTATGAGGATTATTATGTAGCAAAGAAGGTGAATAAGTGAATAGAAAACAATTTAGGGTAACTGCTATTTTACTTAGTTTAATGGTGGTTATGGTTGTGGGTGAAAAATTTTTTACAGGAAAGATAAAGGATGTTGCGTTAATTAACAACAACATAGAAAGTATGTTAACTTATAGGGCTTTAGATGGAGAGATAATTTATGATTTACCAGATAATTGGGCAGCTAAAGAAGTAAGTTATCCGGGAGATTATATTATTTATAATAATGATTTTTATGGAGAAGAAATGGGGATCAATGGTTCAGTTCAAATAATAAAATCTAAATCTACAGTTGAAGAAATAGTTAAATCAGAGGTTGAAATTTTAGAACAGGAAAATGCAAAGGAAATTAAAAAGTTAGATGATAGAGTTGGAGAAAAGTCAGTAAAAAAAGTATTATATGAAGAAAAATCAAAGGATGGTAAAGTTTATGAAGGTAAAATTTATTATAGTAAATTGCCAAAAGATGATTTAATCCTTAAACTTTCTTTTATTTCTGGTAAGGATAAATACAAAGAAAATTACGAGACTATCTATAGAATAATATTAGATAGTTTTAAAATGAAGCTGTAGATAGATTAAAAAGGTTTGATTTAAGAAAATATAAGTATTATAATTTAACTTGGAATAGGGAGAAGCTAAAAGGCTTCTCTTTATTAATATAGAGAGAATATTTATATAGGAGGTGCCAATGAAGCCGATACTTTTTGAAATTTTTGGCTTTAAGGTCTATGGTTATGGTTTTATGATAGCTATAGGTATATTACTTGCTATAATGCTCTTTATAAAAAAAATGAAGAGTAAGGGTTACAACGAGGATAAAGCTTATAATATGATATTTATAAGTATAGCAGCAGGAATTTTAGGAGGAAAAATTCTTTATATAATAACAGACTTTAATTATGTAATGGAAAATCCAAAGGTTATTATAGAGAATTTTGGTTATGGCTTTGTTATTTATGGAGCAATACTGGCTGGAATGTTAGCAATATATCTTTATTCTAAGAAATCAAAATGGAATCCTTTAGAGATATTTGATTTTGTAGCACCAGTGGTTGCATTAGCACAAGGCTTTGGAAGAATTGGTTGTTTATTTGCAGGTTGTTGTTATGGGGCTGTTACAAGTAGTCCTATTTATATTGAATTTCCTGTAGGTTCTCTAGCGCCAGCAGCTATACATCTTCATCCTACACAGATATATTCAACTATTTTTGATTTTTCATTGGCTATATTTTTATTATGGTATCAAAATAATAAAAGTAAAGTGCAAGGAGAAGTTTTTTCTCTATATTTAATAATTTATAGTATAGGAAGAATATTAGTTGAATTACTTAGGAATGACCCTAGAGGAGCGGTAGGCTTTTTAAGTACTTCTCAATTTATATCAATCTTTATATTAATAAGTGGAGTTATTATATTAAAACAAAGACATAGAAAAAGGGAGAACTAAACAGTGAATATAAGAAAAATTTTATCCGCAGTTATAGTTATAGTAATTGTCCTGGCGGCCTTTTTTGGATTTACATATAGAAACCAAATTGCTGTTAAATTAGGATTTAAAAATAATTACTTTAACTTCTTTAAAGACAATAGAGTTACTGAGGTGTCAATTCAAAGTGCAAGAGATCCAAGTTTTAAAATTCTTGTAACACAATCAAGTGAAATTCAAAATATCTATCAAATGTTATCATCAGCTAAAGTAGTAAAGGAAAAGAGCACTTTAGATCCTGATTATACTGTTACAATATCTGAAGGTACTGATAGCCAAACTTATGATTATGTTGTAAATGGCAATAATGGTAACTTTTATAGAGGAAATGAATACTTCCATTTATCAAAAAGATTGGATTCAAGCATAATTCAAAATCTTACATTTATACAACAACCAAGAGATTTTAATGTAATTTACTATGATTCAATTTTAGATGTTTTAAAGAAGGTAGCTCCAGAATTAAATCAGGGCAATGATACAGTGGGAATTAATTTATCAGGTGATTTATTATGTACTAAATTCCAATTATCATCCGATATAAATAATTTTATGCTAAAGGCTAAAAATTTAGTTCCAAAACTTCAATTAGTAAATAGTAATAATGAAAACAATTTTGATATTGTAGTTGGAGTTAAGTGTTATGGCTTTAACACAAAAGTATTTAAAACAGTAATAACAGTAAACGATCAAAAGGATAATACTTCAAAATCCTATTATGTACAAGGAAACTATGATCAAGGTTGGAATATAGAAATATACAACCAAATGCCACAGGAGTGGAATAGTTAGGAGGAAAAAATTATGGGAAATTGTTCAAACTGTTCAAGTAAAGGAAGCTGTAGTTCAGCTTCAACAACTGGTGAAGGGAAGTGCCCATCAGATGTATTTACAAAATTACAACCTAATTACGGAAATATAAAAAATGTAATTGGAGTAATTAGTGGAAAAGGTGGAGTAGGTAAATCAACTGTTACTGGTATATTAGCAACTCAATTAGCTGAACAAGGCTATAAAGTAGGAGTTTTAGATGCTGATATTACAGGACCATCAATGCCAAGATTCTTTGGAATCCATGATGAAAGAGCAAAGATGACAGCAGTAGATGATAACAAAAACATAAAGTTTGAACCTGTTGAAAGTAATGCAGGGGTTAAGGTTATGTCAATAAATCTTGTAAATGAGGTTGAAGAGGAGCCAGTTATTTGGAGAGGTCCAGTAATAATTGGAGTTTTAAATCAACTTTATCAATATACTAACTGGGGTGAACTTGATTATTTATTAATTGATATGCCACCAGGAACTGGAGATATAACTTTAACAGTAATGCAAAGCTATCCTGTAAAAGAGTTAATAGTTGTTTCAACACCACAGGACATGGTATCAATGATAGTTAAAAAGCTAGTATTAATGGCAGAAAAAGTAGGAGTTAAAGTAAGAGGTGTTGTTGAAAACATGGCTTATATAGAGTGTGAATGTGGAAAGAAAATGAAAGTATTTAGCAAAAAATCTTCAGAAGAACATGCTGAATATTTAGGAATACCACTTATTGCAGAGTTACCTATAGACTTAGAATTAACAGAGGCTTTAGAAGATGGTAAAGCTGAAGAGTTTGTGAAAGAAAGTCCATTATACTCAATGTTGTTTGGTGCACTTTATTAATAAAAAATAGATTAAATTTTAAAAATTTTATTGTTAGGAGTTATTCTTAGCAATAAAATTTTTTTTATTTTTTTATAGTTTTTGTATAATAAAAATTTTTAGAGTAATAATAATTATGTGATTTGAAAAAATTAAAAAAATAAAAGCATTAAAGAGTTATTTAAGTCAAATGATGGTATTTTAAAACTGAAGAATTTTCAAAAATAAGAAATTATTGATAGAATTAATTATATCAGATAGGAATACTAAGAATTAAAAGAGGAGGAATTTATTATGAAAGCAAATGTAGATAAAGATACTTGTATTGGATGCGAATTATGTGTTTCAATATGCCCATCAGTATTTTCAATGGATGAGGATGGAAAATCAGTAGCAATAACTTCAGATGTTCCAAGTGATGCAGAAGCAGATGCAAATGATGCTGCAGAACAATGTCCTGTTGCAGCTATAACTATAGCTTAATTTATTTATAGATAACAAATAAGAGCTCTATGAAAATATTTCTTTATTTTCATAGAGCTCTTAATTTTTAATTATATAAATCTTTAAAAACTAAAGAAAATATTTTTAAGGAATTTTCCATCTGTGGTTTTAATAAATGTTTTTTTTCAACTAATTCATCTAAGCCTTTTTCTGTTATAGAATAAATTTTTTGAAATTTAGTAACTGGGTCGTCCCAATTTCCAATAATAAAACCGTTTTTTTCTAGCTTTTTTAATAGAGGATAAATACCTCCAGTGCTAGGAAGCCAAAGTCCTTTGGTTCTATAACCTATTTTTTTAGAAATATCATTTCCGTTTGTAGGACCTAAGCTAAGTATATATAATACATAAATTTGAAGAAGTCCTTTAGTAAAAACTTGAGTAACGGAGTTACTTTCTTTTTTTACTTTTTTTAAATTTTTAAGTTCTTCTTTATATTTTTCATATAATTCTTTTTCTTCAGATAGATTATGCATATTTTAAGTCCTCTTTACATTAATATTTTTTTATAAGAGAGAAACCAAGTAATTTTGGTCCAGTATGAACTCCCATTGCAGCACCAATGTGCCTTAAAGAAATTTCTTTAACATTAGGATGTTCTTTAAAATATTCATACATTGGAGTAACTTCATCTAATGCTCCACCATGAAGTATATTAATAGAGCAAGGGCCTTCTTCTACTAAGTTGTTAGCTATTTCAGTGATACCTTTAATGGCCTTTTTTCTACCTCTTGCTTTTGCAGCAGTTATATAATTTCCTTCTTCATCAACTGTTATAATTGGCTTTAAGTTAAGGAAATCCCCGACAGTTCCAGCAACTTTACCAATTCTTCCACCAGCAGTAAGGTACTCTAAAGTATTAACAGTGAAATAACCATAAGTATTATCTTTTATAGTAGGAAATAATTCAATTATTTCATCAAAAGTTTTACCAGCACTTACTAGTTTTGATAATTCCATAGCCATCACTCCGATAGGATGACCAACAATTTTACTATCTAGTAATTCATATTTAAAAGCAGTTCTTTCTTGAATTTGAAGTCTAACAGCATTATAAGTTCCAGACAAAACTTGAGCTACAAATATACCTATAACATGAGTATAGCCTTCAGCTTCTATTCTATCTAATACATCATTGATACATTGGTTAGATGGTAATGATGTAGATGGAATTTCATTTTCAAAATTATCATAAATTTCTTTTGGTGTAATGTTAACGTAATCTAAATATTCTCTATCTTTATATATAATTCTAAGTGGTAATGAAAAAATTCCATATTTTTCTTTATCTTCTCTATTTAAATCGCAGGAGCTATCAGTTAATATCGCTATTTTTTCCATAAGTTTGTCCCCCATTCAATATTCACTATTTCTTAGTCAAATTATATAATACAGATGCAAACTATATCAATAGTGATAATGTTTATAATCCTTGAACTTTTGTAAATAGAAGTTAATAATTTGCCTTAAAGTTAGTAAAAATGAGGGTTCTGTAAAAAATTAAATTAATGTAAAGAAAGCAAAAAGGGAATAAGTTCCTTAAGTAAAACAAAAATAAGAATCAGATTAAAGACTATAGATATAACTTTATTTGATGCTTTTTTGTTAAAGTAAGTACCAATTCTAGAACCTATTAAAGCTCCAGGAATCATAAATAGTGCATAGTGAAAATCTGAAAAACCTCTTAAATAATAACTAGTTACTGTAACAATGGTACTAATAAATACTAAATACATTGTAGTAGCTGAAGCTTCTTTTTGGTTTAGGTTATAAAAAATAAGTAGTACAGGAATTAAGATAATTCCACCACCTATTCCAAATAAGCCAGAAATAGTTCCTATAAATAATCCAATAAAAGGTTTTGTTATAGTAGGAAGTTTAAAGTCTTTTACTTTATTATTTAAAAGAACCATTAAAAGTAATAGGATTAAAAGTAAAATAAAAATAAGTTTAAACATGGGAATTGTGATTTTACTATTTATAAAGACTCCAAGGGAAGCACCGGGGATAATTCCTATAGCCATTAGAACAGCTGTTTTAAAATCACCCTGTTTTCTTTTGAAGAAAATGAAAGTTGATAATAAAGACATGAAGAACATGGTTAAATCAGTGTTTACAGAAATTAAAGCTTTGGGTATTCCAAGTGATAAAAGGAATGGAATAATTATTAAATCTCCACCTAGTCCTACAAAACTACCTATAGAACAGGCAAAAAGTGCTATTAAAAAATAAATCATAAAAATCTCCTCATTAGTTAAGTTGTTGCAAATCATTTGCAATAATTTGATTTTATTTTATTTTTGTTAATAAGTCAAAAGTAATTTGATTTTAAAAATAAAAAAAGAGGGTATAAATATAAGAAAATATCATAAAATACAATTGGGATAAGGGTTCAATATTTTATTGGGCAAATTCCCTTTTAGGGCTATATGGGGACGCAACCATATAGCTTTATCTTTTTCCATAAAAAAATATGTTGATTTATGTTAGAAAAATGATAAAATATTAATTAATAAAATTTTAATAATTACTTCGTATAATCCCTATAATATGGTTAGGGAGTTTCTACCAAGAACCAATAATTCTTGATTACGAAGAAAATAAGGCTTTCTTTATTTTCTTCGTAATCAAGGATTTTTTTTATTTAAATAAAAAAATATTAATTACGGAGTATATAGATAAAAAATAATAGAGGATATTTTAGGAGGAGTTTAATATGGATTATAGAAAATTACCAAAGGTTGAATTACATTGTCATTTAGATGGTTCTTTAAGACCAGAAACAGTTATAGAGTTAGCAAAAGACTGTGGAGTTGACCTAGAAAATAAAAGTTATGAAGAAGTTAAAGATTTATTAGTGGTACCAGAGGATTGTCCATCACTTGATGTTTATTTAAAGAGATTTGATTTGCCTTTAAAATTAATGCAAAATGAAAAGAATTTAAAAAGAATAGCATTTGAATTAATTGAGGATGTAAGTAAAGAAAATGTTAAATATATAGAAATTAGGTTTGCGCCATTATTACACAATAGACAAGGATTAAATCTAAAACAAGTAATTTCTTCTGTTTTAGAAGGAATGAAAGAAGGGGAAAATAAATTTGGTGTTAAAAGTGGATTGATTTTAAGTCTTTTAAGACACCATTCAGTGGACTCAGTTTATGAAGTTCTTGAAGCAGGAAAAGAGTTCATAGGAAAAGGTGTTGTAGCTGTTGATTTAGCAGGAGCTGAACTTGAGGGCTTTGTACCAGCTTATGTAGAGGCTTTCGAAAAAGCAAGAGAAATGGGTTATAGAGTAACTATACATGCAGGTGAAACAGGATTTAGTATAAATGTTATAGAAGCTATAAATCTTTTAGGAACTGAAAGAATAGGACATGCAGTTGCTATAGAAAATGATGAGAAAGCTTATAAGTTAGTTAAAGAAAATAATATAACTTTAGAAATGTGCCCTAAGAGTAACTTACAAACTAAGGCGGTGGATTGTTATAAAAATCATCCAGCTAAAAAGTTTTTAGTTGATGGATTAAAAGTAAATATAAGTACAGATAATAGAACAGTTTCTAATGTTGATTTAACAGAGGAATGTGAAAATATCAACCAATCTAATGGATTAACTTTAGAGGATTATAAAAAAGTTTATTTAAATAGTGTTGATGGTGCTTTCTGCAGTGATGAAGTAAAGCAATGGCTAAAATCACAAATATAAGATTATAAATATTTATATTAAAATAAGTATCTACTAAGATGGTAATCAAAGTAGGTACTTATTTATTTTTAAAGAAAGTTGTTTATAAATAAACTATAAGGTTAATTTACTATTTATAATTACGATATTAATAAATGGGAGGGATTTTTATGAAGAAAAAAAGTCTTAGATATTTATTAATAACAGGAGTTGTAGTACCGATTTTAACTATATTTTTAGTTATGCTTATTGCTTTTAATCTTTTTTTGAAGCCTATAGTTAATGTAAATATTGCTGAAATAAGTGCTATGAGTACAAATTCAGAGGGAATCATAAATTATTTCATAAAAGAAGTAACTGAATTTAGAAATATTTTTATGATTATAATAGTGGTTTCAGTAATTTTAACTATCTATTTAACTACTAAATTAGCTAAAAAATTTGTTGATAGAATTAAATTTTTAGAAAAAAATATTTCTAGTTTAGAGAATGGGGATTTTACTATAATTGAAAATCCTATAGAAAAGAAAAGAAGTGATGAAATTAACGAAGTTTATAATTCTATAGCAAGAAGTAAGGGCAGTTTAAAAGAAACTTTGTTAGTTATTAAAGAAGCTTTAGAACAAATTGATGGCAAATCTAATTACCTTAGTGAAACCTCTCAAGAAATGCTAAACAGTGTTAGTAGTATAGGGGAGGCTATGACAGCTGCTTCAGATGGAAATACAGATCAAAGTAGACAAATATTAGAGATAGTTAATTTATTTAATAGATTTGGTCAAAAGGTAACAGCTATGAATAACAATATTTCTAACATTCATGGTACATCAATTGAAATTGGTGAAAGTGCAAAGATAAGCAATAAAGATATGGAAAATTTAATAACTTCAATGAATAGTTTTATAGATAAATTTAATTTATTTATGGATTCAGTGGCTATTATGGAAGGAAAAATAAAATCAGTTAATGAAATAACTGAGGTTATAAATAATATTTCAGAACAAACCAATTTACTTGCATTAAATGCAGCCATAGAAGCCGCAAGAGCAGGTGAGGCAGGAAGAGGTTTTTCAGTGGTTGCTGATGAAATAAGAAAACTTGCAGAACAAAGTAAAAATTCATCAGAGGAAATAACTAAAGTTGTAGAACAGATTTTAAAGGATAATTCAGAGGTTATAGAAAGTGTTGCTATTATGAGTAAGGAGCTTAAATCTCAAGAAGAACATGCAACAGAGGCTATAAAATCATTTAAGTACATATCACAAAAGATAGATGAAACCATTCCATTAATGACTATTTTAAATAGTGATTTTATAGAAATTAAAAAAGAAGAGGAAAAAGTTTTTGTTAGCATAGAGCAAGTAAGTGTTTTTTCAGAGGAAATGTCTGCTACTACTGAAGAGGTAGCAGCATCTTCTGATGAACTGATAGAATTTAGTAAATCAGTAGAAGAGATTTCTTTAGAATTACATTCTTTAATAAAAAATGTTAATGAAGATATGGGAAGATTTAATCTAAAAAATAAATAGAATTTTTAAAAGAGGCTTTTTTGTAAGTCTCTTTTATTTTTTATTAAAAATAAAGTTATATAGAATATTTAGGTAAAATATGGTAGAATTGAAAATAAAAGAGAAATAGGGGGCGATGAAATGACAATGGAAAAGATATTGGGGAATAGAAAAATTTCTATTGTTGATACCACACTTAGAGATGGTGAACAAACAGCAGGTGTGGTTTTTGCAAATCATGAAAAAGTTACTATTGCAGAAATGCTTAGCGATATTGGTGTAGATCAATTAGAGGTTGGAATACCAGCAATGGGTGGCGATGAAAGAGTAGTAATAAAGGAAATATGCAAAAAAAATCTTAATAGTAGTATTATGGCTTGGAATAGAGCGGTTATAAGTGATATAGAAAATTCTATTGATTGTGGTGTTGATGCTGTAGCAATTTCTATTTCTGTTTCAGATATTCATATAAAACATAAACTTAGAACTTCTAGAGAATGGGTTTTAGAAAATATGGTTAAATCAGTGGAATATGCAAAGAAAAATGGAGTGTATGTTTCTGTAAATGGAGAAGATGCATCAAGGGCTGATAATGAGTTTTTAGTTGAATTTATAAATGCAGCTAAGGCTGCTGGAGCAGATAGATTTAGATATTGTGATACTGTTGGTGTAATGGAGCCTTTTGATTTAAGGGATACTATAAAATATTTACATGAAAAAACTAATTTTGATATAGAAATGCATACACATAATGATTTTGGAATGGCCACTGCCAATGCTTTAGCTGGAGTGATGGGTGGAGCAAATCATATAGGAGTTACAGTGAATGGACTTGGAGAGAGAGCAGGAAATGCAGCTTTAGAAGAGGTTGTAATGGCTCTTAAATATGTACATGGAATTGACTTAGGGTTTAATACAAATATGTTTAAGGAGCTTTGTGAGTACGTATCAGCAGCTTCGGGAAGACAACTACCAATTTGGAAAGCTATTGTAGGAGAGAATATGTTTAGACATGAGTCAGGAATTCATGCTGATGGAGCTATTAAAGATCCTAAAAATTATGAAGCTTTTGATCCAAGTGAAATAGGACTTGAAAGACAGATTGTAATAGGAAAACATTCTGGTAAAGCAGCTATAATTAATAAATTTAGTGAATATAATGTTGATTTAACTGATGAAATGGCAACAGCTATGTTGGAAAAGGTTAGAGCTTTATCTGTTATGTTAAAGAGAACTTTGTTTGATAAGGAACTTGCACAGATTTATAAGGAAGTAGCTTGTAATTTGGAATTTAGAATTTAGAA